>JBIOHG010000032.1:0-46553 GCA_044448765.1 Sphingobacteriales bacterium | reverse complement strand
CTTATAAACATTGCTTGATTATTAGCAAGTGTTTTTTTTATTTTTAGAATTAAATGAACCGCCCCCAAAATATTGTTGTAATACCAGGCCTGATCCAGGACAGAGTCTGTGACAGGCTTGTTTTTGCTGAAGAAGGGCTTACCATTGAGAAGCCCCTAAACTTTAACCATAAATTATTTATTGATAGCCAGGATATCGCGGCGTTCAGGTTTGGCATGAAGGAACTGCGGGGGATAAAATTCGCATTCGGCCGGCAGTATTTTATTGAGGTCAAAAATTATAATTGTGAAATAACCCGTATCAAACTCAATAGTTTTTATGGCGTAAAAAGCAAGGAATATTACAGGATATGGGCGGGCCTGTTACAGGAGCTTTGGGATTTTTACCTGGATAATCAGCTTAATTATTACACCGAACTATATAATATCCAGCAAACATTCGATATTGCAGGTGTCGCCTTCCACCATGACGGCATCAGCTGGGATAAAAACAACACGCTTCCGTGGGACAAAATTGCTATAAAAAGCTATCGTAATTACTTTATGATACATCATGAGGACAAACCTATGCAATATAAATGCTGCGTTTTTTCAATTGATTGGAATGCGGTGATCCTGCAATCTCTCTTAAAGGATATTGTGAAAGAACAAAAAAGAGTGCCACGTTCTATTCGTAAAGGTCTGTGACCAATCTTTTACTTAAGATATTCTTTTAAAAAGAAGAAAATCCGTTCTCTTATGTTTTCTGTATCAAACATCACCCCGTAATGCGGTGCGCCAGGTACAATAAAAAATTCATTTTTTACGTCCAATTGACTTAACCTCGCGGCAAGCGTAGCCGATTGATCCGGGTTAACCGACTCATCCTTCTCGCCCTGTACGATCAAGAATGGCGGGTCGTTTTTATCAGCGTAAGTAATTGGGCTGGCTTTGGTGGCAAGTTCTGGCTTATCTACAGCCCTTCCACCTAATAATAAGGTGATCGGGTTTTTGGGGTCATTGGAATCATTTCCTTTCAGCTTCAATAGGTCCGAAGGCCCGTAGAAGTCAAGCACCAGCTTTATTTTGAAGTGCGGCTTTTTGCCGTCGGCATAAAAATCTTTAATGTTGCTATTGTTAGACAAGCCCATAAGCGAAGCCAAATGTCCGCCTGCCGAAAAGCCGATAAGAGCAAATTTGTCGCGATCAAGGTGGTATTTTGCGGCGTTTTGGTATAAAAACTCAACTGCCTGGTTGCAATCCTGTATTTGCGCCGGGAAAATGGCCGTTGTGCTCCAGCGGTAATCTATCGAGGCTACGGCATAACCGCTATCGATAAAGCCTTTGAGCGTTTGCTTCATGTAGCTCATGTCGGCGTATTTATCGTTCGACATCCAGGCACCGCCATGTACCCATATTACAACTGGGTAGCTGCTTTTGCCGGTAGGTGGCAGGTAAATATCAAGCAAGTGTTTTTTAAGCGTGTCATTAGCATACGGAACATTATCATAAATGCCCGTGAATTGCGGAAAAATTTCGAGAATGCGGTCAGGCGTCTGGGCTTTTGTTTTAAACGAGCAGGTCAACAGAAAGCAACTCAAAACGAATAGTATTTTTTTCATTAGGAAAGGTTAAAGGGTATATTCAAAGGTACCGAATTGTTCCGGATAAAGTGGTGACAGTGTTTTGTCAGTACGGTGGATAGTGTTATCCTTTGATCATTTGTTCGCCTTCGATCTTTTTTTGCAACTCCAAAATCGCGCCTATCAATGCTTCCGGGCGTGGAGGGCACCCCTGCACATAAACATCTACAGGTATTACCCTGTCAACGCCTTTCACCACATGGTAACCATGCTGCCAGTAGGGTCCGCCGCAGTTGGAGCAGGAGCCCATCGAGATCACATATTTTGGTTCGGGCATTTGTTCATACAGCCGTTTGATGCGCTCTGCCATTTTAAAAGTAACTGTACCGGCGATGATGATCACATCGGCCTGACGGGCAGAGGGTCTCGGGAAAACGCCAAAACGGTCCATATCATATGTAGAGGCAAATGAGCCCATCATCTCAATGGCACAGCAGGCAATGCCGAAACTTAACGGCCAAAGTGACGAAAGTCTTGCCCAATTGAGCAAATCGTTCATTTTGGTGATAACCACACCGCCGCTTTCATTCATACTCTCAGGATTCATTGCCAGGCTTTTTAAAAGTGGGTTTAAACATTGGTTTCCTGATAGCTGGAATTTCTTGAGTGGCAGGGGGAGTGGCGGGAACAGTCGATGCAGGGATAGGGGCCTCAAGTGAAAACTCTTTTACCCTGTAGACGCTTTGCTGCTTGTTTATGTTTTCGTATAGCGACATAGGAACCGTCGAATCAACCGTAGGTATAATAGGTTTGGGTTTTATCCAGTCGAGATCGCCTTTAACCCAAACGTAAACTAATCCTAATATCAATATGCCTAAAAACACAAACATTTCAGTTAACGACACCCAGCCCCAGCGCTTATCAACGCCTATGATCTCCTTGCTGCCAAAAACCGTTGCCCAGGGCAGGATAAATACCATTTCGACCTCAAACAAAAGGAAAATAAGCGCGATAACATAAAAGCGCGAATTAAAAGGTATCCATGCACTGCCCAAAGCTTCTTCGCCGCATTCGTACGAGGTTAGCTTTTCAGGATTTGGATTATTAGGGGCTAAAATGCGGGTAACAAAGAACGCCACGGCCACCATCAGGGTGCCCGTAATTAAAAAGATAATTATCTTTCCAAATTCTGATATTTGCGACACGCCGTCCATGAGTACAAATTTAACAAAACAAACCCATTTTGATGCAATAATAATAGGCGGTGGCGCCTGCGGGTTGATGTGCGCCGTGCAGGCAGGCTATTTAGGCAAACGGGTACTAATACTCGAGAAAAATGACCGTCCCGGCGCTAAAATACTTATCAGCGGCGGCGGCCGGTGCAATTACACCAATTTATACGCTTCAGCACAACAGTTTCTTTCGCAAAACGAGCATTTCTGCAAATCGGCTTTTGCGCAATGGACCGTAGAGGATACCATCAGTTTTTTTGAGGCATACGGCATTGTTGGGCAAGAAAAAACGCTCGGGCAGCTATTCCCCGTAAGCAATAAAGCGAAGGATGTAGTGGAAGTATTCACTGGCCTGTGTGCGGATTTTGGGCAGGAATTATGGTGTGATACGGAAGTAACCGGAATTGAAAAGGTAGGGGATGATTTCGGTATACAAATTCAAAGAAACGGGAAAGAACAAAAGCTGTCGGTTCCTAAAGTGGTCATCGCATCAGGAGGGCTTCCGATACAAAAATTGGGCGCTACCGATTTCGGTTTAAAAGTTGCCCGCAAGTTTGGCATGCAGCTTACAGAAACAGCACCTGCTCTGGTTCCGCTGACTATCACTGGAAAAGATCAGCCCTGGTACGAACAATTATCCGGCAACAGCATTTTTTGCAGGGTTTGGAACGATCGGATAAGTTTTGAAGAAAATATATTATTCACCCATTGGGGATTAAGCGGCCCGGCTATTCTGCAGATATCATCCTACTGGCGGCCGGGCGAGTTTATTTATATCGACCTGTTACCGAATCAAAATATCATCGACCTGATACAACAGGAGCGCGAAGAGAATGGGAAAAAAATGCTGCTGAATTTTATTGCCAGCCTGTTTACCCGGAAGTTTGCCGAAGCATTAAGCGATAAATTGCCATCAGATAAGAACCTGGCGTCGTTAACCAAAACAGAATTAGAAAACGTAGCAGCTTTAATTCATGAATTTAAAGTAAAACCTGCTGGCGACAAAGGCTATGATAAAGCCGAAGTAATGCGCGGCGGGGTATCAACCGATGAGCTCTCATCCAAAACGTTGGAAGCTAAAAAAGTACCGGGCTTATTCTTCGGCGGCGAATGTGTGGATGTTACCGGCTGGCTGGGCGGTTACAATTTTCAATGGGCCTGGGCCAGCGGGTTTGTGATCGCACGGAATATTTGAGGTGAAAGCCTAAAGCTTTAGTTTTGTTTGCTTTCAGCCTTTTGCTTTTCGCTTTCTGCTTGTTTAACCTGTTTGAAGTAAGCAATTAGCTTTTGAATGTTACCCAGGTTAAATTGGTTGTCCCTTATTTTCTCTAACACATCGGGCTCGTCGCCCATAATATCACTCATCACATCGTTAAAATTAATAGGCGTTAATTGGTCCATTTCGGCGGTATTGGCGCCAAAATAATAGGTGGTTTGTACTTTACCCATACTGCCGCGCCCGCCGCCAACATTAATAGCAATGCCGCCGCCCGCCCCGCCATATCCGCCGGTGCCAAGGCCCACGCCGCCTACGGGCTGCACACCAAAACCGTTTCCGCCGCCACCGGTGCCCATGCCAACAAACGCAACATACAGTTTGGTTTCTTCATCCAGTTCCACTTTTACAAAATCCAGCTCCTTTTTTGTCCACAACTCGTTATGAGGCGCGTGTGCAACCACAAAGCTATCCTTGCCTACGGTAAATGATTTCAGGTCGCTGGCGCTCAGTTTATAGGGGTTGGCTTTACTGTCATCCTTAAATTCAATAAAACCTTCATCTTTGATGGGGCCTTTACCGCCGGGATTGTCGTTGATCAAACCCGTTAGCTTATTGCCTTTCACATCAGTAAAAGTGCCAGGCTGCCATTTTTGCGATTTTGCTGATACATACATCAGCATAAAGAATAAAATGATTAAAATTGAGCGCATAATAATTCGATACAAGATAACGCAATTTTCATTCATAAATATGATGACCGTCGATTTAAGAAGTGATACCGTAACCAAACCCACACCAGGTATGCTGGAAGCCATGTGGAGTGCCAAAGTAGGCGATGATGTTTTTGGCGAGGACGAAACCGTAAATGCGCTGGAAGAAAAAGCCGCTGCTATCTTCGGTATGGAAGCCGGTTTATTTTGCCCGTCGGGGACGATGACCAACCAGATAGCCATCAAGTGCTTTACCCAGCCTTTGGATGAACTGATCGCCGACCAAACTGCGCATGTTTACCGTTACGAAGGTGGCGGGATAGCCTTTAATTCGGCGGTATCAACACGCTTACTAAATGGCGACCGTGGCCGGATAACTGCCGAAATGATAGCACCTGAAATTAATGCTGAGAATATACATTACCCGCATACCAGTTTGGTTGTGCTGGAGAATACGGTGAATAAAGGCGGGGGCAGTTGCTATACTTTGGAAGATATTAAACCTATCGCCGCGCTTTGCCGGTATAAAGGTTTAAAACTTCACCTGGATGGCGCCAGGATATTCAACGCATTAACCAATACAGGGGATAAGGCTGTAGATTACGGTAAATACTTTAACGGTATTTCGGTTTGCTTATCAAAAGGTTTAGGTGCCCCTATAGGCTCAGTTTTATTGGCTGATAAAGCCACCATCAAATATGCACGCCGTATCCGCAAGGTATTTGGTGGTGGTATGCGGCAGGCGGGTTTTTTGGCAGCCGCAGGCATTTATGCGCTGGACCATCACGTGCAACGTTTAAAAATTGATCATGCCCACGCACAATTAATGGCTGATACATTAAGCAAGCAAAGCTGGGTAAAATACGTTATGCCAGCCGATACCAATATCGTTTTGTTCGATACTTTTGCCCCGGCGGAGGAAGTTCTAAAAAAACTACTCGATAAAGGCATCAAAGCCAATAGCACTGATACGCACCGTATCCGTTTTGTAACGCATTTGGATGTAAGCCCGGAGCAGGTGGAGTGGGTGATTAAAGTTCTTTCAGAACTTTAGTCGGAAAGTCCGCATAAGTCCGGAAGTCCGAAAGATACACCATTTTATCTTTCCGACTTCCGGACTCACTTTATCTCCCTATCCGCACTTTGCCGTTCAACCATCCAGCCCGGGTATTCTTTCGGCAATGCGCTTACCTCGTTGATCTTTTTCAGATCATCCTCAGATAAAACGACATTGGTTGAATTTACATTATCCTTTAACTGATCGACATTTTTTGCGCCGATGATGGTACTGGTTATGCCTTTTTGCAAACGTACCCAGGCCAGCGCAACCTGTGCGGCGGAGATATTATATTGCTTACCTACTTCGGTTATCACATCAATAATATCATAAGCTTTTGGCCTGTCAACGGGCGGAAAATCGAATACGTCGCGGCGCGAATCGCCTGCTTTTTCATTATTCCGGGAATATTTCCCCGAAAGGAAACCGCCTGCCAGCGGGCTCCATGGCATTACTGCCAGGTTTTGGTCGATGGCTAAGGGCAATACTTCTCTTTCAATATCCCTGCTCGTCAACGAGTAATAATACTGCAGACCTATAAATTTGTTCCAGCCATATTTGTCCGCAATGCCAATAGCTTTCATAACCATCCATGCCGGCCAGTTGCATACGGCGACGTAACGAACTTTACCAGTGAGTATAATATCATTCAGGGCTCTTACTGTTTCCTCGACCGGTGTTTTTGGATCTACGCCGTGCACGTAAAGTACATCGATATGATCCATCTGAAGACGATGTAGACTTTCGTCTATGGATTGGAAAATGTGAAATCGTGAAAGCCCAACATAATTTTTGCCTTCGCCCATACGGCCGCGAACTTTGGTAGCAATAACCAGCTCGTTACGATTGATGCCGGTATCCCGGATAGACTGTCCTAACAGTTTTTCAGATAACCCATAAGAATAAACATTGGCTGTATCGATGAAGTTAATGCCCGAATCAACGGCTGTCTTCATCAGTTCGTTAACACCATCTTGCTGAACTTTGCCAATGTTCCCCCAAATGCCGCCTTCGCCGCCGAATGTCATGGTGCCAAAGCATAATTCGGAAACCACCACACCGGTGTTTCCTAAATAATTGTATTTCATAAGTGTTTGTGATTTTGATTGACGTAAAATTGAGAGTTTAACTCTTAATAATAGTCAGTAAAAGGTCAATATGTTTTAACTTCGTTGATATTCCCACTCCCAAACTTCACCCTCATCCTCGTCAATGGCGGTGCCGATCACAACAAAATTGTTTTTCCGCAATATTTTGGCTGAATAATTTTCCTCCATTAAAGTTTGAGCAGTAACCATTATTCCAGGATCGGTTTTAAGTGCCAGTTTAACTAAGGTGTTTGCAATTTTCGACCCGATGCCTTTATTTTGATGTTGCGGAAAAGTTCCGTAGGCTATCTCAACCTTATTGTCAATAGGTTTCCCCTTAAATGCCGCCGCAGCAACCAATAGCCCGTCTAATTGAACATAGTAACATAACCAGGGTGGATGGAAGCCAACCCGCTTATAAAAGTCGATACACATCCCCAGGCTTTCTTTGCAATCGGGATGATCGGCAAATTCCTGGTTCTCATGCAGATGCTCTTTGATGGGCAGTAATTCCATGTGCGATACTCAAATATACACGTTAAGATTTGACAACTTTCATAAAGTTGTCTCAAATCTGCGCCAGGTCAAAACCTAAACAGAGAAATCATGTTCTCTCTATGAATGAACCGTCTCATCAAAAAACTTGAAAAAATTGGCCGCGACCCTAAAGTAACTGCAAAAGCAGCCGGCCTGCGTTATTTGTCTGATTCTAATCCCGGCTACACCCGAAAAGCTTCAGGCAAAGGTTTTAGTTTTTATGACGCTGACGGTAAATTGGTTAAGGATAAAGAATTGATACATCGCTTTAATCGCCTGGTCATCCCGCCTGCTTACACGAACGTTTGGATATCACCTTATGAAAATGGGCACCTGCAATTTACCGGTACCGATGCCGCCGGACGCAAACAATACCGCTATCACCCGGACTGGAACAAACTCCGTAATCAATCCAAATATCATCACATGCAATTGTTTGCTGCGTACCTGCCTTCAATACGCAAACAGGTGGACAAGGATATGAACCGCGCCAATCTCGACCTCGAAAAAGTGGTTGCGCTAATCGTGCGGATCATGGAGTTAACCAGCATCAGGGTAGGGAACGAATCGTACAAAAAATTGTATGGTTCATTTGGTTTAACCACGCTGATGAATAAACATGTCAATATAAATGGTACGGCTATCAGCTTTGAATTTAAAGGCAAAAAGGGCGTTCAGCATAAAATCGCCCTGCACAGCCGCAAGCTTGCGCGCTTGATAAAACAATGCAGGGATATTCCCGGTCGCGAGCTTTTTCAATATTTTGATGCGGAGGGCAAAAAGCATTCGGTTGGCTCGGGAGATGTAAATGATTACTTAAAAGCCATTACCGGTGAAGATTTTACGGCGAAGGATTTCCGTACCTGGGCCGGCAGCGTAAGCGCCCTATATGCCTTTAAAGAAGCCGGTGAGTTTGATACCGTAACAGAGTGCAAGAAGAAGATTGTAAGTGTGCTTGACGAAGTCGCCATCAATTTAGGTAATACGCGAACAGTCTGCAAAAAATACTATGTGCATCCCACGGTTATCAAAAGCTATGAAGATGGGACGATATTTAAATATATTGGCAAACTGGACGAGGATAAAGATGTAAATGCTGCTGAACTGAATACGGCAGAGAAAGCATTGCTGGAGTTATTGGAGCATGAGAAATTGGCGGAGGCGAGTTGAGGCGAAGTCGGAGGTCGGAATGTGGAATTCGGAATTGAAAAGAGAATAGCCAACCAGGTACATTCCGGTCAGCTATTCAGGTTGAAGTAACCTATTAACTTATTTACTGGCTCTTTTTAGTTGTAATAATTATTACGCCGTTTTTACCCTTATCGCCGTAACGTTTTTCAGCAGTTTCGTTTTTTAGAACGGTGAGGGATTTTATATCGTCTGCCGAAACGTTTTTCAGGCTTTTTACTTCTTTGCCATCCACAATAATGAGCTTATTGCCCGGGCTATCCAGCGTGGTTTCATCGTTTATCCTCACTTTATTCAGGTAAACGATGTTTTTCTTGCCGATTCCTTTGACTTTAACAGTATCTAACTCAAGGCCATTCAATCTTACCACTGGGGCCAAATTTGTTCCTGTTATACGTACGTTAGTTACTGGTTTTCCGGTCACATAAACGACCGAATTAGCTGCGGTTTTCACTTTTGAATCAGTAACAACTAACGTTACACCAGATGAATTGCCGAAGTTGGAGGCAACGGCTGCCGGTGCGTCATCGGATGATATTGATGCTGAGTTTGAAACACTATAGCTAACAACAGCAGGCGCAACGTCGCTTGAAGTATTCTGGGAACTTTCAGAATAAGCCATAGCTGTAGCCCGTGGGGCTAAATCGCCATTGGCCTTATTTATGGTTGCTGCCAATACACCCGATCTCATCGTTTTATCTATTCTTGCTTTCAGTTTTTTACCGGTTTCAGAATCATCGGTTGTTGCAAAAAGGATCTCCGGTTTATCCAGGGTAAAATCTACAAATTGTTTCGCATCCGCAGCCGACATCATCTCAATGCTGTAAACTTTGGCGGGATCGAGCGCCAGCAGGTCTGCCCTGGATGATTTTGCGCCATTGATCACATAGGCTATGGAATCAAGGCCTTTGCTGTTTGTAACCAGCATCGTTCTTTTACCGTCCTTCGATTTACCGGCGTAAATGGTGTCAGCATTTTTAAGCGTGGCGTTGAGCTTTATTTTTACATTAGCAGCGACCACTTTCACAGGTTGTTTTGAAGCAGGGTGCATGATCGGCCTGTCGTCATTTGATATGGCGACACTTTTAATAGCCGTGGTAAGGGATTTAAGGGTATTAGCGATGTGCTTTTTTGCCACGTCAGCTTTTGAGATACTGAAAATAAGCAGTAATATGATAACCGCAGGCGCTACAAACATGTAGCGGCTCAGGTTAAGGCGGGATGATCTTTTTGTGTTCATCATGATGATTCGTTTTTTAATGGTTGACATATTAAAATTGTTTACAAGGCTATTTGATTTGCCTGCCAAACTTACACTGAGCAGGCTGTATTGATATTGTTTAGTGTCCACACCCTTTTGCAGTATTTTGCGGTCGGTGATGAATTCTACGTTTTCACGTACAGCCTTTTTCATCAGCCAGATGCCGGGGTTGAACCAATAAAATATCGTGCTCAGTTCGGCTAAAAGGATATCCAGTGTGTGCCATTCACTTACATGGATATGTTCGTGCTCCAGCACTTTTTCCAGGTCAGAGGGTGAAAGTTTGGCAGGGTTTACATATATACTCCGCCAGAAGGAAAATGGGCTAACGTCACCTTCTATCAATCGCACGGCATAATTGTGCACGTTGCCCGGTTCCGAACTTTTATATAGCCGGTACAATGAAATCAGTTGCATTACCAGGCGAGTAGCCAGCAATGCCGCCCCGACCCAGAAAATTACCTCGGCCCATTGCCAGTAATTGGGTTGGTTTAACGGTTTCACCAGGTTTTCGGCAGGTGCACGCCAATGCATAATAACGGTTTGTACGGAACCCGTCAGTTGATGATGGCGCTCGAAAAAACCATTAAGGTTTATCCATGGATAAATGGATGAGAACAGGATGGCTGTTACCAGGTAAACCCGGTTAAGCGTGTAAAAGGTAAGGTGCCTTAGCACCAGGTAATAGCCCAGGCAAAACAGCACCAGGGCTATGTTTACCTTAAACAGAAATGTGAACAATGCAGGCATGGCTCTTATTTTTTAGGGTTCTCAATCAGTTTGATAATCTCTTTCAGGTCGCTGGCGCTGATCTTCTTTTCATTAGCGAAGAAAGTAACCAGGTCTTTGTAGGAGTTTTGGAAATAGTCGCTTACAAAACCGTTCATAAAACGTTTTTTGTACTCTTCCTCTTTTATAATGGGGCGGTAGCTGTAAACATTTCCTACTTTTCTGCTGGTCAAAAAGCCTTTGCGCTCCAGGTTTTTTATAGTTGATGCGAGGGTAGTGTAGGGTGTGGGTTCGGTTAAAACCTCTAAAAAATCCTTTACCGATCCCACGCCGCATTCCCATACTGCCTGCATTGCTTCTTCTTCTTGCTGAGTTAATTTTTCCATTGCTTCTACGATTGTTTCGTAAATCTACGAACATTTCGTAACAATCCAAATTATTTTACATTTTTTAACATATACCTACATTTTGCTCCTATGGAGCATTGCCTGATGTATTTACTTTTTGATTACACCCTAAAACAATTATGTCTCTATCTTGTCGCACTATAAATCAATCCAATATGGCAGCAATAACCACGGTGATAACCGGCTCTACATCCGGCATAGGAAAAGTAACGGCGTTGGAATTGGCCAAAAAGGGCCATGCTATTTATATGCTGGTCCGCAATACAGAAAAAGGGGAGGCAGTGAAGCAGGAGATCGTATCTCAAACAGGCAATAAAAACATCTATATTATTAAATGCGATGTGTCGGACCTGCAAAGTGTACGTGTAGCCGCTGAGGAGTTAAAAAGTAAGTTGTTTAATATCAATATACTGATCAATAATGCAGGCAGTGCGTTCCTGAAAAAAGAGATCAGTAAGGACGGCTTTGAAATGACCTTTGCGCTTAATCATCTCGGGCACTTTTTATTGACCAAAGAACTAATGCCGTTATTGGAGAAAGGACATGCCCGTATTATTAATGTAAGTTCGGAAGCGCACAAGAATGCCAAACCAAATTTTGATGACCTGAAATGGGAGCATACGGCTTACAAAGGCTTCCCGGCGTATGGTATCAGTAAGTTATACAATATCTGTTTTACTAAATCACTGGCTGAGAAATATAAGGACAAGGGCATACTATCCTATGCATTGCATCCAGGTGTAGTCAACACCAATATATGGGATGGGGCAACAGGTTTTCTTAAGCTGTTTGTTTGGGTTTTAAAGCTATTTATGATCACACCCGAAAAAGGCGCCGAAACAACCATTTACCTGGCAGCACAACCCAAGCTTGAGCAAAAAAGCGGTCTATACTTCAAAAAATGCAAAGTTGCCAAAACTGCCCCCATAGCGGAAGATGCCGGAGCCAGGAATAAACTTTGGGATATAAGTGAGAAACTGGTTACTGCTTTGTAAAAAATATGTGTTAAAACAACCTTTTTTCAAATTGGTCACATAAATGTCACAGGAATCACTATATTAGTTCCCTAATCCGACCACTTATGAGAATAAACAGAAAATTTGCTGCTATTGCCGGATTCGCCGGCATAGCTGCTTTGAGCATAGCTGCTTCGCTGCCGCAACAGCAGCAGGGACCTCCGCCAAAATTCGAAAATCTTAAAGTATTACCTAAAAAGATCACTGGTCGCCAATTACACGAGGTGATGGATATGTGGGCTACTTCGCTCGGGGTACATTGCAACTTTTGCCACGCGCGCAACGACCAAACCAATAAAATGGACTTCCCAAGTGATGCCAAACCTGAAAAAGAAGCAGCCCGCCACATGTTCCTGATGGCGAGCAAGATCAATAAGAAATTTTTTAACGCGCAGAAGGATTCGCTGGGCATGGTGATAGAAAGTAGTGTGAACTGTTACACTTGCCATCGTGGTTCGGCTCATCCCGAAGTGAAATTACCGGAAAGACAACGTGGACCGGGTGGTCCGCCTCCTGGTGGTGCGCCGGGTACACCACCGCCGCCACCCCCATCTCCTCCGGGACAATAATATTCGCGAAGGCGATCCGATTTTCG
This sequence comes from Sphingobacteriales bacterium, assembly GCA_044448765.1. GTDB lineage: Bacteria > Bacteroidota > Bacteroidia > Sphingobacteriales > Sphingobacteriaceae > Mucilaginibacter. The sequence goes on along the minus strand of JBIOHG010000032.1, from coordinate 33,953 downwards.
GGTCGCCTTTGTTATTTATATATTTGTTTATGCCTACAGGGGAGATCATTATTCGTGATGCTGCGGAGCAAGATATTGCGGCCATATTGAATATCTATAATCATGTGATATTGAATACTACTTCCGTTTACAGTGAACATCCGCACACCTATGATATGCGCCTGTCGTGGTTCAAGGAGCGCACCGGCAGCGGTTTCCCGGTTTTTGTGGCGGAACAGGAGGGGCAGGTTATCGGCTTCAGCAGCTTCGGGCATTTCAGGGTTTGGCCCTGTTACCGATTCACCGTTGAAAATTCAGTATATGTGCATATCAGTCATCGTGGCAAAGGTTTGAGCAAGTTATTGCTCCAGCCGCTTATAGACCGTGCACGGGAAATGAAATTGCACGCCATGATAGCCGGGATAGATGCCGATAATGAGGTAAGTTACCGGCTGCACCAATCGTTTGGTTTTGTTGAAGTGGCGCATTTTAAGGAAGTAGGCTTCAAATTCGGACGCTGGCTCGATCTTAAATTTATGGAATTGACACCTTTGTGATTATCGGCTGCACAATAAAATGCTGTATTAATGCAGGTTACTGCGCTTAGATAGATGTTGAAAAATTCAAAGAACCTTTACAACCTCGTGGCGTAAAAGTACCCGATCTGTTATAGGTAAGATTAATAACATATACGTTCTTTACCCTATCCAAAATCCCTTGTTCCAGATGTAGAACACGGGATTTTTTTGTTTCCATTATATTTTCAATTTTACATGTCTTTTAGCTAACAAGCCTCCAATTATCACCACAATAAACGCCACCGCCCACGACCGGAAGAAACCACCCCAGCCATAATTGAGAAATGCCGGGTAGTGAAAATGGAAAAGGTTATAAAACCCTACCTGGAAATACGGAATGAGGTAACAGGTTAATGCAGCGGTGCCTGCCGGCCAAATCAGGTTGAACCAGTTCTTTTTGGCTTTAAAATCAACAAAATAGATCATAAACTCAAATACCAAAATACTGATGCCGATACAGATAAATATCCAGGCCGGGGTAGAGCGTATTTTGGAAATTCCTTCTGTGTATGGGCGAACCAGGAAGCCCAGGGCGATAGCCGCACATCCCGCAAGAAAAAGAGATAGCCACAGTTTGGTATTATAACCTTGTGCTGACAGACGCACATACCAAAGCGAAATGACCGTGCCGGCCATTACCAATGATATAGCGGAACCGTCATAAATTGCTATGGTACTGAATTTGAGATGCAGCCCATGATCGATAATATTAAAGCCGATAAATGCCAGGAAAGCGATAATAGCTGCCGTGAAATTGCCTTTCGCCACAAAGTAAACAAAGGCGCATATCAGGTACGACCAGCCGATGATACCCAGTATACCCCACCATGATGGCTGGAGTCCGCGTACTGCGTCACCATTTCCGCCTACATATAGGAAAGCCAGCAATAATAAAATAAACCAGCCGAAGCCAATAAGGATGTATTTTTTTAAGGTGCTAAGTGCTTGGGGGTAGTCCAACCATATCAGGAAAAAGCTTAACGTTAGCAGTATCTCCCAAACCGGTTCGGATAATACCGCAAATTTTGCATTATAATCTTCCAGGTTAACATGCATAAAACCCATCACGATCAGTGCAAATGAGCGGGAAAGAATAGCAAATGAGATGGTATTGAATGATTCGCCCTTTTGCATTTTCCGATCGATAGCTAATGGGATGGATAACCCAACGATGAAAAGAAACGCTGGGAAAATGGTATCCGCAAAGCCCATAGTATCTTGCATCCGTTTGGCATGGTCCATCCAGTAAGGAATACCCTTAACGCCGCTGAGGTCGTTAATAAATATCATGCAAAGCATAGTGAGTGCGCGAAAGGCGTCGACGGACAAAAGGCGCCTTGAGGCTTCCTTTATAGCAAAGGGCTGGGTCATGATGTGAAGGGTTTACAATAGCTGACCTAAGTTATTAAATTTTTTTAAAATGTAGTATTAGTAGTAAATCGTTGTTTAAAAATATTCCTTTTATATTGACACCGTTTTTAGCTATTTGTCTGCATGTACGGCATATTTTCCTTCATATTTGTTTCTTTAATATCGCCATTCAATTGGTTAGTAGTTTTGTTGCTGATAGCGGTCTTTTCTAAAAGGCCCAAATGGAAACGCCGTGCCCTGATCGGCTCTGTTATAATAGTTTTCGTTTTTGGTAACCAGTGTTTACTTTACCTATTTGCCCGTAAATGGGATGTGCCTCCCGCACCCCTAAATCAAAAAGTTTACAGCGCGGCTATTATATTGGGTGGGTTTACCAGCGAAAGCGCAAATGGTGATGGTTATTTTAATGCTCATAGCGACAGGCTGATAGAGGGGCTACGTTTAAAAACTACTGGCAGGGTAACCCATATTATGATGAGCGGCGGCAACAATGCTATTGATGCAGATCAATTTACTGAAAGCGGCTATGTTAAAAAGGTATTGCGGGATTTCAATTTTCCTGATAGTGTTATTTTGTCAGAAGGAAAATCGAAAAATACGCGTGAAAATGCAGCTGATACAAAAGGGGTATTAGAACACGCGCATTTACAGCCTCCTTATCTTTTGGTTACCTCTGCTTTTCACATGCGGCGGGCGGAATATATTTTTAAAAAGAAAGGGATCCAAGTTGTTCCATATCCTTGCGATTATGTTGCTTCGAAAGCAAAGCCGGGGGTGCTGGATTATTTTATGCCTAATATTTATACTTTGTATACCTGGAATTATTATATAAAAGAAGTATTTGGGTTAGCATTGGCACACGTCACTTCTTAATAATCCACCATTGCAACATTAAATACAAATCTTATACATTTGTTGATATGCAGAAAATTTTGGTTGCCAATCGTGGTGAGATCGCTTTAAGAGTAATGCGTTCGGCGCGCGAGATGGGTATAAAAACGGTGGCTGTATATTCGGCTGCCGATCGTAATGCACTCCATGTCCGCTATGCTGATGAGGCTGTTTTTATTGGTGAAGCACCTTCAAATCAATCCTATCTTGTTATCGATAAGATCATTGATGCCTGTAAGAAAACAGGTGCCGAAGGCATACATCCGGGTTATGGTTTTTTGTCGGAAAACGCAGCCTTTGCACGCGCAGTAAGAGAAGTCGGTTTGATATTGATAGGCCCATCACCCGAAGCCATGGAGGTAATGGGTAATAAGCTGTCGGCGAAAGCGGCGGCATTAAAATATAACATACCGATGGTGCCGGGTACGGAGGAAGCAATAGCTGACATTGGCGAGGCAAAAAAACGAGCTGTAGAAGTTGGTTTCCCAATCCTGATCAAGGCTGCTGCCGGCGGTGGGGGCAAAGGGATGCGGATAGTTGAAACGGCAGATGATTTTGAGGAACAAATGGACCTGGCCGTGTCTGAAGCAAAATCGGCTTTTGGCGATGGCTCGGTTTTTATCGAGCGTTATGTATCATCTCCGCGACATATCGAGATTCAGGTTTTAGGCGATACGCACGGTAATATTGTTCACCTGTTTGAGCGCGATTGCTCGGTACAGCGCCGCCACCAAAAAGTTATTGAGGAAGCGCCGTCATCGGTTCTTACACCCGAAATACGGGCGCAAATGGGATGCTGTGCGGTAGATGTGGCACGGTCGGTTAATTATACCGGGGCTGGTACCGTGGAGTTCATTATGGATGAACAGTTGAACTTTTATTTCCTCGAAATGAATACCCGCCTGCAAGTGGAGCACCCTGTTACGGAACTGATCACTGGCATCGACCTGGTAAAAGAGCAGATAAAGGTCGCACGCGGCGAGGCGCTTAGCTTTAAACAGGAAGACCTGGAAATAAAAGGGCACGCATTGGAACTGCGCGTTTATGCGGAAGACCCGGCCAATAACTTTTTACCTGATATTGGCACACTGCAAACCTATGTAACACCAAAAGGGCCGGGCGTGCGTGTGGATGATGGCTTTGAACAAGGTATGGAAATTCCTATTTATTATGACCCGATGATCGCCAAGCTGATCACCTATGGTAAGGACCGTACGGAAGCTATTGAACGCATGATAAGGGCGATAGACGAGTACCAGATAACGGGCATCACCACCACATTGGGCTTTGGCAAATTTGTAATGCAGCACGAGGCATTTACCTCGGGTAATTTTGATACGCATTTTGTGAAAAAGTATTTCACACCCGAAGTTTTGCAAAACACTAATGAAGATGAAGCATCGATAGCAGCCGTAGTGATGGAAAAATTGTTGGGGCAAAAAACAGTTAGCAATGCTAACACGGTTGCGACTGCCGAAACCTCGGCATGGGTTAAAAACAGGAAGAGCTTATCTTGAATTAAGCCTTCAATATTCGGATGAGGTTATCGATCAGGGGAACCTGGGCTGGGATGATCTTTGCTTTAGCAGCTTCCGCATCAAACCAAGCCGCTCTATCTACTTCCGGGAAAGCCTGCTGTTTGCCTGATTTCGGCGGCCATTCCATTTCGAAAGTATTACTGAAAATAGTCTCATGGTCGATGTCACCTTCAACGGCCCAGGCGTAAACCTTTTTGCCTGATTTTTGGGTAACAGGCTCCAGCCTAATAAATTTACCGTCGATCGGTTGGCCTGTTTCTTCCTCAAATTCGCGTTTGGCGGCTGTTAGCGCTTGTTCGTCATCCAAAAATTCACCTTTGGGGATCGACCAGGTGCCATCATCTTTGTTTCTGAAAAATGGCCCTCCTGGATGCACCAGGAAAACCTCTAAGTGCTTGTTATTGAAACGGTATAATAGTACGCCCGCGCTTTGTTTTGCCATAGTAAGATTTAAAGGCAAGTTAACAAAACCCAAAGCTTTAATCGTTAGTTTTGTTTGAATAACGATCAATCGAAATCAATATGGCTGCAAATGACTGGACGAAATTTACCGTCACCGCTGATTTTAACACCGATGCGCGGAGTATATATAAAGCGTGGGCCACTCCTGCAGGTTTGGAAAGTTGGTTTTTACGAAAAGCTGAATTTTATACCATAACAGGCCGCTTGCGCGAACCGGAAGAGTTTATCCTGAAAGAAGACACATACGAATGGTATTGGCATGGCTTTGACGATAGTGCCGTAGAAAAAGGCCAGGTACTGGAAGTAAATAGCATTGATTTTCTCAAATTTACCTTTTCCGGTGGTTCGATAGTAAGCGTTTCTATCCAAAGCAGGAATGGTCTGAGCGTTGTCGAATTAACCCAGGAGAATATTCCTGAAAATCCCGACCCCTCCGAAAACCTCTTTGTGCAATGCCAGATCGGCTGGACATTTTATTTAGCCAATCTGAAATCTATCATTGAAGGAGGCATCGACCTGAGAAATAAACGGACGGATGTAAAAAGTAATTTTAAATAATCCAGACAATCGATTTTCATTAATGTATTACTTTTGCCATTCGATCTCTGTGGACTTCGTGGTTAATTTAACCACAAAGTATCACGAAGATTTACACAGAGAGCACAAAGCTTTATTCAATTTATGTTTACAGGAATAATAGAAACTTTAGGCAGGGTTACTGAATTGCGGCATGAGCATGGAAACCTGCATATTACTGTTGAGTCGGCAATTGCTTCGGCCCTTAAGATAGACCAATCTGTTGCGCATAACGGCGTTTGCCTGACGGTTGTTGCGTTAAGTGATGGCAAACATACCGTAACCGCTATTGACGAAACCCTACAAAAATCCAATATCGGACACTTAAAAACCGGAGATCTTGTAAACCTGGAGCGTTGTATGCAGATGAACGCCCGTTTGGACGGGCATATTGTTCAGGGTCATGTTGACCAGACCGCCACCTGTATTGGGTTTAAAGAACTGGACGGTAGCTGGGAATATACTTTTGAATATGATGCCGCTATAGGTAATGTAACAGTTGAAAAAGGCTCCATTTGTGTAAACGGCATCAGTCTCACGGTCGTTAAGTCCAAACAAAACAGCTTCTCAGTAGCAGTAATCCCGTATACCTTTGAACATACCAACTTGCAAGAAGTGCGCGAGGGCTCGATTGTTAACCTTGAATTTGATATCATCGGTAAATACGTTGCCCGTTTGATGCAGCGTTAATGGCCCAGCGCTGAAACCCGGCTTTGCGCATACTCAATATACTTTTTTTGTTTCTCTGGAGGTTTTGCGGAGAGATACTTTTTATAATATTTCAGCGCCCCCTTTTTATTGTTCAATGATGAATCGTACAGATTGGCTATAAAATAGAAGGTCATTGGTTTTTCATTGAATTGCAAAGCTTTCTGATAAGCGCTTAAGGCGTTTTTATTTTTCTTAAGAACGGTATAACTATCGGCGATCTCCGTGTAGTAATTATCAATGTTGGGAGATATGCCGGCCTCAATTGCCTTGTTGAAGTATTCTATAGCCCTGGTTTGGTTGTTTAATCCCTTATAACAGGCAGCGATGAAATAAAAGGTGTTTTCATTTTGATAAGCGGGCTGTATGGCTGATAATGTTTCGATACCGCAATCGAATTTTTTTGAGTAGTAATATGCTTCACCAACCTTGTTGCGGATGAATGCCGAATTATCGCCCAACTGAAAAAGCTTCTCACCATAAAATATCACCTTATCAAATTTGAATTCAGCATATTTAAATTTAACCATGCTTTGCAGCAAGTATATATTTTCCGGATCGGCATCAATCGCAATATCCAATACATTCTCAGCCTCCATAAATTTTTTGTCTTCATAATAGAAACCGCTTAATTCACCGGCCACATCAGCATCAGTTGGCTGTAATTTATTCGCTTTTGCCAGGTACATGATGATGCTTTTATTGTCGCCTTCATCAACACTTACCTGGGCCATGTCTTTATATACAATAAAATTGGTGCTGTCTTTTTGAAGAAATTTTAAGAAATAACCCTTCGCCTTTTGATCATTCCCTTTGCGCAGGCTAAGGTTGCCAAGATTGAACAATACATGATAATTGGCCGAGTTGAGATTATAAATACGATTATAATAGTTTTCAGCATCAGGCAGCATACCCGCCATTTGCGCAGTATAGGCCATACTCGATAGTATTTTCAGGTCGGTAACTGGTTCAGGGTATGTGATCTTTAAATATTTAAGTGCGTCGTCAAAACGCTGAGTTTGATAATATTCAAGCAATTGCTCATCAGTAGATTTAGTTTGCTGCGCAAAAAGCATTGCCGGAAGAACTAAAAGCAAGATGGAAGAGAGGGTGAGTTTCATACAAACTAAATTATTAGTTATATTTCATATTTGCAAATGCTAAACAATTTTATCCTTTTAGGGTTAGCCATGTGTAACAATTGATAAAACCATTATGGATAAGTTAAAGAAGTTTGAGTTGATGGAAAAGATCGTCCATGAACTCGAGGACCTGAAGAACAGTCAGCAGGCAATCATACAGAAATTGGCAAAAATTGAGGTTGACAACATGGACCTGGGCAATAAAAGACTGGATAAGGACCTGCCCGATATGCACCAGCGCGTATCTGATAATTTGGATACGATAGCCAGTATACTGGAAGATTTTGCGAACCAGACAGACACCTATAGCGATACAAATAATATCGCGGCGCTGAAAGAGCAGGAAGCTCTCGGTAAATAATTAATCAGTGATTAGTTAATTAGTGACGAGTTATTGTGACGCAAAAAAATAATCGCTAATCACTGGTTACTAATCACTCTTTCTCAATACTCTTGCCCTTCATGGCGGTGCCAATGGCCTGGTCCATCAAACGCTCGGCAAACGGACGGGTAAATTCATTGAGCTCGTCTATGCTTTTATGGATAAAGTCCTTATCTCCGCTTGTCAATGCATCTTTTAACGCCTGTATGTATTTTGCCGTTTCACTAATCTCAGTGACACTCACATAGTCACTGTTTTTCTGTAAAAAACGCTCAACGGTGTATACCATTTGTTCGCCTTCGGTGCGCGCTTCAATGATCATGCGTTGCGCCACATCGTCTTTAGCATGGGTAATGCTATCCATCAGCATCTGTTCAACCTGGTCGTCTGTAATGCCATAGGTGGGTGTTACCTCCACTTCCTGTTTTACGCCTGAACGCAGTTCCATAGCCTGTATTTTGAGTATACCATCAGCATTTAACAGGAAATTAATATCCACTTTAGGGAAACCTGCCGGCATGGATGGGATGCCTTTCAAATCAAATTCGGCCAGTTTGCGGTTCTCACTGATCAGGTCGCGCTCGCCCTGGTAAACAGCGATCTTCATGTTTACCTGCCCGTCTATCGAGGTAGTATATTGCCTGCCTGCTTTGGTGGGTACCTTGGAGTTTCGCGGGATGATAACATCCATCAATCCGCCCATAGTTTCGATACCCAGGGATAGGGGAGTTACATCCAATAGTAATATATCCCTGCGGTTACCAGCCAGTACATCAGCCTGGATAGCAGCGCCCAGGGCAACCACTTCATCAGGATTAAGGTTATCGTGCACCGGGCGCGCAAAGAAATCGGCCACCATTTTTTTAACTAAAGCCGTACGGGTCGAACCGCCAACCATCACCACTTCATTAATATCGAAAATATCCAGGTTGGCGTCTACCAATGCCTTATGGCAGCATTCAATGGTTTGCTGCACCTTTGGCAATATCAATTGCTCAAAGGTATTGCGGTCAAGTGTGCACCAGATATTACCTATTTTATCGTTTACCAGGCTTTGGTGTGCAAATGCCTTTTTTGCTTCCTCAGCTTTGAGGCGAAGTTGCTGGGCTAATTCGCGATTAGCTAATACCTCAGCTTTATTTAATTCGTTTTTTTCTATCCAGTAATCGACAATGGTGCGGTCAAAATCATCGCCGCCAAGAAAAGTATCGCCATTAGTTGACAGAACCTCAAAAATGCCGTTCTGTATTTGCAGGATGGATACATCAAAGGTACCGCCGCCCAGGTCGTATACGGCAATGGTTTTTGTTTCTTCAGGATCCAAGCCAATACCATAAGCTAAACTTGCTGCGGTAGGTTCGTTAACAATACGCAATACGTCCAGGCCGGCCAATTTGCCCGCATCACGTGTTGCCTGGCGCTGCGAGTCATTAAAATAAGCTGGAACAGTTATTACAGCACGGTTTACAGGGGTTTTCAGGGCATGCTCAGCACGCTCTTTTAGCTCCTTTAATATCAGGGCCGATAGGTCAATCGGTGTGTAAAATTTATCGCCAACCTTTATTTTTACCAGGCTTTCGCGATCATCATCAATAACCTTGTAGGAGAAAAAGTCTTTATAATTTTCAATATCATGATAGGAGCGGCCAAGTAATCTTTTTACAGAGAACACGGTATTCTGCGGATCAGTTGTTAAGTAATTTTTAGCCTCATTACCAACGGTGATTTCTCCGCCAGCTGGCGGACCAAAATGCACAACGGACGGTACTAAAACACCCTTACCGGTATCGTTGATCACTTTCGGGTTTTTATCGGGATCAATGAAAGCGACCAGCGAATTGGTGGTACCCAGGTCAATTCCTACGATTATATCTTCTTTTTGTATAGAGCCTGTTGCCAGGTTGATAGAAACTTTAGCCATGATATTTATAACAATGGGCAAATGTAGCGAGTTTTGCCTGATGATGTGTCATGCCATTGTTGATTGCCTGTACACAGCGCTATTTGTTACATCAATTCTTTATTTGGTTCGGGCAAATTGTTTACTTTCATGCCGATGATTAATCTGCCGGGTTTTAATAAGCTAAATATATTTTTCCTAATACTGCTACTCAGCACTGCTACTGCCACATTTACAAAAGCCCAGCAGTTTGGGGGTAACCCGCCCTCCATAAAATGGAACCAGGTGAATGTGCCGGCTGCAAAAGTGATATTCCCCAAAGGGCTTGATTCAGCTGCATTAGAGGTAGCCAGTATAATTGCTAAAATGAATTTAGCTATAGCACAAACTATCGGCACCAGGCAAAAGCAGGTAAGCATCGTGCTGCAAAATCAAACCACAATAGCTAACGCGTATGTTGGCCTCGCGCCCTTCAGGAGCGAGTTTTACCTGACACCCGACCAAAATAGTTTTGAAATAGGCAGCCTGCCCTGGGTTCAGCAATTGGCCATACACGAGTTCAGGCACGTGCAGCAATACAACAACTTTAATGTGGGGTTGTCACGCGTGCTGCATGTTCTTTTTGGCGAAGGCGGGCAGGCACTGGGTAACGACCTGGCTATCCCGGACTGGTTTTTTGAGGGGGATGCTGTGTTTAACGAAACCATGGTAAGCGAACAGGGGCGGGGGCGTATCCCTTTTTTCTTTAACGGCTATCGCGCTTTATGGGCGGCGAATAAAAATTATAGCTGGATGAAGCTCCGCAATGGCTCGTTGCTTGATTTTACACCGGATTGGTATCCCACAGGTTATATGCTTGTATCCTATGGTCGTGAAAAATACGGTGATCTCTTCTGGAAAAATGTTACGCATGATGCTGCTGCATTTAAAGGCGGGTTTTATCCATTGCAGCAGGCCATTAAAAAATATTCAGGCATAAGTTTCGAACAGTTCAGAAGTGATGCATTTGAGCATTTTAGACAAGTATTTGCCGATGATAAAATAGGTGATGTGAGATTCACAGTTCCTAAGCATTTTGTCGCAAACGAAGAATACCCCGCTTATGTGAATGATAGTACGCTTATTTACATGAAAAGCAGCTACAACCATTTGCCCGTTTTTGTGATGCGGACGGGCAGCAAAGAAAAAGTTATTGGTGTTAGAAGCTTATCCCTTGATACCTATTTTGCCTATCATGATGGTAAAATAGTTTATGCCGCCTATCGCCCTGATCTTCGGTGGACCTACCGCGATTATAGCGAATTGGAGTTGCTTGACGTAAAAACAGGAAAAGGGCATCGGATAACAAAAAACTCAAAATACTTTTCGCCCGATTTTAGCGCTGACGGCAAAACCATTGTAGCTGTGCAGGAAGCACCCAATGGTAAATGCGATATCCATTTGTTGAATATCGACGGTACTTTAAAATACATTGTCCCGAACCCTGATAAATTGTTCTTTACTTATCCAAAGTTTTATAACGAGAATCAGTTAGTGTCTGCTGTGCGTACCCCAAAAGGACAAATGACATTAGCGCTCATCGATATTAATACGGGCAACCCAAAATATTTAATGCCTCCAACCTGGCAGCCTATCGGATTCTTGTCGGTAAAAAATGATGATGTGTATTTTACGGCCACAACTGATTTAAATGACAGGGTATATAAGCTATCATTAAAAACCAATGAGTTGCTTCAGCTCCAAAAGCCGATAACGTTCGGAAGTATCGGAGACTATGAGCCAATGATTTCGAAAAGTAAACTTGCCTTCGTGGGTTTTACAGCAGTTGGCTACCAGGTGCATGAGATCAATACAAAAGATTTAAAATGGAACAGCATAAGCGCGGCAACTTTACCGGGCAATTTACCCGGGCTTGGCATTTCAGCATTGAAGCGCGATACAACCACCGACCTTCTTGCGAAAGTGCAGCTTGAGCCTTTGCCGGTTACCAAATATGCTAAAACATACCACCTATTTAATTTTCACAGCGTTATCCCGGCTATCAATGACCCTGATTATTCTATCGCGGTTATTGGCGAAAATGTGCTGAATACTTTTCAATCCCAATTATTCTTTGGTTATAATAGGGATGAGGGTTATAAAGAAGTGGGTTTTGATGCAGTTTATGGCTCATTATTTCCTTTTGTACGTGCAGGGGTTGATTATACTATTGACCGCCGTGGATTTTACAAGGGCGGTAATGTTTACTGGAATGAAATTGCCCCCCATGCCGGTTTTGAAATTCCCTTAAATTTTAGCCAGGGAAAACAGATCACCGGTCTCGATTTTGGCACGGATGTATATTTCAGTCAAACCAATTTCCAGGCACCCTACAACAAATTATTAAGTTCCAGCAATTATACTTATCTGAATAATTACATCACTTTTTCCACCCAAGCACAGCAAGCTAAACAAAATATTTACCCGCGTTTTGCGCAAAACCTAACCCTGAATTACAAAACGGCAATAAGCGGCTTAACAGCCAACCAATTTTTGGCTTCCGCTAATTTCTTTTTTCCGGGGTTATCCATTAATCACAATCTGGTATTTAACCTGGCCCATCAGCAAAAGGCCGACGATAATGCTATTAGCTTTACTAATAATTTCCCTTTTGCCCGCGGTTACGTTGCCGAAAACCTGCATAATATGAATAAGATAGGGGCCGATTACCATTTCCCGTTAATATATCCGGACGCCGGTGTGGCCAATACCATTTATTTTCTGCGGATGAGAGGCGATGTGTTCTATGATTATACGCGGGTATCAGACAATTTTTCGGATGGCAGCTCGTACAAAAACTTCAGGTCGACCGGTGCAGCGATATTTTTTGACACGCAATGGTTTAACCAGGTGCCTATCTCATTTGGGATACGGTATAGTTATTTGCTTGACCCTGACCTGTTCGGGGGCACTGGACGCAGCAGAATAGAGTTGGTGCTGCCGATTGCGGTGTTTAATTAATTATTGACTAGACCGATAGATACGAAGCCTATGAATTTAAGAACCCTTCTGGTAAAACAGGTTCCTGACGATTGTCCCAAAAAAACAAAAGATGTATAGACGTACCTGTAACGCGGTAAAATAAAGATGTTTGTTTATTAATCAAACCTATTCTAACACTATCATCTAATGTTGATGCTTTGAATATAAATGGGTGTTCAGCTATAAGAGTAATAGTCTTTTCGACTTTGGCCGCAAATTTGTCAGCGGAAATTACACCGAATTTATTTTGAATGAAATTATGAACAGAAGATAGGGTCTCCTTGGATCTGGGAGTGTATAAAATTACTAAACTCACGGTTTAATTAAGCATATCCTTAATACCGGTATAAGGAGTTAATTTGCCTTCATCGGCCTGTTTTAATGACTCTTTTACGCCGTCAATTACATACTCCGGGTAAATTTCACTTTTCTGCTCAAAAGTGATTTTCATTGCTTTCATAACCGCTTTCAAAGCAATAAGTTGCTCTTTATTTTCAGGGTATACTATCAGCGCTTCCATATACAAATATAATAATTCAATAATTAATATTCATTAGCTAGCCGAATGATATTTCTCACCCGTTCCACGTCGGTCAGCGCAAAACTAAACTCATCCGTTTCACCATAACCCATCAGGATATGATCATTTTGGTATTCCATTTTGCTTTTTACTTTACTGCGGGCGGAGGAATGTATCTCTTTAGCGTGGGTAAAATGGATCAAATCGGCCACGGTATTTTCATTGACACCAGCGCCCGGCATTATAATGATTCGTCCGGCAGCTTTTTCGATCAAATGCGCTATAACATTGGAGCCCTCAATAGCCGAGCTTTTGCCGCCTGAAGTTAAAATACGCTCACAGCCAATTTCAATAATGTCTTCTAATGCTTGTGGCATATCGGCGCACATATCAATGGCACGATGGAACGTAACTCCCAAGCCTTTTGATATAGCCATTTTGACCAATTCGGCACAACGGGGCTTATCTACAGTGCTATCTGCCTTTAAAATACCTATTACGATACCATCGCACCCAACTTCGATGCAATGCCTAATATCGGCCTTCATAATTTCAAACTCCATATCGCTGTACAGGAAATCACCCGGACGGGGTCGTATCAAAACATATAATTTGATTTGAAGCAGTTTACGCGCCATTGCAATTTGACCGTATGATGGCGTAGTGCCGCCTTCGTGCAGGTTATCGCACAATTCAACACGAAACGCACCGCCATCCTGCGCTGCTAATGCTGAAGTGACAGAGTTGGCGCATACCTCAAGCTGGATGACAGGTTTAGATGGTTTTTTCATGTAGCGGTAGCTGTTAGTTTATCGGCGTAGATTGCCTGATAACTACTAATTTAATCATTAATTACAAATTAACCTAACCATCAACTAATAAATGCTTTTACCTTTAATAAGTAAATCTTGCTTGTCAGCATTACAAACTGCAAATGAAAATCCACTTTGGATAGCATAAGCGCCGTATTCGCCTTTTTTGTTGATGGCAAGGAACCCAACTTGTATGTTTTTTGCGGTATCAGGTTTCTTTTTGATGATGCGTTCCACGGCCGCTTTACAGGCGTCCTCGGGCGACATTCCCTGGCGCATTAACTCGACCACCAAAAAGCTGCCTACGTTGCGTATAACTTCCTCACCCACACCTGTTGAAGTGGCGCCGCCTATCTCGTTATCCACATACAAACCAGCGCCGATGATAGGACTGTCGCCCACACGGCCATGCAGTTTAAAAGCCATGCCGCTGGTAGTGCAAGCGCCTGATATATTTCCCTTGGCATCAATAGCCAGCATACCGATAGTATCGTGGTTATATTTACCGCCGGGCATGTGCTGTTTATTTTCAATATTCATCACAGGGCTGTATTTGGCTGTTTTCAGCCATTCTTTCCAGGCTTTTTCCGATTCCGGGGTCAGCAGTTTTTCCTTTTTAAAGCCCTGTTCAACCGCAAACTGCGTAGCGCCATCACCTACGAGCATTACATGCGGCGTTTTTTCCATTACTAAACGGGCCACGGATATTGGGTGTGCGATATATTCAATAGCTGCTACTGAACCGCAATTGCCCAACTCGTCCATAATGCAGGCATCCAGCGTTACGTGTCCGTCCCGATCCGGGTAACCGGCCCTGCCTACCGTATGATTTTTCATATCAGCTTCCGGGATCTTCACACCGGCTTCAACGGCATCCAATGCGCGGCCGCCTTTTCCCAGAATGGTCCAGGCTTCTTTATTGGCAGCGATACCAAAGTCCCAGGTAGAAATAACGATAGGGAAACCTCCTCCGTCACTAGCGGATGAGAGTGTTTTAGCCATTGCTGATGGCGATAAAGCTGCAAGTGAGGCACCCGCAGCCGATAACTTAATAAATTTGCGGCGATTATACATACCGCTAATATAGAGAGTTTGCTTAATAAGTAGCCGGTTTGAATGTAACGATGCTATTGCCCCGGCTACGTCCGTAGACTCACCCCGACTACGCTTCGCTTGTCGACCCTCTCTCCGCCTTTGGCGCAAAGAGGGTTATATAAGAAATGGTGAACTTATTGCCCGGCAATATCCGTAATGGGCCGCACTTCAACACTTCCACCGAACTCAAAGATCGGACAATTGTCCGCGATAGCTTTTGCCGCATCCAGGTTGTCAGCTTTAATGATCAGTATCGAACTTACCAGTTCGCCATTGGACATATATGGCGTGCTTTTAGCCGATTTTTCGGTACCGCTGATGGTTACGCCATCATTATCCGGGCGGTAGCCACCGGCCAGGTTGCCCGATTTGGCCAGGCCGCCCATATAGTCCTGCCATTTTTTGATGTTGTTTTGCACGGCTTCCTTTGAAGCAGGTTTAAAACTGGTATTGTAGCGGACAATAAATAAGAACTGTAGTTTGGCAGGGCTGGCAGGTTGCTGCGCAAATGCCGCTGAAACAAAAGCTGTTAGCGTTATGAGGATAATATATTTTTTCATGATCGTTTTTTTTTGCTTTCAATAAATATAGCCATGAGAAGTGAAATGATCGTCCCTACTACAGTTTGCGCTACTAAGGCCTGGACGACCTGGCCCGTTGTAGAAAATTGCCACCGGATGCCTACCACGTCATTGGATATTTGTTTAGATGATTTTCCGGCGGCTATCATACTCTTACGCGCTTCGTTAACCATGTATTCAACGTAACCGGGATTAATTATGGTACAATAAATAAAGCCAAATAAGGCAGTGATCAAGGCAGTTATTATAGCGACTGTAAGTCCGGCTTTGAACGACTGACCATAAGTTATCTTTCCGGACTGACTTTGTTTTACCCCGGCCATGCTAAAGTATATACCCGTCGCCTGTATAATAATGGTCAGCAGACCAGAAATACCGCGCACATTGGCTGCTTGTATTCCCCATCTATATTGGGTATTAAACCAATTAAAGGCGGAAAAAAAACCTATGGCAAAAAGGCCAACCATAATGCCTGTGATTATTCCGTATTTATAGGTTGGTTTCATTTGTGTTATGATTTATGCGACAAAACTGGGTTAAAACCTGTTCAAAAACAAGATAAGCCGGGTGGAAAAAGGGTGGATTTTAGCTTACTCCCGACGGCCAGCGTATACTTTGATGGCTTCCTTTCGGCTATTGACACTCAATTTACTGTAAATATTGTTGATATGGGTTTTTATGGTGCTTAGTTCTACAAAATTTTCTGCAGCTATTTCCTTGTTGCTTTTGCCGGCTGCAATTTGTTCTAAAATTGATAACTCTTTTTGTGTAAGCTCATCCAATGGCTTTTTACCGGAAGGGCTGTTTTGGATCGATTTCGATCTCGCCATCACCATACCAGCAGTAAGGAAAGAAACAGCTATTATTGCTGCATAATATTCTATCTTAAGATAGCGATAGAGGGTCAACTGGCCGATAATCCAGAATATAATGATACCGACAGAGGTGATGAGGCCGACCCTTATGGCTATTTTAAAAGAGGCTGACATGGTTTCAGATATCAATATAAGCAACTAGTTATCATCCGTTTCCTCGTCGGGAAACGTATCCAGTGTCTGCGCGACGATCTCCTTGCATGTCACTACATCGCGTTCAAATACTTTAAGCTTTATACCTCCGCCGCCCTGATTATAGGCGGGGTATATGGTGCCCATGTTCTCATCAGCTAAAAAACAGGGTATTCCATTGGCCGCCAGTTTGGCGCGAATGATCTCGGCCAGTAAAGGGTCGTAAAAGGTTTCAAAAGTTACAATGTTATCCTCGTTAGTCATATCGAAGTTTAATTATTTGTTAGGCCAAAAATGAGGATTTCTTTTGTTTAATTTGGGATAATTATGAACCGCATCGACCGTATTTCAGCCATATTGATCCAATTGCAATCTCGCAGGGTAGTTAAAGCCAGTGATATTGCCGAACGCTTCGGTATGAGTCTCCGTACCGTTTACCGTGACATCAAGACATTAGAAGAAGCCGGTATTCCATTAATAGGCGAGGCCGGGGTGGGTTATTCCATTATGGATGGCTACCGGTTGCCGCCGGTAATGTTTACCCGCGAGGAAGCTACCGCTTTTCTTACTGCCGAAAAGCTGATGGAAAAGCTGACAGATCCCTCCTCAGACGAGAATTATAAATCCGCGATGTATAAAATACGCTCGGTACTGCGCATGGCCGAGAAGGATTTTCTTGAAAATATCGACGGCCATATCGAGGTATTTAAAAGCCGACGTTCGCCGGGTGTTAAGCTCGACCTGAACCCGCTGCAGATCATTTTAAGGGGGATAGGTGAGCGAACGGCATTGTCAATACATTACTTCGCATTCCACTCGCAGAAGAAAAGTGAACGCTGTATTGAACCCGTCGGGGTTTTTTACCAGGACAGTTACTGGCACCTGATAGCCTGGTGCCGTTTACGACAGGATTACCGTGATTTCCGGCTCGACCGTATATCCAACATTTCCTTAACCGGCGAACGCTTTAGAACGCAGCACCCTAACCTGAATGAGTATATTTCAAAACAGGCCCGTGAAAGAAACTTGCAGGAAGTGGTCATAAAGGTTGAGAAGCGTATTCTGCCATACCTGAACGAACAGAAGTATTACAATGGGTTTATTTCTGAGCGTGAGGTTGACGATATGATGGAAATGACTTTCCTGACCGAGTTTATAGAAGGATTTGTGCGTTGGCTGATGATGTATGGCGATGTGGCCGAGATCATCAGTCCGGCGATATTGAAGCAAAAGGTAGCCGAGATATCGGGCGTCATTCATCAGCGCAACAGCTGATCATTTGGTATACTTATCGTACAATTTATCCCATCCTTTAAAAGTACCCAGCAGGTAATACTTGATCAGCAAAAACTTGAATGTGCT
Source organism: Sphingobacteriales bacterium (assembly GCA_044448765.1). Lineage (GTDB taxonomy): Bacteria > Bacteroidota > Bacteroidia > Sphingobacteriales > Sphingobacteriaceae > Mucilaginibacter. Next base: position 16,028 of record JBIOHG010000032.1, on the reverse strand, counting down.
TGCCGATATACCCGAAGGGCGCGCCATTCCTTTGCATTTCATTTTTTGCAAAAAGTAAAGCATCATAGGCATATTTATCGCGCCCTTTTCATCAACATGTCCATCGCTCAGTAAGCCGTTAAAACATTGGGTAATTTTTGGATGGTCAAGTACCGGGCGTAATTCAATATTAGTATCCAACACGTCATGACTGTTATTGTAAACAATGTGGCGTTTACCCTTAGGCACAATTATCATATTACCAATACTAACAATATGTTCTTTGCCCTCGATCAAAATTCTGAGTTCGCCTTTTTTTACACGAAATATTTCATCCTGTTTGTAATGTATATGCTCAAATGCTGTATGGCCACCCGGTTTTACTGTCCATCGCATAGTAAAAGAATAAGGAGTTACGGAAACAACCTTGAAAGTCTCCCCGGTTACCGGATTAGTGCAAATATCATAGATATTAATAGCCATGCTTAGGTTATTGTGCTTAGATATGATAATTTAGGTAGAGTGGTTTGTAAATATAGAAAAATGGAATAATCAACTGCAACTAAAACATAAGTTTAAGAGTAACAAAGACAATACAATTTACTAACACTGCTGACATAGGGCTGTCATTAACCTGCCTTTCTTTGTATAAAACATTAAGCTATGTCGAAAGAAAGATATTGGGTAACGGTAGTCTCAAAAGATCACACCAAACGCGGGGTAGAGGGCGGCTTTATGCAGGCCAATCATGGTAAGCAAGGCCCGCTAAAAAAATTACACGTAAACGATTGGGTGCTTTTTTATTCGCCTAAGATAACTTACCTGGGCGACGAGAAGTGCCAGGCTTTTACCGCGATTGGGCAAGTGGCTGATGATGAGGTTTACCAGCATCAGATGTCGGCAGATTTTAAACCCTTCAGGCGCAACATGAACTTTTATCCCTGTAAGGATGTTCCCATCATACCGTTGATCGGAATGCTGGATTTTATCCCGGTTAAAAATGCCTGGGGATACCGGTTCCGTTTCGGCTTCTTCGAAATAGGCGAACACGATTTTAACTTGCTAAAAGAAAAACTGTTAATTAACTCACTTGTAAATCAATAAACCAATCAAAATTATGGAAAGCTTAAATAGATCAATGACAATTAATGCGCCCGCAGCCAAAGTGTGGCAGGCGCTTACCGATGCCGCTTTTGTAAAAAAATACTTCTTCGGCACCAATGTTAGGTCCGACTGGAAAAAAGGCAGCCCGATCGTATGGGAAGGTGAGTGGGAAGGCAAAACCTACCAGGACACCGGCACCGTATTAGATATCGATCCCGGCAAATACATTAAGTATAATTATTGGAGCAGCATGTCAGGCACGGAAGATAAGCCTGAGAACTATGCGAATATAACTTATACGCTGACCGAAGATAACGGTGTAACAACACTAACCATCACCCAGGATAATATTAAAAATAAAGAAGCTAAAGAACACTCCGAGGAAAACTGGATGTATGTTTTTGGTAAGATGAAAGAAATGGTGGAAAGCGGGCAAGCATAAAGTAAATATTCCGATAAATTATATAATAATCTGTTTATAAATTTATTATAAATCATTATAACTTTATTGTATGACCACAATTGAACCTGCTTTGACCCTTCAGGATAGCTTTTTTGTAGCCGGCATTGGCATTCGCACTACCAATCAGGATGGCCGTGCGCAAAAGGAAATTGGCGATCTTTGGGCGACCTTTATGTCCGAAAATATCAAGGGGAAGATCCCGGCCAAATATTCGGAGGACGTGTATTGTGTATATACCGATTACGAGACAGATCACACCGGATGGTATACAACCGTACTGGGCTACAGGGTGAGGGAAGCCGGGCATAATGGAATGTTTGTTGCGTTGGTGCCCTCGGGGAATTACAAGCAGTATAAGCCGCAGGGACAATTAGCCGATTCAATTGGTGAAGCCTGGATGCAGATATGGAATGGGGGTGAAGGCCGCAGTTATGTTGCAGACTATGATATATACAGGCCGGACGGCGGCGTGGAGATATATGTAGGTATGAACCAGGATTAGACGGATTTGGCCGATTTATAGATAATCATCAGCGAAATCAAAAAAATCTGCTAAATCCTAGTTCCGGTTGAAGGTCAGCCTTTTTCCGCTCGCACCTTCTATCAACCTTCCGTTACTATAAGCCAAATTGCCGGATACCAGCGTATGCATAACCTTTGATTTAAATGTGGAGCCTTCAAAAGGGCTCCATTTGCATTTATATAAAAGGTTGTCTTTGTTTACGTTCCATGGATTATTTAAATCAACCAGCACCATATCGGCCCAATAACCTTCGCGGATGTATCCCCTTTTTTCGATCTGGAAACATATCGCCACGTTATGTGCCATCTTTTCTGCAATTTGCTCAAGCGTTATTTTACCTTGATGGTACAACTCCAGCATGGCCGGCAGTGCATGCTGCACTAATGGTCCGCCTGAAGGCGCCTGCAAATATGGTTTTTCCTTTTCTTCAAGCGTATGGGGGGCATGGTCGGTAGCAATCACATCGATTCGGTCATCCAGTATCGCTTTCAATATACCGTCACGGTCGCTTGCCTTTTTTACTGCCGGGTTCCATTTGATCAGGTTGCCTTTGGTTTCGTAATCCTCGTCGCTAAACCATAAATGATGGATGCAGGCCTCAGCAGTTATCCTTTTATCCTTCAGCGGAATATCATTGCTGAAAAGATGCGTTTCCTTTTCGGTGGAGATATGCAAAATATGCAATCGGGTATTGTACTTCCTGGCCAATTCTACCGCCATTGACGAAGACAAATAACAAGCCTCCTCGCTGCGTATTTTGGGGTGAAGTTTTACAGGGATATTCTCGCCGAGTAATTGTTTGTAATGTTCCAGGTTGCCCCTGATCGTTGCTTCATCCTCGCAATGTGTTGCCACCAGCATGGGCGATTGGGAGAAAATGTTTTCCAAAGTCTTAGGGTTATCCACCAGCATATTGCCGGTCGACGATCCCATAAAAACCTTTACGCCGCATACGTTTTGGACATCCGTTTTTAAAACCTCATCGATGTTATCGTTCGATGCACCCATGAAAAACGAATAGTTAGCCAGTGAGTTACGGGCGCCTATCTCATATTTTTGTTCAAGTAATTCCTGCGTTAAAGTATTCGGTACCGTGTTAGGCATTTCCATAAAGGATGTGATACCACCTGCCACAGCGGCTCTCGATTCAGTATATATATCAGCTTTGTAAGTCAATCCCGGCTCACGGAAATGTACCTGGTCGTCGATACACCCAGGAAAAAGATATAATCCTTCGGCATTGATGGTTTGATCTGCTTTTACGTCGATGTGTTTATCTATGCGTTCGATCAAACCGTTCTTCACCAATAGGTCACTTACAAATTGACGGTTCTCGTTAACGATGGTGGCGGATTTGATGAGGATGGAAGACATTTTGATTCGGATTTCGGAAAGCGAATTTCGGAATTTAAAATTCAATTTAATAATCTATCACCGCAGGGTTCTTTTTGAGAACCCTGCGGAGCAGAAATTAATTATTATAAGCCATCACAAAATCCTCTACAAAATCTTCCAGCTTGGTTTTTCCGAATTCAACCGGATATTTCCTGTATTCCGAAAACATCTCTCCGCTGCGGATAGCAACGCCCATTTCCACATAGTTACTAGCTATTTCTTCCGGCAAACCTGCTTGTATGGCGCCGGCCAGGTTTTGTTCGTCGGTAAATTCAACATAAGGTAATTCGGGTTTGCCAACGGCTTTGCCCAAAGCTGAGGTGATTTCCTTGCTGCTGCGCTCATCGCTGATGATGTAACGAATGCTTTTGCCTTTAAAATCCAGGTTCAGTAGTTCATCAGCAGCAACTTCCGCAATATCATTAGGGTGGGTCATCAGCACTTTGGTATCAGCGCCAAAATTATTACCCATAATACCGCCGTGTTTGATCATACCGATATTGGCCAGCAAGTTGGTATAAAAATAACCCGGACGCAGGTAATTAACATCTACACCTTCCAGCTTATCCAGTTCCATCTCCACAAAATGAATACCCGATACCGGTCCGCAGCCATCGGCCATATGAGCGCCAATACTACTCAGTTCTACTACTTTTTTTACGCCTGAAGCTTTGATGGCAGCCGCTATGTTTTTGCCGAAGTCGTGGATATGCTGTTTCCAGTTAGCCACGTTATGTACCGGCGGCACCATGGTATAAACCGCATCCGCGCCGGTAAAGATTTTGGTTAAAAATGCTGTATCAGCAATATCGCCTATGGCAGCTTTAGCGCCTAAAGCAATAATGTCCTTTTCTCTATCAGCGCTGCTGCTAATGACGGTAACTTCGTTGCCTGCAGCGATCAATTTTTCGGCTAATGGTTTGCTGATATTTCCCAGTGAGCCTAATACTACATATTTCATAATTTTTTTCTTTTTTGTTTGTGATGACAAAACTATACCTTTACTTCGTTTATAACAAGTACATACTAAAAAGTATGGTACTAACAAAAAAGTAAGTACTATGGCAGCGATCAAGCAAAATTCAACCAACCAGGAAAACAAACAGGCTATCCTCAACTTTTGCCCGGTTACTGTTACCCTCGGTAAAATAGGAGGCCGCTGGAAACCGCTTATCATCTACAATCTACAGCAGGGAATGTTACGTTATGCCCAATTAAAAAAAGCCATACCCGGCATTACCGAAAAGATGCTGATACAGCACCTGCGCGAACTGGAGGCTGATGACCTGGTGAAACGCGATGTAAAACCGGTTGTGCCACCGCATGTGGAATATAGCCTTACTCAAAGAGGCAAGTCACTTAACTCCTTGCTCAATGAAATGGCTGAATGGGGCAGGGTACAGGGGATAAATATGCCTGCCTGATCTTTCGGACTTCCCGACTTATGCGGACTTTCGGACTCAAAGACTATCTTTGCCGCATGGGAGCCAGCTTCGAAGATTTTAATTTTAACCGACAGGTATTGAATGCCATTGCCGATGCCGGTTATACCGAAGCTACCGATGTGCAGCAAAAAACAATGCCTGCTATCCTCAACGGCCAGGATGTTATGGGCATCGCCCAAACCGGTACGGGCAAAACCGCTGCTTACACGCTCCCCATTATTATGCGCCTTAAATACGCGCAGGGTGAACACCCGAGAGCCTTGATCATCGCGCCAACACGTGAGCTTGCTATCCAAATCGACGATAACGTAAGGATGTTTGCTAAATACACCGACTTGCGTGTGTTGGCGTTATACGGTGGTCTTGGCCCAAAAACACAAATAGAACAGGTAAAAAAAGGCGCAGACATTATAGTAGCTACCCCTGGCCGCTTTATGGATATCTATCTTGCAGGACATTTGGTTACCAAATTGCTGCAGGTTTTAGTTTTGGATGAAGCCGATAAAATGATGGACATGGGTTTTATGCCGCAGATAAACCGAATTTTGGAAGTGGTTCCGCGCAAGCGTCAAAACCTGCTTTTTTCGGCAACGATGTCGGATAAGATACAGGCACTTTCCGCTAATTTCCTGGAGTTTCCAACCGTGATTGAGGTTACGCCTCCGGCTACACCGGCCCAGACCGTTACTCAGAAGCTTTATTATGCCCCAAATATTAAGACCAAGATCAACCTGCTCAAAAACTTGCTGGATGCAGAAGGCGATATCAAAAAACTGATGGTGTTTTGCAAAACGCGCACCAATGCCGAGGATGTGTTCAAGTTTTTGAGCCGCCGGTATGGCGAAAAGGAAGTAAAAGTACTGCACGCCAATAAAGGGCAAAATACCCGCATCAACTCCATGAACGCGTTTAAGAACGATGAGGTGAAAATATTGGTTTCTACCGATGTGGTAGCACGTGGGATCGATGTGAGCGATGTGAGCCATGTCATCAATTTTGATGTTCCGTTTGTAATTGAGGATTATGTGCACCGCATAGGTCGCACCGGCCGGGCCTTTCAATCGGGTGAGGCTATAACTTTTTGTAATCCTGCTGAAGAATACTACATCCGCAAAATTGAAAAGCTGACCCGGCAAACTATCCCGGTGTACCCTTTACCGGAGGAAGTATTTGCCGAAGAAACAGGCTACGACGAGCGCCAGGCACAGGCAAAAGAGATAGACGAACAGAAAAGAAAGGAAAATCCTGATTTTAAAGGAGCTTTTCACGAAAAAAAATCGGCCACGCAACATAAAAAGTTTGAGGCCGCAAAAGCTAAAGCAAACCCAAATTCAAAATCCGGTAGGGCGCAGGCTAAAAAATATTCAAAGAAGAAAGCCAGATGAAGTTTCGTATAACCCCCCTCAATTTTGCTGCGGCATTTTTTTTGTTCCTGTCGGTATACGTACTGATATATGGCATCAGCATTATTGGCGGTAAATATCCGCACGTTTTGAACAGCGGTATTTTTGCCGGAATTTTCTTCCTGTTCGCAATCGTGGTGTCATTTATGGATATTATGCTGCGGAATTTTTTCCGCGAGATCAAAAAACTCTGGTTGGTTGAGTTAAGCTTTATAACTTTGGCAATTATTTTATTTTTACTGGCGAGATAACAAACATGAAGAAAGCAGAGATAAAGCTGACGATAGACTTAGACGACAACAATGTTCCCGAAAGCATAATGTGGGAATCAACCGATGCGCAAACCAAAGAAGCGCTGCCGGTAAAATCCATGATGCTGGCGCTTTGGGACCATAATTACAAAAATACATTGCGCATTGATCTTTGGACAAAGGACATGGCCGTTGATGATATGAAACGTTTTTTTTACGAGACATTACAAACCATGGGCGATAGCTTTTTGCGCGCTACCGGCGAAAAAAACATAGTAGAGGACCTGCGCGATTACTGTGCCCACTTTGCTGATAAAATGGAAATTAGTAAAAAATAAAAAATGAGGCCCTCGTCATTTATATCATTTGCTGGCTTTGTAATGCTCATTGCAGCAACGTACTGCCCTTTGTTTCGCCCGCTGCATATCGTTAACTGGGATATGTATAAGGCCAATATGCCTTACGGTATTGTTGTTTTATTGGTAGCGGTTGTTGGTATAATAGGCGTGGTGTTAATGCAGCGCAAGGTGACACGTATGGCTGCATGGTTATCATTGATCCTGATTATCCTGTTTTATTGCCTGTCGCTGTTGAAGATCCATTACTCGTTCAATTTCATACCATTTCACTCCTTCGAAAGATTTATGGAACGGCAGATCAAGTTTAAATGGGGATGGTGGTTACTCATCGCCGGCCCGATACTGGCAGTTTTAGGCGTTTTGAACGAAAAGCCGCGATACAAACCGCCTGTCCCAATAAATCAAATGGTGGATTAATGTTTAAATTGTAAATCCCAATCCAGTATTATTATTCACCATGACCGATACGACCGGTATTAGCGATCTTCAATTAGCTGAATTGACCGACCTTGTAAAAAGAGCTCATGGCTTTGATTTTTCCGATTATTCCAAAGGCTCCTTGAAAAGGCGGCTTTCGAGAATAATTATGTTGAAAAAGATCAGCATAGAAGAACTAATGCGACTGCTGCAAGCTGAATCCCAGTTTTTTCAATGGTTTTTAGAAGAGATCACAGTCAATGTGACCGAGATGTTCCGCGACCCGGCTTTTTACAAGGCATTAAAGACCCAGGTAATACCGTATCTATCGAGTTTTGACCATATCAGGGCATGGAGTGCAGGCTGTTCATCAGGGGAAGAGCTATATTCGTTATCAATTTTGTTTAACCAGGCCGGGTTGAGTGATAGATCATTTCTTTACGGTACGGATATTCATAGTGCAATGCTAAATGAGGCCCGTAACGGCGTATATAGCATGCGTAAGATCAAGAGTTACGAAGACAATTATGTACAATCTGAAATGACGGGTTCATTGACCGATCATTTTAACATGATGAACGATGCAGGCAGTATCCGCAACAACCTGCGTCAAAACACCTTATTTTCGGTACATAATTTACTTACTGATAGTGTTTTTAACCAGTTTCAACTAATAAGCTGCCGCAACGTATTCATTTATTTTGAATCGGCCCTGCAGGAAAAGATATTGAAGCTTTTTTATAATAGTTTATCGCCGAACGGCTTCCTGTGCCTGGGCACCAAAGAGACCATCCGCTTTCCCGAAATGAAGAACAAGTTTAGGGTCGTCAACTCAAAGTTGAATATTTATCAAAAAATAGGGGAGTAAAAACTAACGTATTAGTTAGTTTTTGAAATAAGTGTTTGATTATTAGGAGAAAATACCTAAACTTTGATAGTCAGGTAAACCTTTAATTACACACCTCCTATGAAAAACCTATCTCACCTTATCAAAACCATTGGACTTTTAATGGCGTTGTTGCCAGTCGTTTGTTTTGGACAGACAAAAAACGTTAACCACGATACGGTGAATCATGACGTTTTAACACGATTAAAAGCATATACGTCAACACATCTTACTGAGAAGGTCTATCTGCAGTTTGATAAGCCTTATTACGCTGTAGGTGACACTATGTATTTTAAAGCCTATGTAACCATGGGCGAACACCACCAATTATCTCAACTAAGTGGTGTAGTGCACGTCGACCTGGTAGATGAGCAAAATAACCTGGCTAATTCTATCAAGCTAAAACTGAACAACGGCGTGGCCTGGGGCGATTTTGCGCTTTTGGATACGCTCGACAAAGGAAATTACCAGGTACGAGCCTATACGGCATGGATGGAAAATGATCCCGGAAGCTTTTTTAGTCAGTTTATACAGGTCGGATCAACTCAAACTACCAATGTGCCCGAGAGTGGCACTCCACGCGCTAAACCTAATAAAATTATCGATATTCAATTTATGCCAGAGGGTGGTAACCTGGTAAATGGCATCAAAAGTAAAGTCGCCTTCAAAGCCGTTGGTAAAAATGGCTTAGCCATTGATGTGAAAGGAGTAGTGGTTGATAACGATAATAACAAGGTGGCCGAATTTGCTTCGTCGCACCTGGGAATGGGTAGTTTTTACCTGGCGCCGCAACCGGGGAAGAGCTACAAAATAAAAACCAGCTATGGCGATGGCTACAGCAATGTAACCGAATTGCCGCGCGCAGCGGAGCAGGGAATTGCCCTTGAAGTAAATAACGATTCGTTATCCATCGCATCGGTTAAAATAAAAAGCAGCGATGGGTATTTACAGGCTAATAGAAACAAACCTTACAAGCTGCTTATATATTCAGCAGGCAAAGCAACGCTGGTTAATTTTAACCTGGATAGTGCAGTCACCAATATGGACATTGTTAAGAGAAAGCTTTTTACCGGCGTGACCAGGCTCACGCTATTTTCGGGTGATAATGAACCTTTAAGCGAAAGGTTAATTTTTATTCAGAATCATGACGAACTAAATTTTGAACTGCAAACCGACAAACCTCAATATAACAAGCGCGATAAGGTGATGATCAATCTTGGTGTAAAAACCAGGGCCGATGAAGCATCGATGGGCCACTTTTCGATATCGGTAATAGATGAAACAAAGGTGCAGCAGGATGAGGATGATGCCCATACTATATTGAGTGATCTATTGCTGACTTCGGATCTGAAAGGCTATATCGAGAAGCCCAATTACTATTTTAACAATATAAATGATAGCAAGCTTAAAGAACTCGACCTGGTTATGCTGACACATGGCTATCGAAAATTTGAATGGAAAAAACTTGTCAATAATGCATATGGCAAACCCTGGTCTCAACCCGAAACCTCATTACAGGTAAACGGCCACGCTACTATGCTTGGCGGCAGGCGCATCAAAAATGGGACGGTTGCATTACTATCACTCAAAAATGGTATCCTGGCGACCCAAAAAATTGATGACAAAGGAAACTTTATATTCAACAAGTTGCCGGCAGAGGACACCGGGAAACTGATATTGCAGGCGCAGAACTTTAGGAATAATAATATTACGACGATCACTTACTTGGGTGACTATCCGATTACACCAACTAAAATAAATCCAGAGAAAGAAGTTGCCGCCGCACAGGATATTACCGCCTTTATCGATAATGAGAAAATACAGCAAAATGTACCGCTGCATGGCAAAACATTAAAGGAAGTAAAAATAAAGGCATTTAAACCTGATAATGACTATGAAACCGTTAGTTTGGCAGGTGCCGGCAATGCCGACCAGGTAATGCACGCAGATCAGATCTCGGAAGTAAGCGGCATGTTGGTGTATAGCCTTTGGGGCAGGCTGCACGGAATTACATTTATTGTGTCAAATGGTCATTTTTTCCCCAGGCTTATTTCAGCTTCCAGTCCTATGATGGTGATATATGACGGCGTAGAAGGTTCGGATATGAGCACGATAACATCGGAAGAAATTGCGACCGTGGAAGTGTTGACTTCGGCCAGCGCCGCTATATATGGCATGAGAGGTGGCAACGGCGTATTGGTGATCACATCCAAACACATGGATCCAAAGTATATAAAGGCGGTAGGGATTTTGCCCATAACACTAAATGGTTTTTATAAGGCCCGGGAGTTTTATGCGCCAAGATATGATGCTTCATATACCGAAAACGGACGCAGGGATTTGCGTAGCACCATTTACTGGAAACCTGAGCTGGCAACCGATAAAGATGGAAAAGCCGCCTTTGATTATTTTAATGCCGATGGATCCGGTAGCTATAAAGTGATCGTTGAGGGTATAGACAGCAACGGAAACCTTGGACGAAAAACTTTCAGTTACAAAGTGGAGTAGCTTTACTTCAGAAAAGTTTGGTTTGCCCGATACCAAGCACCCTGGCTTCGTGTTCGAGCAGCCACTTTTTGCGCCACAGACCACCGGCATAACCCGTCAGGCTGCCGTCAGAACCTATTACCCGGTGACAGGGAACTACTATGGCAAGGTCATTCCGGCCGTTAGAGGAAGCGATTGCCCTTATCGCCAAAGGATTATTCATCATTTTTGATTGCTGCCGGTAGCTGATGGTCTTGCCATAATCTATCTGGAGCAAGCACTGCCACACCTCCTGCTGAAATGACGAGCCGGGCTGTTTTATAGGGAAATCAAATAGCTTACGTTCACCCGCAAAATATTCGTCCAATTGCTGCGCTGCCAGTTTAAGCAGGGGAGTAGCGGCGTCAACCTCGTCGTCGCAATGGTCCATTACTTTGACAGACGTAATAAACCCATCCTCTTCCCTTATCCTGGCGACGCCTATTGGTGTTTGATGGAGAATGGTTGGCATGTTTTTGAGTCCGAAAGTCCGATTAAGTCGAAAAGTCCGAAAGCGAAATTAATAAATATATCTTTTCAATCTTTCGGACTTACTGCCTTCCGGACTTTCCGACTAACAAAAAAACTATCTTTGCACCAAATGGGCCTCTTCAACCAAACCTGGTATTTGTTCAAAAAGGAAATCCTGCTGGAATGGAGGTCCAAATATGCCTTTAATGGGGTTTTATTGTACGTGGTTTCTACGGTATTTATTTGTTACATTTCCTTCAGCCTTACACCCGGATTTAAGGGCACCCAAAGTTACCCCATCGTCTGGAACATATTGTTCTGGATCATCATGCTATTCGCTTCGGTGAATGCCATAGCCAAAAGTTTTATGCAGGAAAGTAAGAACCGGCTCCTGTATTATTATTCCATTGCAAGTCCGCAGGCTATAATTCTTTCCAAAACCATTTACAACATCTTGCTGATGTCGCTGCTAAGCGCATTGACTTTGCCGGTTTATATGCTTTTTTTTAGCAACACGCTTGGCGATCCGTTATTTTATTTCTTATCGGTAATGCTGGGAAGTATCAGTTTCTCCACCATATTTACCATGATATCTGCTATTGCATCAAAAGCAGGTAATAACGGTACTTTAATGGCGATACTTAGCTTCCCGGTTATTATCCCGGTTATCCTCGTACTCATTCGCCTTAGCAAAAATGCGATGGACGGCCTTGACAGGAGTGCAAACTATGGCGACATCGGCGTCCTTTGCGCCATTAATGTTATCGTTATCGCCACTTCGCTGTTACTTTTCCCTTATTTATGGCGTGATTAACGCCCGAGTAGCCTGCTTTTTTTCACATCAACAAATTGTTTTACAGGTAGTTGTTTCGTTGTTTAGAATTATTCTAATATTTATTTGGATTAAGTCTAAATAAGAACATATTTTTGCTGCCATAAAAACAACTGAAAATGAAAATCTCTACCATCACTTTACTTATAGCCTTCACCATGATCTCAACAAATTTGTTGGCTCAGAACGCAACAAGCACAACTTCCGAAGACTCGCTTAATAATAATAACCAATCAAAAAGCGTAACCACCATTGGCGGGTATGGCAATGTGTTTTACCAGCGCAATTCGGCATTACAAACTTCTAAGATCGACCTGGAGCGTTTTGTATTATTTACAGGCCATAAGTTCAACGATAAAATATCCTTCTTTTCGGAACTTGAAGTCGAAGACGCTAAAGTAGCCGGCGGAGAATCAGGCGGTGAAGTAAGTATTGAGCAAGCTTACCTGAAATTTAACCTCAACGCCAACCAATACCTGATGGCGGGTTTATTTCTGCCACGTATCGGCATTTTAAATGAGGACCACCTTCCAAATACCTTCAATGGTAACGAGCGCAATTATGTAGAAACCTTCATCCTGCCGTCAACCTGGCGAGAATTGGGTGTTGGGTTTTACGGTCGGTTCAACAATATTCCCTTAAACTACTCGGTAGGGTTGGTTAATGGCTTGAGTTCAGCCATGTTTGAGCATGGCGACGGTATTCGTGAGGGGAGGTTCGAAGGTAAGAATGCCACGGCCAATAACCTGGCCTTAACAGCTGCTTTACAATATTACCAGGGGGATTTTAAATTCCAGGTATCGGGTTATTACGGCGGGGCGGCTGGTGTAAGCCAGCGCAAAGCAGATAGCTTAGGTCTAAACGCCGGTACATTTGGTACACCTGTTGCCATTGGTGAAGCTGATATGGTATACAGTCATAATGGGTGGCAGGCAAGAGTATTGGGAACCATAGTTTCTATCCCGGATGCCGCAAACATTAACCGGGCTTATGCCAATAACACACCGCAAACCGAATATGGTGCTTATGCGGAGATCGGTTATGATGTTTTTCATTCAATACCAGGCCAGCACGAAAAACAATTGATAGTTTTCGTTCGCGACGAAAAGTTTGATGTAAATGCGAGCATTCCTTCTAATGGTGTCATCGATGAAACTTTGAATCAAAACCACGTTGTGGCAGGTTTTACTTATTTGCCGATCCGCAATGTGGCTATCAAAGCTGATGTTAGGATAGTACATACAGGTGCACAAAACCCTAACCTCATTATTAACCCAAATCCAGCAGCATTGGCATATCAACCCAACTACAATTTGGTTAACCTCGGTATAGCTTTATCATTTTAGAAAGATGGACAGAAGAGACTTTGTAAAACAATCATGCATAGCCTGTATAGCTATGGGAGCAGGTTTGGTTATTGGCTCGCTTTCATCTTGTGCCACATTACCGGTTTATAAAACCACAGTTGATGCTAACAAAGTCATTGTACCTGCATCACTATTTGCACAAAGCGAACTACAGATCATCCAGCCAAAGGATATGTTTTACAACATCGCCTTACGAAAAGAAAAAGACGGTAGCTATACGGCTCTATTGCTGCGTTGTACCCATGCTGATAACCAGCTGATATCAACCGGCAATGGGTTTAAATGTAACCTGCATGGGAGTGGTTTCGACCAGGAAGGCCGGGTTACCCGGGGCCCCGCCGAAAGATCTTTAAAAAAATACAAAACGGAACTTATATCTGACAAAATTATCATCCATATCGATTAATACGGGTCGCTGTATTGAAATTTTTACAATCCCTGTAATTAAGCAGGGATTTAAGCATTTCTTTTCATTAATTATTCACAATAAATACTTTTCTTCGCGTATAAATCCCTATTAAAGTATTTTTGCGAAATGAGTCTCAACAGGCTGATCCTGCTTTTGCTTCTTGTACCATTCCTCAGTAAGGCGCAAACAATCACCATTACGGGGAAGGTTGCCACATCAGTTTCCCATACAGGTATTGGTAAGGTAAGTGTGTTTTTGAGCAATTCGTCCTTTGGTACCGAGACAGCTGATGATGGTTCGTTTAAATTATATGGCGTTAAACCCGGCCAATATACTTTGGTAGCAACCTCCATCGGATACCAGGAATACACACAAGCCGTATTAGTCGGCTCAGATGCGATCAATCTTACTATAAATTTACAACCAAAGGTAACGGACTTGCGCGGCGTAGTTATTTCGAGCGCGGCCGACTGGAAAAAGAATTTAGAATTATTTAAAAACGAATTCATTGGTGTTACGGCAGATTCCAAAAAATGTGAGATAATCAATCCGCATACCCTTAATATGATCTACCATAGCAAGAAACTGAAGCTTGAAGCCTGGTCAAATGACTTTTTGATAGTGGAAAACAAAGCCCTGGGATATCGCATCAAATATTTAATTGATACATTTTCATATTCAGGTTTAACAGGTTTAACCGACTGGAGGGGGCATGCCGTTTTTGAAGAACTGAAAGGAACCGCAGATCAAAAAAAAGAATGGAATAAAAGACGGGAGGAGGCCTATTACGGTTCCGCACGTAATTTTCTCCGCTCTTTAAGCAGTAATACGCTTACTCAGGATGGCTTTATTATGCGGAAACTCACCAGGGAGTTGAACCCGGACAGGCCGGATGATGAAGTTATTCATCAAAAAATGACGGAGTTTCGTCAAAAGGGGAGAGCCGATTCATTCAAATACTGGGTTGAGAAGCTAAATATGTCGAAATATTATCACGAGAGTTTGGCCAAAGAGCCTTTACAGCCTTTCCAGGTTTATGAACAAACCAGTACAAAAGGTGTGTATGCTTTACGGTTCTCATTTTCAGGATGCCTTTACGTGATCTATACAAAAAAGCACGAGGAAACGGATTTTAAAGATTTATACCGCCCGCTGGATATGGAAAATTTTGAGACAGGCGTGCTGACGTTAGTAGACCCTTATGTCATATTTGATTCAAATGGCGTCACATTCCAGGGCACTTTACTTACGGAGGGCTCCTGGTCAAAAGACAGGATAGGTGAATTGCTGCCTTACAATTATGCGCCCGGCGATAACAAGGGTGTTAATTGACCAAAGCTTTTCGCTTTAAACTTTTTGCTTTCAGCTCAAGATCGTACCTTTACGCCCAAATCAATATGAAAATTATTTATCAAACCTGGTGGAAAATATTGGCGGTAATACTAATATTCTATACGCTCATAGCCGGGTTTCTCCTAAGTGTTCCAAGGTTGCCTATTCTTCACGAAACCATCCGTAATGTTTATTTCCATGTTCCTATGTGGATGGGTATGCTTTCAGTGTTTGTGATCTCCGTTTTTTACAGTGTAAAATACCTGAATACCGGTAAAGAAGAATATGACCTGGCAGCAGTAGAATGTGTTAATACGGGGTTGCTATTTTATGCACTTGGTTTAGTTACAGGTATGCTGTGGGCTAAATATACCTGGGGCGAATTTTGGAGCGGCGATCCCAAGCAAAACAGTGCTGCTATAGCTTTTTTACTGTATTGTGCTTACCTGGTGCTCCGTAATTCAATTGACGAGGAACAGAAGCGCGCTAAAATTTCTGCTATCTATAATATTTTCGCATTTCCGATCATGATCGTATTAATATTTATTTTGCCAAGAATGACAGATTCGCTGCATCCGGGTAATGGGGGCAATCCGGCTTTCGGTAAATTAGATATGGATAATCACATGCGCATAGTATTTTATCCGGCTATGTTGGGCTGGAGTTTGCTCGCCGTATGGATAGCAACCCTTCGTTATCGTATCCGGTTAATAGAATACAAAGTAAATACTATCAATTAAGCACCTAATGAAAAAACTATGTATATTATTTTCTTTGCTCTTATGTAATGCTGGTGTATTTGCACAGCAAACAAATGTGGAGATGGCCGATCAGATGCGGAGTTCAGGCAAGATATATGTTGTTAT
>JBIOHG010000031.1:0-47172 GCA_044448765.1 Sphingobacteriales bacterium | reverse complement strand
TTTATTGAGTGAATGAGTGAGTTAGTGAATGAGCGATTAAAGGATATTGCCGTTGGATTTTAACAACTCCCTAATTCGCTCATTCACTCCTTCACTAATTGTTTTTGTTTGTAAGTTACCACAAGCTGTGGATTTCCGAATTGTTTAAATACGTATCTTTATCGCGGGTAAAAATACCATTTCGGAAACAGAAATTGCTGTTTTACTGTCCCGTTAGTGTAAAACCTGTCCTGTACTAAAAATTGGAGATATATAATGTGTAAAATTATTGCTTTGGCCAACCAAAAGGGCGGCGTCGGAAAAACTACATCATCCATAAATCTTGCTGCAAGTTTGGCAGTGCTGGAGTATAAAACCTTGTTGGTGGACGCCGATCCGCAGGCTAATTCAACATCGGGCATAGGCTACGACCCGCGTACTATAAAAAACAGCATTTATGAGTGCGTGATCAATGAAGTTGACGCACACGAGGCCATCCAGAAAACCGAAACACCCAATCTCGACCTCCTTCCGGCCCATATCGACCTGGTTGGCGCAGAGATAGAAATGATAAACCTGACAGACCGCGAATACAAAATGCGCGGCGTGCTGGATGCGCTGCGCAGCGAATATGATTTTATCATTATCGATTGTTCGCCGTCATTGGGTTTGATAACCATCAACGCTTTAACCGCTGCCGATTCGGTGATCATCCCCGTTCAATGCGAATATTTTGCATTGGAAGGCTTGGGTAAGTTGCTGAATACCATCAAGATCGTACAAACCCGCCTGAATCCCGACCTGGAGATAGAAGGAATTTTGTTGACCATGTACGATGTGCGCCTGCGCCTGTCAAACCAGGTAGTTGAGGAAGTACGCAACCATTTTGAGGATATGGTGTTTGATACCATTATACAGCGTAACACCCGCTTAAGCGAGGCACCAAGTTTCGGCATGTCGGTCATCATGCACGATGCCAATTGCAAGGGCGCCATCAATTACCTTAACCTGGCCCGCGAAATAGTTAGAAAGAATGGTATGCTGAAAGATGAACCTTTGGCAACCACAGAAACAATATAAAGAATGAGTGCTGAGAAGAGAAATGCTTTGGGCAGGGGACTAAGCGCCCTTTTAGATGATTCTGTAAACGTACTGCCGAATAAAAACGAATACACCGGGAGCGCCGAGGTTAACCCCATGGGCTCTGTCAATGAGATCAAAATATCCGAAATTGAGGTTAACCCCTTTCAGCCGCGTACCGATTTTGACGCGGATAGCTTAGCTGAATTATCTGATTCTATCAAAGTACAAGGCCTGATACAACCCATCACCGTAAGGCGCGTTAATGCACACCGCTACCAGTTGATCTCGGGCGAGCGCCGCTTGCGTGCTTCTAAACTGGCGGGCTTAACTACCATACCCGCTTATGTACGCACCGCCAACGACCAGCAAATGCTGGAGATGGCGCTGATAGAAAACATACAGCGCGAAAACCTGAACGCCATTGAAGTGGCGCTTAGTTTTCAGCGGATGATAGATGAGTGCAGCCTGAAACAGGAAGAGCTGGGCGAACGTGTAAGCAAAAACCGTTCGACTGTTACCAATTACCTGCGTTTACTCAAATTACCGCCCACCATACAAGCTTCTATACGCGACGGGCAGATAAGTATGGGCCATGCGCGTGCGCTCATCACAATAAATGACCCCACTAAGCAGTTATATATCCATAAACTGATCACAAAGGATGGGCTATCGGTGCGTAAAGTGGAAGAACTGGCACGCGAGCTGCAAAGGTCGCCGGTGAAAAAAGAAGGCAAACAACCCGAACCCCTCTCATTCCAGGTACAAAAAATACAGGATGACCTGGCATCAAAGTTCAGTACAAAGGTTAAACTTAAATTAAACAGCCAGGGTAAAGGCTCAATCGAGATCCCTTTTTTATCGGAAGATGATCTTAGCCGTATCCTCGAAATGCTGGATTGGTAAATGATGTACAAATGCCTGTTCGTTATTTTATTTGTTGCCGGTTTTGTTTTCGCCGCTAAGGCTCAAAAACCGGATACTGCTGCCCGGAAAAGCAAGGCCGACAGCGTCACGATGAAGCATGATTCGGCTACTTCAAAAAAATATGTTCCCAAAATAACCAAGGAAAAGGTTTATCACCCCGACTCGCTGCACGACCCGCATAAGGCGCTGATGCGATCGTTAATGATACCCGGCTGGGGACAGTTGTATAATCATCGCTGGTGGAAAGTACCCTTTATTTATGGCGGCATCGGGCTTTTGGTTGATGCAATTGCATTTAATCAGCGTTATTATTCGCTGTTTTTAAAGGAAGACAAATTGCGCTACCATGGTGTGTTTACCAATCGCAACCAGGATTTTGCTGGCATCTCAGATGCCGACATTGATGCGGCAACCAACAGCTACCGCCGTAATCGCGACTTATGTATCCTGGGCACCGTTGGCGCATGGGGCATACAGATGATAGATGCGTATATCGATGCCAAGTTTCAGCAGAGCTATACTATGGATAACAACCTTACTTTTAAGATAAAGCCAACCGTGCTAAACCAGCCTGCCTACGCC
The DNA here is from genome assembly GCA_044448765.1 of Sphingobacteriales bacterium. Classification (GTDB taxonomy): domain Bacteria; phylum Bacteroidota; class Bacteroidia; order Sphingobacteriales; family Sphingobacteriaceae; genus Mucilaginibacter. Next base: position 44,604 of record JBIOHG010000031.1, on the reverse strand, counting down.
TATAACAGCTTCGGCACCTATATTCCGGGCGTAACCGTTACTTTTACAATCAGGTAAAAAATCTCCCTAAAATTGTTTAATGTTGCCAAACCAAACTAAGCGAATTTTATATCTACCTTAGATGGTTTATAACACATATTACAGCTAATGAATATTGCATTATTGGGTTACGGAAAAATGGGTAAGATCATTGAAAAGATCGCCACCGACCGTAAGCACAACATCGTACTAAAGATCGATTTTTATAACCAGCAGGAGCTTACCACGGAGAACCTTGCTAAAGCAGATGTGGTAATTGAATTCAGCACACCCGGCTCTGTTTTGGGTAATATAAAACATTGTTTTGATGCCAAAGTACCGGTTGTAATAGGCACTACCGGTTGGTATGAGCATTTGCCCGAATTAAAACAACAATGCCTTGATGGCGGAAATACCTTACTGTATGCATCCAACTTTAGTGTAGGCGTCAATATTTTCTTCCATATAAATAAAATATTGGCGAGGATAATGAATAACTATCCTTATTACGATGTACAGGTTGAGGAAATACACCACATGCAAAAACTGGATTCGCCAAGCGGTACAGCCATTACTATTGCAGAAGGCATCATCGAAAACCTGGACAGCAAAAAGGAATGGGTGAATATTTTATCAGCAGAAGGAAATGATGCAGCCGATGATAATGTAAAAAACGACCAATTGCTGATCGAATCTTTCCGTATCGATAGCGTACCCGGCACCCATACCGTAATTTATGATTCGGAAGTGGATATGATCGAGTTTAAACATACCGCCCACAACCGTAACGGCTTTGCTTTGGGCGCTGTGCTGGCTGCCGAATGGGTGCACAATAAAAAAGGCTTCTTTTCGGTTGAAGAGATGTTTGACTTTGGAATTTAAAATTAGATCTACTTAAAAAATATAGAAGTGAGTATAATCGTATTGTTATTGTTGATCCTTTTCGTCGTATTGCCATATGTTGGCTTATGGAAATTGTTTGAAAAAGCCGGAACACGCGGATGGAATGCTGTAATACCTATCTGGAATTTTTATATCAGGACCAAACTCAGCGGCAAACGTGCATGGTGGGTATTGTTTTATATTATCCCGGGATTAGGCATCTTAGCCTGGATGGGTGTTGTGCTCGACTTTGTTAAATCTTTCGGTAAGTTTTCATTCCGGCAGCATGCAGCAGCCATACTCTTGCCATTTATATCCTGGCCCAAATGGGGAAATGATCCAAAGGTCAAATACCTCGGACTTGCTGCAACTTACGAATTTAAGGAGAAGCACAAAAAATCCTTAAAGAAATCCGCCGGCCGCGAGTGGACCGAAGCCATTATTTTTGCGGTGATTGCCGCTACTTTGATACGTACTTTTTTTATCGAAGCCTACACCATACCTACGCCATCAATGGAACGCTCACTATTAGTTGGCGACTTTCTGTTTGTGAGCAAGATCAACTATGGTCCGCGTTTGCCGGAAACCCCGGTTTCCTTCCCGTTTGCGCATAATACCATGCCGTTGATCAATACCAAATCGTATTGGGATGGCATCAAAATACCTTATTACCGTTTGCCGGGATTCAGCGACATCAAAAAAGGCGATGTGGTGGTATTTAATTACCCCATGGATGCCGATTCGCCTTTGTACCGCCCGGTTGATAAGTGTGAGAATTATATCAAACGCTGCCAGGGTACGCCCGGCGACACACTGAGCGTAGTAAATGCGCAGGTGTATGTGAACGGCAAAGCCGCACCAAACCCTAAAGGTGAGCAAATAGATTATACAGTGGCCACTACCGGGATGGAACTAAACCCGGAAGCAAAACAAGAGTTGGAGATATCAGATTATGGTAATGTCCCCTATTCTACCATGACAAAGGATGCAGCCGCCACATTGAAAACTTACTCGAACGTAAAAAGCATTACACCAAACATAGCGGCAAAAGGCGCTCCAACCGGAGGCCCGGTATTCCCTTCAAGCCCCGATTACCCGGCCTACCGCGTATTAGCTAATAAACTGCCTGATTATAAATGGAACGAAGATAATTTCGGCCCTGTGATCATACCCAAAAGAGGCTGGACTGTTAAATTAGACAGCATGACCTTCCCAATTTATGAGCGCGCTATTGAAGTGTACGAAGGCAATAAGGTTACGGTGAAGGACGGCAGCATCTATATCAATGGCGAAAAAACCGACAAGTACACCTTTAAAATGAACTATTACTGGATGATGGGCGACAACCGCCACGATTCGGCCGACAGCCGTTTCTGGGGTTTTGTTCCCGAGGATCATATAGTAGGCAAAGCGCTTTTCGTTTGGATGAGCTGGGATGATGGTGCCGACTTTCTCCATAAGATCAGGTGGAGCAGGTTGTTCAGGGGTGTGAATTGATTGATTTCGGAATTCGGATTTTCGATTTCGGATTGATAAATTTGTATAATGAATTATGCTAATTAAATCGAGATCAATCCCGAAAAGAGATTCGGCAAGCCGATTATTATCGGCACGCGAATTTCTGTTTACGATGTATTGAGCTGGTTGGCTGAAGGCATGTCTACTGAAGATATTATTTCTGATTTTCCTGAACTAAATGAAGATCAAATAAAAGCCTGTCTGTCTTATGCTCATTAAAGTACCCTTTTTTCTGAGCGATAGCGAAGAATCTTGTAAAAGCGACAGGCAGCACGTTATCTTAATGAACCGTGATTGCAGGGCGTATAAGATGCTTCATTTCATTCATCATGACAAAGCATCGACCCCAAACTTCTTCGCCAACTCATTCAAATCATTAACTACAGCATCTACCAAAGGAATCCCGTTTACTTTTCGATCCAATTCTGCTACTGTTTCAGGTTCACCCGGAATAATTACTTTTTGATCGGGATCGATAGTTGCCGATGCCTTAAAGCGTTCTATCCAGTTATCCAGGTGAGCCTTAAATTCATCCAACGGGCGGAAGCCATCAACCCGCATAGCGCCTACGAAATGGCCTATGCCCACTCCTACCGGATCAGTCGGCGGCTCTAAAAAGGCGACAAATGGCGGCACCCAGGGACCGTAGTTTGCACCCGATAACACTGCCGAAAGTATATCAACAGTAGCACTCAACCCAAAACCTTTATGGCTGCCATGCTCCGCGTCGCTGCCTAAGGGTAACAATGCTCCGCCTGATTTTAAGGCGTGCGGGTCTGTAGTTGGATTTCCCTGCTTATCCTGTATCCAGCCTTCGGGAACTTGTCTGCCTGCCCGCTGTGCGATCTCCAGTTTACCATTAGCCGCTGCTGATGTAGCCATATCCACAATTAATGGCGGGTACTTTCCTGCCGGGAAAGCATAACACATCGGATTTGTACCTAATAACCGTTCGCTGGAATAGGTAGGCGAAACCAGCGGACTGGCATTCGTCATGGCAAAACCGATCATATCTTTTTCGACCGCCATCAGCGCATGGTAACCCGCTATACCGAAATGGTTAGAGTTTCGTGCCGATACCCAACCCGAGCCATATTTTTCAGCTTTTCCAATAGCAACCTTCATGGCAAAAGGGGCTACCACTAAACCCAGCCCGGCATCGCCGTCAACGGTAGCTGTAGTGGGCGTTTCGTGAACTATTTTGATGTCGGGACTGGTATTGATCCGCTTCTTCTCCCAAAGGCGTACATAGCCCGTAAGCCGTGCGACACCATGCGAATCGATACCCCGCAGGTCCGACTTTAGCAAAACATCCGCTGATAACTGTGCATGTTCTGCACTGCAGCCCATAGCCAGGAAAATATTTTCAGTAAAGGCCCTTAAAGCAGATTCTGTTATCAGCATGGGCGCAAATATAAAGTACCGGCTTAAATTGCGGTCAATTTATTTACGACAGCTTATTTTGAGGGTATGTTTATGCACAAATGCGTGCCCCGTACGCGCATAAAACATAGATGGGATGTGCCGCAAATTAGTTCCCGGTAAAGTGCCGGCCACATTAGTTACCAGTCCGGCTGCGCTGACCTTCCTTATCAGGTTATTATCGGCATCCGCGATATACAAGTTGCCTGTTGCATCAACAGCAATGCCTGAAGGGTCATTAAAGGACGCGGCTGTACCTATTCCATTGGCTGAACCCGCCGACCCACTGCCTGCAACTGTGGTTACTACACCGGCGGGGCTTACTTCGCGGATCAGATTATTGATATCATCGGTTACAAATACATTACCTGAGGCATCGACGGTCAAACTGTTAGGAAAATAAAATAGTGCCGAACTTCCTGTTCCATTAGCCGAACCAACAGTGTCAGCGCTTCCCGCAAGGGTGGTAACTGTACCATTAGTTGTAACTTTTCGTATCTCGCTATTTAAAAAATCGGCCACATAAACGTTGCCCGAGCCATCCACCGCCACGCCGGTAGGGTTGTTAAAGGTTGCATTAGCACCTACGCCATCTGCGGAACCTGAATTACCATTTCCCGCCAGGGTAGTTACTACGCCTGCAGGACTTACCTTGTTTATCGTATTATAGCCCGAATTAGCCACATACACATTACCGGATGCATCAACCGCTACACCGCTGGGGCCAAGAAAAACCGGTTCGCTGGTGACCGTATTAGAAGTATCAGCTGTAGCCCTTGTGCCTGCCAGGGTGCTTACCACCCCCCCTGAAGTTATTTTACGAATGAGGTTATTGCCCGAATCAGCTACATAAATATTGCCCGCTACATCAATTGCTATACCCGCAGGGCCGTTGAAAGACGCCAATGTACCGGTCGCGTCTACCGCGCCAATAGTTCCATTACCGGCAACGGTACTCACTATACCGGCAGGCGTTATTTTACGAATGAGGTTATTGCCGTAGTCAGCGATATACAAATTACCGGCTGCATCAACAGCCACATCGTCGGGGGATGAAAACGTAATGGTGCTGGTTGAATCCGTTGTACTGCCATTTCCGCCGGTGTTACCCGTACCGCCTGTTACCACCGGATTAGGGTTGTATTTCCCGGGAATTATTTTGACGTCAGTTTTATAGCAGGAAACAAAAAAGCAAACTACTGAAAGCAGGAAGATAGCAAAGATGGAGCGCTTTAAAAGGGGTAGCTTTTTCACTTACAATAACTGGTTATTGTACTTGTACGGCAATCACGAATAATGTGTTTGCATTATGGTAAGTCAAATATAGGATTTTATTTATGTGGGATTAAATGCCGTCTAATCGATTCAATATTTCCAAGCCAGCATCCCATTCGCCATAACCTGACGACATATTAATATGGCCGGCATCACCTATATTAACAAATTCACTCCCCCAGGCTTCGGCAAATTGCCGGGCGCGTTCTAAAGTCACAAATTGATCATTAGTACTGGCGACAACAATTGATGGAAAAGGCAATTTGATTAATGGAACAGGGCTAAAGCCAGTCGCCTCCGCCGGAAAAGATGGTGCATCGGCGTCGGCTGGCGCCACCAGTAAAGCCCCCTTTACTATTTTCTCATATTGCTGCACCCATTGGACCAATGCCATGCAAGCCGCACTGTGGGCGACTAATATTAAGTTCTTCGGATCGTTTTGTTTTATACAAGTATTTAGGTTCGATACCCAATCCGCGCAAGCGGGTGTTTCCCAATCCTGTTGCCTAACCCTTGCAAAACCATATCGACGGCCCCAAATGGTTTGCCAATGCCGCAAGCCGGAGTTACCTATGCCGGGAATGAGGAGGATGGTAGATTGAAACATTACTTCTCCGTCAGCACCGTAAACTTAAAATCCAGCGGCTCAAAATGGCGGACCAGTTCATCAATAAATTCCTGCCCCCATTTTACATAAAACAGGCCGAAGTTTTCGGTGCGCTCCTGCAGGCTGTCTTTGGGGAACAGTTCAGTTTTAACCTGGTCTATTTGTTCCAGCCGGGTTTGATAGTTGGCTTTTTCGGCTTTGATAAGTTTCTTTTCGAGGTTATCGAGCGCGTGCTCTAATCTTGCTTTTACAGCATCGGTTGATTTGATTAGTGTTGGATCGATCTTGGAGGACCGCTGTTTTATCTTATCAAAAGCCTTTTGCATTTCCTGCCATTCGGCTTTTAGTGATAGCTCGTTGTTGCTATGTTTTTTAACCCAGTCTTTTTTGATCTCATCTGCCGGTTTAAAAATTTCACCCGCCTCCAGTTCCATGTGCGCAATTTTAGCTGCTGACCTTTTCGGGATAACCAGGCCCGAATTTCGCAGGATAAGGATTGGAAAATCAACTTTATAATATTCAAAATTCGATTTCAGCTCCAGCCAGTAAACCACTTCGGCGCCGCCGCCTGTGTAAGCGATGTTTGGCAAAATATACTCCTGGTAAAGCGGGCGCATTACCACGTTCGGGCTAAAACGCTCGGGGTAAGTACTGATCTCCTTTTGTAACTCTTCTTTCGAGAAACTGATCTCGGCATTTAAAACTTTGTATAGTTCGTCCTCAAAAACAATACGTTCGCGCAGACCCTCCGCCAGGTAAAAGAAATTGATCTCGCGGGGATTTACCTGGATATGCACACCCTGTTTCTCCAGTTGAACATTAGTAGCCGAAATATTTTTAAAGCTATGCTCACCAATGATATCCTGTTCGATGATATGTGCGAATTGTTTTTTTAAGCGATGGTCGTCGGCATCGATGATAACCAAACCATATTGGCCGAACAAGGCATTTACCAAATAACGCGTGGCATCGGCCAGTTTATCAAATTTCGCGTAAGCAGTTTCGACAATAGCAGCCAGTTCGCCGCCGTGATGTTCCAAACCTAAAACGCCTTTATATTGATTGAGCGCCTGGCGCATGGTATCCGGGTTAATGCGACCCGTCGCACCTGAAGCCTCGTACCACCAATGCACTTTTTTGCCGCCAATGTTGGTATAATTAATCTCGGCAAAATCATGGTCTTCCGAAGCCATCCAGTAAACAGGCACAAAATTTTTGTCGGGAAAAGCTTCCTTCAATTGCTTCGCCAACTTAATGACAGTGACGATCTTATAAATGAAATACAAGGGCCCGGCGAAGATATTCAATTGATGGCCTGTGGTTAAAGTGTAAGTATTCTCCTCTTTTAGTAAAGCTATATTATCCCTTACTTGTTGGGAGTCATGAGTAAGTTTTGAGATGGCTTGGTATTGCTCTGTTAAGACTTCTGACAAAGTCGATCGGTTAGCATGAACGTTTTTGGTTTTTAGGAAAGCTTTGAAGCCCTCCATATTTGGGCGGTGACTATAAAAAGGCCTCAATTCCGGTTTATCGTCGATGTAATCGATAACCGTTTGAGAAAAAAAACCGGTGTCTTTATAGTCTATACAGGAAGCCTCCATTATTGATTTCGGATGTCGGATATTCGATTTCGGATTTATTATTTCCGAAATTAGATTTTAAAATCTGAAAACAAAGCAAGGCCACCTTATTTTACAATTTGTCCATAAAGGTCGAAGTCCTCGGCATTGTCAATTTTCACATTTACAAAGCTGCCGACGGTTGCATAATGCTTACTGGCATCGATCAGCACCTCGTTATCCACTTCGGGCGAATCATATTCGGTACGACCAACAAAGTAATTGCCATCCTTTTTATCGATCAGCACCTTATAGGTTTTGCCGATCTTTTCCTGGTTCTTTTCAAACGAAATACCCTGCTGTATTTCCATGATCGCATCGGCACGCTCCTGCTTTACTTCAGCCGGGACATCGTCAACCAAATTATAAGCGCTGGTTTTTTCTTCGTGCGAATAGGTGAAGCAGCCCAACCTGTCAAAACGGGTTTCGTCCACCCATTGCTGCATTTCTTCAAAATCCTGCTCTGTTTCGCCGGGGTAGCCGGTTATCAGCGTGGTACGCATGGCAATGCCGGGCACTTTATCGCGAATAGCGTTTACCAGGTCGATGGTTTTTTGCTTAGTAGTACCACGGCGCATTGACTTCAGCATATTATCGGTGATATGCTGCAAAGGCATATCCAGGTACTTGCAAATGTTGCTGCGCTCATTCATCGCATCCAAAATTTCCATAGGGAAACCGGAAGGATATGCATATTGCAAACGGATCCATTCAATGCCTTCAACATCGGATAACCGCCTTAACAAATCATCCAAATTGCGTTTGCCATAAATATCCAGACCGTAATAGGTCAAATCCTGGGCGATGAGTATTAATTCCTTGGTTCCGTTTTTGGCGAGTTTTTTGGCTTCGTTCACTAACTCGTCCATCGGCTTGCTCACATGCTTACCGCGCATTAAGGGAATGGCGCAAAACGAGCAGGGACGGTTACAGCCTTCGGCAATTTTAAAATAAGCGAAATGTGATGGGGTTGTCAGCAGGCGTTCGCCGATCAATTCGTGTTTATAATCAGCGCCTACGGAATGCAATAAGTTTTGCAGATCATTGGTACCAAACCACGAATCGACATTGGTAATTTCGGCTTCCAGCTCAGGTTTGTACCGTTCGGAAAGGCAGCCGGTAACGATCACTTTACCCACCTTACCCTGATCCTTCAGCTCGCTGTATTGCAGGATGGTATCTATAGATTCCTGCTTGGCGTTGTCAATGAATCCGCAGGTATTGATAACGATGATATCATCTTTGCCGACCTTTTCCGCTTCGTGAACCACATCGAAGGCGTTGCCTTTGAGTTGCCCCATGAGAATCTCGGAGTCGTAGATATTCTTAGAGCAACCCAAAGTCACAACGTTGACCCTTGGTTTTGATTCTGTTTTTAATTTATCTACTGATTTTGTTCTCATTATTCCTTACTTCACTATCCTTTGTGTGCGTTGGCTGTTATGTTGAGGCATTCGAAACATGTGGGCAAAGGCCCTGCGCTCACCCTTCGAGTGCCTCAGGGTGACACCCGTCTTCTATTGTTTGAATAAAGAATCTACAAATGCCTTACGATCAAATAACTGCAAATGATCCATCCCCTCGCCCACACCAATATACTTTACCGGTATCCTGAACTGGTCTGATATCCCGATCACCACGCCACCCTTAGCCGTGCCATCCAGTTTGGTCAGGGCCAAAGCATTCACCGCCGTGGCCTCTGTGAACTGTTTGCATTGCTCAATGGCGTTTTGCCCTGTCGAGGCATCCAGTACCAGCAATATTTCGTGCGGTGCACCGGGCACCACCTTTTCCATTACGTTTTTAATTTTGGTCAGCTCGTTCATCAGGCCGACCTTATTATGTAAACGACCAGCGGTATCAATAATTGCCACATCATCGCCATTGGCAACTGCCGACCGGAGTGTGTCAAAAGCCACCGACGCCGGGTCGGAACCCATGGCCTGTGCTACTACTTTTACACCAACACGCTCGCCCCATAATTGTATCTGGTCAACAGCTGCGGCGCGAAAAGTATCCGCAGCGCCTATCACCACCTTATTACCTGCTTGTTTTAACTTATGCGCCAGCTTACCAATGGTGGTGGTTTTACCTACACCGTTCACGCCTACTACCATAATCACATAGGGCTTCTGGTTGCCGTATTCAAAATTGCTAAAGTCGTTGCTGTTATTTTCGGCTAATAAATGCTGTATCTCGTCGCGCAGCAGGTTATTCAATTCAGATGTACCCACGTATTTGTCGCGGGCCACGCGGTCCTGTATGCGTTTGATTATTTTTAAGGTAGTGCTTACGCCCACGTCTGATGTTACCAGCACTTCTTCCAGTTCGTCAAGCACATCGTCATCAATGGTCGATTTGCCGGTGACTACCTTGGTGATCTTTGCAAAAAAGCTGTCCTTGGTTTTTTCCAGGCCGGTATCCAGCGCCTGCTGTTCCTGCGGCGTGCTTTCCTTTTTCTTAAAAAAATCAAATAATCCCATTTGATCAGAATTTACAGAATTTTATAATTTGCAGAATCCTATCGCTTAACAAAATACCTATTTAAAGAAAGTTTGAGAGTACTTATATGGCCTTAAACTCTCATTCTGATAATTCTTTAATTCTGCGAATCCTGATTCAGACTAACAAAAAAAGCCCTCTCGCATTCACAAGACGGCTTTAATTTCCTTATAGGTTCAATTAGTGAACCTTTGATGCATTGATCGCGTCCTTAACGTGATCGTTATGCACAATAACAGTTTTGAATGAGTAAGCACCTGTTTTTGGCGATTTCGTCATGGTGATCACTTTCGAATATTCTTTGCCTTTACCTGTCTTTAAGGTTGCAATCTGTTTCTTTGCCATCTCTTTTAATTATTGAGTGAGTGAATGAGTGAATTAGCGATTGAATAACTCAACCAACCAATCAACTTAATCAACCAATTATTTTATCTCTTTATGAACGGTTACTTTACGCAGAACAGGATTGAATTTCTTCAATTCCAGTCTTTCGGTCGTATTTTTCTTGTTCTTGGTGGTGATATAACGAGACATGCCCGGCATACCGCTTTCTTTGTGCTCGGTACACTCTAATATTACCTGAACCCTGTTGCCTTTCTTAGCCATCTTATTTCAATTATTGAATGAGTGAATGAGTGAATGAGTGATTTTATCGATCAATATTCAACCTAATCAACTACTAAATATAACCTTTTTTAACGTATTTATTGATGCAGGCGGTAATACCATTCTTAGTGATGGTTTTAACAGCCGATGTAGACACTTTTAAAGTGATCCACTTATCTTCTTCAGGAATATAAAACTTCTTCAGCTTTAAATTTGGGTGAAACCTGCGTTTAGTTTTAACATTTGAGTTAGAAACGTTATTACCAACCAGTGAACCTTTTCCCGTTAAATCACAAACTCTTGACATGACAAATATGATTAATGCTCTTCCTTTTCTTAAAAGAGTTTGCAAATATCAGGATTTTAAGTCAAATATTCAACAGGGATTTGAAAAATATTTTTGGGTGTGGCGCGAGGTGGTTGGCGCAAGGCGTCTTGGGTTGCATGTATTGTGACTTTTGCTTAACTTTGATAAAACGCTTTTATGCCAACCGCACTTAATACAACGCAATTAGAGATACTGAAACTATTCAGGGATGATCAGTCAGAGGAAGAACTTCTGGAGATCAGGTCGTTGCTTATTGCTTATCTTGCCGGTAAAGTGACCCTTGAAGCGGATAAAGCTTTTAATCAAAAAGGCTATCCTGAAGCCATTTTTGAAAAATGGAAGCAGGAACATTTCCGGAAAACCGTGTAACAAATGAACGTTGTAATTGACTGCAACATATTTGTGATGTGCCTTACATCCAATTCACCGTATCATTTTATTTTCCGGTCTCTTGTGAATGGGGAATTTAACCTGGCTGTAACTGCTGATATTTTATTGGAATATGAAGAAGTATTGCAGCAGAAATATAGCGCAGCTACTGCGAAAACATTTGTAACTCTACTCAACGAGTTACCTAATGTAGATTTTATACATACTTATTTTCACTGGCAATTGATGACTATCGATATGGATGATAATAAATATTGTGATTGCGCCGTATCGAGCCAGGCTTCATACATTGTTACTGAAGACCGGCATTTTGATATATTGAAAACTATCTCTTTTCCATCACTTACAGCGATCAGGATAGATGCTTTTATGGATATTCTTAAGACTTTGTAACCCTTGATACTGGGGACAAGACAACACAAAAATCATAGCCCATCAAAAAATCAATTTAATCATAGTTCAGACAATTAGCCGGCATTAATAATAGATGATTTTGCGCTCCACGGTATCAATGTGATTTTTATCCCAGGTTGCAATTCTTTTTGTCCAGTTACCTATCGCGTCTCTTGATAGGTATTTATATATTAATCGACCATCCGCACTTATTAGGAGGCCATCTAAATCATATTCAAATCTTTCCCTAAATCTAAGATTATTATGATAATCATACGTTTCGGAGCCGCTTAACTCTCCTGCACTGTTATAATGATAAAGAATATATGACAAGGGCTGCGTTGGGCCAGGCTCTTCGCATTTTACAACTCGTCCATCATGGTCAAAATAATAAGTCAGTTTTCGGCCTACGTAAACATTTGTTTCTTTACTCCATTGGCCACTGTCGTATTTAGTGTAATAAGTAGTATAACTTGGCGAGTTATCACCCTTTACGCCAAAGCTTGTCCTGATTGGATCACCCTTTTTATCAAATAATGTGGTATCATCAGGTACGAGTTGCGTTTTATCACCTAATGGTACTCTATCCCTCAATTCAATAACCTGCTTTATATTCCCATACATCAACTCTGGTTCGCGATACGCAACTATAACCATTCGTTTGATCTTACTTTGCTGAAACGACAAAATACAAAACGAAACGAATAGCAATCCTGCACCGGTAAAGTTTCTTATGTTTAGGCTAACCATCCCTAAATATACAAATTAATAATACCCATTCCCCGGATTTTTACTAATTTTCACCCACCAATTTTGACTTGATAATATTCCATTGTGCTTAGTGAACCGATCCGGACACATTAGGTAACCTATTTTATTATTCAAAACCACAACCATGAAAATTACCTCCTTCGACGACTACCAAAAAAAATACCAGCAAAGTGTTGACCATCCCGAAGAATTTTGGGCGGATATAGCCTCAAACTTTCAATGGCGCAAACCCTGGGATAAGGTATTGGAATGGAACTTTGACGAACCAAAGATCAAATGGTTCCAGGGAGCCAAATTGAATATTACGGAGAATTGTCTCGACCGTCACCTCGATAAACTGGGCGACAAACCCGCTATTATATGGGAACCCAATGACCCGGCCGAGGATCATCGTGTTTTAACCTATAAGCAGCTGCACGACAAAGTCTGCCAATTCGCCAACGTACTCAAAAATAACGGTGCCAAAAAAGGCGACCGCATTTGCATCTACATGCCCATGGTACCCGAACTGGCAATTGCTGTACTCGCTTGCGCGAGGATAGGCGCTATCCATTCGGTGGTTTTCGGCGGTTTTTCGGCACAATCCATTGCCGATAGGATCAATGATGCTACTTGTAATATCGTGATAACTGCTGATGGCGGTTTCCGCGGCAATAAGGAAATTCCTTTAAAAAATATTATTGACGATGCTTTGGTACAGTGTTCGTCTGTAAAAAAAGTGATCGTGCTTACCCGCAGCCGTACGCCGATCTCAATGCTCAAGGGCCGCGATATATGGTGGGAAGACGAGATCAAAAAGGTAGAAACCCAGGGCAGCATTGCCTGCGAAGCCGAAGAAATGGATGCCGAGGATATGCTGTTCATCCTGTACACTTCCGGCTCAACCGGCAAACCCAAAGGTGTGGTGCATACTTGCGGCGGCTACATGGTTTATACGGGCTATACATTTGCCAATGTGTTCCAGTACAACCCCGGCGAGATCTATTTCTGCACTGCCGATATCGGCTGGATAACCGGGCACTCCTACATCGTTTACGGGCCGCTTTCACAGGGTGCTACCTCATTTATGTTCGAAGGTATACCAACTTATCCAAGTCCGGGCCGTTTTTGGGAAATCGTAGAAAAATATAAGGTCAATATATTATACACCGCCCCAACCGCCATCCGCTCATTGATGAGCTTTGGTTTGGATGTGGTGAATGGGAAAGATCTAAGCTCGCTCAAAAAATTAGGTTCCGTAGGCGAACCGATAAACGAGGAAGCCTGGCACTGGTTTGATGAAAACATCGGCCACAAAAACTGCCCGATAGTAGATACCTGGTGGCAAACCGAAACCGGCGGCATTATGATATCGCCCATTGCAGGTGTTACACCTACCAAACCAAGCTATGCCACATTGCCGCTACCCGGCGTTCAGCCCGAATTGGTAGATGAACATGGAAAGGTAGTTGAAGGCAATAGTGTAAGCGGCTTTTTATGCATCAAATTCCCATGGCCGGGCATGCTGCGCACCACGTACGGCGACCACGAGCGTTGCCGCCAAACCTATTTCTCATCCTACAAAGGCAAATACTTCACCGGCGACGGCGCCTTGCGCGACGAGAACGGCTATTACCGCATCACCGGTCGTGTAGATGATGTGCTGAATGTATCCGGTCACCGTATTGGTACCGCCGAAGTGGAGAACGCCATCAATATGCACAGCAGCGTGGTAGAGTCGGCCGTAGTAGGTTACCCGCATGATATTAAAGGGCAGGGCGTATATGCCTTTGTAGTTAGCCCAAACAAACACGGCGATGACGAGCTAACCCGCAAGGATATCATGATGACGGTAACGCGCATCATCGGCGCTATTGCCAAACCGGATAAAATCCAGTTTGTGACCGGTTTGCCGAAAACACGTTCGGGCAAGATCATGCGGCGCATTTTACGTAAGATAGCGGAGGGTGATACCAGTAATTTGGGCGATACTTCTACACTGCTTGACCCGGCGGTAGTTGAGGAAATTAAGAAAGGGGCATTGTAGTTGTTTCATTGGGTGATGGTTTCATAACCTATATAAATACAGCGTGAAAAGCATAGATTTGTATTTATAGAAATGGAAAATAAAGATATACGCTGGAAGCAACGGTTTCAAAATTTTGAAAAGGCTTTTTTATTTTTTGAGACTGCGATAAATAAGAAAGCTTATACACCTATTGAAGTCGGCGGTTTGGTGCAAGCTTTTGAATTTACTTTTGAACTGGGCTGGAAAACCATTAAGGATTTTTTATACGAACAAGGATTAAGTACCAACTACCCCCGTGAAACGATTAAAGAGGGATTTCAAACTAAAATAATTGAAGACGGCCATACCTGGCTGCACATGCTGGAGAAACGAAACGAACTCTCGCATACTTACAATTCGGAGATTGCTGAGCAAGCTGTTGAAATTATAAAATATAAATATTACCAGGCTATTGAACAGGTTTATCACTTTTTTAAGAATAAGATAAATGAGTAATAATAAATTCGGGTTTAAAGATGGCGACCTGGAAATCATTACTCAAACCCTTGCAAAAGTTCCGGGAATCAACAAAGCAGTGATCTTTGGCTCAAGGGCAAAAGGAAACTACCAGGCCGGAAGCGATACAGACATCGCTGTATGGACAATGAATGATAGTGCGGTTTCGCAATTATCCGGTATTTTAAATGATCAGACCTTACTTCCTTACAAGTTTGATATACTTAATTATGGGACAATTGATAACCCTGGTTTAAAAGAGCAAATTAACCGGACAGGCGTTGAAATATATCATAATCCAGTCTAAAAACCAAATGGTGTTACGGGTGTTTTTAAAGCACATCTAACAAATAACATCATGGACAAACTGCAAATTAAAGGTGCCTGGAACGAAACGAAGGGCAAAATAAAACAAGCTTACGGCGACCTGACCGATGACGATCTGGTACTTGAAGAAGGTAAAGACGACGAAATGCTGGGCAAGCTTCAGCAAAAAACCGGCAAGGGCCGGGACGTATTGGTTAAGTGGATAAACAGTTTATAAAATATGGAAGTCGCGCAAAAATGCGGGACTTTTTTATTGTAATACACTTTTTATAAAACAGTCTTACCATATTTATAAAAACCTTTTCCATGAAATTCAACCTGGTCAAACTATTTCTTATCGCCTGTATTTCATTTGCATTTACAAGTGCGTTTTCGCAATCAAAATTTCCTCTTTTATCTCTTCCCGATAATTCACAAGATGCCATCAGCCGCATCGCACAAAACGATGCTATCAACGCCGATTCAACCTATAAATTATTGCACAACTGGTCGTATTACCCGGCCATTGAAAAAATCGATCGCGAGTATCTCTATTATTATACCGATTCGATTTTTGGAAAAATTCCATTGCGGGTATATATTCCTTCAAATTACAAAAACACTGAAAAATCACCCTGCGTGTTGATGCTGCATGGCGCTACAACCTTGGGTACATTCACAGGTATCGATAGTCTTGAGACTTTCGACCCGCCTGTGATATTTTCAACGTTAAAAAAACAGAACTATATCATCGTCAGACCGATTAGTGATAACGGCAAACGCTTTGGATGGGCAGTTAATAAATTTAGCAAAACGAACAATGCACCTAACCCAACATACAGAGTAATAACGCAGATACTCGTCTCTTTAAAACGGATATTAAACATCGACGATAACAGGGTATTTGCACTTGGACATTCAGATGGTTCTGATGGTTCTATAAGTATGGGTGTCTATGCGCCTGATCAATTTGCAGGTTTTGTAGCTTATAATTCAATGTTAAATGCACTTTTCGCTCGTGACTTTTATATCAGGAATATTATAAATAGGCCCGCATATATCGTTCATTCAGACCTTGATAAACTTCGGCCCATTCAGACGACACGGATTATTGTCGACTCGCTATGTAAAATCGACGACAAATTGTATTATAAGGAATATATAGGTTATCAACACGAGGATAAACATATTGATAAAGACATTCGCTATGCCATTGCTTTTTTAAATAGTCAAGTTAGAAATTCTTTTCAAAGCCACATCTATTGGGAAACCAATCGTGGCGATTTGTATAACTCTTGTGATTGGTTAAATATTACCGGCGTCGACGTGTATTGGGGTCCGGCTGCATGGTATAAAGTACTGAATTTTGATACCGGCTATCATGGACTGCTCTATTACTCTGGCCTGCAAAGAAGCGCGACAGTCAAAGCATTTTATTTGAACAATACTTTCAACATTGAAACTTCACAGGCTACGGAAGTTGAAATTAAATTAAGTCCAGTAATGGTCAATTTTGAACAACCTGTCACAATTAGCATCAACGGCAAACAGGCTTTCAACACCAAAATAACTCCCGACAAGAATTTTCTTATTGAAAACTTTAAGCGCACGTTCGACCGGCAGGCACTTTGGGTAAATTCAATAAAATTAAAGGTTACTCAATAGCAATTAGTTGTATTTCAATAATTTGAGTTAAATTCACACATGGCTACTTTAGCACCTTCAGCAATTATCGAAAAGCCAAAAAGCAAAATTGTCTATATCGACTGGCTTAAAGTGATACTAATAGCGTTGGTGGTGCTGCATCATTCCTTTGTTACCTATGGGGCATCCGGCGGGTGGTATTATCAGCAAAAATCAATGCTTACGGCTGCACTCGCCCCCATGACCATGTTTGTGAGTGTCAATCAGTCCTTTTTTATGGGGATGTTTTTCTTCCTGTCCTCCTATTTCATCGGGCCATCCTATGATAAAAAAGGCCCTGCCAAATTTGTTACCGACCGCTTGCTTCGATTGGGTTTGCCGCTGGTATTTTATTCATTCATACTCGGGCCATTTATGAATTACCTGGTTTACTACTTCGGCAAAGGCCACCACATCACATTGATGCAATTTTTAAGCGGCTATGATGATTGGATAGATTTTGGCGTGCTATGGTTCGTTGCGGCGTTATTGCTGTTTACCCTTATCTATGTTTTAGTGCGGGTGCTGTTTAAAAATCTCTCGTTAAAAACATTACCTGCACCCACTGCCGGAACCATTATGCTATTTGCCACGGGTGTAGGCGTTATGAGTTTTTTGGTACGATTGGTATTTCCTGTTGGATGGTCGTTAAAGCCGCTGGGGTTCCAGTTGGGGCATTTTTCGCAATATATCTCTCTTTTCGTATTTGGACTCATCGCATCCAAAAACAACTGGCTCAATACCGTTTCTGATAAAACGGGTAAAAGACTGGGCAGGTATGCTTTGCGACTTTTGGCATTCTTCGCTGTATTTTTTATCATCCAGGAAACCACTCACATGGATGGCAGCTGGTGGCGCGGTGGATGGCATTGGCAAGCTCTGCTCTATGCGGTTTGGGAACAGGTGATAGGCTTTTGCATAATCGTCGGTTTGCTTAACCGGGGGCGCAGGCTTTGGAACGAACAATCTGCCCGCGTAAGCAAATTATCACGGTTAACATTTGCGGTGTATATTTTTCACCCCTTGGTGCTCATCTCTTTATCGCTTTTGGTAAGTGCATGGGCCATCGAACCGGCGCTTAAGCTTTTATTTGTTGCACCGTTAGCCGTGATCGGTAGTTTTTTGCTGGCATCGGTGATCGTGCAAATTCCGGGTGTTAAAAAGATAATTTAGCATAAGCCTATTATAGCTATTTTTGCGGCATGAGTTCCGCCCATCCCACCATATTAGTAGTAAATGACGACGGCATAACCGCCCCTGGTATCAAAGCTTTAATGAACGCTATGAAAGACCTGGGCAAAGTGGTGGTGGTAGCGCCCGATAGCCCGCAATCGGGTATGGGACATGCTATTACCATAGGTAGCCCACTAAGATTGGATAAGGTTGATATTTATGAAGGCATCGAAAGCTACAGTTGCTCTGGCACACCGGTCGACTGTGTAAAACTGGCCGTAAACAAAATATTAAAAGGCAAAAAGCCCGATCTGTGCGTTTCAGGTATTAATCACGGGTTGAATAATTCGATCAATATTTTGTATTCGGGCACCATGTCGGCGGCGGTTGAGGGCGCGATAGAAAGCATTCCTTCCATCGGTTTTTCGCTTGATGATTATACCCTGCAGGCCGATTTCAGTCATTGCATTAAATATGTAAAAGAACTGGCGCAGCAAGTTTTGCAAAATGGCTTACCGCCTGCTACCCTGCTCAATGTCAATTTCCCCAACACACCACATATCAAAGGCATTAAAATATGCCGCCAGGCCAATGCCAAATGGGCCGAGGAATTTGACGAACGTTTTGATCCTTATAAACGACCTTACTATTGGTTGACAGGCGTTTTTCAAATAAATGATAAAGGCGAGGATACCGATGTATGGGCTTTAGAGAACGATTACGTGTCGGTGGTACCTGTACAGTTTGATATGACAGCTCACCACGCCATTCCATTACTCAACAATTGGAAATTCAATATCTAAAGGCTATGAAATATTACCTCGTAGCCGGCGAAGCATCCGGCGATCTGCATGGCGCCAACCTGATGAAAGCCTTAAAGGAAAAGGATAAGCATGCGGAGTTCCGCTTTTATGGGGGTGATAAAATGCTGTCCGAAGGCGGTGAAATCGCAAAGCATTACGCCGATATGGCTTTTATGGGTTTTGCTGAGATCGTTGCTAACCTGCGCACCATCTCAAAAAACCTGGCTGCCTGCAAACATGATATTGCCGCCTGGCAACCCGATGTATTGATACTGATCGATTTCCCGGGGTTTAATTTGCGCATTGCTGCTGACGCTAAAGCCAAAGGTTTTATGGTTTGCTACTATATCTCGCCAAAAGTGTGGGCATGGAACCAGAAAAGGGTTTTAAAGATCAAGCGCGTTGTGGACCACCTGTTCTGCATCCTGCCCTTCGAGGTCGATTTTTATAAAAAATGGGACATGCAGGTGGATTATGTGGGCAATCCATTGCTGGATGCCATATCCGATTTTAAACCGGATGTTGATTTTCGCAAAACGCACAACCTTTCGAATAAAAAGCTCGTCGCCCTGCTGCCCGGCAGTCGTAAACAGGAAATTAGCCGGCTATTGCCTGATATGGTTATGATTGCTCAAAAATGGTCCGATTACGAATTTGTAATAGCCGGGGCGCCTACTTTTAACCAGGCGTATTATGATCAATACCTCGCCGGCGCTGGGATCAGGATCGTATACAATGCGACCTATGACTTATTAAGCAATGCACACGCCGCTGTAGTGGCATCAGGAACAGCATCGCTGGAAACAGCTTTGTTTAATGTGCCGCAGGTGGTAGTTTATAAATCAAGCGCCATCAGCATGGCTATCGCCCGCATGGTTGTGAAGGTAAAATATGCCTCTCTCGTAAATCTGATCATGGAGGAAGAGGTGGTGAAGGAATTGATACAGCCTTATTGCACTTCTGAAACAATTAATGCCGAGTTGGAGAACATCCTGAACAATAAAACTCACTCCGACAAAATATTGGCTAACTACCAGGAACTCTTCAGTCGGATGGGTAGGCCCGGGGCTTCGGCTCGCACCGCAGCGCTTATCATCAAATATGCCGGCAAAAAATAAGGCCCTGCAAAACGCAGAGCCCTATCCCTCATAGAATTTTATATGTAGATATATTGATCATGCAACCGCCATGCGCGATTGCATGCGTACCCGTGTTTTGCGTAAAAATTGAGCTTTAACTCCCCTGATATTAGGGATATCGTTTAATAAAAGCATTCTGAGTTCGTTATCAAAACGATCTACTAATTTGTGGCTGGAGACTTTGGTATAGCTATTCATAAAATTGTCGTTTTAAGGTTGTTACAGTTTTTATTTATTGTGATTTTACCTATATACGTAATTACTCCGCTTTAGGTTTATCTATATGATCCTTTTCTGTCAGGTTATCTTTTCTGCGCTTTGCCTCTTCGTACTGCCGCACCACCTGTTCCTTATCTCGCGCATCTGACGGCTCGCGCGGGTCCTGGGGGTTTTCCCACTCCTGCTCTTCGTTTTCGTGTTTCTTTTTTGGTTCGACTGCCATACCGGTACCCTGTTTTAATAGAAACTATACCAATTGGATGCCAAAATCCGGATATAGTTTAACGGAATATCCTAAAAAGAATAATTTATACCTGACGAATAAAATTGAATGAAATTGAGGCGGTTTTTATACCATTTTCAATAACGGTATAACGATGGGCAAATGGGAATTTATAAACAACCATTGTCTATTATTTATACACTATGTCCGATCTTAGATATATTTTTTGTTCAACAGACGAAAATCGCAGCAAAAGCCCGGCCTACTTATAAGTTTATTTTTTTAGCCCAAACTCAGGCCTTTTTACACTGCCTTCAAAGAAATGGAAGCTATTAAAGTCTCAAAACCTAAATTTGGTAAAAAAATGTTGTTTTAATTGATTTCTCAAAGGAATTGTTAAGCCATTTTGGATGTTTATATTAATTTTAAACAAAAAATGTCTAAAATATTCACTAAATAATGTTTTTTATTGAATTTTATCTACAAAAATTGATCGTTTTATAATATATATTGGGTTTTCCCAATGTATTTAATACAAAACTTACATTTTTTATTATTTTTACTAAAAAATATGTTGTTTTTATAAATTTTTAATATCTTTACACCGTAAACGTTACCGCAAGGCAAACAAACGGTAGAAATTTAAGAGTTTTATAAAATTTCTATTGTTTATTTAATGTAAACACAACGTTAACAGATGTTCAGTGAAATGGTGACAATAAAATTACAAATGTAAATTTTACATTTTAAAATATAGTGTTACCTTTACACCATCAAAATTTTAGTATAGTCTTCTCATAATTTAGGTTTATAATTGGTTAGTAAAGGCCCCTGCCCATCAGGGGCTTTACTTTTTTTAAGCCTTTTCTGTTGCGAATCTTTTTTAGTTGAAAGTTTAATAACGAATCATGAATATCGATCACCGATTGTCGAAGTTTTGCTTTCTTAAACTTCATTATTCGACATTCGTTATTCGATGTTCAATATTTTCTAAAACTACCTTACAACGGTAATAGAGCCCGATAGCACTTTAAGTCCATCGGTTTTGGGATCAATAATGTAGTAATAAACTCCATAAGGCACCTGCTGGCCTTTATAGGTTCCGTCCCATGCCGTTCCATAGCCAACCGAGTGGAAGATTTTTTGCCCGTTACGGTCAAAAACATCTACCGTAGCCTGCTGATAGGCTGTAAGCCCCTGGATATTCCATTGATCGTTTACGCCATCGCCGTTAGGGGTAAATGTATTAGGAACCACGATGAGCGGAGATACTACAACATTCACCGTAGCCGAGCTCTGGCAGCCCCTGCTGTCAGTAACAGTAAGTGTGTAAGTACGGTCGACATTCCCCGTGATTTCCGGGTTTTCAATTGTTGTACTGCTGATATCAATATTAGGCGACCACGAATAGGTTACATCCGGATCGCTTACCGTAGGCGACAAGGTAGCAGTGTGATTTTTCAAAACAAATATGGTATTGCCTGCGCTCACAGTTGGCGGCGGAATGAGCTTTATCGTTAGTTTATCCGTCGGGATATAACATTGCCCGGCGCCATTCGCTGTAAGTGTAAGCACTACCGAACCGCTTGCAATATCTGCAGGGCTTGGTATATAGTGACTGATCAATTGATTAGCAGATGGACTGAATGTCCCTGTGCCGGATGACGACCATACGCCTCCGCCTGGTATGGCAATCTGTCCACCGAGCGTAGCAACGCCTTGTGAGCAAATGCTTTGATCGGGACCGGCGGTCACGGCTGGCAAAAGCTGGAATTTGACCGTGATGGAAGAGGTCGATATGGCACAATTGTCGGCACTGGTTGAGGCCAGTGTAAGTTTTACCGAGCCGGCAGTTATATCTGCGGCCGACGGAAAATATTGCGCATTTAACGCTGTATTTGAGGAGAATGTACCCGTTCCGCTGGTTGACCATTGGCCCGTTGGCGTGCCGCCGGTTTCTGTCCCTGCAAGTTGTATTGTATTGGTCGCGGGGCATACAACCTGGTCCTGACCGGCTTTAGATACCGGCAACGGATCGACGACAATATTTACGGTACCATTGGCGCTGGTACATCCATTTACCATAATACTCAAAGTGTAAGTTCCGGCATCGGCAGCAGTCGCACTGGCTATACTAGGGTTTTGAGCCGCCGAAGTATAACCGTTTGGACCTGTCCATGCATAAACTGCACCGGAAACCGTTGGTGTTTGCAGGTTAATTGTACTGTTTACACAAACTGGCGAATTTGCAGTAACCACCGGAACTACTGGAATAGGATTTACCGATACGGTATAAGTAGATGATGTTCCGGAACAACCGTTTGCAACAGGTGTTATAATATAAACCACCGCGACAGGGCTTGCACCCGTATTGATCAGGGTTTCGGTAATAGTTCCGGACGTCTGCCCGCTTACCGCAGGGTTGCTAATGTTAGCCACGGCTGCGCGGCTCCAGGTAAAAGTAGCCGTTGGAAAATCTGAGGTAATGGGATAGTTTAAAGCCGTGCCCGAGCAAACCGATGCAGATATTGCGCTCGTAATGATTGGCGCTTTAAAAGTGATGACCTCATTTGAAGTAGCTAAGTTGCAATTATCAGGACTGGTTGATGAGAGGGTAAGCGTTACCAACCCGGAAGCTATGTCCGCTGCTGACGGGATATACTGAGCGTTAAGCACGTTTGCCGCCGGCGAAAATGTTCCTGTTCCATTAGTAGACCACAGACCTGTTCCGGTAGCACTGATTACCGAACCGCCAAGTTGTACCGATGCTACATTGGTACATTCTGTCAGCGGCGGCCCTGCATCAACAACCGGCGGAGGGTTAACAACAACAGGCACTGAAACAGTAGTACTGGTACAGCCATTTATGGTAATGAATAAGTTATAGGTACCAGAGTTGGAAATGGTGACGTTGGAAATGCTGGGGTTTTGGCTTATTGATGTAAACCCATTTGGGCCCGACCAATTGTATACAGCGTTTGGAATAATGGGGCTTTGCAAATTTATTACGGTTCCCACACAAACAGGAGAATTGGAATTGGCCAATGGCGTTGGCACAGCCGGATTTACAACTGCCACATATACGAAAGGTGCGCCCGGACAGCCATTAGCTATAGGAGTAATAACGTATACTGTTGAAATTGCTGAAGTAGTTACATTGTTCAGCGCTTCAGTAATTGTGGAAGACGTTTGATTAGTAACTGCTGGATTGCTTATCCCTGCTACAGCAGCCCGGCTCCAATTGTAGGTAGACCCGGCGATATTTGACGTAATTGCATAATTCTGGGCCTCGCCGCTGCAAACCTGGTTTCGGGCCACACTTGTTACCGATGCCGAAGGATTCACAGTAACCACCAGGTTAAATGTCAGCCCGGTACAACTTGCCGTTCCATAAGTGATGACATAAGCAACATTGATAGGCGCACTGGTAGTGTTAAGCAGGCTTTCGCGAATAGTTGTGGCATCCTGTCCGGCAATGGGCGCATTACTAATACCCGCTACTGCGGCCCGGCTCCAGCCAAATCCTATACCGGGCGTACTATTGAATGTTATGTTGTAATTAATTGGGCTTTGGTTACATACGCTCACCGTCGGCTGGCTTGTGATAGTCGGTGCGGGGTTAACCGTAACTACATAGTTAAACGAATTTCCAGGACAACTACTTGCTGTGGGGGTTATCACATACGTAACGATTACGGGAGTGGATCCAGTGTTAACCAGGATTTCCGAAATTGAAGATGTAGCCTGGTTGCTTACCGCCAGGTTACTGATACCGGCAACAGCCGCCCTGCTCCAATTAAATGTGGTTCCTGGCACATTGGCAGTAATTGTATATGCAAGTGGTACACCGCTGCAAATATTATCTGCTGACGAGCTCGTTATCGCAGGAATCGGGCTTACCGTTACGTCAACTTTTACGCGGGAACTGGGGCAGCCGTTTGCTACCGATTCAACATAATAACTGGTATTAGCTGCCAGGAAAGTTGTAACGTAGGTAGCGCTGGTCGCCAGCAGGTTACCGCCTGTCGGCGCATCGTACCATTGGTAACCACCTGCCGATCCGGTTGCAGTTAGCGTAGCAGCAGTGCCCGAGCAAATCGTAAGCCCCGTTGCAACAGGTTGTGCTGATATAGGGTTAATGGTTACCGCAACCGGCGTGCGGGAGCTCGTTGCCCCGTTTAAAGTAGTTTGCACATAATAGGTTGTATTAACAGTAAGCGCGGGGGTTGTAAACGTCGGGCCCATCGACAACAAATTGCCGCCTGTGGCCGCATCGTACCACTTGTAAATTCCGCCCGGCGCGGTTGCAGAAAGCGACACAACATCACCCGAACAGATGGCAGCACCCGCAGCAGTGGGGGCAGCAGGTATTGGGACAAACGTTATTGTCACACTTTGGAATGCCGGGCTGCATGGACCCGCCGGGTCGGCAGATGTGAGTGTAAGGGTCGCACTGGTTTCGCTTGCCCCCGGAGTATAAACTGTGTTCAGTGAATTGGGATTGGAAAATGATCCTGTTCCACCGGACCATGTGCCGGTTGTGGCGCCGCCGCTTATAGTTCCTGCTAAATTTACCGGGGTGCCCGATGGCAAACTCTGATCTGGGCCTGCAGTAACCGTAACGCTTTGGTTAATGGTAATTGTGCTATTAAAAGTACTTGCAGGGCATGAGCCGCTTGCTGCTATAGTATTTGTAACGGTATAAGTGCCCGGGGTACTTTGAACAGGATCTATCTCCCCTGTGCTTGTATTTACAAAATGTAATCCTATAGGTGAGGCGCTAAAAACACCTGAGCTTGCTCCGGCAGAAAATGTTGGCAAAAATGTCCCTGAGCTCTGACAATAAATTGGCGAATAAGAAAACTGCGCGTTAGGAGAAGCAGAAATGGTTATGTTGGCAGTAGTGCTGGTCGGGCAGGAGCCATTACCGGCGAATGCGACCGTATAGGTGCCCGGGGCGCTCGAGGCCAGATTTATCTGCCCCGTAGTAGCACTCACAAATACCAGCCCGGCAGGCGAAGCGCTAAAAGTGCCGCCTGAAGGGTTATTGATAACGGGGGTCGGATTGGAAGCTGACGGACAAAATGTACCGGATGGGTACTTGAACTGCGGAACGGCAAACGGCGTAATTAAAACGACAACGGGGGTTCTGGTGCTGGTGCATCCGCCGGAAGCTTGCTCTACATAATATGTAATATTTACATTTAATACAGGAGTTGTAAACGTGTTTCCGGTTGCCAGCAAAGTACCGCCTGTGGCTGCATCATACCAGGTAACGATACCCGGAGCTGTTGCTGTTAACGTAGCCTGTGTCCCCGGGCAAATGGTTGTTCCGCTTACCACCGGGGCGGTTGGGGGTGGGTTTACTACTACTGCTACCGGGGTAAAAGCACTCGGACAACCACTTGAATTTATATATTCGACATAATATGTTGTACTTGCGGACAATACAGGTGTTACATATACCTGCCCATTCGCTAAAAAATTGCCACCTGAAGGCGCATCATACCAGGCGTAATTCCCGCTTGGGCCGGTTGCTGTCAGAGTAACTGTATTTCCTGAACAAATGGTTGCACCAGCGGCGGCAGGTGCAGATGGCTGCGGCTGAACAGAGACTGTTACCGGCGTACGTGCGCTTGTGCATCCGGCAACTGTAGTTTGCACATAATATATTGTATTAGCATTGAGTACGGGGGTCGTCAGGGAGGCGTTGGTCACCAGGAGGTTTCCCGCAGTAGCAGCGTCATACCATTGATATATGCCACCGGGTGAGGTAGCTGTTAACGTGGCAGTTGACCCCGAACAGATCACTGCACCCGATGCCGACGGGGGCGAGGGTAGTTGAGTAACGGTAACATTTACTGCTGTACGCGGGCTTGTACAGCCCCCGTTATTCACTTGCACATAATAGGTTGTTGAATTGGTAAGTGCGGGAGTAGTATAGGATGGACCCGTCGCCAATAAAATACCACCGGCGGCGGCATTATACCAGGTGTAAGTACCTCCCGGCCCGGTAGGAGTTAATGTAGCATTACCCCCCGAACAAATGGAAACAGCAGGAACAACTGGAGCCGTTGGTGCCGAGTTCACAGTAACAGTAACGGGTGTACGGGTACTAACGCAGGTATTTACTGTAGTTTGTATATAATAAGTGGTAGTAGTGGCTAAACCCGGCGTCGTATAATCAGGGCTGGATATAAGCGATGTGCCCCCTGTTGGTGCTGCAAACCAATCAACTACTCCCCCCGACGGGGAAGTGGCATGCAGCGTAGTTGCAGTACCTGAGCAAATAGTTGCATTGGGCGCTGTAGGCGGTTGCGGGGGCGGCGTAACAAACGCTGTAACCGCCACCGGCTGGCTAACACAACCGTTTGCGGATGTGGCAATAACATAATAAACAGTGGTGGCAATGAGTGGAGGGGTGGTAAAGCTTGGGCCAGTACCCAAAACCGTGCCTCCTGACGCTGAAGCATACCAGGCATACGTGCTGGAGCCTGAAGCCAGCAGGGTAGCAACATCGCCCGAACATATAGTTGCATTGCCGATGAGCGGCTTACCCTGTACCGTAACCAACACAGGCGTTCGTGTACTTGTGCATCCCCCCACAGTAGTTTCAACATAATATACTGTGTTCGCAATAATGGGGGGAGTAACATATGAAGCACCGGAAGCAAGGAAATTCCCTCCTGTTGCGGCATCATACCACTGGTATGTACCACCCGGTGCCGTTGCGGTAAGTGTAGCCGGGGCATTGGGGCATGCCACCACGTTTGCAGCTGTTGGAGCATTGGGCGTGGTTGCACTGGCAATGGTAATGCTTTGTTTTACACCCGCACAACCGGGCGTTTTATCGCTTACTGTTACCGAATAGGTACCAGCCTTATTGACACTTATTGAACTTGTGGTTTCGCCGTCGCTCCAGATATAAGTGTAAGGTGCTATACCTCCAGACGGGGCACTTGTTAAAACCACGCTGCTGCCAGAGCAAATAGCCGGGCCGGATGAAGAAAGATTTACGCTAAGCGTACACTGACTATATCCCCTGAAAGCTGTAACCAGGAACAGGAAAACGAGTAAACTGTTCTTCATAAATAACCAATAGTCGTATCAATATGAAAGTTAAGGCATTAAGGTAGATATCGCCGTAAAATTTCGTCTAAATTTAAAAAAAAATCGGCAAATGAAATCTTGAAAGCCTATTTTAATAATTATTCAACTTAATATAGTCAATACGAATGATTGAGCCAGAGGGTTGTAAAAAAAAAGCCCTGTAAAACAGGGCCGATATGCCATTACAGCAATAAACTCTCAATCTATCTGCTTTTCAGCAAACAGGTTATTTATTTTCTCGCTTATGTTATTGGGGTCGAGCGAGGGATAAGCCATGGTTCTTTTACTTACTTTCCTGATGATAAACCAGGCAAAAAGAATAATTGCCGATGCAACCAGCGCCAGTCCATAAATCAGCATTTCATTTACAGGGATATATTCTACACTATCTTCCGGCTTGCCGATCATAACCAACCGCGAACCACTAACCGCGATATACGGTTTTACCGGTGCCGCCTTAACAATCGCAACCCTGTTTCTTTCAGACCGTATATCTCTATAAACCTGGTTTAAGGAATCTTCTTTAGCGCGAATAGCCGGCGCCGCTGCGGGATTCACAACAGTTACAGTGGTTGTACCCGGGCTGCCCCCTCTGATAAATCCGCTCACCTTCTCAAAAATATCACTGCGCAACATCATTAGCTTTTTGTTGGTAGTGTCTATTTTCCCGGTATTATTTTGCGTTGACGCCAGCATGTGTTGTTTGGATAGCTCGGTCTCGTTGTATTCATTCACCTCATCGTTTAGTTCGGGATCTTCAATTTCATCTACGAAAGGTATCTGAACGAATTGATCGATAGGTTTTTTTACATAAGGCTTTATCGCCTCGTATATTTTAACTTGTTTTTCATCCAGTTTTCTCCTGGTCTGGGGCCGTATTACGGTATATCTGCTTTGTTCTTTGAGCTTTTTTATTTCGCTCTCCAACTCAAATCCCTTTTCTTTCAAGGTATTTATATTATTGGTTATTGCGTCTGTATTAGCCTCAGCGGCCACAGGTGGAGCGGCTACTGCTTTGCGCGGATTCGCCCTATCGTACAGGCGGAACAGCATATTCAAAAAATCAACGCCTTCTTGTGAATTACCCGCCAGTATACTTACAGTCATTACATTATTCTGGCTGCCGGATTCAACATGCAGATCCTTATAAAATTGATCAACTACGTTTCCAGGCTCGTCAAGCTTAACAATAAAGGCTTGATCGGGCGATTTGAAAAGAGGATTTTTTTCAACAATAAACTTTCCATAAGGCTCATTTATCAATTCATTGAACTGATGAAAAGTTATCGTGTCGTTATTATTCAAGGTAAACTGGTTGCCCCCGGGTACAGCAATTTCGAGGCGGGTTGGGAAATTGACCTTGTTATCGCCACTGAATACAAATCTTCCCGGCACAGAATCGCCATAGAGTTCCTTCTTAGGTGAATTTACGTTGTAAAATTTTGCAGTAAGAGGCAACTGGCTGATCGTTTTTTCAACGAGGCTTTTTGATTTGATCCCATCGATTATTGAAGCTGCCGGAACATCCTGCACCTCTACTTTGGCTGAGACCTTATATTTAGGATACAGGGAATCGGCATAAAAATAAGCGGCAGCCAAAAGCAATGGGATAAACAGAAATAACCCGTATTTTTTTATCACCGATAAGAACCTTTGCAGGGCTGTCATAACTTAATTTAAGTTAACTACTTTAATACTTTATCCTTGAAGGCATTAAAGATAAAGTTAACTACTAACATATATGTTACAAATGCACGTGTATTTTGTTTATGCTTCTAAAAATATTAACTACAACCATTTGATGTAATAAAATTTTCAAGTTATTATCTTTTTATTAGTTTTGCCGTCCTATTGCGAGTTTGCGGTTCTCAGTTGACATAACATAAACTAACTACAAACTGCGTACTACTAACTTCAAACTAAAAAAGGGGGATTAGCTCAGTTGGCTAGAGCGTTTGCATGGCATGCAAGAGGTCATCGGTTCGACTCCGATATTCTCCACTTCATAAAAAAGCACTTGTGAAAACACAAGTGCTTTTTATGTTTTCACTGCATTACTTGCGCTGTGATTGGGTATAAATTTTAAAAAAAATACTCAAAATGCAATTTAAGTATCTATTATGTGGTTGTTTATTAAGATATCTTAACTAAAAAATCTGCACGCGGAGACTCACAAACCGGGCAGGTATACTCCACAATGCTTTCAAATCGTGTGCCCCGGGGTATTCCATTAAGTTCGTCCCCATATTGTTCATCGTATATACTAAGGCAGTTTTTGCATTGGTGCACAAAATGCTGATGAGTCTTTTCAGTATTGTCTTTTGCTTCCTCATTGCTATTGGCTGACCGACT
The DNA here is from genome assembly GCA_044448765.1 of Sphingobacteriales bacterium. Taxonomy (GTDB): domain Bacteria; phylum Bacteroidota; class Bacteroidia; order Sphingobacteriales; family Sphingobacteriaceae; genus Mucilaginibacter. Next base: position 14,762 of record JBIOHG010000031.1, on the reverse strand, counting down.
ATCATTAACAGATATTGAATAATAATATTCACATAGGTTGGCCAGGTTTTGTGCAAGGTCTTCTATCTCCAAATCCTCTTTGTAAGCAACAAAAGCTTTGTTGTTAGAGTTGAAATCACGGGTATGCTGTATTGCGAATGTGCCCGATGATTGTTTTTTGATCACAACCGAACCCAATAGCCCCGTTTTAGGCTGTGTTTTAATGGCGAAGCTGAGGCGATAAGTTCGCAAATCGGATTCCTCAAACTCACGAACTAATTGGTGCTTCAGATTGAGGCCTTCTTCACATAGATCCTCTATTTGCCAGTTAAGCTCATTGGCGGCGTGGCGTACATTGAGCCGGTATTTATCGAGAATATAACCCCATTCCATGCGGTTGGCTTGTTCAATTCCTTTAATAATGATCGATTTCCACGGCGTGGTATAAACCTGGCCTATCCTGGTTTTAATGCACAGAGTGCAAACATCTTTCAGAAATTCGAGCGGGAATAACTCATTGCGACGGTAAATGCCCAACCAATACTGGCCGTTGCCGTATTTATTAAAACCTTCATAATAGGGCAGGTAAAAGTCGGGCAATTTAAGCGGTTCGCTGCGATGGTTTAATGATGTCGGTATCTTCGAGCTGACCATCTTATAAAAGAAGAGTTCATTCACTTTCTGCTGATCAAAAAAGTGCTCTTTCTGACCAAAGATCACGTCTTCAGTAATCTTCGCTAATAAAGCTATATCATCCGAATACACCAGTGACGGCCACTGGTAAAACTGGTTGGTTTTTGGGAAGCGGACATAAAAGTGCCAGTAATTGCTTACGTCGGATGAAATGAAATTGAGGTTGCCACTGAAAAAAGGCACGAACGTTTGATGTTGGTCAACCAGGTTTATCTTAAGCCTGGGCTGATGGTTGAACAGGTCGAAAATATCACGATAAACGCCTTCCTTCAACCAGCTTTCGTTGCTGAATATGGTATCGCAAACGTATGAACTGATCATATTGGAATGTTCATCATTATCCACTTCATAAGTTACACCCATGCGCAGCATTTCCATCTCCAGGTTTTCGAGGTCGCTATTGGTGATGCTGAAATAGAGTTGCTGCCGATTACCGAAACGCACTTGCTTTGCACCGGCGCTTTCAGCGATCAGCAATAGCTCATACAGATCGCCCGCCGAAACGTACCCGCCTGTAAGATTTATTTTAATGTTATGCTCCATAACCGCCTATCCTTCCGGAACTAAACTTTTTGATGCTTCGTCCAGCAATCTTTTCACCTCAGGCCGGCACGATCCGCAGCCTGTTCCGGCCCCGGTTGAAGCGCATAGGTCCGTCATATTATCGCAACCCCCAGCTATCTTTCTATTGATATTTTCGCTGCCTACATTATTGCAGCTGCAAACCAGTTTGCCCAAAACCGGGTCGGTCTTATTGCCACTGCGTAATAACTGCAAGCGCTTTTCGCTCAGCTCAATTTGGTTTGCGATCAGGTCCCTGAATTCAAGGAACTCGCTTTTATCGCCTATCAGGATAGCGCCAACCAGCTTATCTTCGTAAACGATGCACTTTTTATAATAGCGCTTGGCCTTGTCAATAAAAATGATCTCTTCATAATTGCCTTCAGCCGGGCACTCTGGCATGCCGATACTGCAAAGGTCGAACCCATGCACTTTGATGATGTTCATCAGCGTACTACCCTTATAAAAACTGGCTATGTCACCATTCAGGTATTTAGCAACCACTTCAGCCTGTTGTTCGGCAGCAGCCGTAAAGCCGTACAGGTTTCCCTCGTGCTCAGCTATTTCACCAACTGCATAAATATTGGGGACGTTGGTTTGCATACGCTCGTTAACGATCACACCTCGTTGGCAATCAATACCGCTATTTTTAGCTAATTCAATATTAGGCGATGTGCCGATGGCGATGATCATCGCGTCACAATCAATTTTGCGCCCGCTTCGTAAACCAATACCCGTTAATTTGGAGCGGCCATAATACAGCTGCACTTCATCGTTGTAATAGATATCGCAGCCCTGGTCGGCCATTTCTTCACTTAATAGTTGACTTCCTAAAGTATCTAACTGTTTGTTAAGGAATCTTGAGGTACGATGAATAATAGTAACCCTTGTTCCCATCTCGCGAAGCGCTGCTGCCATTTCGAGGCCAAGTAAGCCACCCCCGACGATGACAACGTGGCCGTTTGCCGGTGTATGTTTTTTGAAATTGTCGGCGTCCGCGCGGCTACGCATGGTGAAAATACCCGGCAGCATAGGCACGTTCTTTGGCCGCGCCGGGCGACTTCCGGTTGCCAGTATTAAAATATCATAGGAATATTTGAGACCCCTGGAATCGGTCACCTGTTTATTAATACGATCGATCCTTTCAACACTCACCCCCCTCCAGAGCTTAATATGATATGCCGGCTCCTCAGAGTCCTTCATCTTTACCAATTGCTCCCACTGTAGCTCGCCGCTGATGTAGTCGGGTAGTTGTACACGATTGTAGAAAGGGAAATTTTCTTTACTGAAAATGGTGATCTCATCATCCGGGTTGAGCTCGCGATACGATTTCACAAAGCCGAACGCCCCTGCACCAGCGCCTACCACTATGATACGTTGATGCGGTTTTTTATATTTCTGAACATTAACCGCACAATATTTAAAATCGGGTTCTTTCGAGATCGGGTCGACAATGTCATTCGTTATGTTATTGGCCCTATTAAGGTCGCTGCCTAATATCTTGCCCCAGTGCATCGGGAGAAAAATGACACCTTTTTTGATCCCCGTGGTGATTTTAGCTTTTACCCTTACCTCGCCCCGGAGTGAACTGATAACAGCCACATCACCATCATTCAATTTTAGTGCTTTGGCATCAGCCGGATTGATCTCAACGAAAGCTTCCTTCAAGTGCTGGTTCAGCTTGTTCACTTTGCCGGTTTTGCTCATGGTATGCCACTGGTCGCGGATGCGCCCGGTAGTGAGGATGAAAGGGAAATCATGATTCGTACGCTCGCTCGAATGCGAGTCCGGCACATCATGAATGATAGCCTTTTGCGAAGAAGTATAAAACGACTTTTCAGTAAACAACCGCGGTGTCCCGGCAGCCTTTCCCCTTTTTTTATAAGGCCATTGCACCGAGCCTTGCGCCTTAATTATTTCATGACTTAAGCCGCTAATATCAATGTTGGTTTTTGATGTTAATCGCGCATGCTCGGCGTAAATAGCGGCGGCATTTTCAAAATCGAAACCTTTATAATCCATTTTCTGTGCAAAACGACAGATGATCTCCGAATCTGGTAATGCGTCACCCGGTGGCTCCAATATCTTGTTCAAATAACTGATGCGCCGTTCGGAATTGGTCATGGTGCCTTCCTTTTCCGCCCATGCGGCAGCCGGAAGGATCACATCAGCAAAGGCGAGGGTCTCCGGCTTGTTGCTGATCTCCTGTACCACCACAAACTTTGCTTTTTTCAGCGCTTGCTCCACTTGCCGGGCATTCGGCAAGCTGGTGATCGGGTTGGTGCATAATATCCAGATCGCTTTCAAGCGGCCGTCCTCCAATGCCTTAAACATTTCTGTTGCGGTCAGTCCCGGATCCGGGCTAATGACAGCGCCTCCCCAAAATTTCTGCACCTCTTCACGGTGCTGCGGATTTTTAAGATCACGATGAGCCGGTAGCAAATTCGCTAATCCGCCCACTTCGCGGCCACCCATTGCGTTGGGTTGCCCGGTGAGCGATAACGGCCCTGAACCCGGTTTACCAATATGGCCGGTGATCAAATTCAGATTGATCAGGCTCAGGTTTTTGTTGACGCCGACAGAGCTTTGATTCAAACCCATCGTCCACATCGAAATAAAACCTTTTGCTTCGCCGATATACCGGGCAGCGAGGCGAATATCGTTTTCAACTAAGCCACAAATTTTGGCCGCTTCGGCAATCGTACGCGTGAAAACCAAAGAGCTGTAAGCTTCAAAACCTTCGGTATGATTTCGGACGAATTCAATGTCGATATCACCGTTTTCGATGAGCAACCGCCCAATAGCGTGATTTAACGTAATATCGGTTCCGGGATTGATCTGCAAATGCAGGTCAGCATTTGAGCAACTGTCAGTAACCCGCGGGTCTACTATGATGATCTTTGTATCCGGGTTTGCTGTTTTGTGATTCTCAACCCTACGCCATAAAATGGGATGGCACCAGGCTGGGTTGGCACCGGCCACATAAAAGCAATCGGCTAATTCGATGTCATCGTAGCAAACCGGAACGCTATCTTCACCCAAAGCCATTTTATAGGCAGCAACAGCACTGCTCATACACAGGCGCGAATTGGTGTCGATATTATTGCTGCCGATGAAGCCCTTCATCAGCTTATTGATCACATAATACTCTTCAGTAAGGCACTGCCCGGAAGCATAAAAGGCCACAGAATCGGGGCCATATTTATTGATGAAAGTTTTGAAGACAGCCGCCGCCCGGTCGAGCGCTTCATCCCAACTCACCCGCTGCATGGGCATGCTCCGGTTGTAGCGCATCTGTGGGTATAACAGCCTGTCGCTACGGTCGTTGACGGTGTAATGCAGGTTCATGCCCTTGCTGCAAAGCATGCCTTTGTTAACAGGATGGTCCTTGTTGCCTTCGAGCGAAATATTGCCGTTCTTTTCTTTATGAATAACCACGCCGCAGCCAACCCCGCAGTAGCAGCAGGTTGATGTTAGTTTATTGTTAGCGTTTTTATGTGCCGCCATGGTTACCTGGTCTTATTTATGCTACGGTGCTTGCAAGTATTGGCTGAGCCTCTTCACGGGTTGCTTTTTCGTTACGGAAACGGGTGATCAAAATGATCAGCGATACGACGATAACCGTGTAGCCGATGTACGTAAACGCCTGTATGTAAGTGATCGATGCGGATTTAAACAGGAATCCGAACAACATGCCGCCCAGGTTACCGCCCGCACCAACAATACCGGCCACGAGCCCAACATTTTTTTGATCAATAAACGGTACGATGCCATAAGTAGCTCCATTGGACATTTTGAGGAACAAAGCGAACATCAGCATAAAGGTGATAGCTGATATTAATGTGTCGGCCTGCGCAAACAGCAGCAAACCGCATCCTTCGAGTAGCAATACGCCCGCAAGCAATAGGCCTTTGCCCCGCATACCAAATTTGCCGCCTACTTTATCCGAAACAATACCACCTAAAGCACGTGCGAAAATGTTCATGAAGCCGAATATCCCTGCCCAAAACCCGGCGCTGCTTTGCGAAAGGTGAAATGAATCGACAAAATGCAGCGAAGCAACATTATCGAAGGTGATCTCCATGCCAAAACACATCGCATAAGCCATGGCTAAAGCCCAGATGCGCCAGTCAGCCAGCACAGACCAGTCGGTTTTGGCTGATTTAGCTTTGGCGTAGCCGATCTCGTCGTAATTACCTTCAGGTGTATCTTTAGTAAACTTCCAATAACAGAATGCGATGACCAGCATCATTACACCGGGTATGATCATCGCGTATCGCCAGGCTTCTGCCTTGGTATAACCAAAGCCGACGATGGCCCCAAAGATCAGCGGCATCACCATATTAGTAACGCCGCCGCCGAGATTACCCCAGCCGCCTGTTACGGCGTTTGCGGTGCCTTTTATATTGGGTGCAAACATCATAGAGGTGTGGAATTGTGTAATGACGAATGATGCGCCGATTATGCCGATAGCCAGGCGAAAAAGCAAAAACGTGGTGTAGTCATGTGCCAGGCCGACGAAGAAAACCGGCAGTGAGCCGACTAGTAATAATCTTACAGCAGTTTTCCGCGGCCCCCAGGTATCGCACAGCTTACCTATAATAAGGCGCGCAATAATGGTTGAAGCAACGGAAGCAATAATGGTATTGCCCACCATCGCTTTGGTTAAATGTAATTCAGCGCGAATGGTCGGCATCAGTGGCGCCAGTCCGAACCAACCGAAAAAGCACACAAAAAACATGAGCCAGGTAATGTGAAAGGTGCGCATTTGCAGCCCTTTTGCCGAAAATATATTGAGCTTTGTGAGTTGATCTTTCATGCACGCCCTCCCACGCTGGCAGAAAGGAAATGAATGCCATATATTGAATGATTATTCGGAGCAAAAAGCGATAAGCGTAGAATTTTGCCAGGAATGTATTGGTTTAATACATTTTTGTACATTTGATTTAGTTTTTTAATTGTTAAAGCAAGAAAAACTGTTAGCCCTGCCTGGAATGCGACCTCCGGGCGGGGATTTTTTTTGAATTTTATTTAGATTTCAACCATAGGCCTAAAAGTTTGATCTGTTCTGATTATTGACGTCATTAATTTGACTAAAAATACCATAATTAATATATTATGACAATAAAAACTACATTTCTGAGTAATTTTTATGATTTAAATTATACAAAACTCAATTTTTATAAAAAACTCAATTTACATCAACTTCATGCGGCATTAAATAGCATTTTGTAAATTTATTTGACATATTTTATGGCATTTATCAGTAAAATAAGATTATAAAGACAACTTAAATCAGTTTTTTCATCAAAAAATTCAATATTTTCATATTGTTTGGAAAAATTAGTTTAAAATTGACATATTTTCCCCTTTAATTGAGATAAATTAAAATCAATTATGTGGCGATAACGTCTTTAAGTGTACAATATACACTATTTGTAAACTGAAAATGAAAAAAAACGCTGCTATTTGCGATATCGCAAGCTGTTTTATGTGCCGAAACTGCATAAAAGAATGGCAGCCTGTTATAGCTTTAGGCAAAAAAAACCTTAAACTTAAAAAAGGCGAACTGCTTTTTAAAGAAGGCGAACCAGTTACCGGCGTATATTTCGTTTATTCGGGAAGCATGAGGGTATATAAAAAATGGGGCGAGGATAAAGAGCTGATCCTGCGTTTTGCAAAGGGTGGCGCTATGTTAGGTCACAGGGGACTGGGCAAAGATCTTGTTTATCCTATATCGGCAGCGGCGCTTGAGCCGAGCGTTGTTTGCTTTATCGATACTCAATTATTTGAAGCAACCCTAAAAACAAACAGCGAATTTACCACCCAATTGATGCACTTTTTAGTGGAGGAACTTTGCGAGTCCGAAAAAAAGATGCGCAACCTGGCGCATATGCCGGTAAAGGGCAGGTTGGCCGAAGCGCTTATTCACCTCAAAGCATTATTTGGCGAGGATGATAAAGGTTTTATTAATACCGATCTCAGCCGGCAGGACCTGGCGTCATTTGCCGGCGCTACTTACGAAACAGTATTCCGGATGATCAACGAACTCGTCAAAGAAAAGCTGATCAAACTATCGGGTAAAAGTATTGCCATTGCCAACCTGGAGGGCCTGGCAAAACTTGCCGCCGGTTAAGCAGCTACGCCGATATAAACCCTGCCGTCCTGTATTTTTACCGGGTAGGTTTTGATCTGGAGTTCTTCCCCGCTCAGGCATTCGCCGGTCATCAGTGAAAATGTTTTTTTGTGGAAGGGACAAGCTACCTTTGGCTCACATGCTTCACCGGTGCTGCCGATCATGCCGCGCGATAAAACCATTTGCTGCTTGTGCGGGCATAAGTTCTGCGTAGCAAACCATTCGCCCCTGCGCGAAAAATTATAGATGGCAATTTGCTCATCACCGTGCTTTACGCAGGCACCACCATTCTCGGGGATGTCATCGCAGTAGCAGGCCATCACCCATTTTAAATTTACTAATGTTTCCATATGATGATTTTTAAAATTCTAAAACCTAAATTCTAATAAACTAATCCAATGGACTAATGACTCAATGCCCAAATGACTAAATCACCATTTTGCTTTTAACTGCTCACGCATCGGTTCAAATTGCACCGTCGGATCCTTTTCTTCCGGCGCGTTGATAAAGTGAGCGAAGCGTTTGCGCAATTCCGGACTGTTAACCACTTCTTTCCACTCGCAGTGATAGCTGTTGATCAGCGACTGCATTTCTTCCTCCAGTTGCGAACTGATGCCCAGGCTATCATTTACCACTACATTTTTTAGATACGATAACCCGCCATCCATCTTGTTCAACCAGGTAGCGGTGCGAGTTAGCGGGTCGGCGGTGTTGATATAAAACATCAGGAACCTATCGAGGTATTTGACCAGTGTTCCCTTATCGATGTCAGTCGCCAGCAATTGTGCGTGCTGCGGTTTTGATCCGCCGTTGCCGCATACGTACAGGTTCCAGCCTTTTTCGGTAGCGATGACGCCAAAATCTTTTGATTGCGCCTCCGCACATTCCCGGATACAGCCGCTAACACCGCCTTTAAGCTTATGCGGAGCGCGAATGCCCTTGTACCTGTCTTCAATTTCAATAGCGAACGAAACGCTGTCGTGCAAGCCGAAACGGCACCAGGTGCTGCCTACGCAGCTTTTTACAGTGCGCAAGGCTTTGCCATAAGCGTGACCGCTTTCAAACCCCGCGTCGATCAGTTCTTCCCAAATCAGCGGCAGGTCGTTCAAGTGTGCGCCGAACAGGTCGATACGCTGCCCGCCGGTTATTTTCGTATAAAGGCCATATTTTTTTGCGACCTGGCCCAACACGATCAGCTTATCGGCGGTGATCTCTCCGCCCGGCACACGCGGAACTACTGAATACGTGCCACCCTTCTGGATATTGGCCAGGAAACGGTCGTTGCTGTCCTGTATCGTATCCTGTTTTACGATCATGTCGTTCCACAGGCTCGAAAGGATACTGGCCACTGCGGGTTTGCACACTTCGCAGCCATCGCCCTTGCCAAAATGATCCAGTACAAGGTCGTAACTTTTCAGTTTATTTATCTTAACCAGGTCATATAGTTCCTGACGTGAATACTCGAAATGCTCGCATACTACGTTTTTGATATACTGCCCATTAGCCTTTAGCGTGCCGGCGATAAGGTCCTTAACCAGCGGAATGCAGCCGCCGCAGCCAGTGCCGGCTTTGGTGCATTTTTTGATACCTTCTACTGTTGCACATCCATTGTTTACCGCGTCACATATTGCCACCTTAGTAACGGCCTCACACGAACAGATCAGCGCATCGTCGGGCAGGTTTAACACACCCGCGCCTTCGTTTGCAGCGTCGCCGCGCAAGCCCAATACCAGGTCTTCAGGACTTGGCGGCAGCACCATCTTGTTGTTAACGGTCTGCAACAGCATATTGTAGGCTTCGGCTTCGCCGATCAGGATACCGCCGAGCAGATACTTGCCGTCATTGCTTATATTGATGCGTTTATAAACGCCCTTATGCGTGTCCTCGAAAATAATGGTTCTGCAATCAGGTTCGGTAACAAAAGCATCGCCGAAGCTGGCCACATCTACGCCGATGAGTTTGAGCTTGGTGCTCATGTCAAAGCTATGGAACGATTTTTCGGTACCTATTAATTGTGATACCGCTATGTCGGCCATTTCGTAGCCCGGCGCAACCAGGCCGTAGATCATGTTTTCGAACAGCGCACATTCGCCGATAGCAAAGATGGACGGATCACTGGTTTGCATCTTTTCGTCTACAACAATACCGCCGCGCGGGCTGGTTTGCAGGCCGGCGAGTTTGGCCAGTTCGTCGCGCGGACGGATGCCCGCGCTAATAACCAGCGTATCAATCGTTAAAGAAGTATCGTCGTTAAATTTTAGCGCCTCTATTTTGTGATCGCCCGCTATGTAAGCCGTGCTTTTATTCAAATGAATATTTAGCCCGAGCTGGGTTAATTTAGACGTAAGCATGGCACTCCCGGCGGAATCGATTTGCCGGGGCATTAGTCGCGGAGCAAATTCGATAACATGGGTTTCGCTGATACCGAGGTCGATCATCGCTTTGGCGGCTTCCAGACCAAGAAGGCCGCCGCCCATCACGGCGCCCCTCTTCGCATTAACTGCGTAGGCCTTGATCAAGTCGAGGTCATCGATGGTGCGGTATACAAATACACCTTCTTTTTCGACCCCGGGAATATCAGGTACAAAAGCCGACGAGCCAGTGGCCAGTACCACGTAATCATATTTCAGGTTCAGTCCTTTTAAAGAATGGACAGTTTTCCTTGCCCGGTTGATCTCCTGTATCGGATCGTCAAGATAGAGCGTTATATTATTGTCGACATACCAGGAACCAGCTGAAAGTGAAAGATCTTCGGACGATTTGCCGGCGAAATATTCGCTTAGGTGAACCCTGTCGTATGCGCGGCGTGGTTCTTCGCCAAATACTACTATATTGTAATTGGTTGACCAGGCTACAAGCTTCTCGCAAAACTTGTAACCTACCATACCGTTGCCAACTACAATGATTGTTGGTTTCGACATATTAGTTTTTTAAAATATTAAAGCAATTTTTCAGTAAATACATTCAAGTTGCGACCAAAAATGTATTTACAGTAACAATAGTAGTCAATTTTATGATGTATGTCAATAAAACAACCAGTTTTTTGATTGATTTTGACTATTTTTATAATAATTACAATAAACTACAGAAAAAATGCCTCATTTTTTATATAATTTCATAGCATAAGTTGCAAATAGTAAATAGTTTTGAGGTAAAAAATGAGAAATCGGTTGTTTGTTGCAACTTGTTTGATATTACTACAATATAAATGGAGGGTAAAACAATAGTTCCGGAATTATTTGTGGTGGGGGCGGGCCCGGGCGACCCCGATTTATTAACCATTAAGGGGTATAAAGTGCTGGAACAAGCTGACGTGGTGCTTTACGATAACCTGGCAAATAAGGAATTATTGGATATAGCGCCTGCGCATGCCGATAAAATATATGTTGGCAAACAGCCCTATGGTGAATATACTCCGCAGGAATCTATCCTGGAGATGATAAAACACTATTGTTTTACCAAAGGCAGGGTGGTACGGTTAAAGGGGGGCGACCCTTTTATTTTTGGCCGTGGGTTTGAAGAGATCATATATGCACGGCAGTTAGGCATCAAAACGCATTTTATCCCGGGCATTACCAGTATGCAGGCTTGCGGACTGGAGGATATCCCGCTTACCCATCGCGCCATCAGCGAAGGCATTTGGGTAGTAACAGGCACCAAAAAAGACGGTACATTGTCCGGCGACCTGCGTTTGGCCATGCAAAGCAACGCCACTGTTGTGGTTTACATGGGCATGAAACAGTTAGCGTGTATAGCCGATACTTATATAGAAGAAGGCAGGGGCAATACGCCTGCGGCCATCATTCAGCATGCTTCGCTGAAACATCAGAAATCCGCTTCAGGATTGGTGAAAGATCTGCCGGAAATGGCCTCCGATCGCGGTTTAACTTACCCGGCTATTATCATCATTGGCTATGTTGTCGAGTTGAGGGATATTTTAAATATGGAAGAAAATGAAGATACGCATTAAAGGAAATTCGCTTAGATACAGGCTCTCCATGTCGGATGTGGCGCGGTTTGCGCGGGATGGTTATATTGGGGAGGTGGTTGATTTTGGGAAGACACGGTTAATCTATGCACTACAAAAGGGATCAAACGACCGCCTCGAAGCAGAGTTTATGAACAATAAAATCGTTGTTTTTATGCCACAAAGCTGGGCCGAAGAGTTGATCCGGACCGATAGAGTAGGGTTCGACCAAAAAGGACCGGTTTATTTGCTTGTCGAAAAAGATTTTCAGTGTATCGACAATGTAGCTGAGGATCAGAGTGATAATTATCCTAATCCGAGTTTGGTTTGCTAATCAACTTTACGATAACGCTTTATTTATAGTGTTGGCAATAACCTTATCTTCTATATCATCAAGGCAGGTCCTGGTTTGCAATTGAGTTTCATGGCACAGTGCTGCCTGGATAATTTTGATGTCAACATTCGTTTTTTGTACGGATCCTTTTATAAGCCTTAAATTTTATGGAATTTTCCAAGCCCCTAATTTTTCATCATCGGGTCATCATCTTCGGCTATCTTCGTTTTATCTGTAATTTCCCTGATAACATTATCTAATTCATTAGCTGATAATAAAATGTAGTCGAGGGTTGCTTCCTTATCTTCCGCGCAGCTGTTTACATCTTTAAATATTTGAATGAGGCCCATTATACGGGCAAGCGGCGCCCTTACTACATGGGATTGTATCCAGGATATTTCTCTTAATTTTTGATTTTGTTCCTCAATGGCTTTGATATAATTTAACCTCTCGGTTATATCACTTGCAATAGTAACTTTTGCTTTTTTGCCCTTATAATCGATAAAATTACTCTGAATATCAACCTGGATGATCTCCCCGTTTTTCTTTAAATGATTAAATACCCCCAAATTAGCATTGCTCTTATCCTCAGCAGATTTCATCAGCCTTTTTTCAAGCATTGGAATTTCTTCCGCAGGTCTTATTTGCTTTAAATTCATCAGCAGGAATTCATCCCTGGTATATCCGTAATGTTTTATAAAGGCGGCGTTCACATCTAAAAAATTTAAAGTGTCCGTCTCAAAAACAAACATTGGAAGCGGGCTTAGATGAAATAATTCGCTATATCTTTTTTCAGAGACTTCAAGGGCAGAGACAGCCTTTTTGCGCTCTAAACTATATACGATGCTTTTATATAAGGATATTGCGGTCAGTTCCTCTTTGAGGATATAATCTGAAATGCCTAATGAAAGTGATCTGACGCCAAAGTCGAAATCTGTATAGCCCGTTAAAACAATAACAGGTGTATTTGACACCAATTCGGCAACCTCTTTAATAAGTGATAAACCGGTTTTATCCGGTAACGAAAGGTCGAGAAGGACTATATCAAATGGGTTATTAATTGCAGATAGGACGTTCCTTGCTTCCTGGTAACTTTTAGCGTGAGCTATGGTAAGTATTTCGATCTGTTCTAATAAAAATTCTTCAACCAGGGCAAAATCACCAGGGTTATCTTCAATAACTAATATATTAAACTCTCTTTTATCACCCTGCATCCGCAAATTCCTATTAATTGGTAAACGGCTAGTTTGCAATATTAACCCATTTTATCAATTTACAAATAGAAAATTCAATTTGTTTTTTTACGTAATAGCAGATACGATAGCGGCGGGGATATTATTTAGCGGTTGAAGCAGTTAATAGCAAATTCACACCGCTTAAAGCTAAATAGTTTAACACGAAGTACTGTTAATTTGAATTGTAGTAACACGTATGCTGCATTCGCATTCCAACCTTTGCGATCATATACTCGATCTCGATATCCATTGCCGAAAAAAGTTCGTGGCGGCAACAAGTGCAAATATGTGATGCCGCCAGGTTTTCAATATCAAAAATAACCTGGGTTTGTACGCCATCAAAGTGGATAGATTTCTGACAATTGGTGTTTATGCAATACAGATTGTAAAGTAGCGGGGCCTGGTGCATGATCTTTCGTGCTTATATTAATTTGTCAATATTATAAATCGGGCTATTGCACAACGAGATTATTAATGGGTTGCTTCTTTTAAAATTAGCCTGAACCTTTTTTTACCAAATGAATTGGTGTCGGCCTTTGCTGCGCTAAAACTGTAATTACCGGAGCAAACGTTAACGCTATCCTTCTTATAAGTGTCCTTTATCCATATCTGTATATTTGCAGGCATCTTATTATAACTGATCTTTAAAAGGTAAATGCCATCAGTTTTGGTACGCACATCTAAACCAATAGACATGCCCGGGGTATACGGTACCTGGTTAATAGCCAGGTCGACCCCATCGCTCGAAACACTTGCCAAACTAACTTGCCCGAAACCGAGGAAATATGGCGCATCACCGCCAGAAGAATATTTACAGGTTGCCAGGTGGTTAAAATAGACCATGGTCTCGTCGGCAATTGAACTGTCTTTCAACAACTTGATTTTAAATGCCGCTTTATCCGGGATGGTATCCAATTTGGCTTTAGTTTTTGAGAGGATAGCGGCTTTTGGTGAAATGGATTCTTCGGGCCGGCATGCGGCCAGGGAAAACAATATTAACGATAGTAGAAGTAATGTTTTCATGACTTTTTTTTAATAGACGTTTAGGGTATAATTTCCATATTTATTAAGCAGGTAGTTTTGCTTTGGTTTATACCTTTTATACGATAGGGCCGACCGCCATTTTTATCAACACGTTTATGAAAGTGGTGTAATGGTTTGGTTTACAAAGTGTGGGTTACAGGAAAAAGGCAAGGTCTTATTGCAACATAATCACGGCAGACCACGGATGTTTCGAAACAAAAAAGTCACCCTGCTTTTTTATGTATAGCATGGGTGACTTATATAATTGGGGCAATTTTTAGTGCTTGTTGTTAAGTTACCTCCGAAATTGAAAACTGGCTTTATTCTGGGGTATAAGGCAGTAGTTGAAACCCAACGTTATCCTGGGATTGAAGGCTGCTTTTTTTCTTGGTTTAAATATGTCGCCGCCGTTGTTGGCTAATGCCGCCACCGCTTTGAGCACTGGTATAAGTAATGTTTCTATAAATTTCATGGTAGTTGTTTTATTTAATTAATTATTTGGTTATTGATGGCGCTATTACTGCTCGCGTCCTTGGCATCATTGGCCACATTCTCAAACTCAGCCGTAGTGCCGCCGGGTTGAAGACCGGAAATGTTTTTCATTTTATTGTTCAAAACACTTATGCTGCGACTATTAGAAGCATGTACCCCTGTTGAAACATTGGCTACATAACAATCATCCACTATAATATTGCTGCATTGAGATAAGTTAACACCCATTGCACTGGAATTAACCAATTTGCAGTTTGTGATATGAATATTATAACAATTTACCAGGCTGATGCATGACATCGCGCCGCCACTTATCGAATCGCCGCTGATGGTAATATCATG
>JBIOHG010000030.1:0-47704 GCA_044448765.1 Sphingobacteriales bacterium | reverse complement strand
GCTATGCCTCCGTTATGCGCCCCTGTGACTTTCTTAGCCAGCCAGTTAATTTTGCTGCCACGAGTATCAACTTTGTATGATTGTGACTTGACTTGATGCGTTATGAGCGATATATTTTTTCCATTATTGGGATGATGAGATAATGTTTTGCCCGGAACAGAAATGAGTAGTGGAGTTGTAACTATAAGCGTTTGCGCGATGGTAAGTATTTTCATGGTTTTGTTGTTGTTTGGTGTAATAAAATATGGTTTAAGAAATCAAATGACCAGGTATCCTTTTTTCTTAATTTTGGATAAAGCTATGGCATGGCAATTTTTGAAAGTTGTAAATAATGATTGATTTTAATCCGATAAAAAAATGAAGCACAGGAAGAGTCCGTATACATCCACTTTTTATATGTGGAAAGGTATAGCTGCATTTTTTTATTCATCACACCTTACATCGTTTCACAGCCACAACACAATCCAATTAATACTGGATACGCAAAAGGACTTTCGGTTTAAAACAAAGAATAGCAGATGGGCAACATGCAAAAGTTTGATTATAAAAGAAAATGTTTTGCATCAACTGGATACGAATGGTAGTGTTCAATTAATAATTTACCTGGATGCTGAAACAAGGATTGCCAGGTCTATCAAATCTAAATACCTGATCGAAAATGAAATTCAGGCTCTGGATTTAAATGTTTTCCATTTTGTAAACTCTAAAGAGCTACAGCAGGCATTATTGATGCCCGATCCATCAGTATTTGAAAGTGTTATCAACAAAGTATTAGCTTGCTTGTCGTTAGAAATTGAGAATGTGCGAACAGACGAGCGAATCTTATTGGCAGAACAGACCATCTCAACCACGCGTCCCGAAGATATTAGTATTAAATCGGTAGCGGATAAAGTTTGCTTGTCCGAAAGCAGGCTGCGTTCTTTATTTAAAAAGGTAACCGGGGTTTCTTTGTACCGGTACATGCTTTGGAACAAAATATGGTATGCAACCAACCAAATTATGGCAGGTTATTCGGTAAATGAAGCGGCAATTGATGCAGGTTTTACCGACGGTAGCCACTTTCATAAAATGATGGTACAGATGTTTGGCATTAGCCCATCGAAATTTTTGAAAGATAATATGCCCGATAACCTGGTGATGTGCGATAAGTCCCCTTTGCATTTTGAAACATATGTGTATAATCAAGGCGAAAAATAATTGAACAATAGACATACTAAAAACGGGAATTGATTGGTTCGATGAATTAGGAAAGATTCCCTTGTGAAAATTTTGCAATATCTATTAGCCAAGTATTCGGATAAAAAAGGCGACCGACCGATTTCTCGTGCCTGCCCTTTGTGGCTCCCCAATTTAGCTTGAACCATTAAATAATTCTAGACAACAGCCTCAAACTTTCTGCTAAGCGACTCGGCTTCTAATACCAGTATGTTTTGATGAGATAGTTGAAAACGGGTTTTAACGATTTCCAGGTGCGTACGCTCCATCAGGAACAATATATCCGCCCAGTCGATCAGCTTTTGCGATACCTTAATACGCGCCTTTTCATTTGTTCCGGCAGAGCAGGCATTGTGGATAGGATGGTTTTTGAACAACAACTCGGCCGTAGGGCTTCGCCATTGGTTTTTGCTGCAGATGAAAAGGAGGTTGGGCAAAATTATTTAATGTGATTTGTTTTCGAGCACGTTTTGTGCCGAATTCATTTTTTTCCACGCTTCCGAGGTTACTATTACAAGCTTGTTATTTTTACAGTCCCATATCGATACAAAATCCTTCGATACGACTATATTCTGATTCCAATTTGTAAAGCCTTCATAGAGCATCAATGTGCAAATATCCGTAGCAGTTATATATGGGCTGTATCCGGGTAAATGTGAATGAATGGCAGCCAATGAAACCTCCCCAGTGTCAGATTTTCCGGTTTGCACAACAATAAGCCCCTTGTGTTGCTTCATGACGTTCAAAACCTCTGTTTTTTCATTAAAATTGATCAGGTAATCATTACCGAAAAGAACGATGCCATTTGCATGGGGACCGGTAAGTACATAGACTTTTTTCGCTTTGCTTTGAATTAATGGTACAATATTCAAAGAAGCATTCTTGAATATTTTGAAAACAGTATCGCGCGACATTCGCGTTAGTGCAGCCGCCCGGATCGTATATAAATCTTTTTCAAAAGATGTAAATTCTCTATCTGTTGTATCCAGCTTGTAATTCTGCGAATTAAACTCATACCCAAAAGTAATGGTCGACAATACCTTTGGGTTCGGCTCTTTGGTAAAAAATATATTTACTAATCCATTACCACTATCATAGGATATGTACCCACCTGCAATAGCACGCCTTGTTTTGCATTTTTCGGAGAATATATCCGATCCATACCATGAGGCAAATTCTGATTTATATAACGCTTTCCCTTCTGTAGATATGCTATCGGCAATAATATCCAATTGTCTTTTTTGCGAAAAAGCATGATTTAATGAACAGAAAGCAATCAATAATAAAATGAGTTTTTTCATGATTTTGGTGATAAGATTTAGCCTATTCTAAGATAGGAGTCAATAGTCACTAGTGCAAACTCAGAACTTAAAAAATTACATCCCCCTCCGAGACATCCAAACCTGGCTTTTGATGAGCCAGCGGCCGCTTTCCATCCGGAAAACAAAAGTAAATGCGCCGTCCTCGTTAAAAGCGTCGCCTTTGATCTCGCCGGTATATTCAACGGGCACTACCACGTAAACGCTTTCGTCGGTTTGCAGGTATACGGTTATGTGGCCTACTTTCCCTTGCAGCTTTTTGATCTTCAGATCCTTGCAGGCTTTTTCGATACTATTTACCCATTGTGCGCCTGCCGTAGGGCCGTTCCACGAAAAAGGAGGTTGCTCATCAGCAACCAACGCGTTTGGTGTGTAAAGATCAGAAAGAGGAGTTATTTCAAAACTGCCCGAAGCTTTTACTACGGTATTGATTATGCTGATCAGCGTTTTGCGGGTTTGAACTGAATCATCCAAACGACTCGCAGGCGCATGGGCGTACCCGGATTGCATACCAATTAGCGTCAAAAAACCAACAGCTACGAAGATCGTCAATGAATATTTACCCATACCGTGATAAAAATACTAATTATTTAGTTTTCTCAGCCATATAATCCAAAGTGAGGTTACACAGGGTTTTTACGCCTAATGGAAAAACACTTTCGTCAACAAAAAAATCAGCCGAATGGTTTGAAGGCGTATTCTTCGGGTCGCTTCCTTTTGGCATCCCGCCCAGGAACAGGTCTAAACCCGGCACCTTTTGCTGAAAATAGCTCATATCTTCCGAAACAGTCATCGCCGGACTAAGGACGGCATTGTCCCTTCCGGCGGTTTGCTGTAAAGTAGGTATCATTTGCGCGGTAAGCGACGGGTCGTTATAAGTTACGGGGTAATGCACACTAAAAGGTATATAAACCTCCGCTGTCGCGCCATTGGCTTCGGCGGTGCTGTTTACGATCTTTTTCACGCGGGCTATCAGCATTTGCTCGTCAGCATCACTCAGGGCGCGCAAGGTCCCCAGCATCTCTACCTTTTCTGGGATGATATTATGCCTGTTGCCGCCGTTAATTGCACCTATCGTTACAACCGCTGGGTTTTCCTTTAGGTTGATATTGCGGCTGACTATGGTTTGCAGGTTTACAATGATCTGCGCAGATGTCACGATTGGGTCGACGGAAAACCAGGGCTCGGCCCCATGCGACGATTTACCCTTAATGATGATCTTCATATCATTTACAGCCGCAAGCGCGCCGCCCGGATGATAACCGATGGTACCGGCAGGCAGTGTCGAAATAATATGCTGCGCGAAGATCACGTCTACCTTTGGATTTTCTAGTACGCCTTCCTTCACCATTTCCTCGGCACCGCCTTTTTCGCCAGCCGGCGCACCCTCTTCAGCCGGTTGAAAGATGAATTTCACAGTACCATGCAGTTGGCTTTTCATGGAGGATAATATTTCGGCTACGGTCATCAGCATGGCCATGTGCGTATCGTGCCCGCAGGCATGCATCACTCCAACTGTTTGGCCGTTGTATGTCGTCGTAACTTTTGATGCGAAAGGAACAGGAGTACGCTCGGTTACCGGCAAGGCATCAAGTTCCGACCTTAAAGCAACCACCGGACCAGGGTATGCACCCTTTAATACACCCACCACACCGGTTGTAGCAATACCCGTTTTTACTTCCATACCCAGCGATTTTAGATAAGCAGCGATAATACCTGCCGTACGCACCTCTCTGTTACCGAGCTCAGGATTTTGATGAAAATCGCGACGCCAGGCCACAGTTTGTTTAAACATTGAGTCTGCCTTTCGGGCGACTATGGCTTTCAGGTCGACCGATTGCGCGAACGTATGTGCTGTAACAAAGCAGAACAACAAGGCGGCTAATTTTTTCATACCGGGGATTTTTTACCGAATATAAAAAAATAAAAGCGCGATTTGATTAAACCGCCATTTGTAATAATTTTATGATTTACTGCCTGTTAGTTACTGAAACCCAACAGATCGATGGTAAATATCAGCACAGAGTTTTTGGGGATAGAGCCGTTCGGAGCATTGCCATATCCCAACGCCGAGGGTACAAGCAGTAGTATGCGCCCGCCAGTATTGATGTGCGGAATACCGATCTGCCAGCCTTTGATAACACTGGATAAAGCGATGGGCAAGCCTGTTTCAACATCAAAAACAGTCCCATTAAGTAATTTGCCGGTAGAATTTATGGTAATGGTTGAGTTGGCATTTGGATAATCTCCTGTGCCGGGCGTGACCACCGAATAGTATAAGCCGGATTTGTCCTGGACAGCTGTAATGTTGTTAGCTTTGATGTAAGCTTGTATAGCATTATCATCTGTGATGGCTTGTTTTGCAGGATCAAAATCATCCTTTTTACAGGACGAAAGTGCGACAATAAATAAGGTAACGATTAGTAAATATTTCTTCATCCAGATCTGTTTTTTAGAATGATAACTCCATTTTGATAGAAAAATTATACCGTAGTTTTAATTTTCAACTCGTTCATCTGCGCTTCAGCAATGGTTGAAGGTGTGTCGATCATCACATCGCGGCCCGAGTTATTCTTCGGAAATGCGATCACGTCGCGGATAGAATCCAGTCCGGCAAAAATGGAACACAGCCTGTCGAAACCAAACGCAATACCACCGTGCGGCGGTGCGCCAAATTCAAAAGCATCCATCAAAAAGCCGAACTGCTTTTGCGCTTCTTCCTTACTGAATCCAAGATGTTTGAACATCAGGGCCTGTAGGTCACGGTCGTGGATACGGATAGAGCCACCGCCAATTTCAGTACCATTAATAACCAGATCATAGGCGTTAGCGCGAACGTTTTTAGGATCTGTATCCAGCATCGCAATGTCCTCCGGTTTCGGCGAAGTGAACGGGTGGTGCATGGCGTGGTAACGGCCTGTTTCTTCGTCCCACTCCAATAACGGAAAGTCCAGCACCCAAAGCGGCGCGAAAACATCCTTATTGCGTAAACCCAAACGACTGCCCATTTCCAAACGGAGTTCGCTTAATTGCTTGCGTACTTTTTCAGCAGGGCCGGCCAATACCAGCATCAAGTCGCCGCGCTCGGCTGCAAATGCTGCTGCCCAGTTGGTCAGTTCATCCTCGCTGTAAAATTTATCTACCGATGATTTTAAAGTACCATCAGTATTGTACCGGCAATAGATGACACCGCCGGCGCCGATTTGCGGGCGTTTCATCCAGTCGGTTAGCTCATCTATTTGTTTACGCGTGTATTCAGCGCAGCCTTTTGCGTTGATGCCCACAACCAGTTCGGCATTGTCGAATAAACCAAAGCCTTTGCCCTGTACTACGTCATTCAATTCCACAAACTCCAACCCGAAACGGATATCCGGTTTGTCAGAACCATATAAACGCATTGCATCAGCATACTGCATCCGCGGGAATTTTTCAAAGTGAATATCCTTAACTGATTTGAAGAGATGTTTAGTCATGCCTTCAAAAATGTGCAATATGTCTTCCTGTGTAATGAAAGCCATCTCACAGTCTATTTGTGTAAACTCCGGCTGACGGTCGGCCCGCAGATCCTCGTCCCTAAAGCATTTTACGATTTGGAAATAACGGTCGAACCCGCTTACCATCAGCAATTGCTTAAACGTTTGCGGAGATTGCGGCAGGGCATAAAACTCGCCCGGGTTCATTCGGCTTGGTACTACAAAGTCGCGTGCACCTTCCGGGGTCGATTTGATCAGCACCGGTGTTTCTACTTCTATAAAACCTAATCCATCCAGATACTTACGTGTTTCCTGCGCCATTTTGTGACGCAGCATCATATTGTTGCGGATAGGGTTGCGGCGCAGGTCGAGGTAACGGTATTTGGCGCGCAATTCCTCACCGCCATCTGTTTCATCTTCTATCTGGAACGGTGGTGTCTTCGCCGAATTTAATATATGTAACTCCTCAACGGCAATTTCAATATCGCCGGTAGGCATTTTAGGGTTCTTGCTGGTACGCTCAATTACTTTGCCGGTAGCTTTTATCACAAACTCACGACCCAGTTCGCGGGTTTTCTCGCGCAAAGCGCTGTCACTATCAGGATTAAACACCAATTGGGTAAGGCCGTAACGATCACGGATATCAATAAAGGTCATCCCGCCCAGGTCGCGCGATTTTTGTACCCATCCGCATAAAGTAACCTGTTGCCCTAAATGGCTGATATTTAATTCGCCGCAAGTGTGTGTCCGTAGCATAGCAATGTAATTGTAAAAGCTTGCAAAAGTAGGGTTTTAGTACGAAAGTCCGAAAGACAGCAGGGCGGAAAGTAAAGAAGAAGGAATAGGTCTTAATTATAATTTGAATTTTTTCGGATTTCTCCGGCTATCCCAAATGGTGAGAACTTCGATGGATGCTGTATGAATTCTATAGTAGATAAGATAATCGCGCACAATCTTTATTCGCACGTTGGGAAATTTGGTTGGTATACCCGATTCCGGTATTTCGGCTGTTAGTTCAACACCATCCAAAACTAATTCATTGAGCTTAATGCTGTAAGTCTTAGATTTATTCCTGTTTGTCCAATATTCTAAAATTTCGAGCAGTTCTTTTCGGGCCCTTTCAGACCACTCTATTTTTTCAGCCATTCATTCATCTGCCTTTTAACTTCTTCGTGAGATATCGATTGCCCATTTTCAATTTGTTTTATCCCATCTTTAACCGCTTCCTGTTCAGCCTCGCTCATTTGATAAACACCATTTATAGATTTCGATTCAATATGGAGCATAGTTAATATCTCACTTAATAATTCATCATTATCAGTGTTATTTATTTCCGCTATCAGTTTTTTCTTCAATTCCGCAGTGCTCATAATATTGCTTTTGTCAAATTTACAGATAATATTACAATTCCGAAATCACAACCCATTTCAATTTATTTCGTAATAATTAATTGATTTAAAAACAAAAAGTATATCTTAGGCACACCGAATGAAAAGACTTTTAACCCTGATATGCCTTTTATTTTTGTGCGCTACAGCAGCCAATGCCTCGCACGCGAAAAGAAGAAGCCGGGTTCATAAGGTACATGCCCATTTTGTCTTTTCGGCCACAGCTACCGATACTATATCTTCTTATAACCTCATTTATTTTGCTCAATCGTTAATAGGCACACCTTATCGCGAAGCTTCATCAGATCCCTCGTATGGTTTTGATTGCTCTGGCTTTGTAAGCTACGTGTTCAAAAGTTTCAATGCTGATGTACCGCGGTCTTCTGAAGATTTTATAAACGTAGGCAGAAAGATAAGGCTTGAAGATGCCAGGACGGGCGATATTATCCTATTCACCGGGACCAAAAGCCATCATCCGCACCGCATAGGCCATGTGGGTATTGTATATTGCAATGATGGCGGTGGACTTAAATTTATCCATTCCACTTCCGGCAAAGAATACGGCGTTACCATCAGTTCGATGGACGACACCTACAAACGCCGCTTTGTGCAGGTGATTCGCCTTTTGAAGCAAAACGATGCCTTCCAGGCGCAAGCAAACTAACTCTTCCCTACAAAATCTTCTGGACTTTATGACTTATGCCGACTTTCGGACTAAAAAACTATATTTGCCACATAATTCTCAAGGGGTGCCTTGCTTTGAGCGATCAAACTGAAAGACAGGCTGAGATCAAACCCATTGTTGTATTATCAAAAGTAGAGACGCAATGCATTGCGTCTCTACGGATATCGCAACAGACACCTGATCCGGGTAATGCCGGCGTAGGGAGAGGTAAAAAGTTAAGTGTACTGCATATTCAACCCTGGTGTGCAGATGGTTTAACAAGTTTTTTATTAATGCACATTGAAAAATTTATTCACGGCGTTTATCGCCCTGCTGATGCCATTTTTGGCTTCGGCACAACTTTCCGTTTCCGGGAAGGTCACCGATGCGCAAACCGGCGCTGCA
Source organism: Sphingobacteriales bacterium (assembly GCA_044448765.1). GTDB lineage: Bacteria > Bacteroidota > Bacteroidia > Sphingobacteriales > Sphingobacteriaceae > Mucilaginibacter. The sequence goes on along the minus strand of JBIOHG010000030.1, from coordinate 39,240 downwards.
TTGCCGGGTGCAAGCATCACCGTCAACATTAACAATCACGTAATTGCCGGCGACCAGGGCAGTTATAAAATCAATGGGCCCGCCGGCCCATGCACATTGCAGGTTACTTACATTGGGTACCAGGCCGAAGTAAGAAATATCGTTCTGCATGCCGATACGGTGATCCAATTCCAGCTAACCAAAGGTATTTTGCTTACGGATGAGGTCACTATAAGCGGTACGCGGGCATCTCAAAACTCGCCTATCGCCTTTACCAATCTTGGGAAAAAGGACATCCAAAAGAACAACCTCGGCCAAGACCTGCCCTTCCTGCTCAATCAAACGCCATCGGTTGTTACCACGTCTGATGCGGGCACAGGCATAGGTTACACGGGCATACATATCCGCGGCTCGGATGCTACCAGGATTAATGTCACTATCAACGGCATACCCTATAATGATTCAGAAGAGCAGGGCGTTTTTTTTGTCGACCTTCCCGATTTTGCCTCATCAGTTGATAACATCCAAATACAGCGCGGGGTGGGAACATCCACCAACGGCGCGGGTGCCTTTGGTGCGAGCATCAACATACAAACCACCCGCAGGATAGACACGGCTTATGTAGAGCTAAATAACTCGGTAGGTTCATACTGTACGCTGAAAAATACCATCAATATGGGCAGCGGTTTGCTGGGCGGCAAGTTTAGTTTTGATGGGCGCTTATCGCGGATACAATCGAATGGTTATATTGACAGGGCATCGTCAAATCTGCAATCCTATTTTTTAACCGGTGCTTATTATGGTAAAAGCACCACGATCAGGTTTATCACCTTTGGAGGAACAGAGCATACCTACCAGGCCTGGGATGGCGTACCGGAAGATAGTTTGCGGGCAGGCAATCGCACTTATAACGAGCTGGGCCTCGAACCAAACGGCACCTTTTACAAGAACCAGACAGATAACTACACGCAAAATCATTACCAGTTGCTTGTCGACCAGCAAATAACGGATAAACTGTCGTTCGGCGGCGCGCTGCATTATACGCATGGCTTTGGTTATTACGAGGAATACCAGCCGGCGCAAAACCTGGCCGGTTATGGCATAACGCCTGTAATTATAGGCACCGATACCATCAATACAACCGACCTGACCCGCCGCTTATGGCTTAATAATAAGTTTTACGGCGTTACCTACAATCTAAAATACAAGCCGAACAGCAAAACTAATTTCATATTGGGCGGTGCTTATAACGAATACAAAGGCGCACATTACAACAATATTGAATGGACGCAGGAAAGCACCGATATCCCGCCCGACTATCAATATTCGCGTAACGAAGCCGATAAAACCGACTTTAATATTTACAGTCGCGCGGAATTTAAGATTGGCAAGCTCGACCTGTTTGCCGATATGCAATACCGGCATGTGTATTATTCCTTTTTGGGATATGATGAAAACCTCAACAACGTACAGCAGGCGGTGAAACTTGATTTTTTTAACCCGAAGGCTGGGGTAACTTATGAGTTCAATCCAACCAACAATGTTTACTTCTCATTCGGTGTAGGTAACCATGAGCCCGACCGTGACGATTATGTGCAATCAACACCGTTAAGCCGGCCCAAACCCGAGAACCTAAAGGATTTTGAATTGGGTTATCGTACCCGTCAGGGGATATTTACAGGCGGCATTAATGCTTTTTATATGCTGTATGACAATCAGCTGGTGTTAACCGGGGCACTGAATGATGTGGGCGACCAGGTGCGCAGCAACGTAAAAGACAGCTACCGCGAAGGCATTGAGTTTGACGGTAAACTCCGCATCAACGAGCAATTGAGTTGGGCTGCAACGGCATCTTTGAGCAGCAACAAAGTGAAAAATTTCCAGGAGTACCTGGTAGATTACGATACTAATACCACCGTGGAACAAACCTACAAAAAGGCGGATATTCCGTTTTCGCCAGATTTTGTGGGCTCAAGTGAGATCAGCTATCATCCTGTTAAAAATGCCGAAATTGCCATTATCAGTAAATACGTAAGTCGGCAGTATTTAGACAATACGTCTAATATCAACCCAGCAGGCTACCCCGCATCCGACCCTACATCTAACCGTTATCTAAACGCTTACTTTGTAAATGCCATCCGGCTGAATTATAACTTCAGTTTACAATCAGTAAAGAATATTGGGCTTACATTGCTTATTAACAACATTTTCAACGCAAAGTATGAGGCAAACGGTGCCACATACCCCGATGTTGAGGGCGGCAAGGTGGTAAACTACAACTATTTTTTCCCGCAGGCGCCTGCAAATTTTTTGCTATTGCTGAATATTAAATTTTAACTTGCGGTAACGCAAATATCACATTGAATTTTCGCCTCAATGCTGATATTTGCGTTTCACAAAACCTGTTCAGATGAAGATCAAACATCTACTGTTGTTGGTATCGGCTTTTGCAGCCATCAGCGCATCGGCGCAAACCAAAAAGAAAACGCATGTCAAAAATATAATGAGCGATCCACCGCCCGAAAGCGTTGGTTCCCCGCTCCCGCGTCCAAAATTGGTAGTGGGTATTGTGGTCGACCAGATGCGCTGGGATTACCTATACCGCTTTTACGATCGCTACCAGGATAACGGCTTTAAACGTTTGCTGAATGAAGGTTTTAGCTGCGATAATACCCAGGTGGATTATATACCAACGTTCACCGCACCAGGCCATACTTGCATTTATACGGGTTCGGTTCCAGCCATACATGGTATCGCAGGGAATGATTTCATTATACAGGCCACCGGAAAATCGATGTATTGTACAGGGGATACAACTGTAAAAACTGTGGGCAGTTCATCTAAAGCCGGGCAAATGTCGCCACGAAACTTGCTGACTACCACGGTTACCGACGAATTGAAACTGGCAACCAATTTCCGTTCGAAAGTAATTGGCATTGCCTTGAAAGACCGGGGCGGTATATTGCCAGCAGGCCATACCGCAAATGCGGCTTATTGGTTTGATGATAAAAGCGCAAACTGGATCAGCAGTACTTATTATATGAAAGAGCTGCCCGAATGGGTAAAAAACTTCAATTCGCAGGGCTTGGTGGAAACCTATCTGAAACAGGATTGGGCCACTTTATATCCTATTGATACTTATGTGCAGACTTTACCCGACGCTAATAAATACGAGGGTAAATTTAAAGGTATGGATGCGCCTATATTTCCTATAAAAACTTCTGCATTATATAAAAGCTACGGCCCTGCGCTGATACGTGCGACGCCTTATGGAAATACGCTTACGCTGGATATGGCCGTAGCGGCCATTAATGGCGAGCAATTGGGCCAGCACGATGTTACGGACTTTTTGGCGGTGAGCTTTTCATCGACCGATTATATAGGGCACCAGTTTGGTCCGAATTCGGTTGAAATAGAGGATACGTATCTAAGATTAGATCGGGATATGGCGACTTTATTTACCTTTCTTGATGCCAAAGTCGGCAAAGGTAACTACACTGTTTTCTTAACCGCCGACCATGGCGCTGCCCATAATACGGCCTTTTTAAATGATCACGGTATCCCGGCAAATGTTTGGGACGATGGTAAAATAACAGATAGTCTGAATGGATTTTTGAAGCAAAAATATAATGCTGAAAAATTGGTCATCAACCTCGAAAATTACCAGGTAAACCTGAATTATAAGAATATTAAAGACGCTCAATTAGATGTGGATGCGGTAAAAAAGGATTGCATCGAATTTATGCAGAAACAAGGGGGCGTTGCCTATGCGGTTGACATGCAGAAAGCAGAAACAGCCAATGTGCCTGAAGAGCTACGTATGCGTATTGTAAACGGGTATAACCCACAGCACAGCGGTGCGATACAGATCATTTTATTACCGGGTTGGTTTACGGGCCACGGCTCAGGCGATAGCGGCCCTACCGGCACCACGCACGGCACCTGGAACCCGTATGATACCCATATCCCGCTGGTATTTATGGGCTGGGGCATACAACACGGCCATTTGAACCGCGAGACACACATGACGGATATCGCGGCAACTGTTGCCGCGCTGTTGCATATACAGGCACCGAACGGCTGTATCGGTAAGCCGATAGCGGAGGTGTTGAAGTAGTCCGGAAGTCCGCATAAGTCGGAAAGTCCGCAAGTTTATATTTGTTAACCTAAAGCATCTTCCGGACTTTCGGTCTTCCCGACTTTCCGACTTATCTTATGAAAAAATACATCTCCAAATTCCATTACCTTACGCAGGACCTGCCCAATCGCAGCCACGCCGACCAGGCGCATGTTGCCTGCGGAGCCGGCGCCAACTGGATACAATACCGCTGTTTGACCAAAACTGATGAAGAACTGATCAACGAGATCAATGAGGTAGCTGCTATTTGCGACGACTGGGGCGCTACCCTGATCATAACCAATCACTATCACTTGCTGGACAAGGTGGATGCGCAAGGCGTACATATCGAAGATTTTGATGCAGATTTTGCCGCCATACGCGAGCACATCGGCGATGATAAAACACTGGGCGCTTCGGCCACCAACTTTGAAATGCTCTGGAAGGTACAGGATACCGGCGTTGTCGATTATTGCGGCTATGGCCCCTTTGCTCATACTGATACGAAACCGAATAATAAGCCACTGCTGGGTTTTGGAGGTTACAGGATGCTGTTAAGCCACCCGGTAGACATCCCCATTATAGCGGTCGGTGGCATTCAGTTAATAGATGTAGAGCCTCTGTTAGAAACAGGTATTTACGGCATCGCCGTATCTGCCGCTGTAAACCTCTCGCCTGATCCGGCGGCGGCGGTAAAGGCGTTTTACAGGAAAATATACTAATGCAAGGCGCAGGGCGGGTGGCGATATAATTTTTGATAATAAAAACTGCTCTCGAACTATTTGCTTAATTTTCAGTTATAAAAAAACAACTAATCTCTAATCACTAACCACGTGTCCTCGCACCACATCGTACGCGAAAAACAGGAGCCTGCCTTATTAGTGCTGGGGTTGAATAATTTTTCGACCGAAATGCTAGGCCAGCTATTGGAGTGGAACCCAACTGTTATTACCACCGCGCAAACCGCGCCATTGTTACACGAGAACGGGATCAAAATAGACTGGATCATCGCGGGCAGCAAATACAAACCGCAGCAGCGCGATATTAAATTAATGCCTGCCGGAACGGATACTCCCGCCGAGGCGGCATTAAAATACCTGGTTACCCATGGTTATCCGGCGGTGAACGTGATAACAGACGATCTGCAATTAAAAGACTTCCTATTTTTTTCGGATAAAATTAACCTCGTTATCTTCCATGATAACCGCAAAATATACGCGGTAAATTCAGGATTTAGTAAATGGAAGCCAGCCGGAGAATTTATTGAAATATTAACACATCCGCACGAATTGCATTGCAGCGGTCTTGAATCAACCGGCCACCATCGTTTCAGGACGACACATGATGGCTTCTTCAGCCTGAAATTTGACCAACCAACCCTGTTTATCGCCGAAACGCTTTGAATTGATAAATTACTGCAATACAGTCTTATTCGTCAGAATTTCATCAAATAGAGAGTATAAACCCGGGTCCGATTAGGTTATATGCTGCCGTTTTATTAGGTTTACTTACTAAAACAACCTATTCTGATTTGCAGTTTACTATTTGCCGGTCAATTATAATAAGATCACCCCCTACTTTTTAATAATAATATTTGATGAGCGTTAAACCTATACCCACCATTTTAGTCTAAAATCATAAAGGCATTAACAACATGCCGCATCAAAAAAATTACATCATGAAAAATCAGCATAAATTTTTATCAACGATTGCCATTAGCGGGGCATTGTGCCTGTTTATGGCGTTGCCAGCCATGGCCCAGAGGCCAAGCACCAGCAGCAGTGGGAGCAGCAGCAGTTCGCGTCCGGCATCAAGCGGAAGCAGTGGCAGTGTTTCCAGGCCGGCACCAAGCAGCAGCGGGAACAGCTACAGGCCATCAAGTAATACCAATAGTTACAGGCCATCCAACAATGCCAATAGTTACCACCCTTCAGCGGGTGCTGTAAGGCCCTCATACGGAAGTGGTTACAGGCCATCGGTTAATAATCCACGAGTGGCTATTGCTCCTCCACGTATCAATAGCCAGGGCATCAGGCCTTCAACCAATCGTGTTGGTGTAGTTGCCGGGTCATACGGTTACCGTGGCTATGCTACTCCGGGGGCAGTAAACGCTGTTGGTACACGTGGTTATGTTGGCCAGGGTGGCAGAGGATATGTAGGCTCAGGTGGCCGGGGTTTTAATTCTCCTTATTGGAGCCGTACCCATTATTATCACTACAATCATGGTTATTATAACACCTATTATGCGCCGCGTTTAGGCTTCGGCATAGGATTTTTGCCCTACGGCTATTATTCGTTCTATTATGATGACGCCGCTTATTTTTACAACGATGGCCTGTTTTATAGCTATGACAATAATGAGTATACCGTAGTTGAACCGCCTGTAGGCGCCGAGGTAAATTCATTGCCATCAAATGCGCAATCGATCATGATCAACGGTCAGCAATATTACGAAGCCAATGGGGTTTATTATGTTCCAATTACCAAGGACGACGGCAGCGTAAGTTACCAGGTTGCCGGTAAGGATGGCGAGTTAAACACTAACGGAGATAATGTTGATCAGCAACAGGCACCACAAGTTGGTGATATAGTTACAACGCTTCCGCCGGATTGCCGCAAGATCAGCATCAATAACGAGAAATTTTATGTATCGCCTGACGGTTACTACTACCAGGAAACGCGCGATCAGAACAACAATAAAGCATACAAAATTGTAGGTACCCCTTCGGATGAGCCGGATGGTCAATAAGTAAAAACATTATATAATTTTTAAGGGGATGAGTGATCATCCCTTTTTTGTTTGTGCCTATTTTCCGGGGTATGTACTATTTTTAAGATACTAATTGTTATAAAAGTATAAACACCGCATGGGGTAAAAAGGTATTTTTACTTTTACCTATCTGTTGATAATTATGGCCAGGCGAATTTTATTTTTTTGTTTGTTGCTATGGGGCAATTCGGCTGTTGCCGGGCCCGCTCAGCCTGTTTTAAAACTATTTAAGGCCGACGATCAGCATATCCAATACTTTGGCCGTATTGATTTTTCGAATCCACTGAAACCGAGGTTTTGGGCTCCCGGGGTTTACATCCGGGCGAAATTTAAAGGAATATCCTGTGAAGTACTGATCAACGACCAGGTGCAGGGTGGTCACGACTACAATTATATTGAGATCGCCATTGACGATCAACCGCCCTTTCGTATTCAAACAACAGGCAAAACTAATGTTATAAAAGCAGCAGAGGGATTGGCTAATACCGACCATGTGATCACCATCTGCAAGGATACAGAATCGGGCATCGGTTACCTGGAATTTGTCGGCTTAAAGTGCCAGGAATTGCTGCCGCTACCGCCAAAACCAAAACGCAAGATCGAATACATCGGCGACTCCATCACCACCGGTACTGGTATTGATGTTGCCAAAACGCCTTGCGAAACCGGTGTGTGGCACGATCAGCACAACGCCTATATGAGCTATGGCGCTATTACTTCGCGCGCACTGGATGCGCAGTGGCAGTTAAGTGCAGTGGCAGGAATTGGTTTGACCTATAGCTGCTGCAATATGAACATCATCATGCCCGATGTATTTGATAAAACCTTTATGCGCGATAACAAGATAGCCTGGGACTTTAGCCGCTACCAGCCGGATGTGGTAACAATATGCCTGGGGCAAAACGATGGGGTTAAGGACTCCACCCTATTTTGTAATGCTTATATTAAGTTTATCGGCACCGTGCGCAAGCAGTACCCTAATGCCGACATTATTTGCCTCACCAGCCCGATGGGCAACGTTGTCCTGCGCGCAGCACTGGCCAGGTATATTAATGGCATTACGGCTTACCTAAATAATAACGGCGATAAAAAAGTTTACAAATACTTCTTCTCCAAACAATTTCATCACGGCTGCGGCGGCCATCCTGATATGGATGAGCAGGCACAGATAGCGGGTGAATTGACGGGCTATATTAAGCAGTTGGAAGGCTGGTGATCACTCCTCGGTTGTTTCAGCGGGTTTGATAGTAGGTCCTTTTCTTTTGCGTTCGATATAGTTTACAATAGGCCGGTTGGCGCTTATCAAGGAAAACCCTATAAAGAATTTTGCAAAATAATACACTGTCCATCCTTTTGATGGATTGTTGCCAAACACCAGGTGTGGTTCATTAGGTGGGAAGAAAGCATATAGATTTTTACATAGAAGAGGTAAATTATCCATTATCAAAATAGCACCAATAACAATTACAGCGATTTTTAGAACTGTAGACCGGTGAATATTGATCTCAAGCCGCTCCTCATCAAAGTTCTGATCAAGTCGTAATTTATTGATGATCCAATCTGTCCTGAAAAGACATAGGTACAAGAACCATATATAAAAGGAAATTCCAATTAAAACATAAGCAAAGAGTTCTAATATTTCATCCGCGTGCCCTTCGCGAACCAAATCCTTATAAGCTAAAAGACTCATCGCCATTTGCGGTATTGAAACAAAAGCACCTATAATAAGATAAAGGCCGATGGATTTTAATATAACGGCAAACAAACTTCGTGGTGTCATAAAGGTTTGGATTGGTTTATTAAATATAAAACCTTTATGCTGAAACCGGAAATTTTAAAATGAGGTTAGGGTCTGGTATGTTTTTAAGCCATTTTGCCTTTTCAGAGAATTTACCCACGCCGGGATAATCGCCAACACAACCTTCCATGTCAAACATCAATTGGAAATGCAGGTGCGGAGGCCAGTGACCGTTCTCTTCCTGGTTACCGAATGAGCCAACCTTTTGTCCTTGTCCGATTTTGTCACCAACAGATAAATCCTCCAGGTCTTTTCGGCTTAAATGCCCGTAAAGCGAGTACAAAGTCAAATCACCTAATTGGTGCCGGAGGATAATGGTTGGCCCGTAATCGCCATGATTGTTATTATCGCGGAAGCTGTGAACATGCCCGGCTAATGGAACATAAACCGACGTTCCGGTTTCTGCCCATATATCTACACCAAGATGCAGGCGGCGGGGTTCATCATCGGTATTAAACAATTCGCTGCGGGCATACAGGGTGCGGTGTTCCATATACCCGCCAATTCCATATTTGCTGCCGGTATTATGCAGCCTTTTGCTAACCCACACGCTGAATTTTTCCGTGTCAGCAATATCATCCGAGGTCAGTTCGGTGTTGCTGGCGGTAAAATCAAAAGGGAACAAGCGATCAGTGACGGGGTTATAATCAACTACTTTGCCGATCTCATCCGGGTGGGATTTTATATAGTTTTCTAATAACCTGTGTTTATTCATCAGGACTCAACAATATTAAAGTCCGCTAGCCAGCGGATCACCCTTCGAGTGCCTCAGGGTGACAGCCTGTTATTACTCCGTATCCGGCTGGCGCTCTTCCTTACTTATTTTGTCGAATATCTTATCCATACGCTCTACATATTCGCTGGTATCGTCCACAAAAAACTCAAGCTGTGGAATTATCCTCACCTGGTCTTTAATGCGCGCGCCAAGCTTGTAGCGTATTTCAGATGCGTGTGCCTTAATGGTATTAAGTGCTAGTTGGTTGTTACCGCCGTTAAAGAAGCTCAAAAACACGCGTGCAATGGCCAGGTCGGGCGTAACCCGTACTTTGGTTATGGTGATCATGGTATTGGGCAGCAGGGTCATCCCTTCGCGCTGAAATATAGCAGCCAGGTCCTGTTGTATTACTCCGGCAAATTTTTGCTGACGTTTTGATTCCATAGTTTTTTAAGCTAAAAGGAGAAAGCATAAAGCTAAAAGCTATATATCTCCTTTGTTATCCCTTATATGCAATATTAAGCCTTCCGCTTTGGTCTTTCAGCTTTCTGATCAAAAACAAATTTACAATTCCTCTTTGATCTCTCCCAACCTTTTGATACTTAAACGCGCACTGATGCCCGAGGCGACAGTGGATATGCTGCCCACGGTTAAAAATACCAGCGCAAAGTCGAAGATCTTAAACCCGATGGGGTAAGCATCGACGATGGTCGTGTTATCACCGAAGCTGATGAAACCAAAAATTTGCTGTGCCAGGCAAAACAAAAACCCCACAACCATTCCGGCAATGCATCCTATAAAGGATATCATCATGCCTTCAAAAAAGAATATGCCCTGTATCAGTTTTTTATTGGCACCCAAACTGGTTAATATGGCTATGTCCTTTTGCTTGTCTATCACCAGCATGGTTAATGAACCGATGATGTTAAATATCGCTATGATGAGCACAAATGTAAGTATCATGTATATCGACCAGCGCTCGTAGTTCAAAGTTTTATACAGGTTGGTGTTTTGTTCTATCCGGTTTTTGATGACGAACATGCTGCCTATCTTATCCTGCATATCGCGTTGCACAGCCTTCAGGTCAGTTCCTTTTTTGTAATTCAGGTTAATGGCCGATATGTTTTTGGGCTCGTTAAGCAGGTCGCGCATAAAGCCGATGGGGGTTATGATGAGGCTGTTAAAATCCTGCCCGATATTAAATATGCCCGAAGGATAAATATATCGTACCTCAAACTCGCTTAAAGCATCGGCCGAAGCGGAGGCATCGCGTTTAGGGGTATAAATTTGCAACGGCGAAAGTTGATCGTGAACGTTTACCGATAATTTGGCCTGCACCGTTGCACCAATTACCGCCAGGTCATGTCCGCCGTCTCTAAGTGTGAACGAGCCCTTTTCAATGGTACTATCCAGTGCTTTATTTTTCAAAAATTCGTCGCTCACACCACGAACGGTCCCTATAAATTCGCCCGTAGTACCGTAACGTATCAGGGCTTTTTCTTCAAGCACCTCGGTGAACGAAAATAATTTAGGGTCGCGATGTAACGCGTTAAAATAGGGTGTATTAGGGTCGAATGTTTTTCCCTGTTTGGGTTGGATGATTATTTCAGGGGTGAAATTGCTGTACGATGCAAGAATTACATCCTCCAAACCGTTAAAAGCGCATAAAATAACCACCAGAGCAGCACTCCCAATAAACACGCCAAGCATGGATATGCCCGAGATGATATTAATGGCGTGCATCTTCTTCCTCGAGAACAGGTACCGGCCGGCTATGTAGATAGATGTATTCAATGGTGTTGTAAAATGCTAACTGAAAAATGGATTATGCTTCTTTTCAAACCCAATTGTGGTTTCAGGGCCATGACCGGGATATACCGTACAATCGTCCGGTAAGGTAAAAAGTTTTTTCTCGATATTTCCGGTCAATTGCTCAAAGTTTCCGCCGGGAAAATCCCACCGGCCTATGCTGCCTTTAAACAATACATCGCCGCCGACCAGTAAGTTATCCGCAGCATCATAAAAGCAAAGGTGCGCGGGCGAGTGGCCGGGTGCAAATATCAATTGTAGTTCGGTAGTACCGAAGGAGATCGTTCCGGTTTCCAAAAGGTAATTATCCGGCAACGGTGAGGGCTCGTATTGCATGCCCATTTGCGGCGCGTAAGCCGGTACCGACGATAAAACAGGCAATTCGCCTGGGTGAAACTGCGGCTTTAAACCATATTGATCGAAAACAAATTTATTGCCAAGCACATGGTCGATATGACAATGCGTATTTAATAGTAAAACCGGCTTTAGCTGGTTATCCTTTATAAAATTTACCACCGCGTTTTGCTCAGCCGCCGTGTACATGCCCGGGTCTATGATAGCACATTCACGCGTATCGTCAAACAGGATATAAGTATTTTCCTGGTAGGGATTATTTATAAAGGAGCGGATTTTAGCCATATTGCATTTCGGATTTCGGATGTTCGATTTCGGATTTTTAAATTTAGAATTATTTGTGTTTCAAAACGACCGGTCATTCCGAAATCTCAAATCCGAATTCCGCATTCATTCCCCTTTCCACCTGAAAGTTTTGATCATCGTGTCAATATCCCTTCGCACAAAATTCAATACCGGCTGTATCGAATCAAGCCGTGGCGGTGTGTTAAAATACAATGCACCGCGCAGGTAGTTTTTACTGCTGTCGGTCACAAAAAACTGCACTGATGATGCCGCATTGCCCTCGATGGTATAATAGATACCGTATATCTTATGTTCGCGGTTACGTATTAGTCCCTGTTCTATCCCGGTGGCTTTTACGGTATGTTTAAAGGCAAAAGTCCGCGCGTCCTCAGTTAGTTCATTAAAGACCTTTGGCGAAGTAATGGTTTCATAGCTCAAATGAAGCGTGCCGTTAAACTGCGGGAACTGCATATTGAGCAGGTACTTCATATTAATCAGTTTTTTATCCTTGCGTTGCGGCTGCTGGTTGGTATCTTTCTCGATATAGGCATATTTAGGGTAAATGAAAGTAAATGGATAAATAGTATCGAATGGCCGGTAAGATTTTTCAGGGAAAACAACGCGGAAATAACCGCGCGGCTTTGGCGAATAATCCTGACTACTGTGACAGGCCGCAAAGAATATAACGGCTGTTATTAATAAAATCACTTTTTTCACAGATACTATTCGTTTGAGTTCCATATTTCCCACGATTTTTCGGCCTGCAATACTAACATTTCATAGCCATTTTTTATTGTTGTGCCCCGTTCGGCACCCTTTTTCAAAAATAGGGTTTCTTCAGGGTTATACACGAGATCGTATAATAAGTGATCGTTTGTTATTGCCCCATAGGGGATATCGGGGCATTCATCTACATTAGGCGATGTACCCAGCGGTGTAGTATTAATAATAAGCAGGTGATCTTTGATCTGTCGCGCCGTAACCTCTCCAAATAGCAGGTTGCCCGGCAAAGCGCGGCGTGTAACACACTTAAAGTCAATCCCCATGTTATCCAGCACACACTTTACTGCCCGGGCTGCACCGCCATCACCCAAAACAAGCGCCTGGTCGTGGCGGTTTTTTAGTAAGGGTTTCAGCGATGTTTCAAACCCATAAATATCGGTGTTGTAACCCTCAAGCCTGAAATCATGCCCCTTAATGCCCACCTCACCCGAAAACGCGGCGGTTACCGGGCTCTCGGCAAATATCTTGATGCAGTTTACAGCACCTGCCGTTCGGGCGTCATGCTCTATCCAGTCGAGATATTTTAATACGTCGATCTTATGCGGAACAGTAACATTCAGGCCACTGAAGTGCGGGTGCTTGTGCAAAAATGCAGGCAATTGGGTAATATGCTCCAGCGGAAACAGCTCATAGTCGGTATCTTTGATATCCTCACGCTCGAACTTCTCAGTAAAGAATTTTTTGGAGAACGAATGCGAAAGCGGATAGCCGATAAGCCCGTAATGTTTCATTTTTCTTAGATATGAGATATGAGATTTGAGATTTGAGACATCACTGCAATACTTTCGAATTTGACGTTGTAATATTAATAAGAAAGGGCGGGATTTTGTTGGAGGATTTATTTTTTAGCTGCTATCATCATATGCGGACTCAAAGCCAGCAGCGCCTCATCATTTTCGGTTGCTTTCAGTAATTCCATTAATGCAGCCTTCTTTTTGTCATCGCCACGGCTTTCAAAGTAGTTTTTATCCATCCATATCATACCTTCTACGGCGTAGATGTTTAGGAAAGTTAGCCCGGCTTCTTCAAACTCATCCCTCAATTGTTGTGGCCGATGAAAATAAGCTTCCGGTAATATCCCCGGCATATTGGCGGGCGGATTGTGTTTGCCTGTGGTCAGTTCATCTATACACATCTTGTAAATACCCGATGCATGGATGAAGCCGTTCAGCAAAGCGGCGATGCTTGATGCGGAATGGTTGATGGCAAAGCCCAATACAACGCCATTTGGCTTTAATACCCGTTTGGCTTCAGCAATGGCTTTAATTCTTTCTTCCTTTAATTGCAGGTGGTATAACGGCCCGTGTAATATGACTATATCAGCAAAGTTATCCGGGAAATCCAGCTTTTGTGCCTCACCTAAAATAGATTTGAAAGGTTTTTTAGTTTTCGCCGACCGTTTATTGGCCTGTTTAATGTGCTTTTCAACCGGGTCGATCAAATGCACGTCATGACCCATTCCAGCCAGCCATTCGGAGTAAACTCCCGGGCCACCGCCTACGTCAATGATAATACCTTTTTTAGGAAGATACCTGCTTATCAAATCCTTATTCCGCTCAAATTCGAGCGGACCAAGGCCAAGCTGCAGCCGGCCTTCTTCGGAAGTGGCGGAATAGAAATCGTCAATATTGGCTGGAATAAGTTTTGGCATGATCGGATAGCCGAATATAGCGAAAGAAGCGATAATTCAAAGCGGCGGGTTACCTATCGCTTTGTACAGAAATTCATTTTAAGGAGATCAAACAGTTTTACGAAGTGATGTCGGGCAAGCAGCTCAATGCTTCCAATTTTCCCAATAAACTCATCTCGCTTGGGCTTATTACCAAACTCGACGAAAAACGAAATATCGGTGCGCACCGTTCGCCGGCTTATTACCAGTTTAATGAGGAGACTTATGAGAATGCGCTGAAAGAGGGGTTGGTGTTGGTGTAAGATTAGTTCACCACCATCGATCAAATTCTAAGAAAGCGTTTTTAATAATAGTAAATGTATCATCTGTAAGCGGATGCGCATGGTGGAGCATCGTTGTTGTACCGTCAGTAGATTGGGTTTTTATTTTGACGTTGGCTTCTTCCGATGAAACAGTGAAAACAAAATCTTCGTCAGACATGCTATTTAAAGTTGCTATTTCGCCGCTCGTACCTAAAGCGGTAATAAAACTGTCCCATGAGTGGCATTGGAACCAAAGTTTCCCCGAATAACCGAATTCTCGAATGAATTGATTGATTTGAACAGACATTTGCAACTGGAAAGAGGGCAATCGGTCCTCAATCTCAATCAATTTGAATTGTATCGAAAGCGAATTAAATTTGAATTGTATGTCCGTCATTTCTAATCTTTTGTAGTTGTAAGATACAGTTTCGTTTTCTTCTGTCAAAATACAGCCATCCGCTTTACTAAAGCAAAAAAGCCGTAGAATATTATCCAGCGGCCTGATCAGTTAAGTAAAATATATCTTTCAGAGATTCAAAAAATGATCGAACGTATCGCTGCGAATACCCAGTCGAAGTGTTTCTAATGGTATTACTTCAAACGGCGCAATATTACCGAGGCTTACATTGGCACCCACCAGTTTGATAAACCAAACCTGCTGCGCTTTTTGCGGGGCTTCAAAAATTATTTTCTCCTCGGGTATCTGGGTTAATATCTCATCAATAAGTCCTTGCCGCACTTCTCCCGAATCACGATAGATGCCCACATTGCCGCTTTCGCGTGCTTCGGCTATTACCTTCCAGGCACCAGCTTCCAGTTCAGCCTTCATCAGCTGTATCCATTTGTATGGGGCAAATATCTTTTGTACATCCTTAGAACCCACTTCCGATATTACGGTAACCTGCTCGCTTAGCTTGCGAATGTAATCACATTTAACGTCGTGTTCTATCTCGATCGAACCATCAGACACCTCGGCATATTGCATATTATATTTATCCAGTATGCGGCGGTATTGGTCAAACTCATTACGTATTAAAAATGCCTCAAATAGCGTCCCGCCGAAGTACACAGGTATACCGGCTTCGGCGTATAATTTTAATTTTTCATCTAAATTAGGCGTAACGTAAGATGTGGCCCAGCCCAGTTTCACAATATCGGTATATGGCCCGGCTACCTCTATAAAATCCTCCACCTGGCGTAAACTCAAGCCTTTGTCCATCACCATGGTGATGCCGCTGTTACGGGGTTTAGCAGTACGGTCGGGAAGATTGCTCAGGGGGTAGTTCATGGGCGTCGATATTATTTCAGAGGCAGATGTTGGTAGATAATCCATAGATGTTACGTTTAGTTATAGACTATAACAAAAAGTACTAACGATACAAAGATTAGTATAAATATGCAGATGTGCAAATGTGCGGATGTGCAAATTAGTAGGAAACGAATTTTTTACAATC
Organism: Sphingobacteriales bacterium; assembly: GCA_044448765.1. GTDB lineage: Bacteria > Bacteroidota > Bacteroidia > Sphingobacteriales > Sphingobacteriaceae > Mucilaginibacter. Next base: position 23,244 of record JBIOHG010000030.1, on the reverse strand, counting down.
TGTTGTTGAACCGCAGATTTAGGTTGCAAATGATTGACAAGAGGAACTATTAAAAATACAAGGTGTGCAAATGCCAAAGATTAAGGAATTTGCACATTTGCACATCCGCATATTTGCACATTCAATTCATCTGCACATCCGCACACCTGCATATCCGCACATCACTTCGTGTACCGGGCAATAATATCAAGTATCACCTTATTCTTCTGCAACTGGGGCAGGTAATCGAACAGGATATAATGTTTTTCCGGGTCGGAGGCCAGTGCCATTTCTAAATGGTTCAATGCTTCTTTATAATCACCGGCGGCAAATAAATAGGCCACCATGCGGTAATATAATTCAGCCGAATCCGGGTTGTTTTTAATAGCTTGCGCCATCACTTCCACGGCATCAACCAAACGGCTCTGCTCATACATGATAGAGGAGTAATCCAGCCATGCGTCCACATCAATTGGGTTCAGCTCGACTACCTTTTCGTAAGCCTGTTCGGCTTCTGCAATGTGGCCCAGTTTATATTCTGCGTCAGCGATAGCAAACCAGTAGTCGGCATTGGCAATATCTAAGTCGAGTGCTTTTTTGTAAAAGTGCAGCGCCTCGAAATAACGTTCTTCAAAGTCCAAAGTCACACCGATACCGAACCAGCCATCGGCCAGTTTTGAATCCATTTTAACCGCTTTTTTATAGAACGCGCGAGCATCGTCCATCTGCTCCAGTTTCTCGTAGCATTCGCCAATGGCGCAATAAGTATCGGCATTGGGCTGTTCGTACTCAAAAGTCTGGCGGTAAACGTCGATAGCCTCCGCATATTTTTCCAGGTTCACCAAAGCATTACCCTTGTTAAAGTAAGCCGATGCAAAGCTGTCCTTGATCAGGATGGCATAATCATACGCATCAATGGCTTTCTCAAACAGGCTAAGCTTGGTATAAGCGTTACCCAAATTATACCAGGCAGCATAGCTGTACGGTTCGCTGTCGATATACTGCTGATAAAACTGTACGCTCTCCTCCTGGTTATCCATCACATCATAACAGAAAGCCAGCTCGTATAAAGCGTCCTGGTTTTCCATATTCTGCTTCAGGCAAAGTTTCAGGTAAGTGATGGCCGTGTCATAGTCGCCCATGTTTTGGTAAACATAAGATATGTGCAGCAAAATCTCGTCGGTATCGTCGGCAAGGTCAAGCGCCTTTTCGTAATTCTCAAGCGCCTCGGCATACCGTTCCATGTTCTCGTAAAGGTTGCCACGGATGATATAGATATCCGGGTCCGACGCTTCCAGCATTGCCGCCCTTTCGAGCGACACGAAAGCATCGCTTACGCGGTTGGTGACGACAAACAACTGTGCCTGCTTGATCAAAAATACGGCGGCGAAGGGGTGCTGAGCATAGGCGTATTCTACAACCTGCAAAGCTTTCGCCGGGTCATTCTTTTCGATGTAGTAGTCGATAATGTTTTCAAACGCCTGCGCATCAAAAAAATACTGGTCATGATTACGAATCATTTCTTCGTAACGTTCAACCGAAAACTTGGGGTCCTCGGTGAATCCAAATTCAAAGTCTTCTTCCATTCAATATATTTTCAGAACGCGGCGGCCATTGGTCCTGATAGTATACCGGCAGGCAGACTATCGGGGTTTTTCGTGCCTTTGTTGGTCTCAAATTACAAATGTTAAACATCCATAAAGCAATTTAGTTATCAACATCCGCACATTTTTAACAGGATCAATTACAAGTACCTGATAATAAATGAAAAGCAAATACATGCTTTGTACGGCAATAGGTTGGCTGATGTCAAATTGCCTTAAAGATTTTTACCTTTGACAAAAATACCAATTATGAGCCTCAATATTTCTGAAATTCTTAACCATTTACATATAAACGACAATAACGGTGCGTTTAGTACGGGCAGCCATTGGGGTGGCAGCACGGGAGATAATGTGAAAACGATCTATTCCCCGGTTGACGGGAAAAAGATTGCCTCAGTACAAATGGCGGGCGAAGCAGACTATAATACCGTGATAGCAAAAGCAGCCGAAGCCTTTAAAAAGTGGCGTACCGTACCCGCCCCTAAACGCGGCGAAATAGTGCGCCAGGTGGGCCAGGCTTTACGCGATAACAAACAGCAGTTAGGCGCCTTAGTGTCCTACGAAATGGGCAAAAGCCTGCAGGAAGGTTACGGCGAAGTGCAGGAAATGATAGACATTTGCGACCTTGCCGTAGGCCAAAGCAGGCAGCTTTATGGCTTGACGATGCACTCTGAACGTGCCGAGCACCGCATGTATGAGCAATACCACCCGCTTGGAATAATAGGCGTGATATCAGCATTCAACTTCCCGGTTGCAGTTTGGGCCTGGAACGCGGCGTTAGCCTGGGTTTGCGGCGATGTATGCGTTTGGAAACCATCCGAAAAAACACCTTTGACCGCTATTGCCTGCCAGCATATTGTGCAGGAGGTGTTTGAACGGAATGATGTACCTGAAGGCGTGTCGTGCCTTATCATAGGCGACCGCATAGTTGGCGAATTAATGTCGAATGATAAAAGAGTTCCATTAGTATCAGCAACCGGTTCAACCCGTATGGGTAAAGCGGTGGGTGCGGCTGTTGGCGCAAGGCTTGGACGGAGTTTATTGGAGCTTGGCGGAAACAATGCCATTATTGTGAGCCAATACGCGGATATTGATACGGTATTGGTAGGCGCATTATTTGGTGCTGTGGGCACAGCCGGCCAGCGTTGCACTTCTACCCGCAGGCTCATCATCCACGAAAGTATATACGAGCAATTCAAACAAAAACTGGTAAAAGCTTACGGGCACATCCGCATAGGCAACCCGCTGGACGAGCATAACCACATGGGCCCGCTGATCGATAAAGATGCAGTAGCCATGTACCTTGACTCCATCGAAAAATGCAAAACCGAAGGCGGTAAGATATTAGTTGAAGGCGGCAAACTGGAAGGGGAAGCCTATGCTTCGGGTTGCTATGTAAAACCTTGTATTGCCGAAGTAGAGAACCACTATAATATAGTACAGCACGAAACGTTTGCACCTATACTTTATCTGATAAAATATACCGACCTTGACGAGGCCATAGCTTTGCAAAACGGTGTGCCGCAGGGGCTCTCATCATCTATCATGACCAATAATTTACGCGAGGCGGAACAATTTTTATCCTACGCAGGTTCTGATTGTGGTATAGCCAATGTGAACATCGGTACATCGGGCGCAGAAATAGGCGGTGCATTTGGCGGAGAGAAGGAAACCGGCGGCGGGCGAGAGTCGGGTTCCGATGCCTGGAAAGTTTATATGCGTCGGCAAACCAATACTATTAATTATTCAACCAAGTCACCATTAGCGCAAGGCATAAAATTCGATCTGTAGCTTATAATAAATATAAAATGCACCAGCCTCTAAAATACATTACAAGCTGCCTTTTTGCCTTTACACTGCTTTGTTATACTGCCTTTGCACAGCAAGTACTGCCAGCTCAGCCCGACCCGCCGAAAAATTGGTTCGCCATGGACCTGAAAACGGATGGTTATTTTGGCATCAGTTTGAACGAGGCTTACCAATTCCTCCAGGGTAAAAAAAGCAAACCGGTTCTTGTCGCTATCATCGATAGCGGCTGTGATACTTTGCAAAAGGATCTGCAAGGCATATTATGGGTAAATCCTAAAAAAGATAAAAACTTTCCCGGCGATGTACATGGCTGGAACTTTTTAGGCGGCCCTGGTCGCAAGTGCGATTTTAATGAGACCGAAGAAGAAGTACGGCAATACCATAAGCTGAAGGATAAATACCTCAGCCTGTCTGACGCCACAGCTCCTGATAAAAAAGAATATGCTTTTTGGATGCGCGTAAAAACGCAGTACGACTCGACCGTGACCATGGCCAAAACTGAATTGGCGCAGTTGTCCCCGGTAATGAATGCTTTGGTTGAGACTAGTGGTTACGTGCGTCACCTGCTCAATCTCAAAAATGATCAGACTTTTACACGGACGGATATTGAACATCTGTCCGAAAAGAATGACACGCTGGCCCAGGTAAAAAATCTATGGCTGCTGGCCTTTAGCCAGGATGTCTCGACCAGCACCAATGTAAAGGTGATCAAGGAGATGAACGAGTACCTCACCAAATTGAACAACGATCTTAGTCCTGATTTGGAGGCACGTAAACGCATCGTCGGTGATAACCCGGATTCGTTACATGATAAGCCATACGGCAGCAATGTCCTCAAGTTTGACGACGCCTCGCACGGCACCGAAGTTGCCGGACTGGTTGGCGCCAAACGTGGCAATGGTTACGGGATAGATGGTGTTGCCGACAATGTGCGACTGATGATCATTAAAGCTGTTCCTATCGGCGATGAATATGATAAGGACGAGGCAAACGCTATACACTTTGCGGTTGACCATGGTGCGAAGATCATCAATATGAGTTTTGGTAAAAAAATATCACCGCACAAAGCCTGGGTGGACGAAGCCTTCAAATATGCTGCTGCGCATGGCGTGCTTTTGGTGCAGGCCGCAGGCAATGATAACCAGGATATGGATGCCAAACCCGAGTTTCCGAACGATACTTTTGAAGATGGTTCGGCCGATGATGCCGATAACGTGATCAACGTAGGCGCTTCGGGTTTAAAATCGGATACCAGCCTGGCTACCGATTTCAGCAATTACGGCAAAAAGAATGTCGATGTATTTGCACCGGGCGTTAAGATCACGTCAATAGATATGGATGCCGAAACCATTACGGATGATGGTACCAGTTTTTCCTCGCCTATAGTAACCGGCATAGCAGCATTAATACTGGAATACTATCCCGATCTAAGTGCCAAACAAGTGAAGCAGGCGATAATGGAATCGGCAACACCCTTAACCGGCACCATGGTTTATAAACCGGGTACCCATAACCTGGTTGATTTTACCACACTGTGTAAAACCGGCGGTATTGCCAATGCTTATAAAGCGTTGCAGATCGCATCGGAAATGAAGGGCGAACGGAAATGAGCTAAAGCCGTCTTTTCTACCTTGCCTTAATTAAATAATAACCTGAGACCTGGTTTATAGTCGTAGTTGCATCGGTCCGCATATCAAACCGTAGTTCTTGTATCCTCAGGCTTATCGTATATTTTGGTGTTTCTTTAGTAAAGATCATTAATGAATCGGCTATAGTATAATCTTTATACCTGCCATAGTTTGCAGAATTCTGTTTGTATTTTTTTAAGTTAGCTTCCGGTTTAACGAGTTTGTTGGCAAAGTCTTTCAGATCAAAAGATACATGCTCTCCATTCACCAATAATGAATACACCCCATCATTATCCGACCGTACAAATCGAATATGATCGGCATGGTAAGCATTGGTATCGCTCCTGCTTTCGTAAGGGCTGGCGAGCGCCACCATGTAATCATAACCCTTGATACTTGATGCATGATCGTTCTCTGTAGAGAAGTAGTAATTCTTCCCCTCATCTTCCAGGTCATAACGGCCATATTGCGAAAATTTCTCCAAACCCAGGTGACTTTTTAGCCATTCGAGTTGGTCCCCCTGCAAATTATACCTCTGGTAACTATTTCTTGCAGCACGCGACTCGTTCGGGTTATTTTGCAGCGAGTCGTTTACTGCCTTCAGGCTCTCTTTCATGTAAGGCTGCAGCACCTCCCAATTATCATTCGAGGTTAGGAAATCTAATTTAGCCACAGCATTTTTGCCATCTTTTTCGTCAATATTCTTGCTTTTAATGGTTTGAAATTGGCCATCTTTAAACGCATGGTACTTTTTAAAGATATTGATCAATATATGCCTTTGTGAATAAACAGAAACATTGAAAGCGCTTTGCGGCCCGTAGGTAGATACAAGCGTAAGCAAGCAAAGGGATATAGGTATAATTTTGATGCTTTGCTTTTTTGAAAACAGGAAATACAGTGTAATAACCGATAACCATACCGAGAGCGTCATCAATAAATATCGCTGTGGCGTAATGCCGTAAGGTATTACCCTGGCAAACATGGCAAGGAATAGCAATACGATCAGCGGGATAAGCAGGAAGTAGAAATAACGCGTGTATATTTTAAGCCATTTATTTTCAGCCTGCTCACGGATCGGGAAAACCAATAAAATGGACAGTATACCAAAAACGGCATAACCCGTGATCAGGTTGGATACATAGCCCTTTGGCAGCCGCCATTCTATTAATATTTTAACCTCGTAGGCCAACAGGATGATGACATAAACCGTGGCCAGCGGGATGAGCACATATTGTGTAAATATTTTAAGCGCTTTGGGGTATGAACTGTCCTCATCAAGCACGTTAAAATCGGCAGGCACTCCCGCCAGGAAAAATACGGAATTGAATACGCAGATTATCCACCCCCAAAGTATGGCGTAAATATCGTCGCTCCAATCGATATTGAAGAGGTATTTGGTTGCTAATATGGCTGCAATAAGCCCCAGGTAGAGCACGCCGCTGTACAGCATGCCTGCCAAAAAACGCAGGAAGAGTGTTTTATTAAATTGCCAGAAACCCTGGATGCGGCCTTTTTGCGTAAAAGCTGCAAACGCTACCAGCAAATGAAATGCGAAACTTATCAGGAAAAAACGAAGGGTATCATATTCCCTGGCAAATGGGTTAAGCAACCAAAAGAATGGTACAGAAAACACTACTGCCAAACCTTTAAGTAAGAACTTTTTTGAACCTTTTATTTCTTTACCCTCGGTAAATAATGAAAACGTAAGACTTAACAACAAGCCCAAATTTGCCATCATCATTAAGCGAATGCAGTTATCCTTGTACAAACTGCCGTAATCATGATTTCTAACCCAGGCGGTGCCCGCAATAGCGGCACATAAGGCAAATAATACTTCAAAAGGGAAGCGTTTAACGGTTTTCAGAATGCCCTCACCAAGGCTTTTTATCGATGGAAATTTCATATTGTGTTTCGGTTATGGTAAAACAATATAGTGGTTTTGTGATAAAACTCAAATAATTGATCACGCTAACGGATCAAATATAGCAATAAAAATAAACTTTCAAAATATTTTGAAAGTTTAATAACTTTATTTTACCTTTGTTTCATGGATCTGGCAGAAGGCAAATTAAAGTTCATTGAAGCATGGGGTAAGCTCGGCTCGGAGTGGGGTATCAATCGCACCATGGCGCAGGTACATGCTTTACTGCTGATCTCGCCCGGCGCTTTAACCACGGAGGAGATCATGGAGCAATTAAGTATATCACGCGGTAATGCCAATATGACCCTCCGCGACCTGATGAACTGGGGCCTGATAGAAAAACAACACCGTGCCGGCGAGCGCAAAGAATACTTTTTTGCCGAAAAAGACGTGTGGACCATCGCCCGCCAGGTAGCGCAGGAGCGTAAGAAAAGGGAACTTGACCCGGTATTAAAAGTGCTGAACGAGTTGACCACCGTTACAGGTGATGAAAAGGATCCCGAATACAAAACTTTTAAAAAATCAGTTGGTGATATTAATAAGCTGGCGAAAAATGTAGATAAAACCTTGGCTACGATGGTAAAAGCTGAAGAAAACTGGTTTTGGGGATCAATTTTTAAAATGTTCAAGTAGCATTTTTTTATGATTTAAACTTTCATATTTTACTGAAAATACAAAAATATAGATATGGAAACAACGAAAAATATTTTGAGGATCGCTTTTGGTACAATGACAGTGTTGTATGCCCTCCTATTGTTCTTTTCAATTTTTAATATAGATAAGGAGGTTTGGGGTTTGAGTATGATGTTGGAATATTTAACCATGTACGCTGTATTCCTGATTCATATCCCCGCCTTTCTTACATTGATTACTATTTCGATCTACAGCTATATAATGAAGAGAGGTTTCTGGTCTGTTTATGAAAAAGAATACTGCTTCCTGTTTGCAAGCCTCACTCCGTTTATTATTGCCTGTCTGTTCCTTGTCGCAATTCCTTAATTAACAGAAACCCATGAAAACCTTAAAAAACCATATCAGTTACCCTAAACCTTATCTAAAATGAAATACAACAAGATCATATTAGCAGGCGGAAATGGTTACTTAGGCAGTGTGCTCGCCAATCATTACAAAGTATTGGCTAAAGAGGTCATCATTTTGGCGCGCCATCCCAAAGCAGCCGATGGCAATATCCGAACCGTGGTTTGGGATGGAGAAACCGAAGGCAATTGGGTAAAGGAATTGGAAGGTGGCGACATCCTCATCAATTTGTGCGGTAAAAGTGTGAATTGCCGCTACACGGAAAAGAACCGCTCTGAAATTTTTGATTCGCGGCTAAAACCAACAAGGTTATTAAACCGGGTCGTTACTCACATCGTCAATCCGCCTAAGTTGTGGATCAATAGCGCTTCGGCTACTATTTATCGCTATGCAGAAGACCTGCCTCAAACTGAAGAGCACGGCGAAATTGGCGAAGGTTTTTCGGTTGAAGTTTGTAAGGCCTGGGAAAAGGCGTTTTTTGAAACAGAAACCCCAAAAACCCGGAAAGTCGCACTTCGCACAGCAATTGTTTTTGGTAAAGGTGATGGCGTTTTCCCCAGATTATTTAACCTGGTGAAGTTTGGCCTGGGCGGCAAACAGGGGAATGGGCGGCAAATCGTGTCCTGGGTGCATAAGGAAGATTTTGCCGGAATAACCGAATGGCTAACTGAACATGAGGAGATAAATGGCGTGATTAACGCCGCGTCACCAATGGCGGTTAGCAATTCTTCGGAAATGAAATTAATACGTGAAGCTTATGGCGCAAAATTAGGATTGCCGGCCGCAAAATGGCTATTGGAAATAGGGGCTGCAATAATAGGCACTGAACCAGAACTGATATTAAAAAGTCGTTGGGTATTTCCTAAAAAACTGACGGATGCCGGATACGTTTTTAAATATCCCGGTATGACGGAAGCGGTGAAAGAATGCCTGGCAATAAAGTAATGGACACAAAAACCTTACACCGCCGCATCAAACTCTACCTCTGGAGCATAATTATCGGCCTCGCGTTAAGCGGGATAACAGCCTTTCCGCTTGAAAGTGAACTGGCCCTACTGAAGGCTCATTTATCACCAAACAGCACTATGGGCCATTGGATAAATACCATTTACCAGGCCATAAAAACCACCAACACACAATCTCCATGGCTAAGCTATGGCACCGATTGGCTTGCTTTCGCACATTTGGTTATTGCTTTGGTGTTTATTGGTCCGCTACGACACCCTGTGCGGAACATTTGGGTCATCCAATTTGGTATGATCGCCTGTATCGCCATATTTCCGCTGGCATTTATTGCCGGCGCTATCCGCGATATTCCCTTCTTTTGGCGGTTGATCGATTGTTCTTTTGGTGTGATCGGGTTTGTGCCGCTTTATTTCGCCAACAAATACACCCGCACGCTGGAAAAAGTCAGCCTGGTTTCATAATTTTCTGCAAGGAATTGTTACACGGCGGCAGAATTGTTTTTACAACTTCATTGCCTATATTTGCGTTCGCAAAAATTCATTTAAAGGACATAATGAGAGAAATACAATTCAGGGAAGCGCTTCGGGAAGCTATGGTCGAAGAAATGCGCAAGGACGATAAAATATACCTGATGGGTGAAGAAGTTGCCGAGTATAACGGCGCTTACAAAGTGAGCCAGGGTATGCTGGATGAATTTAGTGCAAAGCGGGTGATAGACACTCCTATCTCTGAATTGGGTTTTGCCGGTATCGGTATAGGCTCGGCGATGAATGGCCTGCGCCCCATCATTGAGTTCATGACTTTCAACTTCTCGCTGGTAGCTATAGACCAGATCATCAACGGCGCGGCCAAGATCATGTCGATGAGCGGCGGCCAGTTTTCAGTGCCTATAGTATTCCGCGGTCCAACAGGAAACGCAGGTATGTTAAGCTCGCAGCACAGCCAGTGCTTTGAGAATTGGTATGCTAACTGCCCGGGTTTAAAGGTGGTTGTTCCGTCAAATCCTTATGATGCAAAAGGTTTGCTGAAATCATCCATATTGGATCCTGATCCGGTTATTTTTATGGAGTCAGAATTGATGTATGGCGATAAAGGCGAAGTACCAGAAGAAACTTATTATATCCCGCTTGGTAAAGCAAACGTAACTAAAGAAGGCTCTGATGTAACCCTGGTGGGTTTCGGTAAGATCATGAAAGTGGTTAACGCCGCTGCTACCGAACTGGAAAAAGAAGGCATCCATGCCGAAGTGATCGACCTGCGTACGGTGCGTCCTATCGATTACGAAACGGTGATCAATTCAGTTAAAAAGACCAACCGTTTGGTGATCGTAGAAGAAAGCTGGCCTTTGGGTTCAATTGCAACCGAAGTTGCCTTCAAAGTACAGAAAGATGCATTTGATTATTTGGATGCTCCTATCCTGCGTATTATGGGTGGCGATGTTCCGTTGCCTTATGCACCAACGCTGATACAGGAATATCTTCCGAACGCTGAAAGAGTGATCAAGGCGGTAAAGGAAGTGATGTATGTTACTAAGTAATTATAGATCAAAACATAAGGAAAGGCTCCGAAATTCGGGGCCTTTTTTGTCGAGTGTGTAACGCCGATTACTCCACCTTCATCAAGCATTTGCTTCACTTGATGTAATAAACTGGGAAAGCACGCATCACATTGATACCTTTGAACATGCCGATGTTCAAAAAGTGGAATAATTTCATTTATCACAGCTTGTTCTGGCTGATGATATACCTGCTTTGGGTATTTGTTTTTCGTAATTATTCATTTTCGCTGAACAAAACGCTGACGGTGCAATTTTGCTACCTGGTGTTTATCACCGCCGATTATTACGCTGCTACCTATTTTATCGTGCCTCAGTTTCTGAAGAAGAAACGATACGCGCTGTTCATTTTATTGATGATCGCGCTCATAATGGTTTCGGCGTTTTTAAGGTCGTTGGTTTCTGTTCAAATGAGCAAGTATGTTTTTATCGGCGGTCCGAAGGTCGCATTTGGGGCTTTGTATCTCAATTCGGTAGTGAATATTTTTATATGGGTCGAACTGATCGTGTTCGGCAAAATGGTATTCGACCGTATCTATGATCAACAGCAAATGGCCATTATGGAAAAGGACAAGGTAAAGCACGAGCTTGATTTTTTAAAGGCACAGACCAACCCTCACGCGCTTTTTAATTCGCTGAATTCTATTTACGGGCACATCGATAAAAGCAATCAAACCGCGCGAAATATCCTGTTGCAGTTCTCGGGCCTGCTGCGTTACCAGTTATATGATTGCAGCGAGGATAAAGTAAGCCTGGAAAAAGAATTGGATTATATCCGCAATTACGTTGCCTTTCAGCAGTTGCGTAAGGATGAAAACCTTGCGGTTAATATAGATAGCCGTTTAATATCCGGCGATCATAAAATTGCGCCACTCTTGCTGGTCACACTGATCGAGAATGCTTTCAAGTTTGTAAGTAACTTTTCGGAAAAGCCGAATAGTATATCGATTAAGATCAGCATGAAAGAAAATGTCTTTAGCTTTCACATTTGCAATACGACAGAACTTACACAACGGCGGGCACCAGCCGGGACCGGTGGCATTGGCCTGGTGAACCTGAAAAGACGGCTTGAGCTTCTATATCCCGGTAAATACGCACTTACCAATGAACAAAAAAACGGACACTATGCAGCAGATCTAAAAATTGAACTCGAATGAAATTGAAGTGTATCATTATAGATGACGAACCCATTGCCCGTAAACTGATCGAAGAGTTTATTGAAGATATCGACTTTTTAGAGCTAATAGGACAGGCGGCAAATCCCGCGAAGGCAATCAAATTACTGAGCGAAAATACGGTTGATGTCATCTTCCTTGATATCAATATGCCGACCATCAATGGTATCGATTTCCTGAAAAGTTCAAAAAATACTGCCAGCATTATTATGACAACCGCTTATGCCGAGTATGCCGTAGAGGCTTTTTCGTTAGATGTGCTGGATTACCTGGTTAAGCCCATCCCGTTCGAGCGGTTTTTAAAAGCCTGTAACAAAGCCAAAGAGGTTTATGACAACAAACAACGTTTATCAACGACACCGCAGCCGGCCAACGATCATTTCTTTATCAAATGCGATAACCAAATAGAAAAGGTGAATTATGACGACCTCCTTTACGCGGAATCGATGCTGAACTATGTGATCCTTCACACCACAACACGCAAAATGATCGTCTACATCACGCTGAAGAGCCTGGAGGAGCAATTACCACCCGACCAGTTTATCAAAGTTCATAAATCGTTTATTGTGAACCGAAGTAAGGTTAAAAGTATTGAAGGGAACATGATCAACCTGGGTGCGGAGAAGATCACCATCAGTCAAAATCTGCGCGAGAAGGTGCTAAATGAGATATTGAAGGATAAGATGATCAGGAGGTAGGGATGGCGATGCTCCTCTTGCGAAGAGTGTATTTTTTTTAGATAATATTTTATGCTACAATAAGCATTTAAAGTATTAGTTTTGAGTAAAGTAAATGGAAAATGCCAAGAGAAGTCACAATTAACACCGACACGGATTCGGGTACAACAAAAGGTAATACTAGATAATCATTGCTATTCCAGCGGAAACAGCTGCTACGAATAAGGCGAATGAAATTAATACAATTTTGTATTTTGAAATTCTACTCTCATTTGCAATTATAGTGAGGTCTATATTGTTCTGCAAAATAGCGATTGAATTATAATAAAGTTTTTGGAGATAATAACCCTTATCATCTTCATTGTCGAATTCATCAGTTGTAGCTATATCGGGTGATAGACCCCGTTTTCTTGCCTTTTTAGGAAATAAAAGCATTCCAACAGAAAGTATATTTATGACACCTATTACTGATGTTGCGTAAACAAAACCCCTATGGTTTACGAAAAAATGATTTTGGACCGCTATCCCTATAAAAAAACCGGATAAAGCAATTGTAGCAGTTGCTATTTTTATTCCTTTATCTGTAATACTTTCGTTTTCAGAAATGACGTCCTCAAATCGCTCTTTAGCTTGATCGAAAATAAATTTATACTCATCAACTGAAACGTTTTCCCAGTAACTTATCTTCGAAGTCCATTTTTTGTGAAATGTTGGCTTATAAGGATCCACTAATCAAAGTTAATGAATTATTTAGTGTATAAATATATGTTATTACACTCCAAGAAAGGTGACTTTTATCTCACTTACTGCCCACCCATCCCATCTGGGAAAGTGTCGCCTTTGTGGCAGGTATTACAGGTAACCACAATGTTGGCCGTACCAAGCATCGGTGTATCGATCTTAAAATATTCGTGGTTCAGGTTCAATGTCATGCGGAGCATCTGCCGCGCGATCTGCTTTTCGGGTTTGACATCGCTGACATAGTCCAGACCGTCGCCATCTTTATTAGACGCGTGGCAGAAGCCGCATGATACGCCCAGGGCATCCTCAAATTCACCCACCATGATCTTGTTCATTTGTGCCTCGGTTGTGTTTTTGGGCAGAACCTGCAGGTTTTTATAAGGGTTGTCCGCAGGCTTGCTAGTATTGGTTGCTGCTGTCATTACTATTACCAGGCTGCTAAGCCCGGTGATAGTAGCCAGTTTGATATTGATCTTCATTTTTTTGCTATGATATTTAAGGACACTTCTAATTCATTCGAGATAGTACTGGTTCCTCCTACGTCGAAGTCTTTCCGGTTTATTTTAAAAGAACCCTTGAACAGATAACCATCAGCAGACGGCGAAGCGGTAAAAGGGAAGGAGATATCCCTCGTTTGCTTTTTGATCGTCAGTTTTCCGGCAATCACATAGCCGCCATCGTTAGCTGTTACTTTAGATGACACAAACCGCATAACTGGATAATTCTTCACATCAAAATAAGTGTTATCGCGCAAATGGCTGTCGCGAAGACTATTATCGGTATTAACCGTATTGGCATCTATCGTGACATCGAAACTGCTTTCGGTAACGTTCTGCGGGTCAAATTTGATGCTTCCCTTTAACCCGGTAAAAGAACCCGTTACATCGAAGCCAAAGTTTTTAATGGTAAATTGTAACGATGAGCCCTGATCCACAGGTTTATATTGGGCAAAGGCATAACTCCCTGCTGTAAGCAGCAGGATTAATAATATTAACTTTTTCATCTTTTACTGTGCGCTTGCTTCTATTAATGGGGTATCAGTAACGGCGAGGGTATGATTATGCTCTACATAATTTACGCTGGTTAGGCCCAGTACATTGCGTAGTTTTTCAGCGGGGACTTTCATCGGGCCGGGGGATGGCGCTGAGCCCGGTGCCGGCTGCGGGAATGCGGTCGACATAGCGGTATGAAACGTAATGTTACCCTCAACTTTTTGAATGGTTTGGTGGATATGCCCGTTCAAAACAGATACCGAACCAAATCGCCTTAATAGGGCCAGGGCTTGCTCGCTGTCTTTAGTTCCCCAGCCCCATTGCGGGTACACTGCCCATAGCGGAATGTGTGCGAATACTACAATAGGTGTACTGTTTGTATATTTTTTCAGGTCGTCTGCCAGCCATTTGAGTTGATCATCGCCCAAAACACCCAAACCGCCGTCAACCTGAACCATGGCGTTTACCAGGCCAATAAAATGTACGCCGTGCGAGTCAAAGCTATACCAGCCGTCGCCTTTGGTGCCTTTGCCATAGCGTTCAAGGTAAAGCTTGCCGTGGTCGGTCAGGTCGTGCTCGCCGGGCACGTAAAATATGTTGCCTGTTTTGGCGCTTTTTAAGGATTGTTCCAGTGTGTCAAACTCATCGGCCTGTGCCAGGTGTGATAAATCGCCCGTGTGCAGTATAAAAGATGGCGCGGTTGGCATGGCATTTATTTTGGCAATGGCTGCCTGCAACGTGCCCGTAACATCAGGATTGGCTGCTTTGTTAAAGCCGATATGGCTATCGCTGATCTGCACAAAGCTGAAATCGGATTTGGGCATGATCAATCCTTTTTTGATGCCGCCGGTAGTTTTATCAATCACCTGGCTCATGCCATACGATTTTAGAATGCCGCCAGTCATCATCCATATCACACCCGTACCTGCCCAGGCCATACATTCCAAAAAGCCGCGCCTGTCTATACCGTCGTGATGGTCATCATGCGTGTGATGATGCCCGTGTTGTTCGTTTTCCATGTTTTTCTTCGTTTGATTTTATGAATTACAACACGAAGAAATAAGTAATGCCAGGGGCAGAGAAATATTTTACACCAAGCAGGGCAATTACTTGATGAATGCCGAAAAGCAGGATATTAATAAAGAAGAAATAATTCTATATATTCGGTTATGGATTCAGTAAGAAAAAAATTGATCATTCCATTTTTCATATTCCTGGGGATGATGGTTGTTAATCTTAATAGCTTGATAAGAGGTATCGAAAAGCATGAGGCATGGCGCATTGCGGTAGCTTCGGCAGCATTTGCCGTACTTATTGCCCTGGCACTTGTGGTAGGCATTCAGCTATCTAAAATGAAAAAAGAAGAGGCCGGGCTTAATAAATAAGCCAGTAAAAGTTATAAAACAAAAATACCCCGGTAATCCGGCGGCATTTTGTTAATTTATTTTAAAAGCTTAATTGCTTGCCGCACTCCAGCCATCACTCCAGCCATTGCCGCCACCGCCTTTAGTATCCTTTATTAATTTATCATATTTAACAGCCTGGGCAGGGGTCAATGCGTTTTTGATCTTTTTGATAGTAGCGGTACGTAACGGGCGTATGGCTACCAGCATTTTATCAGTATTGCCGTTCTCCTCTTTTTTGATCTTTTCAAATTTTTCTGATGACTGTTTATAAATGGCTGCAATTTGGGTGGTTTGAGCATCGGTTAACTTTAATTGCTTCTGCAGCCCTTTTGCTTTTTCAGCCGGGTCGGTTGTTGGATGTCCCGTTTGGGCATAGTTTACTACTGACAAGCCCATCAGCAACCAGCATATTGATAAGATCTTTTTCATGATTTTTATTTGTGAAGGATGAATGGTATTCAAATGTAACACTTATTTACAGAAATAAAAGTCCCCTTGCACTCGCTGCTTGGGGACTTTAAACCTAAACCTTATCAAATTAAGCGGTATAGAAAACCGCTTAGATACACAAACATACGTTTTTGTAACAAGTATGTTACGAAAAATAAGAAATATTATTTGCCACATATTTCTTATTTGAGGACACATGTCTTACTTGGCGCAAAAAGGTCAGATAAAAGCAATAAGATCACAGCCAAAATAAAATTGACACCGTTTTCATAAGTTTGCCGCTGATGAAACACGTATTGGATAACCCTGCATGGAGTGCGCTGCAAACGGGCAACAAGCATCTTGCTTTTGGTAATGACCAGGCTGCCTATTTTGACAGGGAGGTATCGCCATTTGCGGCGCTGGAAGAAAATTCAGAAGATAATTTCCTGTCACTTCATCAAATGCTGCCGCACAATGTTATTTTGTTTGTTACGCCTGTAAAAATCGACTTTTCGCCCCAGTGGGAGATACTACAGTATATACACGGCCTGCAAATGGTTTGCGATGCGTCTATCATAAAAGGCGAAATATCTACCTCACTGATACCATTATCGGAAGACCACGTGCCGCAAATGCTTGAGCTTACCAAACTAACCAACCCGGGGCCCTTTGCCTCGCGGACCATTGACTTTGGTCATTACCAGGGGATTTTTGAGGGCGATAAACTGGTGGCTATGGCCGGGCAGCGCCTGCACCCCGCTAATTATGCCGAAATAAGTGCCGTTTGTACGCATCCCGATCATTTAGGAAAAGGTTATGCCAGGCAATTGGTACTAAACCAAATACAGCGCATCAAGGCGGCGAATGAGACCCCTTTTTTACATGTCCGCTCGAACAATGACCGCGCTGTCAAAGTTTATGAAAGCCTGGGATTTAGCACCCGCATCGATGTCCATTTTTATGTATTGAAAAAGGTTTAAGGATATCTTATTTTTTAACTCCAGGGAAACTTTTTTACAAAAAGCTAAAACATTAGCAGCCTTACGGAGTTAATTCTACAGGTAAAAGCCTGATTATGCCTCAATTGCAGATGGATTCTGCCAGGGGGCATGTTCAGATAAAAATACCCCTGCCTATGAAAATTATAAGATTAACGCTGGTCGCGGCGGCAATAATTTGCTTCGCAAGCTGTCAAACAATACCCACGTATAATTCGCCACAACCGGTAATTATACCCCATATTGTGATATTGGGCTCTTCGTCAGCCTCCGGTGACGGCGCCACTCCAATTGACTCGGCCTGGGCATTCAGGCTGCAATCCACCATCAATCAAAACGGCACCAAAGCTACTTTTACTAACCTGGCCGTTCCCGGGTATGTAACTTTCCAGGCCATGCCGACGGGTTATAATTATGCATCGAGGCCGGCACCAGATACAGCGCACAACCTCACCAAAGCTTTATCGCTGCACCCAACGCTGGTTATGATCAGCTTCCCGACCAACGACATTGCCGATAATTATACCGACGATGAGATCATGCGCAATTTTGCGGTGATGGCACACCAGCTCGATTCGGCAAAAGTGCAGTACATCCTGTTTGGTACGCAGCCGCGCAACTTTACCGATGCTGCGCAAAGGATGCGTTTAAAAAAGCTGAACGACAAAATTATCGCCGCCTATGGCGCCCATGTGAACGACATTTTAGCACCGTTAAGCACTTCTACCTACGATATCAATCCCACCTACTCTGCGGGCGATGGCATTCACGTAAATAATTCGGGGCATGCGCTAATTGTTACCAAAGTGCTGCAGCAACCCATATTTATTCAAGTTACAGGCGTGCAGACCAGTATCCCTAAATAGATCATTTGACTGAATAGCTCACAAAGGCAACCTTTTTATTGTCCGGGCTCCACGATGGGGTATTGATAGTGCCTGCGCCGCCGTAAAACACAGGGGTTATGTCTTTAATGGCTTTTGTCTTAACATCCATCAAACGGAGCTTGACATCTTTACCAAAAGGGTGATTCTGCTTTTGATCGGTAGTATAAGCTATGTAAGCGATCCATTTATTATTTGGTGATGGATGCGGGAACCAATTGGCATTTTCATCAGAGGTCATCTGCTCGGGTTGTGAGCCATCGGGGTGCATCCGCCAAATTTGCATGTGGCCGGTGCGGTACGAGTGGAAATAGATGTATTTACCATCAGGAGAGTAATCGGGGCCATCATCCAAACCGGGCGTTTCGGTCAGCCTTTTTGGAATACCACCATTTGCGGAGATCGTCCAAACGTCCAGGTTGCTAAAATCGCCGCCGCAATAAGCCAGGGTTTTGCCATCGGGGCTCCAGCTATGCCAAAAAGAAAGGGCCTGCCCGGTGCTTATTGCCTTTGGCTCACCACCTGTAACAGGCACGATATAAAACGAAAATTTAACCGTCTTTTCCGCCGGTTTGTAGGCATCGATATTGGTGATGGCCATCCATTTGCCGTCCGGCGAAAGCCCGTGATCGTCCATGAGCTGATTAACAGAGCCTGTGTTGATTACCGTTAAGGCTTTGGTAGCGAGGTCGAGTTTATACATTTTACCCCTAAAGTTCATGACAAGGAAATTATCGCGGTGCCAGTTTGGCGCTTCGTAATCCCCTTTGGCAATTAATACGGTATCAATTTTCCCTGTTTTGATGTCGACTGTCTGGATATAGCTTGTTGTGTCGGGTTTACTTTGGGCAAATGCCGCCCCCGAAAAAAACAAGGATAAGAACAGCATGCCGGCTGATTTAAAAGTGGCCGCGTTCTTTATAGATATTGGCCTGTTAAGCTTTGTCATATAGGTAATATTAATTGGTTATCACTTATTCGGTTTATTCATATTTTGGGCAGGCGTATTGGCCAGCAGGGTACGTATCTGCGCTTCCAGCTTATCCGAAATAGCGGTTGCCTCCTCCAGCGGCAAACCCGCCGGCAGGCCCGGACGCTTATATTTGGTGGCCGTCAGCCATGCATCGCGCATGGTGTTTTGGCGCTCAGTCACCAGCTTTAATACTTGCACGCCGTTAGGTATGGCTGCCAGGTCAGCTTCTATACTGCCCGAGTTGGCGACCTCCTTACATCCCAAATACAACAATATCTGCCGCGCCATTATCCAGTGGCCGGCCTCATCCGGGTGAACGCCATCGGCAGCTAAGGCAAAGCCGTCTATCTTAAACTGGGCGTCTATCTTGCGGTGCGCCTGCAGGTATTTTTGCATGGGGTAATGCACATCTATCACTTCCCATTTAGCCGACGAGCGCATGCTCAGCAGCCAGTCGCTGTATTTATCAAGCACGGCGGCGTAGCCAATGCTTTTGCCCCGCAGCTCATCATAACAGGGTGGGGTCATGTGGATCAGCCGCGCGCCGGTTTTCACTATCATATCGTGCAACCAAGTAATGCCGTCCTTAAATTTCTGGAAACGCGCGGTATCAAAAGGCATATAAATACCATCGTTCATGCCGTAATCGGCAAACACCAGGTCGGGTTTGGTTTGCTCCAGCACCCGCGCAAGGCGTTCGTGCAGGTCGGGGCGCGGAAAAGCGCCGTCGGCATGACCAGGTTCCGACAGTCCCGAAACCGTTTCGCTGGGCAAACCCACGTTGATGACGTCAAACTGCCGGCCGGGGTAATGCACCGTCAAATACGCCTCCACATGGTTCACATAGTGCCCCTGGTAGGTAATACTGTTGCCCAAAAACAAAATGCGTTTAACGTTGGGGCCGATGTTTTGGGCTGCCGCCGACAGCCCCAGAAGGCTCAACCACATCAGCAATAAACTTTTCAGCAAACGTTTTTTCATACACCGGCCAATTGAAAGCTAAAGGTTGCAAAAGTTTACCTCATTTCAAGCGGATGGGTTGGGAATGTTTTTATTGCGCGGAACGAAACCCGCCGCTTAACTGAGCGGCAGCGTAAAATAAAAGACTGACCCCTTGCCCGGCTTGCTTTCTACCCAGATTTCACCATGATGCTCGCGAATGATCTCGGCGCTGAGGTAAAGCCCTATCCCGAAGCCGCCAATATGCCGTGTGGCGTCGCTTTCAACCCGGTAATAGCGTTCGAATAATTTTTTCAGGTCCGCAGGCTTAATACCAATTCCGTCATCACGCACACTAACCTGCGCTTTTCCGTCCACAATCCTGCATTCCACATTGATGGCCGAGCCCTTTGCCGAATATTTGGTTGCATTGCTCAGTAGGTTCAGTACCACCGATGTAATTTTTTCGCTGTCGGCGTTAACCGTCATCGGTTCATCACCGCTATAGTGAAAAGTATTATCGCCCCCGGTCAGCAGCATTTCTTCAACAGTTTCTTTAACCAAGTCGTTGAGCACGAATTCCGTTTTAGCCATTGGCATTTTACCCGTTTCAAGGCGCGATACGTTAAGGAAACCATTGATCATACCGGCCATCCTTTTCACCTGCTTGTTGGCGTTCTTCAACTGTGCCGTTATATTGCTTTCGCTGCTGCTGCCGAGTTTGGCCTGCAGCAACTGAACAATCGCGGTAAGTGACGTGAGCGGTGTCTTTAGCTCGTGGCTTACCATGCTGATAAAATCATTTTTTCTTTGCTCGTCGCGTTTCTTATCCGAAATATCGCGGGCAATTTTGGAGGCCCCGATAATATTCCCCTCGCTGTCTCTTACCGGCGAAATGGTAAGCGAAATATCCATCATCTTACCGTCCTTTGTCCTTCGTATGGTTTCAAAATGATCAACCCGGTGGCCCTTGCGTAGTTGTTCGAGTATACGTGGTTCCTCATTATAGCGGTCCTCCGGTATTATTTTCAGGATCGGCTGCCCTATCATTTCCTTTTCGGTAAAACCAAACATGCGCTCGGCTGATGCGTTCCAGCTTGTGACGATACCGTCGAGGGTTTTGCTAATGATGGCGTCGTCCGAAGAGGCTACGATCGCCGCCAGCTTGGCGCTTTTTTCTTCAGCCTGCCTGATATCGGTGATATCGAGGGCAATGATCAGTGCCGCGTAAACTTCATTTGCGTCGTCTTTAAGCGGTACAAACGCCATGCGGTAATCTTCGCCGTTTTCTCCTTTGCGGTCAATGCTGAATTGTTCGCCTGCAAACACCCTGTCGTACAAATGTTTATTCGCCTCGTATCGCTCGGGCGGCGCAACTTCGGCCGGATGTTTGCCAATATACTCTTTGCTGTTGTACCCCAATTTAGCCACCAGGTCGCCTTCTACAGCAATAAACCTGTGGTCCTTCCCTATCACAATGATCAGCGATTTCGGGATGTTCAGCGCTATCGATTTAAAAAGCTTTTCACTTTTCAGTATATCTTCCCGGCTTTCAGCCAGCTCTTCAATTGTTACCTCCAGCTCTTCGTTCGTTGCGGCCAGCTCCTCATTTGTTGCGGCCAATTCCTCATTTGTTGCCGCCATTTCTTCATTTGCTGCCGCTAATTCTTCATTTAATGATGAGGTAGCCTGCTGACTTTCAACCAATGCTTTGGTCCGTACCGCAACAATGCCTTCCAGCTCGCTGTTCAGCCCGGCAAGACTATCCTGGGTTTGGCGCAGCTCTTCATTTGTTGCCACCAGTTCCTCGTTGGCTGCGCTCAGCTCTTCGTTGGCTGCACTCAATTCTTCATTAGTAGCCGCCAGCTCTTCATTAAGATTGGTTTCCCGTTGCGCCGACTGTACCCCTGATACATTACTTTCCAGCCGCGGATCTTCCAGCAGTTCGCCCACATCCACGCCATAGCCAGTATAACCGGCAAAATCGCCGTTAGCTTCATAGCCGGGCTGACACTGCTCGGCTATCCAGCGGTACACGCCGTCGTGCCGTTTCAGCCGGTAAAGCCTGTTGAATGCTTTCCGGTCTTTTATTAAGTTCCCGAACTTGTCGAGCCCATAATGTTCATCCTCCGGATTTACGGTCTCTGCCCAGGCATCTCCCGCCTGGCTCGCGCTGCGGCCGGTAAAAGCCAGCCAGGCCGAATTAAAAAAACAGTAAGAATTATCCTTATTGCAGGCCCAAACCAGTATGGGCAGGCGGTCGGCCGCAGGGCCGAATTGATCGTCGTTTATTGTAAAATGCGGATCTTGTTTCATTTAAACATAATAAAGCCTAAGCCTGGAAGATCGAATGACCAATATGCAATAGCAAAAAGGCGAAAGGCGTTTTATGGGTAAGTATATAACCATTAACCAATGCCCGCGCAAATAGTTTGCCCACGTCCTTATTGAATTTGTAATAATGTTGTGGGAAAGTTTCTCCATACCTGTGCTAAATCAGAGATAAAGGTTGTAAAAGTTTTGGCTGATTTCAAGGGGTAGTGGGGGATTTTTGGGAGAGTTCTTTAGGCGTTGCTGCGGATAGACGCAGTCCGGTATCCACTGCCGCTGGCGCGACTTGTCATGGGGCATTAGTCATTGGGTCATTGGGTATTAGTTCGCCGATAGGTAATGCCTGATGACTAATGCCTAACCTGAAATAGCTATTAAATAATCGAGGTCTTTAGGCGAATCATTCCGGTTGGGCTCGCTGTTTCTTCGCGGTTTGCCGACCATCCAAAATAATCGCGGATATCCTGGTATAACATATATGGTTGTTTATCCCTGTCGGTAAAAGCAGGGGTGAAGGTGGGGTTCCAGTTGTTGTAGTTGTTTTCCATATCTATATAGACGGGCGAGGGTGGAAAACATTTTAAGGAAAAGGAAAATAGTGGTGGTTTACTATACGAAGCCACGAATTGCAAACTCGAGCGAGCGGGGTGGCCAATGTATAACCGCCACGGATAGGACGAGGTTGCCACGCTGCGCTCGCAATGATATAGCGTATAATTTTTAGCCCTTGTTGATGTTGTCACCGACAAGTACCGCGATTAAAAGCTTTAACAGATTGCGGTTTAGATCATCTGTAAATAGATTCTCTAATCATCCGTGGTTTGTTGGTGACAACACCAACAAAGGCGGTGGGCAACAAACCCGTGTAGAGACGCATAATTATGCGTCTCTACGTGCAATACGTCAAAGAACATCAAGCCCGTTTTCACAAACCGGCCATATACAAATTTACGGCTAAAGATTGGCTAAAGTGCTGACAGTGTTTTGTCAGTAGAGTGCATTATGATGCGTATCGGGGTAACAGCGGAATATACTTTCAGTTAAAAAAATTAACTTGTCTCGTCCTGAAATAGGTTTACACATTAAGTAAACGAAAATGGACAAAAAAACAGCAGCACAAATTATCCAGGACTATTCGGTACATGGCTTAAGTTATCGTAGTTTAGGGAAGAAATATGGCATCCCCCATGTTACAG
>JBIOHG010000029.1:0-50374 GCA_044448765.1 Sphingobacteriales bacterium | reverse complement strand
GACGGGACTCGAACCCGCGACCCCATGCGTGACAGGCATGTATTCTAACCAGCTGAACTACCACTCCGTTGGGGTTGCAAATATAGCCACGATTTTTTATTCCACAAGATTTTTTTGAAACTTAATAAAAAAGGCTGTTTTGGGCGTTTTTTACCGGTGCGAGACGATCAGCAGGTCAAGATCCTTACAAGGAATATTGAACCTATCGCCGATATGTTTATTGGTCAGATGCCCTTCATAAATATAAACCGAATTACGTACGCCTGATTTTTGCCATATCACATTTTTCAACCCGCCCTGCTCGCCAATGTCCAATAATATCGGCGTAAAAATATTGGTGAGCGAATAAGTTGCCGTGCGCGCCACACGTGAGGCTATATTAGGCACGCAATAATGGATCACATCATATTTGCGGAACACCGGGTGCGTATGGTTGGTTACTTCCGAAGTTTCAAAACAGCCGCCCTGGTCAATGCTTACATCAATGATCACAGCATTAGGCTTCATGCGGCTAACGGTGCTCTCCGTCACAATACACGGACTGCGACCATCCTCGGCACGCATAGCGCCAATAGCAACATCGCAGGTAGTAATGGCTTTTTCGAGCACAATGGGTTGAACCACCGAGGTAAAAACCCGCGAGCCAATGTTATTCTGTAGCCGGCGCAGTTTATAAATCGATGGGTCAAAAACCTTTACTTCGGCTCCTAAGGAAATGGCTGTCCGGGCGGCATATTCGCCTACGGTACCCGCGCCTAATATTACAATTTCGGTCG
Organism: Sphingobacteriales bacterium; assembly: GCA_044448765.1. Taxonomy (GTDB): domain Bacteria; phylum Bacteroidota; class Bacteroidia; order Sphingobacteriales; family Sphingobacteriaceae; genus Mucilaginibacter. Next base: position 49,598 of record JBIOHG010000029.1, on the reverse strand, counting down.
GTGGAACGCCCGTGATACCGCCCAGCATCAGGCCTTTTCCGGCAAATATATTACTCAGGTATTCGGCGGCGATGAGGATTGATGTAGCACCTACGATCTCGCTCATGGCACGTACAACGCTTAATGATCCGCCTTCATCGCGCAAGTGTTCAAAGCTAAGTGCAGTTACTTTTTTATGTATCAGTGCCTGCAGGCAATCTGCTTTAAGGGTGGATAGTTGCAGCGTGGAAATAAGTATCTGGTGCGTTTTCATCATCTCGATCTCCGGCATGGTTGGCGGCGCTATTTTGATGATGATGTTGGCTTCATAAACTTCTTTGGTGTTATAAACTACTTTGGCGCCCTGTTCGCTGTAGTCTTTATCTGAGAAATTAGCGGCTTGCCCTGCATTGCTTTCCAGTATTACCTCGTGCCCGTTATTAATGAGCAGGGCCACAGAAAGCGGAGTTAGGGCGATGCGATTTTCCTGGAAGGAGGTCTCTTTTGGGATGCCAATATAGAGCTTGTTTTTTTTGCTTTTTACCTCCAGCATCGACTCCTGGGGCTGCAGCATTGCCTGTTTGGCAACGTCAGAAAATCCACTGTATAACTCCGAACTCATTTGTGCTTATTTCCGGGGAATGAAGGTAGGCAAAAAAAATGATGGATGTTAAACTAAATCTTTGTAAAACTTAGCTTACGCTCATTGTTACTCAAAACCTGTATGTCAACACGGATATAATGTTCAGGAAGTAAGTCTGCGATCTTTTCGGGCCACTCAATAAAGCAATAATCGCCCGAATAAAAGTATTCTTCATAGCCCATATCCAGCGCCTCATCCTGTTTTTTTAGGCGGTAAAAATCAAAGTGATAGATTTTGGCAGTATCACCCTGGTATTCGTTTACTATGGAAAATGTAGGACTGGTTACGTTTTCCTTCACACCCAAACAGTCACACAACGATTTGATAAAGGTAGTTTTACCCGCACCCATATCGCCGTAGAAGAGGAATATTTTTTCGTTGCCGGCAAATTGCATTAATTGTTCGGCAGTCTTAGGGATATCAATTAAATGGCTGATTAATTGCATTAGAGGGTAGGGAATTCATTATAAAGGACGGTAAGGCCATCTATATTTTTAAATGATTTATCTGTAGTTGCCAAAGGAATGTCAAAATACACAGCAGTAGCCGCAATAATAGCATCAGGCAGTTTCAGTTTCTTTTTTTGCCTGATCTCTATTACAATTTCTTTCAACGCAGGTGAGTACCCCCAAATAGTTTGTTTTGACAAAAACCTTTTTATTTCCTCTAATTCATTGGGATAAAAATCTCTTCCAGATAACAATTCCAATTCCGAAATAAAAGAAAATATTGGAGTAAAATGATAGAAATACTGATCTACTTCTTTGTGACCTAATAGAAAATAGATCGCAATATTAGTGTCTATTATAACTTTATTCCCACTCACTGCGCCACTTTTTTTGTAATTTAAGTGGGTCGATTTTACGTTTCAAAACACCGAAAAACGGCTTTAAACGTTCAATTCGTTTCTTTGTCTCCTCAACTTCAATCGCCTGTAATTTTTGATCAATTTTTTCGGGAGAGTCGCCTTGTTTAATAATTACAACCATACCCAAATTTATGAAAATAATTGATACGTAATTTATATTTATATTCGGTTATCATAATCCAGTAGACGCGGTAACCTCATTAACAAATATTAATCCGTCAAAACGGGAATATGGTTTGTCTTTTTGATAATACCAGTCTTCGTGAGCCGGGTCAAAGACCGCCCCTACAGTCCGGCTCGTTATTTCTTTGTTCATAAATGAAGTTGCCGGGCTATTACTTTTCTCTATGCCCTCTATATCGATAAAGAAAGCGGGAATATTTAGCTGCGAAAAAACATCACCTGTTGAACCTTTAACGGCATCCCCAATTACAAAATCTTTAAGTTTTTTTGCTTTGAGGTCTACCGACCGGAAGCCGCCTTTATTAAAATCAAACCCGATAGCGTAATAGGCATCTTTAAGAGAATCCTTCAAATAGCCGCCCAGGAATTTGGCCGTCTTATTGATATGCCCGTTATGCGCCCATATCATCATTTTACTGTTTGCCCCTTCATGATCCAGTATCCACTCCACATTTTCAGCCATACACCTGTCGCGTGCGTAAGATCCTTTCATCTTTACGAATTTTTCGCCCGTCCCTCCACTCTCTTCAAGACATTGCTCCAGTAAACGCAGGTCGCGGCTTAAATAATCAACCTCATTACGGGTATATATTTTCAGCAGATTTGTATCCTGTTCGATGATGTATTCGTGTATATTTTTTAGTAGGGATTTAATGCTATCAATTTGTACCCCTGAAAACTTAGTAAAACCGCCGGGGCGTATCTTAAGGGTATCAAATGCTTTAAAATGTGCAACATAATAGCCGCTATCCAATTTGATTAGCTTTGATCGCACCATTAACCGGGCCACACCGTCAACCTGCATATCAAAGCCATAAAATTTTACTTGGCCGGCAGTGCTTTTACCCATATTATAATGTCGCATCCACTCAACCATTTTTAGTACTTCGGTTGTATTCCATGTCCAGAAATACATGCCGGCAATTACCTTTTTGGCATCGCCTTTTCCATAAAGCACATAATCGTTAACAGCTCTGCATTCAGTAAAATTAGCCTCTATCGCAAATACCCGGAAACCCATTTGCTTTACCAAAAACTCCAGCATGCGGTGCTTCATCGCAAAAAACTCGTGCGAGCCGTGTGTCGCCTCGCCCATACCGACGATCCGCCTGTTGCTTAGTATTTGCTTAAGCGGCTGCATATCGGAGAATGTAACCGTATCATCCGGGTCGGTGCTTATGGGTACAGCGTGCGCTTTAATATCATCCAATATTTTAGTGTCTTGCGCCAGGGCGCAGCCGACACTTATCGTAATAAAAAACGCAGTTAAATAAAGCCTTAGGTTTGGCATTCGCAGGTTGTGATTAGGTTGTTAGGTAGCTTACTTCGGCCCGTAATTTATTATCGGTATGATCATCTCCTCCAGTGAGATACCCCCATGCTGGAAGGTCTCGTTATAAAAATTCACAAAATGGTTATAGTTGTTGGGGTACACAAAATAGCTGTCGCTCTTGGCGAATACAAAGCTTGAGCTCACATGCAGTTTCGGCAGCATAATATCGTGTGGGTTTTTTACATGAAAGACATCCTTCGCGTTAAAATTGAGGTTTTTGCCTTGCTTGTAACGCAGGTTGGTATTGGTATTACGATCGCCAATGATCTTACTCGGTGTTTTGACACATATAGTGCCATGGTCGGTTGTTAAAACTACCCGCGCACCTTTTTGTGCGATGAACTTAAGCAGGTCGAACAGGGTCGAGTGCTCAAACCAGGATAGGGTTAACGAACGGTAGGCGGCATCGTCACTGGCCAGCTCGCGTATCATTTGCATGTCGGTACGGGCGTGCGAAAGCATATCCACAAAATTGTAGATCACTACATTCAGCTCGTTATTCATCAGGTTATGCACCGTATCATTCAGCGCACGGCCCTCTTCGATGTTTAATATTTTATGGTATGAATATTTGACATCTCTACGAAGTACTCGTTTAAGCTGATCGGCCAAAAATTGTTCTTCGAATAAATTTTTACCGCCTTCATCCTCATCATTCTGCCACATATCCGGGAAACGTCTCTCCATATCCAGCGGCATCAGGCCCGAAAAAATAGAATTACGGGCATATTGCGTAGCCGTAGGTAAAATACTGTAATAGGTGTCCTCTTCTTCCAGCCTGAAATATTCCGATAATATCGGGCTGATGATCTTAAACTGGTCGTACCTTAAATTATCTATCAGGATAAAGAAAACCGGCCCTTTGCCATCCAGTTTCGGGAAAACCTTCTTTTTAAATAATTGCGACGAAGTAATGGGCCCCTCATCAGGATTTTTGATCCAGTCGGTGTAATTCTTCTCAATAAACTTGCAGAACTGCACATTGGCTTCGGCTTTTTGCAGCGTCAGTATCTCGTGCATACCGTCATCTTCCAGTTGCTCCAGCTCCAGTTCCCAGTATATCAATTTTTTGTAAACGTCCACCCATTCCTGGTAGCTCAGCCTATCATTCAGCGTCATGCCCAGTGTACGGAAATCCTGCTGGTAAGCCATGGTAGTTTTTTCGGTTACCAGGCGCTTGTTTTCGGTAAGTTTTTTTATGGTGAGCAGTATTTGCTTAGGATTTACAGGTTTGATCAGGTAATCATCTATGCGCGAACCAATAGCATCCTCCATCAAATACTCTTCCTCATTTTTAGTGATGAGTACTATCGGGACCTCATTATTAATATTTTTTATCTCCGAGAGGGTTTCCAAACCCGTTTTTCCCGGCATATTTTCGTCCAAAAAAACCAGGTCGAAGTAATTATTTTTAAAGGAGTCAACGGCATCGTTACCATTGGTTACCGTAGTTACGTTGTATCCTTTTTCTTTTAAAAAAAGCACATGAGGTTTTAACAGATCAATCTCGTCATCGGCCCATAAAATGGTTGTATCCTGCATAATAATTTCTCGTATTGGGGTATAACCTCAAAGCACGCCTTTTGTTATGGTTTATTAAAGGTAATTAACAAAAATTAACAAAACAGGCCGTATTATTTACTTCTATTTTACATTTTTGCACAGCACTACGCCATTGAAAAAAAATAAGATCATAAACGACCCGGTCTACGGCTTTATCAGCATCCCTGCCGGGCTGGTATTTGACCTCATCGAACACCCCTACTTTCAACGCTTAAGATACATCAAACAATTGGGTATGACCCATCTGGTATATCCCGGCGCGCTGCATACCCGCTTCCATCATGCGCTTGGCGCCATGCACCTGATGTGTATGACCATTGAAACGCTGAGAAACAAAGGCCACGAAATTAGTGATGAAGAGGAAGAAGCAGTGGCAGTTGCAATACTTTTGCATGATATTGGCCACGGCCCCTTCTCTCATGCTTTGGAGATGACCATTGTTGATGGCATATCGCACGAAGATATCTCCGGGCTTTTGATGGATAAACTCAACACGCAATTTGGCGGGCGTTTAACCACAGCTATAGAAGTATTTAAAGGAACCTATCCCAAACAGTTTTTACATGAGCTGGTATCGGGCCAGCTCGATATGGACCGAATGGATTACCTTAACCGCGACAGTTTTTTTACCGGCGTATCCGAAGGGGTTATCAGTTTCGACCGTATCATCAAAATGCTTGATGTGGTTGACGACCACATTGCTGTAGAAGAAAAGGGCATATACTCCATCGAGAAATTCCTGATAGCCCGCCGCCTGATGTATTGGCAGGTGTATTTGCATAAAACAGTGGTTTCGGCCGAGCAGCTGCTGGCTAAAATATTAAAACGAGCCCGCGAGCTTTCCCTTAATGGGGCGACATTATTTGCCACGCCAGATCTGAACCATTTCCTGGCGAACACGGTTAGCAATGCCGACTTTATGCGGAACGAAAAGCATCTTGATGCTTTTGCCGGTTTGGATGATACCGATATTATGGCCGCCATAAAGGTTTGGGCCGATCATGAAGATTTCGTGCTGTCACAGCTTTGCCAGATGATGATGCACCGCAACTTATATCATGCCGAGATCAGCAACGAACCGCCTGACCATAAAATGGTCGAACGCCTCACGAATAAAGCCATCGAAAAATACGGGATCATTAAAAAGGAAGCCGGCTACTTCGTATTCACAGATACCATAACCAATAATGCTTACAAACCCGGCGATGGCAGCATCCGGATATTGATGAAAAACGGCACCTTGCAGGATATTACCGCAGCAAGCGATAATTCAAACCTCGAGGCCCTGGCTAAAACGGTAAAGAAGTATGTGTTCTGTTATACCAAAGACCTTATATAAACGTATTTAGGCATAAGTATTTATAATTTGCTGCTTCGATATTAACCCTTAAATTTGCCTGATGCAATTTACCGCACATGAGATAGCTTTAATGCTAAACGGAACTGTTGAGGGCGAACCCCGCGCAGCCATCGATAAATTAGCCAAAATAGAAGAAGCAACCCCCGGTTCATTATCATTTTTAGCCAATCCAAAATACGAGCATTACTTATATACCACCCAGGCTTCAATCGTGATCGTTAATAACGACCTCGTATTGTCAGGCCCGGTTAATGCTACGCTCATCAGGGTCGAAAATGCCTATAGTTCTTTCTCCGTTTTATTGGAGAAATATAATACCATGAAGCTGGACAAAAAGGGCGTTGAGCAGCCTAGCTTCGTTCATCCATCGGCGAAGGTTGGCGAAAATTGCTACATCGGCGCTTTTGCCTATATCAGCTCCAGCGCTAAGATCGGCAATAACTGTAAAATATATCCCAATGTATATATCGCGGATAATGTAACCATCGGTAACAATGTGACGCTTTTCCCTGGTGTCATTGTTTATTTTGATTGTGTTATCGGTAATAATGTCATTATCCATTCGGGGGCTATTATCGGCAGCGATGGTTTTGGCTTTGCGCCGAATGCCGATGGTACTTATACCAAAGTGAGCCAGATAGGCAACGTGGTGATTGAGGATGATGTGGAGATAGGCTCCAATACTACGGTCGACAGGGCAACTATGGGTTCAACTGTGATACATAAAGGCGTAAAGCTGGATAACCTGGTACAGGTTGCACACAATGTAGAGATAGGGGCCAATACAGTTATAGCGGCACAAAGCGGTATATCGGGCAGCACTAAATTGGGTGAAAATGTTGTTCTGGCAGGCCAGGTAGGCTTAGCCGGTCATTTAACCATAGCAAAGGGTACTATGTTTGCCGGCGGCGCGGAGGTAAGGCGCTCTATTACCGAAGAGAACAAAAAATGGGGCGGAAGCCCGGTGGTGGGCTATTTTGATTATATGCGCACTTTATCCGTCATGGCGCATTTGCCTGAGATGGAAAAAAGAATAAAAGAATTGGAAAAGGTGATAACTAAATTGAAGAAAGATCAGGATTCAATTTAGCTATCCGTATAAATACTATGAACGTAAAACAAAAAACGATCAAGGCGCCGGTTACTGTTTCCGGTACGGGCTTGCATACAGGCGAGAAAGTTACGATGACATTTAACCCTGCGCCTGAGAACCACGGCTACAAATTCAGGCGGGTGGATGTGGAAGGTGCGCCGGTTATCGATGCGGATGTTGATAATGTAACAGATACCTCGCGCGGTACAACCATTTCGCAAAATGGCGCAAGTGTGAGCACGATTGAACACGTGTTGGCGGCGTTGGTGGGCTTGGAGGTCGACAATGTGATGATAGACCTGGACGGCCCCGAAACCCCGATAATGGATGGCAGCTCGATACAATTTGTTGATGCCATAACTAAAGTTGGCTTTGCCGAACAGGATGCCGATAGGGAGTATTACCACATCCCTTATAATATCCACTACTCGGAAACCGACCGCAAGGTTGAGATGGTTGCTATGCCGCTTGACGATTACCGTTTTACCTGTATGGTTGATTACAACTCGCAGGTATTGGGCAGCCAGCATGCCAGTATTTCCACCATATCCGAGTTTAACGAGGAAATAGCCTCGTGCCGCACCTTTTGTTTCTTACACGAGTTGGAAATGCTGCTTAAACATAACCTGATAAAAGGCGGCGACTTGAACAACGCCATCGTAGTAGTGGATAAGGATGTGGATGATGATGAACTGGCGCATCTTGCCAAGATATTTAACCGCAAGGATATCAAAGTTGCCCCCCAGGGCATACTAAATAATATCGAGCTGCGTCATCAAAACGAGCCGGCAAGGCACAAGCTGCTGGATATGATAGGTGACCTCGCGCTGGTAGGCGTACCGTTACGGGGCCATATTATGGCTGCAAGGCCCGGCCATGCGGCCAATGTAGCGTTTGCCAAAAAGATAAAAACACTCATTAAGAAGGAAAGAAGCCGTAAACACATAAAACTTTACGACCCTAATGCTAAACCGGTGTATGATACCGTTGAGATAATGAAAATATTGCCGCACCGTCAGCCAATGCTGATGATCGACAAGATATTAGAACTTAGCAAAAATCATGTGGTGGGGCTGAAGAATGTAACCATGAATGAGGAGTTGTTTGCGGGCCATTTTCCTGGCGCGCCATTGTTCCCCGGGGTGTTGCAGATAGAGGCCATGGCACAAACGGGAGGCATATTAGTGTTAAATACCGTTCCCGACCCGGAAAACTATATGACCTTGTTTTTGAAGATAGAGAATGCAAGGTTTAAGGATAAAGTGGTGCCCGGCGATACCATCATATTCCATTGCAGCCTGATAGCGCCAATCCGCAGGGGTATAGCCCAGATGAAAGGGATCGGGATGGTGGGTACACGCATTGTTGTTGAAGCCGAGCTGATGGCACAAATTGTTAGAAAGACCAAAGAAGAAAAAGAAGCATGATACAACCTTTAGCATATATACACCCGCAGGCTAAAATAGCCGATAACGTTACTATCGAGCCTTTTGTGGTAATACACAAAGATGTGGAGATAGGTGAAGGTACCTGGGTGGGTTCAAATGCCGTCATCATGGATGGCGCCCGTATCGGTAAAAACTGCCGTATTTTTCCGGGTGCTGTTATATCCGCTCCCCCGCAGGACTTAAAATACCGTGGCGAGTCGAGTACAGTAACTATTGGCGATAATACAACCATCCGCGAATGTGTTACGCTTAATCGCGGAACAGCGCTCGATAAAAATACAACCACAATAGGTAGTAACTGCCTGCTGATGGCCTACGTGCACGTGGCGCACGACTGTTCAATCGGCGATAATGTGATCATAGCCAACTCCGTTCAGTTGGCGGGCCATATTAATGTTTATGATTATGCTTTTATCGGTGGCACATCGGCCGTGCACCAGTTTGTAGAGATAGGTACACACAGTATGATATCAGGCGGATCGCTGGTACGTAAGGATGTTCCGCCCTACACCAAAGCAGGCCGCGAACCATTGTCGTACATCGGTATCAATTCGGTGGGGCTGCGCCGCAGGGGATACTCGGCTACAACTATCAATGAGATACAGGAGATTTACCGTATCATTTTCCTGAAAAAATATAATGTTACCAAAGCACTGGATATCATCGAAGCTGAATTTGCACCTACAGTTGAGAGGGACGAGATCATCAATTTTGTGTCCAACTCGCAGCGGGGTATCATGAAGGGATTCGGGATATAATTAGTTCATGGTTGATAGTTCATGGATCATGGCAGAAGCATCCCGGGATAGTACTATGAACTATGAACCATCAACTATGAACCCGTGAGAATCACACTGCAAAACATAGGCCGCCGTTTCAACCGCGACTGGATCTTCCGGGGGATCGATTACACCTTCACTTTAGGCGAGTCTTATGCCATACTGGGGCCCAACGGTTCTGGTAAATCAACTTTATTAAGCGTTTTAAATGGCAGTTTATCGCCATCCGCAGGGACCATAGGTTACACCATGCAGGATAGTCCTATCGAGGCTGAAGATATTTTTAAACAACTGAGCCTGGCTGCACCTTATCTCGAGCTGATCGAAGAATTTTCGCTGCTTGAAATGATCGATTTTCATTTCAAATTCAAAGCGTACCGTGAAAATCTTGATCGGGATGGTGTTGTAAACCTGCTTAACATGTACGAAAGCCGGAACAAGCTCATCAAATATTTCTCTTCCGGCATGAAGCAACGGCTTAAACTGGCGCTGGCATTTTGTTCGGATACACCCATGCTGATGCTGGACGAACCTACGTCAAATCTCGATACACAAGGAGTTGATTGGTATCTCGGCCTTGTTCAGCAATTCGCGGCAAAACGGCTAACCATTGTCTGTTCCAACCAGCAACATGAATACAGCTTTTGCAAGCACCTGTTGAATATTTCGGATTATAAAAAGTAGGCTTATTTTTTGGGTTTTTCTGGTTGCTTTGTATCCATAATATTTAAACTCATCACCTCTTTCATCGTACGCTCCATGCCTTGTACCGAGCCATCGAGGAAGATCACATTGCCCTGTGAGTTTTCAGCGAAGTGTTTAATGGATTCCGTCCACATGGTAAACAGGATAACAGAAGTATCCATGTGTGCCTGCTCCATTTCTTTGGCAGCCGCGCTCATACCCTTGGCAACTTCCTCGCGAAATAAAGCGATACCCTGTCCGCGTAATTGAGCGGCTTGTCTTTCAGCTTCAGCAGCAATTTTTATGGAGTTACCTTCAGCTTCAGCAGATTTGGTTTTAGTAATGAGCAAGGCCTGTCCCTCGTTCTCGGCAGCCGCTTTAAGGTTGTTTGAGGCAACCACCTGGCTCATTGATTTTAATATCACATCATCAAAGGTAATGTCATTCAATTGCAGGTCCTGTAAATGATAGCCCCATGTCTCCAGTATCTGGTCAAGCTGTTCCTTTACGTGCATCACAATATCGCTCCGTAAGGTTAGCACATCAGCTTGCTTTTTGGTGGCGACATACGCCCTGATGGATCCTTCAATAGTGCGTATCAATGCCTGCATCAGGTTACGTTCATCAACAAATTTGAAGGCTACATTTTTGATGGTCTCCTCCATTTGATCGAGCACCGAATAAAGCATCATCGCCTTAAAATACACGTTTGCCTGGTCAATGGTCACCGCCTGGAACTCCAGCTCAACCGACCTGTTCTGAATAGATATGCGGCTTTGTATCTGCTCTATCAATGGCATCTTCAAATTCAGGCCGGGGTGCATAATGCGGCGATATTTGCCAAACACGGTTATCACAGCTATAGTGCCTTGTTTAACAGTCACAAATGAGCTAAAAAGTATAATCAATCCGACAAAGAGAATGATCAATAAGCCTACTGATGGGTTCATGGTTCAATAATTAGTGGAATAAATATAGAGTTTATTTTGGGTATGGTATTTGTTTTTGATCCTTATAAAAATAATTGACCATGAACTTAAAAAGGACCTTCGGCGCCATACTCACCGTTTTGGGTATTATAGGGCTGATTTACACCGGGATCGGTATCATACAGCATGATTCCCGTTTTACCATGCTTTGCGTAGTAGGCATTATCGGGTTATTGTTTTTCTTTTCCGGAATAAGCCTGGTGAGAACAACTACTGATCAAACTAAGTAGAGACGCAATACATTGCGTCTCTATAATGGATCAATTAACCGGCATCACCTCACCATTATCCGAAATATTCAAACCTGATCCCGGAAAATCTTTTTCCGTCAATAACTTGATGCGTTTTGCCGCATGGTACAGTGTATCCAGCGACAGGCCTTCCTGGTGGCTTTGGGTGAACGAAATAATTTGCGCGCTGATAAACTCGCCCTTCTTGCTAAGTTTTACCTTTAATAAGGGCGCCATTCCGCAAACCCCCGCCACGCTTACACTTTTGTAGGTGCAGAAATTACCAAGGCTATAGGCAATTAGTCGTCCTTTGTATTTTTCTAAAGCGCGTGACACGTGCGGGCCGTTACCCAAAACAATATCGGCACCGGCATCGATGGCTTTATGGGTAAAGGCGTGTACATTGCCCCGTTTAGCGCCCAGGAACGATTCCATTTTAAAGGGGACATGCTCATAAGCGGCGCCCTCCGCCCCGCCGTGGAAGGATACGATCAAAACATTGCATCGTTGCTTCAGGGCCTTGATGGTATCGCTTGCCTGCTTCATCTCGAGCAGCGGCATGGTATTAGCATTAGGTGCAAAGGCACAGAAACCATATTTAATACCATATTTCTCAAAAACGACGGTAGGGCAGGTTTGCAGGCCGGCGTAATGGATGCCGTATTTATCTAACGTTGCGGCCGTACTTTCGCATCCTTTCACGCCGAAATCGGTACTGTGATTATTCGCCAGGCTTACCAGGTTAAAACCCGCATCTTTAAAAACCTTTCCATAATAGGTCGGTGTTCTGAACAGGAAGGCAACTTTAAGGTTCTTTTTGTAAGTGGCCGGTTTACCCGAATCGTACAAAGCGCCTTCGAGATTACCAAAAATTACGTCCGAACCTTTGAAGTATGATATAGCTGCTCCAAAGCTACTTTTAGCACTATCAGGTGGTAATTTACTGTTATCGGGATAAGACGTTCCCAGCATCATGTCGCCAACTGCCGCAATGGTAATGGTATCGTGTGTTTTTACTTTGACAATGGTATCCGCCTTTATCGGGATGTTTTTGATCTGAATATTTGGATTCTTTGGAACAGACTCCTGGCATCCCCCAAGGATGATACAGGTGGCAACAAAGATGATAAGGAGCGATCGTAGGTTCATGGCAAAAAAAAATCCTTTCGGCTTGGAAAGGATTTGTAAATATCTATTGGGCCGGAGTATTATCCGGGGATTCTTCCTCAAGCTGTTTCTTAAAAACATCAAGCAATCGGCCGCCTTTATAAAAATAGCGGCTGTAATACGCGTCTGACAGGCTGTTAATGGCCACACCGCGGTTAGATGCATGCGCAAAGCGACCGTTACCTAAATATATGCCTACGTGACTTATGCTGCGGCTGTGTATCTTAAAGAAAACCAGGTCGCCTTCCTGTAACTCATCTTTTCTAACCGGGCTAACCATGCTGAAAATATCACGCGAGTTGCGTTTGATGGTCAGGTTAAATACTTTACCGTATAATTCTTTGGTGAAACCCGAGCAATCGATACCTTTTTTGGTATCACCGCCAAAATGGTAGGGGGTACCTACCCAGTCGTACACAAATTGAAAAAGTTTTACGTTTGAGGTGGTCGACAAAGCGACCCCCATTATTTGGGAGAAATATTCTTTGGCTAAACTTTCCTGCTCGTCAGGGGCCTTTGCAGGAGGCGGTGTAGTGGTGCTTTTGGTTTGAGCCTGTGCGACTAAAATACTGAGGCTCAATACAAATGCTAATATTATTTTCTTCATTTAATCTTTAATTCTTGTTGTTTAGGGTGCAACAGATCTTATTGATCTAAACGTCTTGTCTTTCGACAAGCCACAAAACTATCTTAATTTTTTAGAATTACAAATTAATGGTGTGTTTTTTGTCAATAATGCAAAAAAACAACGGTTAGTCCCTTTTACGTAAGCTTATGGTAAAAGTTACACTTAATCATAAATCTTTCTAACAAATTTGTTGCTGTTTCGATATTTTCGCGGATATAATTAGATTTGCGGTTCTTAATAAGAAATTGATCGTTTACAAATGAGTTCAATCGAAATAAATAAAGATACCTACCTGATGTGGTACGAGGCTATGCTTCTGATGCGCAGGTTCGAAGAAAAGGCCGGGCAGCTATACGGTCAGCAAAAGATCCGTGGATTTTGTCACTTATATATAGGCCAGGAAGCGGTGCTTGCCGGTGCTATGTCGGTGCTTAAACCCGAAGATAGTTTGATAACCGCTTACCGCGACCATGCGCATGCTATCGCTAAAGGCGTTTCGTCCAACTCCATCATGGCCGAATTGTATGGCAAGGCAACCGGCTGCTCAAAAGGCAAAGGTGGCTCCATGCACATGTTCGATAAGGAAAAGCATTTCTACGGCGGCCACGGTATCGTAGGCGGCCAGATCCCATTGGGTGCCGGTATCGCTTTCGCCGAAAAATATAAAGGCACCGAATTTGTGAACGTAGCTTACATGGGCGACGGCGCCGTACGCCAGGGCGCTTTGAACGAAACCTTCAATATGGCTGCTTTATGGAAGCTGCCTGTAATTTTTGTTTGCGAAAACAACGGTTACGCCATGGGTACTTCGGTTGAGCGTACCACTATACAAACCGACATTTATAAATTGGGCTTGCCGTACGGTATCCCTTCGTCAGCCGTTGATGGTATGGACCCTGTTGCCGTACATAATGCTATGGACGAAGCCGTTCAGCGTGCACGCGCCGGTGAAGGCCCAACATTCCTGGAAATGCGTACTTATCGTTACAAGGGCCACTCCATGTCCGATCCGCAGAAATATCGCACCAAGGAAGAATTGGAAAGCTATAAAGCGAAGGACCCTATCGACCATATCAAAAATATCATCCTCACTGAAAAATATGCTGACGAAGCCTGGTTTGATCAGATGGACGAAAAAATAAAAGCCGAGGTGGATGAGTCTGTAAAATTTGCGGAAGAATCGCCATGGCCGGAAGCATCAGAACTATATACCGATGTGTATGTAGAAAAGGATTATCCTTTTATTATGAGCTAAGCGTTATAATTATACTAAATTTAAAAACTGTTCATCAATAATATATGGCCGAAGTAGTTAAAATGCCAAAAATGAGCGATACCATGACCGAAGGGGTATTGGCGAAATGGCATAAAAAAGTGGGCGACAAAGTTAAATCGGGCGACGTGCTGGCCGAGATAGAGACGGATAAAGCCACGATGGATTTTGAATCGTACCAGGACGGCACCCTGTTGTATATAGGTGTTGAAGAAGGTAAGGCCGTACCGGTTGATGCAGTTATTGGTGTGATAGGAAAAGAAGGCGAGGATTATAAATCGGCCTTAACCGGCGCAGCCCCTGTAGCCGAAGATAAAAAGGAATCCGCACCCGCGCCTGTTGAAGATAAAAAGCCCACCGCTACTGCTGCACCAAAAGCTGATACTTCTAAAATACCCGCTACCGTTATTCGTATGCCTGCTTTAAGCGATACGATGACCGAAGGCGTTATCAATAAATGGAATTTTAAAGTAGGCGATAAAGTAAAATCTGACGATTCACTGGCGGATGTAGAAACCGATAAGGCTACGATGGAAGTGGTGGGTTACGAAACAGGTACTTTACTATACATCGGCCCTAAAGAAGGCGAAGCTGCACCTGTAAATGGTATTATTGCTATTGTAGGTAAAGAAGGTACGGATATTACGCCATTGTTGCAAGGCGGAGGGAGCGAGGCGCAAGGCGAAACAGCACCTCCGGCCGAAACGCCGAAAGAAGAGGCAACTAATACAACCACTACAACGTCTTCAACCTCAACCGACGACAGCCGCGTAAAAGCATCGCCGCTTGCACGTAAGATCGCAAAAGATAAAGGCATCAACCTGAATGATGTAAAAGGTTCAGCCGAAGGCGGCCGTATCATCAAAAAGGATGTGGAAGATTATACACCGGGCGCGAAAGCTGCTGCTCCGGAAACCGCCGCCCCTGCATCGGCACCTGCTGCCGAAGCGCCTAAAGCAGAGAAAGCTGTTGTGATTCCTCAATATGTTGGCCAGGAGAAATTCACTGAGAAACCGGTTACCCAAATGCGCAAGGTTATTGCCAAGCGTTTATCTGAAAGCCTGTTTACCGCACCGCATTTTTATGTGACCATGTCTATCGATATGGACCAGGCAGTTGCTGCCCGTGCCAAAATGAATGAGTTTGCGCCGGTTAAAATATCCTTCAACGATTTAGTATTAAAAGCCTGCGCCGTTGCCTTGAAACAGCATCCGAATGTAAATTCATCATGGTTGGGCGATAAGATACGTTACAACGAGCACGTGAACATCGGTGTTGCTGTAGCGGTTGAAGATGGCCTGCTGGTACCGGTAGTACGTTTTGCTGATGGTAAATCACTGAGCCAAATATCTGCCGAAGTAAAAGACTACGCTCAGCGTGCAAAAGCCAAAAAACTGCAGCCATCTGACTGGGAAGGCTCAACCTTTACCATATCTAACCTGGGCATGTTTGGCGTAGACGAGTTTACCGCTATCATCAATCCGCCCGACGCCTGTATCTTAGCCGTTAGCGGCATACAACAGGTGCCAGTGGTAAAGAACGGCGCAGTCGTTCCCGGCAATGTAATGAAAGTGACCCTAAGCTGCGACCACCGCGTGGTTGATGGCGCAACAGGCGCTGCATTTCTGCAAACCTTAAAGGCATTGCTGGAAGAGCCGGTTAGGTTGTTGGTTTAATTTAGTCCGAAAGACCGGAAGACGGAAAGTCCGAAAGTAGATATTACAAGCGATGGGTTTCCTGTCGCTTTTTTTGTACCCGTGGGGTGATGCGGTGATTACTACACGCATTAGGAAGAATATTTCATATAAATTCCCTCCCCTGGGAGGGGCGTGGTGGTTGGTGCGTAAATGCAGGGAGGGGTTTCGGCGCCCGGCTAAACCCCTTCCTGCCCTTCCCCAGGGAAGGAATCGCACGGCCCGGTGCTTTATTAATCTTATGTCAAAGAACATTTCAATCACTTGTCACAAGTGATTATTGGTCGCATCCCGGAAAAGAATATCCCGGTATTTTCTGCAAGTAGAATGGTATATACAAATTTACGGCTATGGTTTGAACAAAGTGGTGACACTGTTTTGTCAGTACGCCAATGGATTTAATAATTAAGCGTGTATTTTTGAAGTATGTCCTTCGCCGATAAAATCATCAACTTCAATAAACAACTGGTGTACACCGGCGACCCGCTACCGCCAGGAATACGCATCATGAACCCTTTCCGGGAGGCCGAACAAGCCCTGGCTATTTCTGAGATATTCTACCGCAAATATTATAACGACGACAATAAGCGCCACATCATATTAGGCATCAATCCCGGCAGGTTTGGCGGCGGACTGACAGGCATTCCGTTTACCGACCCTAAGCGTTTAAAATCAGAATGCCACATTGATTATGAGGGAAAGATCACCCATGAGCCATCATCCGTTTTTGTATACGAAATGATAAACGCCTTTGGCGGACCGGAAGCATTTTACAGCAAGTTTTATATCAACTCACTTTGCCCGCTGGGTTTTACCACCATCGACAACCAGGGCAAAGAGAAAAATTACAATTATTACGACAGCCCGGCACTTATTAAAGCCACTACCGGCTATATGATAGAAAACATCCGCACGCAGATCGGCTTGGGTGTTGAAACCGATATTTGTTTCTGTTTCGGCACTGGTAAAAATGAAATTTTCCTTCGAAAGCTAAATGATGAGTATAAGTTTTTTGGAAAGATAGTCGCACTGGAACATCCTCGGTTTATTATGCAGTACAAGGCCAAGTCAAAAGACTTATATATCGCTAAATATCTTTCGGCATTTGCTCAAGTATAGATCGTACCGCAAATAGACTTAGTGCTTTTAGTTTTACATAGGGATTCTGCTTATCTTGCTGCCGTTTTAATATTGCATATCCAATAATTCATGAGCCAGATACTGATCATCTATACCGGGGGGACGATAGGTATGATGAGCGACCCCAAAACCAAGGCGCTCAGGCCGATCAATTTTGAGCAGATCATGGAGAATGTTCCCGAGTTGGAGCGTCTCAACTGCAAGATCATGGTGCACTCGTTTGAGCACATCATCGATTCATCCAACATGAACCCGGATATTTGGAGCGAAATTGCCGGTTTGATAAAAGCCAATTATGATAATGTAGATGGGTTTGTGATACTGCACGGTTCGGATACCATGGCGTTTACCGCGTCTGCGTTGAGCTTTATGCTCGAAAATTTATCTAAACCCGTCATCTTTACCGGCTCGCAACTGCCCATCAGCGCCATCCGTACCGACGCCAAGGAAAACCTGATGACTGCCATTGAGATCGCGAAAGCAAAAAAACAGGAACGTTCGCGGGTACCGGAAGTATGTATCTATTTCGATTATAAATTGTTCCGCGGTAATCGCGCCTTTAAATATAACTCCTCCAAGTTTGAGGCCTTCCGCTCGCCAAATTATCCTATCCTGGCCGAGTCAGGTGTGCATCTTAAATTCAGCATCAATGATATTCGCCAGCCGGTAGAAGGCCCGTTAAAGGTTCATAAAAAACTGGCAAGCGATGTGGCCGTATTGAAACTTTATCCGGGGATAGGCCCAAAAGTAGTCGAGAATATTTTGGCTGCCGATGTGCGCGGCATCGTGATGGAAACCTTTGGCGCCGGTAATACTACTACGGATAAATGGTTTACCGATCTGCTGAAAAAAGCAATCGCCGACGGCAAAGTGATACTGGATATTTCACAATGTAAAGTGGGTACCGTGGAACTGGGTCGTTATGAGACCAGCAAGGAGCTAAAAGATATGGGCATAGCCAATGGTTACGACATGACCTACGAGGCCGCCATCACCAAAATGATGTTCCTGCTGGGCCAATATAAGGACCCGCTCATCATTAAGGAATTACTGGAAACCGATTTGCGCGGGGAATTGACGGTGTCATAACGCTATTTCACCCGGATATTTGTCCCCATTGCTGCACCGCCCGATAGGCTATTATCAATGTCAGACATCTTACCCGTTACTTTAACGCCTTCTGTCGAAATATCATCACTTACTACGCCTTTATTGCCATACACAAAAAACTTATGGCCGAAACCGTTCAGGCTGCCGCCCTTCATAGAAACCTTACCGACAGAGTTATCGAGGAATACGGCCACCGTGCCACCACCCGTACCGGTAAGCCGGCAATTGCGGATGTTAACGCCATAAGCAGCCTGCAGGTAAATGGCTTTGGATGAAGTGCTGATGGTACAATTACTGATCAGTATATCGTGCGTATCCTTATAAAGCTGTATGCCGAAACTCTTGCAGCCCTGTATAGTATTGTTCAGTAGCGTATCAAATTGGCAGCCCACCGGCGGAAATCCATCTATCAGCACACCCAAGCCGGCTTGTTCGGTAATAGTATTATCTTTGATCAGGCCATTGTTGCTGTCGGCGTATTCAATACCTTCCTCTTTTTGCCTGGTGCATTTGTTATGATAAGTACGGACAAAGTCATTTCGCACAACAGATATACCTATACTGCCCCCGTTACAGTTATTATTATATATCTGGCTATTGGGTGCAAACCTCAACTCAAAACATTCACTGGTAATGTCTTTAGGCAAATACGGCATCATAAACAAGTTGTGATGAACCTTCCACCCGGTAGATGTAAATTCCTTGCTGCCGCGAAGTAAAAGCGCACCCTGGGTTACCGTTTCGGCGCTTAGCATGCTACGGTCAATCGTATCGAAAGCAACCGTGCCGCCCTTAATACTACGTTTGTCAGAAATGTAAAAGAAGCCGACGTAACCTATATCACATATCCGGTTAAACGTAACTACCGGCACGTTTCCCCAACCCCCTATTATGCCATAAGCTGTAAACTTATGAATGTAAACATGGGTTACAGTATCATTATCGGCATTGATATATACCCCCGATGTACCGTCAGGATTTGTTGAATCATCCATGCCCACCAGCTCTGCATTTGAAAATTTTACGCCGGGCTTGTCCATTACAATGGCCCTGCCCACAGCCAGTGTACAATTAAATGTATTGCCATTAGCATTCAGGTTGTGCGATAAGCGCAGCCTGGTAATCGAATACGGCGCATGATGGGTAGGCAAAACAGTATTGCCGGCATCTATCATGGCCTGTAATGCAGCTGTATCGTCAGCATAAAGTTTATTGCCGAGTAGCAACGCTATAAACAGGAATATTTTTTTCATGGCAAATAGATTATCGTAATCAAAAACGCAGTTATGGTAAAAATAATCTTTAAAACCCAAACTATTACTTTGCTCAACAACTTGGGTTAAAAAATGTTAAATAAGTTTGAAGGTTAACCACATGATGAAAAACCTTTTATTTTTGAAATAAAACCTTCGGTATGCTCAAATCTTACTTAAAACTTGCTGTCCGTAACTTGTGGAAACGCAAAACAACAACACTCATCAACGTTTTCGGTTTAGCAATAGGATTGGCCTGCTGCGCGCTGGTACTCCTTTATTTTCAGCACGAGTTGAGTTTTGATAAAGGCTTTGACAATAGCAATGATATTTACCGGGTAACGTCAGATTTCGGCGGTGACAGCAAAGCTCCCACCGTTGGTTTGCCTTACGCCAAATATTTAAAAAGCGAAATACCAGAAATAGAAAAAGTTAGTCGGCTTGATCCTACAAACGGCGTTGTCATAGTTCAGGTGCAGGGCAACGGCATTTCTACACCCTATATGGAAGATTCGGGTTATTGGGTTGATCCGAATTTTTTTGATCTCCTCTCCTTCCATTTTTTGCAAGGCGACCGCAAAACGGCGTTCGATGTGCCTAACACTATTGTGCTTTCACAATCACTGGCCAGGAAACTTTTTAGGAATGTTTATCCTATCGGGAAAAGCGTAAAGGCCGGCACTAATATTTATACCGTCACCGGGGTTTTCAAAGAAGATTTCCTGAACCATATACAAGCTGATTTTTTCGCCTCGAATAACAGCAACGGCGTCCGCGAGCAAATGACCAACAACAACAGCTGGGTGGTTAATGACAACTTTTATACCTATGTACAGTTAAAGCATGGCAGCAATGTGCCGCATGTGATTGCCGAATTAAACGCTTACCTGCAAAGGCACGCCGGCGGCGAACTGAAGGCGCACAATGATCATATAACCAACTCCATGCAGCCATTGAAAGATATCCATCTCAATTCATCAGAGTTCCAGGATTATTTGGCCTATAAGCAAGGCAATATCAAATATATGTACCTGTTGGCGTCTATCGCATTAGCAATACTGTTGTTAGCATGCATCAACTATATGAATTTGGCAACCGCTCATGCACTCAGCCGCGCCCGTGAGGTTGGCGTGCGTAGGGTAATTGGTGCAAATAAAGCTTCTATCCGTTACCAGTTGTTGATCGAAACTATCATCATCAGTTTTGGTGGGCTCATTATTGCTATTGGTTTAGCGTTTCTGTTCCTGCCACAATTTAACAGTCTGACGGGCCAAACCCTTTCCTTCTTCGACAAAGAAAATGGCAGTTTAGTACTATGGATGCTTGTGATTGCCCTGATAACCGGTTTACTGGCCGGATTGTACCCCGCTTTTTACCTTTCGGGATTTAAACCGGTCAAAGTGTTGAACGGAAACTTCAGCGACTCATCGGGTATGTTTAGTATCCGAAAGTTGTTGATCGTATCGCAGTTCATTATTTCAACCGGCCTTATCTTCGGCACTTTGGTGATATGGAACCAGCTCCATTTTATGCTCAATACCAAACCCGGTTTCGACCAGGAGCAGCAATTGGTATTAAACCTCAATGGCTACCAGGCGCAAAAGAACAGTGCGCTATTGGCACGCGAACTTAGCGCCAATGCAAACTTCAGATCGGTAACAGATGCCGCTGCACCTTTGGTTTCCGGTGATATGAATTTATATGCGTCTAATAAATCGATCAATGATAAACAGATCGTTTTCTTTGATTTTGCCGATCCAAATTACTTGAAAACCATGGGATTGCAATTGGTAGCCGGCACTAATTTCAAGCCAGAGACCTTTACCAACGCCAACATGCAGGAAGATATGGAACTGCACGATTTTGGAAAACAGGTTATTTTAAATGAAGAAGCTGCAAAACTATTAGGATTTGCTCCTTACCAGGCGGTGGGCAAATTTGTATCGCACCTGCATAACGGCGTAGTTTATCAATATCAAATTGTTGGGGTAGTTAAAAACTATCATTACTTCTCGCTGCATGCAACCATTGGCCCTTGCGCCATTATGAACGTTAATCCACTCCGATGCAGTACCATTATTGCTAAGGTGGCGGGCGGGCACATTCCGGCAGCTGTTCAATACGTTACAGATCAATGGAAAAAACTAAACCCTGACACCCCATTATCCTATGGGTTTTTGAACGATATCTTCCAGGCAGACTATACAAAGGACCAAAACGAGCAGCAAATGATGGGTATTTTTACGGCAATGGCCATCTTTATCTCGTGCCTGGGTCTTTTAGGTTTGATCACTTATAGCGTCGCACAAAAAGCACGTGAAATAGGGATAAGGAAAGTTATCGGCGCCAGTGTGTCCGATATTGTGCTGTTATTTTACCGGCAATATTTCAAACTGGTTATCATCGCAAATATCATCACCCTGCCCTTAGCCTGGTATTTTATGAACAACTGGCTGAATGATTTTCCATATCGTATCGGTATTGGTTGGTGGGTATTCGCCATATCGTTATCCGCCGGAATTATTACAGCATTTTGTACGATAGCTTTCAAAACGATAAAAGCGGCTGGGGCAAACCCCGTGGAAAGTTTACGGGCGGAATGATCGTATCGGGCGGTACAGCTTTCGCTGCGCCGCCTTCAACAACACTGATACTTTAGGGGTATTAGTATCTTTATATTCTGCCTATATCTCCTCGTGCTACACGTTTGCGGTAAGCATAGTAGAAGATAGTCGGGAAAATGAACAGGTTAAATGTGGTATTGGTTATTAAGCCGCCTATTACCACAATAGCGAGCGGTTTTGATGCTTCGGAACCTATACCGTGGGACATCGCCGCAGGGAATAAGCCAATAGCAGCCATCATGGCGGTCATTACTACCGGACGCAAACGGTCTTCAACGCCATCTCTTAAAGCATCGGTCAGGTTCCAGGCCGTATTATGCCGCATGTCGCGTATGTTAGTTTTGAATTTGGTGATCAGGATCACCCCATTCTGCACACAAATACCAAACAGCGCAATAAAGCCTATTCCTGCCGAAATATTAAAGTTGACACCTGTTATCAGCAGCGCCAGTATTCCCCCCGCTATGGCGAATGGTACGTTATTTAATACCAGTAATGAGTCGGTGAAATTGCCAAACAGGATAAACAGGATAAAGAATATCAGCAACAAACTGATAGGTACTACCTGTGTGAGCCTCGCGGAAGCGCGCTGCTGGTTCTCAAAATCGCCGGCCCATTCCATGGAGTATCCTTTTGGTAATTTTACCTGGCTTTCTACTTTGCTTTGTGCTTCTGTTATCGTGCTGCCCATATCGCGCCCGCGAATGGAAAATTTGATAGCGCCATAACGCTTGTGGTCGTCTCGGTAGATCATACTGATGCCGGTTGTTTTGGTGATGTCAGCGATCTCTCGTAATGGCACCTTATTACCGCTAATGGACGGCACGCGCAGGTCGCCTATGGCAGCGATATTGTTCCTGAAATCTTCCGGGTAACGGATACGCAGGTCAAACTTGCGTTCCCCTTCATATATTTGTGTGGCGGCTTTACCGCCGATAGCTGTTTCAATTACAGCATTCGCGTCGGCAGCCGTAACGCCATATTGACCCATTTTTGACTGGTCGAGGTTGATCTGCAACTCCGGCTGACCCATATTACGGAGTATGCCAAGGTCCTCGATACCTTTAACGCCTTTCAATATTTTATAAACGCTATCTTCCTTGCTTTCGATAAACTTATAATCATCGCCAAACATTTTTACCACGATGGAGCCTTTAACACCAGATACGGCTTCCTCCACGTTATCAGATATGGGCTGTGAAAAATTAAGATCGACGCCCGGAAAAAACTTAAGCTTATCCTGCATCCGGCGGATCAATTCTTCTTTTGATTCCCCTCTTTTCCACTTGTCTTCAGGATATATATCTACGTGGAACTCGATATTGTAAAAGCCTGTGGCATCAGTACCGTCGTTTGGCCTGCCGGTTTGCGACATTACCTGTTTTACCTCATCGAAACTCAGGAATATCTTGCGCATCTCGTTGGCCAGCTTTACCGATTGTCCCAGGGAAGTACTCAACGGCCCGGTTGCCCTTACGTAGATGGCGCCCTCGTTTAATTCAGGTAAAAATTCGGTTCCTAACAGGTTAAAACTTGCCAGGCACAACAACAGGGTAACAATAGTAAAGGGGAGCATTACCTTCCGGAGCTTGAAACACCAGTTGTTAATACTCATGGTTAACTTCGTAATAAACTCAACAAAAACATTATGCCGCTCCTTTACATCTTTATTAAGTAGTACACTGGCCATTGCAGGCACAAAGGTGAAGGTTAAGATAAGCGCACCCAGTAATGCGAAACCTAATGTCCAGGCTAATGGCGAGAACATCTTCCCTTCCACCTTTTGGAAACTGAAGATGGGCAGCAGGCCGGTAATGATGATAAGCTTAGCGAAAAATATGCCCTTGCCATTTACCATACAGGCTTGTTTGATCATGCCTAATTTGCTGAGCCGGTTAAAGTTATCCATCCCCACTTCTTTGGCGCGATGGTCGAGTATCACAAAAATACCTTCCACCATCACCACCGCGGCATCAATGATGATACCAAAGTCAATGGCTCCCATCGAGAGTAAGTTTGCCGACATGCCTTTTAGTTTAAGGCAGGTAAAAGCAAACAGCAGCGATAGCGGCACAATGAGCGAAACCACCAACGTGGTGCGCCAATCGGCCATAAACAGGAATACAATGAGTGTTACCAATACAATACCTTCGCACATATTTCGAAGCACCGTATGCGTAGCAAAATTTACCAGGTCCTCGCGGTCATAAAACGGAACGATCTTTACATCATCCGGCAGGATATTGGTATTCAGGTCATGCAGTTTTAGTTTAAGCGCTTTAATAACCTCACTCGGGTTCTCACCCTTGCGCATTACCACAATACCTTCAACAACGTCAGGGTCACGATCGCGGCCTACCTGCCCAAGGCGTGGCAATGCCGATTCCGTAACCTCAGCAATGGTTTTTACATAAATCGGCGTGCCTTTGACGTTGTTAATTACTACGTTTTTGATCTCATTGATATCGTTGAGCAGGCCAATACCCCGCACTACATAAGCCTGGCCGCTTTGCTCTATCACGTCGCCGCCAACGTTTACGTTACTTTTAGAAACTGCATCGTACAACTGGAGCGCCGAAACGCCATACTGCAACGCTTTTTGCGGGTCGACAGTGATCTGATAAGTCTTAACTTCACCGCCAAAGCTGTTGACGTCAGCCACACCCGGTACAGCCTTTATCTCGCGCTCGATCACCCAATCCTCTATGGTTTTAAGTTCGCGTACTGATTTATGATTGCTGGCTAAGGTAAACCGGTATATCTCGCCGGTTGGGCCATACGGCGGCTCGATAGAAGGATTTACCCCATCAGGCAAATTGGCGTCACCAATGTGGTTATTGATCTGTAAACGGGCAAATGCATAGTCCACGTCATCATCAAATGTCACTTTAACTACTGATAAACCGAACAGCGAAGACGACCGGATACTGGTTTTCTTTTCGGCTGGATTCATGGCAATCTCCAGCGGCCGGGTCACAAATCTTTCCACCTCATCCGCGCTACGGCCGGGCCATTGTGATATGATAGTAACCGAAGTATTGGTAACATCCGGAAAGGCATCAATGCTGATATTTTTGAAGCTGATATAGCCGCCAACAGCCATCAAAGCGGTAACAAAGAATATGAAAAACCTATTCCTTAAGGAGAACGACAGTATGGCTTTTATAAATTTATTCATCTTAATGCGGAATGCGGAAGTTCAAATGCGGAATCCCGTTTTTTATCTAATATTTCTTTCACCATTATTAATATTTTGTTGCAGCAATTATTAATTCCGACTTCGGCACTCCGACTTCCGAAATCAAACCTAATCGCGCAGTGATTCAAAAAGATACAATTGCCTCGATGCAACCACGCGGTCGCCCGGCTTTAACCCTGCCCGTATGTAAGCGCGATTTTCAACTCGTTTGGCAATATCAACCTGCTGCACATGCACTTTTGCCTTGCCATCAATTACCACTACGTAGTTCTTATTATTATCAAATATGAGTGCCTCGGTATTCAACACCGGCAGGCTTTCGCCCGATTTTGCCTTGATGGTCACATTGGCAAACATCTCGGGTTTTAGCTTATTGCCGGGATTAGCAATTTTTACCCTGGCCTTAACTACCTTATTATCTGGGTCGAGCACATCATATATTTTGTCAATTTTCCCGGTAAAAACCTTATCCGGATAGGACAGTGTCGTAATCTTAACTTCGTCGCCGGTTTGGACATTTGAGATGTCCGACTCATAAATATTGATGAGCACAAATACATCCGAAAGGTCGGCGATGGTGAACAGGTTGGCGCTGTTGTCTGCCCTCACCTGGGTATTGTCGGTCAAATTCTTTTCGATCACAAAACCGGATATCGGCGACTTTACCAGGTATCCCTCGTCATTGCTTTTATTAATGCTGACAACCGCAGTTGCCCGTTTATTTTCTGCTTCTGCTTTATCATAATCCGCCTGTGCTCCTTCCATATCTTTTTGCGAAGCCAAACCACTTTTGTACAGATCCTGTGTTGAAGATAATCTGCGTTTTGCGCTGCGCAGATCGGCTTCGGCTGAAATATAATCCTTGGTGAACCCGGCCATTTCGGCGCTTTTCATCACCGCCAATGTTTGTCCCTTGCTCACTACATCACCTAATTGCACGTTTACATCATGGGCTACGCCGCTTACCATCGGGTAAATTTTAACCATTTTGTTTTCGTCAGCTGCTATGCTGCCGGTTAGATTGATCTCGGATAATGCACTGGCTTCCTTTACCGTATCGATCAGCAGGCTATTGAGCAGGCTATCAGTAACCTGGAATTTTTCATCCTTTTGGTCAGCTTCATCGGCATGATGGCAACTTTGCAATGCCATAGCCATTACGGCTATGGCGGTTGCAAACAGGGGTATTATATATCGTTTGGTAAGCATCTTCATGGTTGATTAAAAAAAGGTGTCCCGGTGACGTAGTTTAATTGCTCCAGCGAAATAACCCGGTTTAACTGTAGGTTATTTAACTGCAGGCTATTGGTTTTGTAGGAGTCGTAGAAATCCAGGAACTCCAGCATGCCCAGGTTCCTTTTCTCATAATTGATATTTACCTCTTTTATCAGGTGAGTGAAATCATCTTTAAATTTTGGATCGAAACTGCTGTATAATTTTTCGAGGCGAAGTGCATTTTTGTAATTGGTGGCTACATCACTTTCCACCTGGTCCTGCTGACTTTGCAATTGCACGTTGCTTTGGTCGACCGCGATACGTGCCTGTTTGATATTACCCTGGTTACGATTAAAAAACGGCAAACTAAAAGCGATACCCGCTCCAAGGAAATTATTACTGTAGCTGCCCAGTTTATCATAATTCAGCGAAAGCGAAAAATCCGGAACAGCGGTGGCCTTCTGCAGCTTCAGATTCATGTTATTATACTCCACGGTGGCTTTGCTGTACCTGAGATCGTAACGGTTGGCATAAGCCGAATCCAACAACCGCTGGTAAGGCACCGAAGCAACCAATTGCTTATTATTGTCATCAAAATTGGCCAGCGGCTCAATATATTTTCCAGGCGCAACTTTCAGCAATATTTTCAATTCGCTTTCCGTGGTATCAATACCGGTAACCAACGAGTTGTATTCCGCCTGTAGCGAATACAGTTGCGATTGGATACGCAGTACCTCTTTTTCGGCGATATTTCCTTTTTGGTACTGATCTTTAAAAACAACAAGGGTTTTTGCCAGTGAGTTTATCTCCTCATCATAAACCTTAGCCGACTGTTCCTGGAAGTAGATATTATAAAAATCGCTGTGCAGGGTAAACTTCAGGGTACGCAGCAGGTCAAAAAACTGGTATTTGGCCTGCTCCACACCAATTTTAGCTAATTGGATGCTTTTGTTTCGTTTACCCGCAGTAGTAAATAATTGCGAGATAGCAAATGATTGCTCTTTATATGCCGGCCCCTGCGTTACATCGGTAGCGGTGATACCGTTATTAAAGCTAAAATCAGGGTTGTTAAATAAACGCGCGGTTATAACCGCAGCACTGGCATTATCAATGCTATACCGCTGAACGATAAGCTGAAGGTTGTTTCTAAGGAATTGATCTTCAGCCTGTTTTAGTGTTAATTTTAGGGTATCCGCCTGGAAACTCTGCGCATGAACACTAATACCTGAAAACAACAATAGGGGTAATAAGCAACTGCGCAGAACGAATTTTACCATAGACGAATATTTGCAACAAAGGTAAAACCGCCATATTAAAGCAGAATTAAAGGGAGATTAGAATGGGATTAGAATTTCTAAACGGGGAATAATATGGTAAATAATGTACCCTTATCCGACGACTGCACATCAATGTTCCCGCCGAATAAATTGATGATCTTACTGGTGATATAAAGCCCTATGCCGCTGCCATGATAGGCTTTTACATTGGTACCGCGATAAAATGATTGAAATATCCTTTCAGTTTCTTCGGCCGGGATACCTATCCCGGAATCAGTGATCGTAATGCGGATAAATTGATCATCAGCATACAGGTCACATTGCACACGCTGGTTACCCGAAAATTTGTAAGCATTGCTGATGATATTATTGAATGCTATAGTAAGCAAGGATTTATTAGCCGGGATCAATAATTTTTCATGGTCCTCGGGCAAATGCTGAACGCTCACCGTAAAAAGGCCCTTACCTATTTTGTTTGTCCAATAATCGGCGATGTCCCAAACCAATTCATCAATGGCTACAGGGCTAAGGGCGGCTTGCGTATAGCTCATGTCTACCTGGGCCAATTCAAGCAAGCCGCTGATCGTTTCATTTAGCCGTTCGGCATCAGTTAGAGCCGATTGCAATGCGCGTTCATACTCCTGCGAGCTTCGTGCCTTGTTCAGGGTAACTTCCAGCTCGCCGATTATGCTGGTAACCGGCGTCCGCAACTCGTGCGAAGCATTGGTAACAAATGTTTGCTGTAGCTCAAAGGCATTTTCAAGATGGCTTAAAAGGCGGTTAAAATTTTGCGCCAGCTCGCTTATCTCGTCCCTGCCGTTACCCTCATCTATCCTTACGCTCAGGTTGCTGGCCCTTACTTTTTGCACCTGGTTTACGATGTTGTCCATCGGTTCAAGTGCTTTTTTGGCAAACCAGCGCCCGACAAAAAACAGCGCGGCAGAAACACAGATCAGCATAATGGCCATTATCTCTACCAGGTCCTCAATGCGGTGATGGCCGTGTATATCTTCCGCCGATACCAGGATCACAAAGTTGCCCTGGTTATCGTTGTAATATATCCCTACCGTTTGCCGGTCGCCCTCAGCAAACTCGGTTTGCTTACGCTTACGCACCATGTTGATGGCATCGTAACTCCAGTATTGCTGTTTATCCTTAATAAAGGATGGGGCATTGCGATCATTATAAAAGCGCACCACTTCGCCGGGTATTTGTTTCAGGTAACGCTGGCGCACGTGGTTAAGCGAGTCGACAGATATTTCATCCGCTTCAAGGTATAATTGCGCGGCCACTTTGGCACGGTCCATCAGGCGGCCGTAAAAGTCGGTTTTTGCAAACGAGGTAAAAGTAAAAAACGTGGTGGCCAGCGCTATCAGTAATATCATCATACTGATAAGTGTAAAATAAAGCGCCAGCCTGTTTTTTATCTTCATTATTTGTTCGCCTGTTTCATAATGTAGCCCATGCCGATCACGGTGTGGATCAATTTACTTTTAAAATCCTTTTCAATTTTTTTGCGCAGGTAATTCATGTACACATCAATAAAATTGGTGCCGGTATCAAATCCTATCTCCCAAACTTGCTCAGCAATGTACTCGCGCGAAAGTATTTTATTGGGATTGCGCATAAATAGTTCAAGCAAGGTGTATTCCTTCGCAGTGAGTGCTATTTGTTTGCCGCCACGCTCGGCGGTTTTGCTCCAGGTATCCAGTTTCAGATCATCAAAAACGAGTTGATGCTCTTCCTCCGTATTTTTTTTGCGGCGAAGCAATGCTTCAATACGTGCCAGCAGCTCACTAAAGTGAAACGGTTTTACCAGGTAGTCATCTGCCCCGGCTTTAAGTCCCGAAACTTTGTCGTGCACCTGGTTTAGCGCAGTTAGCATCAGGATAGGTACATCGCTATCCTTCCCCCGGATATTCCGGCAAAGTTCGATGCCGCTGGTATCAGGCAGCATCACATCCAGTATCAACAGGTCGAAATGTTCCTGCTGTAAAATGGTTTGCGCGCCTGCCCCGTCACTTACAGTTTTCACGGCATAACCCTGCTCTTCAAGCCCCTTGCAAATAAATGCGGCTACTTTTTGTTCATCCTCAACTAAACAGATGTGATTCACGTCGCACAAAGATGGAAATATTCAGCATAAATTTTACAAACGTAAATCAGGAGAACTATTATACTTGCATATGCAAAAGTTAACTCCCTTCCATGTCGCAGTGCCGGTTTATGACCTCGAGGCCGCCCGCAAGTTTTACCGTGGAGTATTAGGTTGCCCCGAAGGCCGCACCGATGAACTATGGACCGACTTCGACCTGTATGGCCACCAGTTTGTGATCCACTACAAACCCCGGCCCGAAGGTGATAACAAATTGCACACCAACCCTGTTGACGGACACGATGTTCCCGTACCGCATTTCGGCGTAGTGCTTGAATGGGACGAGTGGCATAAACTGGCCGACCGGCTCAAAAGCTTTGGGATAAAATTCATCATCGAGCCCGGAATACGCTTTAAAGGATTGCCCGGTGAACAGGCCACTATGTTTTTTTCAGACCCTTCGGGAAATGCTTTGGAGTTTAAAGCCTTTAAGGATATAGGGCAATTGTTTGCTAAGTAAGCCCGCGAAATAAATAATGTTTGTCATCCTATGTTTGCATAGGATGACAATTTTTTTAAGCCTGCTTAAAACATCCTTTGCTGTATCACTGCCATCAACTCAGGCCGGAACTTTTCACTCACCGGTATTTGCTTACCGGCGATAAAAATGTGATTATCCTGGATCTTTTCAAGCTGTTTGGTATTGACGATATAGGAATTATGCACCCGTATAAAAGGCAGCGGCAGTTGCTCCTGGATATCCTTTAACCGGCGATAGATCAGCAATTGGCCGGTGCTGGTTACCAGTCGTGCATATTCTTTTTCGCCTTCAAAATATAGTATTTCGTCCAGCCGGATCTTACTCAGCGTCTTGCCCGATTTTACAAAGAAATACTCCTTCTCATGTGACGGTTCGGCAACAGCCACAGGCTCTTTCTTACCAAAGTGCGATTCGATCTTTTGGGTTGAAGTGAGAAAACGTTTGAGTGTTATCGGCTTTAATAAGTAGTCGACGGTTTGAAAAGTATAGCTTTCTGCAGCATATTCCGAATAGGCGGTGGTAAATACAATTTTTGTTTCCTGCGGCAGCAGGGCGGCCAGCTCCATACCGGTAAGCTGCGGCATATTAATATCAAGGAAGATAAAATCAACCTTATTTTTCTTTAAAAATACCATCGCCTCCAGCGCATCATAACATTTGGCCAGCAATTGCCACTCGGTCGTTTGCCGGATCAGTATCTCCAGCAAATTAACCGCGTTGGGCTCGTCGTCAATAATAATGCAACTCAGGTTCATGATATGGGCACTTTTAAAAACGCGGTAAACGATTTTGGGTTGCACTCAATATTCAGTTCAAATTCTGTTCCGTAGAGCATGGTGAGGCGCTTACGTAAATTCTCTATCCCAAACCCATGCGGTTCTTCTTTTGACACTTTTTCGTGCACGCTGTTACAAGTTTGGAAAAGCAAGTACCCCTCCTGCTGTATCAATGATATTTCCACTTTATTTTCACTACTTGATTTATCAATACCATGCTTAAAAATATTCTCTACAAAGGTCATCAGCAGCATGGGCGGTATACGCGCCTCGGGACTATACTCTTTGACAAAGCTGATGTCGGTTTTATGGCGGATACGTATTTTTTCAAGCGCGATATAGTTTTCGATAAAGCTTACTTCAGTTTGCATTGACACTTCATCTTTCGGACTTTCGTCCACAAAATAACGCATAATGTCCGATAGTCGCTCGATCAGACCAGCTGTTCTTGGCGCTTCACGATAAGCCTCGTAATAGATATTATTTAATGTATTGAACAAAAAATGTGGTTGTACTTGTGATTTCAGCAGGTTTAATTCGGCATAAGTTTTTTGGGCTAATATTTTTTCCGACTGCTGTTTAAGACTGAAATAAGCAATTGCTATCCTGAAAACAAAGCTGAGCATAAAGTTAAGGCAACCTGCAACAATAAAATTTGCTGCCTCTGCCCAGGTCATCACCTCCGGCTTATCCATTGGCATAAAAGTGTTGTAAATAAACATGATGAGGTAGCCCCGGCCCAAGCCGCCGCCCACCAATAACATGATGGACAATAGTACATAAACTACCTTGCGGTCCTTCTCCCAAAAAGTAGGGTACAAAAATTTAATGTTCCCGTATATCACCAAAGCATAGAAGGCAACACTGATGGTAGTAAAGCTTAAAGCCTGGGGCACACCGTCGACAGGCGCAATGGAGAAGAAAATGATCAAATATACCGCAACCCATATCAGCCATTGCAACTGTACTATCGTTGCCTTCCCCTTCAAAAAATTCATTTTTAAAAATACAAAGCTTTTCGGTTTCGCGAAGCAGGTTTAAACACAATAACAGATTTATTCAATCACTACACTTATAAATTCAACGGTTGTACAGGTTGAAAATAACAGCTAAGCCATTAAAAACATGATCGGTGAAGTTGAAAGGATTTTCTTACATGGCAAAATACGCCCAGTTTTAGTTTAGAATTTAAATTTTCAAGCCAAAAATCAACACAATGAAAAATCTATTAAAAACAGGCATTGCACTGATCATCATTCAGATGGCTTTTGCCGACTTAGCAAGCGCACAATTTTTAACCGCATTACCCAACGGCGGTAACAAACGGGCCTGGGTAGGCGAAGCAATAGGCCTCACGAATGTATCTATCAGCTACAGCCGGCCTGGTGTTAAAAAAAGGGACGGCCACATCTGGGGCGAACTGATTCCGGTAGGTTATGTCGACCAGGGTTTTGGCCCGTCGAAAAAAGCGCCATGGCGTGCCGGTGCTAACGAGAATACGACTATCGAATTTTCAACCGATGTCAAGATCGAAGGGCAACCCCTAGCAGCCGGGAAATACGGCCTGTTTATCGCTTATGACCCTAACGAAAGCACCCTTATTTTCTCAAAAAACAACAGCTCGTGGGGCAGTTTCTTCTACAAACCCGAAGAAGATGTGCTGCGTGTAAAAGTAAAACCCGTAGCAGCAGACAAAAGCGTAGAGTGGCTTAAATACGAGTTTACCGATCAGACACCATCAAGCGCAGTAGTTGAAGTTGAATGGGAAAAGTTAGCCATTCCTTTTAAAGTGGATGTAGATGTTGTGAGCACTCAAATAGCAATGTTCCGTAACGAACTGCGTAGCGATAAGGGCTTTACATGGGAAAGCTGGGACCAGGCCGCCCAATACTGCGCTCAAAACAAAACTAATTTGGACGAGGCCCTGATGTGGACCGATACCGCAACCAGCGCCAATTTTGGCGGTGACAAAAGCTTTACCGCATGGAGCACCAGGTCTACCGTATTAGAAGCATTGGGTAAGAGCCAGGAAGCAGCCGATGCCATGAAAAAGGCTTATCCGTATGGCACTATGAACGAATTATACTTCTATGCCCGCGGACTAACCCGTATGAAAAAAGGACAGCAGGCGCTGGAAGCGTTTCAATTTGCTTATAGTAAATACCCTAACCAATTCCTGACTACTGCAGGTATGGCACGCGGCTATTCTGCAGTAGGCGATTATAAAAAGGCGCTCACCTTTGCCTTGAAAGCGCAGGCACAAGCACCCGATCCGGCTAATAAGAACATCACAGACACTTTTGTGAAAAAGCTGCAGGCCGGCGAGGATATTAATTAAATCAACTAAATCTCAGGACATCCACCATATGAAAAATTTACTAAAATGGGTTGTACCGGGTATCATGGTACTTGGTACAGCCCTTTATGCTAACAGTCAGAGTATTGTAGACCCGGCTGCCCAGCCTAAAGTATTTTCGCAGGAAGGTGCTACGACCGATAACCAGTCGGTAGCCGCCTTTACGCCCGATGAGAAAACGGTTTACATTGCCGACGGCCAAACAATTATAGTTTCTAAAAAAGTCAAAGGGAAATGGACCAAACCGGTAACAACCCCATTCTCAGGCCAATGGAAAGATTGGGATCCGGCTATGAGCCCTGACGGCAAGCGGGTTATCTTTGTTTCAACCCGCCCGCTGGAAGGGATGCCACAAGACAAAGCACAGAAGAGCGCCCACCTTTGGTATGTAGATAAGCTTTCGGGTGATGGCTGGTCGGCCCCGAAACATTTTGATGCACCCGTAAACGTAGAAGGTTGTAATGATTTCGGCCCGTCTGTCAGCAGCTCAGGGACGATTTGCTTCTGTTCGCGTAACCGCGACGGCAACCAGGGCATGCGCGGATATTATGTAAAATGGCTTGGTGACCAATATGACAAGCCTAAAATACTGGCCCTAAACGGCGACAAGGAAGTATACGACCCCTTCATAGCTCCCGATGAACGTTACATCATTTTTGTAAGTGAAAACGAACTGTATATCAGCTATCGCCAGGGTAACGATTGGACCCAGGGGCAAAAACTGAGCGCCAACGTTAATAATGGTAAGGGTAATTTCGATCCGTATATCTCGCCTGATGGTAAAACACTCTACTACGCCCAGGACAAAGCCGTTGGTATTTTAATGATACCTATAAACCTGCCGCTGCCTTCACATTAACATTTTGAGTGATGGATATTATGATATTTATCGGCTTATTATTAGTTGGCGGGTTGCTCAACTTTATTTGGGAACCTACCGCCAAAACGGTGCATTGCCTGGCTAAATGCTACCTGCTGCTCACCATTTATTTGACTTTTGCAGCTGGTGTATTTTACCTGGCAAGCGTTCGCAATGCGTTCATTCACCAGGCACTTGCCCTGTTACTCCAATACGGCGATTATCTAAGTCACTTAGCAGCGGGATTTTTAACCGGCAACATACTTTTAGGACTGAGCAAAGAAGACGAATTATTTACATGGCCGCAATTACAGGATATTACTACAATCGTATTATGGGCGGCTGCCGTTTCTATCGGCTTATCGTTTATTATTGAGAGTTGCTGGAAAACGGAGCATTTCAGCAAAATGTTAAGCTTCTTTACAGCATCCGGTTATAGGGTTTGGTTTCTATATTTTATCATAGTGGTTGAGACCCTTAGTGGTTTCGGATTATTGCTGCATTTCAAACTCAAAACCGGCCCCTGGGCGGCTATCGGGCTGGTATTAATTATGCTTGGCGCGATCTGCACGCACTGGCACAATCATGATCCATTTTCACAATCCTACGGTGCCGCAGGCCAGCTCATTAACCTGGCAATCATTTTAATTCTTTATTACCTCGAAAGACAAGTCGCAACTAAACCTACTGAAACACAGATCTACGTTATTTAAAAAGCATGAAAAGAATACTATTTGTTGCGATAAGCTGCTTGATTAGTTTGTCGCTTTACGCACAAAACGACACCATTCGTTTGCAGGACAAACGCCTGAAAACGAGTGTATTGAAACCTGCCCTAAACCAATACCTGGTTTATTTTCAAAACCCCAAAACGCCCAAGACGCTGCGCTTCTGGTTCTGGCTGCGCGACATTAAACTGGAAGAGCGAAACGGCGAAAAGGTATTCACCATTACCCAGCACTGGTATAATACCGATACAGCCACTTACCGGTACATTTATTCGGTAAACCGCGCTTCGGATTTTGCGCCGATCTATCATGCTGAAACCATCGGCGCCAAAACCAAGGCGTATAACTGGGGCCCGGATAAGATAACCGGTGCCGATACCGTGGTTCAAAATCTGCAAAAAGCATTCTCGCTCGATTTCAAATTGCCTAACTTCAACTGGAACCTGGATATTGAAACCTTTGAAATGCTGCCCCTGGCTGCCGGGAAAACTTTCGTCATCAACTTTTACGATGCAGGACTTAGCCCGCCGGAATATGCTACTTACAAGGTGATTGGCAGCGAGATCATCAATATGCTTAATAACCAAAAGGTAGATTGCTGGAAACTGTTTTCAGAAGGCGACGGCAACGGTACCCATTATACTGAAACCTATTGGATCAGCAAAAAGAATCACGAATTTTTGAAGGAGGAAGATTCATATAATGGGATGTACCGTTATAAAATAAAGATGCCTGGCGCTGCGCCAGATCTGATGCAGCGTTTTGGAAAATGATAATTATAACATGGAGATTAAAAGGAAAGTTTATATTTGGCTAACCACCAATAATAAACTTTCCTTTTATGCAAATCACCAGGTGCAGTAGCGTTGCGGAGTTAAATGAACTGGCATCCGACTTGCTGCTATATGAGATAAAACAGAACACACATTCGCTGATATGCGCGGCCACAGGCAACTCGCCAACGGGTATCTATCAAAGATTTGTAGAAAGACAATATTCTGTCATTGTCGAAAATTTAGTGTTCATTAAGCTGGACGAGTGGTATGGCTTAGGTGCCGAAGATGCAGGGTCGTGTGAAGCCTACATGAAAAAAAATCTGTTAAAACCATTAGGAATATCTGCCGAAAGATATATCTCCTTTGATGGCAAAACTCCTGATCCTGCTAAAGAATTCGAACGCGTAAATCAATACCTCGAAGAAAACGGCCCTATAAACCTGTGCATTTTGGGCTTGGGTACTAACGGGCATATTGCCTTTAATGAACCTGCCGATGCCTTGCAAGCCCACGCACATTTGGCCACGCTGAGTGAAGCATCCTTATCACATAACATGATAACCGGAACGGGCGTTCAGATAAAACACGGCATGACGCTGGGTATGGCAGATATTCTTCAATCTAAAAAGATCATTCTTCCGGTATTCGGAAAAAGTAAACGGGCCATAATGGAACGATTGATGGAAGGTGCGGTAAGCAGCCAGTTGCCGGCCTCCTTTTTATGGCTGCATCCGGATGTGCATTGTTTTTATTGTGAAAACGATAGTTAACATGAAGTACTTGCTACTGATAATACTCAGCCTGTTTGGTATTGCTTTAAACGCGAATGCACAGGTACAGGTGCGCAATGAACCGCGGCACCACAACGTGATCGGGAACAAATATTTCAGGGTGCTGGATGTGCATATCCCGCCGCACGACACCACATTACAGCATATCCATTCTACACCTTCGGTTATTTTGATGTTCAGCAATACGGTGACAGCGACGCAGCTTAGGGGGCAAGGCTGGGTGAAATCGACGAGTGCGGCGGGCAATGCTTTTTATCGTGATTTTTCCAAAGATACGGTCATCCATCGCGTAAGCGATTGGGACACTGTACCATACCATGTTTCTGATATTGAATTGCTTTCAACATACCATCTTAACGATAGCCGTAAACCACTGCCATTTAATGTTCTGTTTAACGAGGAAAAAGCCATTGCCTATCGGGTGACCGACTCGACGATCAACAGAAAAGTTACCATCAGCAACCGCGGGCCGATGATCGCCGGATTAGTTTCCGGTAATGACATCATCCTGCATGATGTAACACATCATAAAATTATCACCATAAAAACAGGTAAAGAAACTTATATAGAACCGGGTATTTTGTTTTACTTGTCTGCGACGAGTAAGAAACCGATCAACCTGGTTTTGTTCGAAATTAAATAAAGGCGAAGACTATGAGTAAAGGGACAGAGCAACACACCTACGATGCCATTGTGATTGGCTCGGGTATTAGCGGCGGCTGGGCAGCCAAAGAATTGTGCGACCTGGGCATAAAAACCCTGGT
The DNA here is from genome assembly GCA_044448765.1 of Sphingobacteriales bacterium. Taxonomy (GTDB): domain Bacteria; phylum Bacteroidota; class Bacteroidia; order Sphingobacteriales; family Sphingobacteriaceae; genus Mucilaginibacter. The sequence goes on along the minus strand of JBIOHG010000029.1, from coordinate 12,180 downwards.
TTTGGAACGTGGCCGCAATATTGAGCATATAAAGGATTATCCCACCATGACCAAAAACCCGTGGGAGTTTGCGCACCGGACGAAAGAGCCCGCCAAGGTTTTAGACGATAATCCCATCATCAGCAAATGTTACGCTTTTGGCGAGGACTGCGATCACTTTTTTGTGAAGGATAAAGAACACCCCTACATCCAGGAGAAGCCTTTTGACTGGATACGGGGTTACCAGGTGGGTGGCAAATCCATTATGTGGGGGCGTGCCTGCCAGCGCTGGAGTAATTTTGAATTTTCGGCGCCGCAGCGTTATGGCTTTGCGGTTGATTGGCCCATACGTTATGAAGATATTGCGCCCTGGTATTCGCATGTTGAACAATTTTCCGGTATATGCGGCGACAAAGACGGTTTAGAAGCAATACCTGACGGCGATTATCTGCCGCCATTCGATATGACTTGTGTGGAAGCGGAAATACAACGTAAGATCAAAGCCCATTACAAAGATCGCTTCATGGTAAAAACCCGTTGGGCGCACCTTACGCAACCGAAAGAGATCCATTTACAACAGGGCCGTGGCCGCTGCCAGGCGCGTGATATGTGCGTACGCGGATGCCCGTTCGGCGGATATTTTAGCTCGGTCTCATCAACCTTGCCCTGGGCAAAAAAAACCGGCAACCTTACTATCCGGCCATTCTCTGTGGTTCATTCTGTGATTTATGATGAGAAGCTAGGCAAGGCTACCGGCGTGCGGGTCATTGACGCAAATACTAAAGAGGCCACGGAATATTATGCTAAGGTGATCTTTTTAAACGCGGCGTGTTTAAATACCAACCTTATTCTGCTCAATTCTATCTCCAGCCGTTTTCCTAATGGTTTGGGGAATGATAGTGGGTTACTGGGCAAATATGTCGCGTTCCAGCTTTATCGCGGAAGCGTTCATGGGCGAGTGGAGGGATTTGAGGATAAATATTACTATGGTCGAAATCCCACAAACCCCATCATAGCCAATTACCGCAACCTTCATAAACACGATACTGATTACATTGGTGGCTTTTTGACCTTTGTTTACTCGAACCGCAACAGGCACAGTTGGGATGAGGGTGTGGGGGCCAATTTCAAAGAATCGTTAACCGAGCCGGGGCCATGGCAAGCTGGAATGTATATGCAGGGCGAAACCATTCCGAAGGAGATCAATCATGTTCGTTTGAGCAAGGATCAGAAAGATCCCTGGGGCATACCGCAACTCATCACCTCAGTTGGCTACGATGATAATGATGAGAAAATGATCAAAGATTTCCTGGACCAAAGTGCAGAAATGCTGGAACTGGCCGGGTTAAAAGACGTTACCAAACACGATACCCACCAGGCGCCGGGCTTAGATATTCACGAAATGGGCGGCTGCCGCATGGGAAATGATCCTAAAACATCGCTGCTCAACAAATGGAACCAGATGCACCTGTGCAACAATGTGTATGTGACTGACGGCGCTTGCATGACCAGCACGGGTAATCAAAGCCCCTCCATCCTTTATATGGCGTTTGCAGCGCGGGCAGCTCATCATGCTTTAGAGGAAATGAAAAAGGGGCGGATTTAGTGATTGGAGATTAGTTAATTAGAGATTAGGAATACATGACTGATAGAAGAACATTTATAAAAAACGCAGGGCTTTTAGCTTTAAGCCTGCCATTGACCAGGACAAACCTGTTCGCCGCGCCACCGCGCAAGTTACCGGCCATAGGCATACAATTGTATATGGTGCGTGCCGAAATGCAAAAAGATACCCCTGGGGCCTTAAAACAATTAGGCCAAATGGGTTACACGCAGGCAGAGAGTTATGGCAGCGATAAGGGTATGTTTTGGGGAATGAGCAATAAAGCTTTCCAAAAACTCGCCGGTGATAATGGAATCACATTAGTATCAAGCCACTATAATGATGAGCCGGGCGGTTTTGAAGCACAGGTTGAAAAAGCTGCAGAAATTGGAATGAAATATTTGATCTGTCCCTGGAAAGGCCCGCAAAAATCAATTGACGCTTTTAAGAAGTTTGCTGACGAGTTTAATAAAAACGGCGAGATATGCAAAAAGCACGGCATGCGGTTTGGCTATCACCCGCATGATTATCCTTATAAAAAAGTAGATGGTCAGTTGCCCATAGATGTTTTATTAGCTAATACTGACAAAAGCCTGGTCGACTTTGAAATGGATTTTTATTACACTGTTACCGAGGGCCAGGACCCGGAAGCATACATCAAAAAATATAACCATCGCTTTAAACTTTGCCACATGCGCGACGTTTTAAAGCAACGTCTACCAAAAGGCAGCGAAGAAGAGTCAGCTTGTGATTTGGGCCAGGGCATTATCAATTACCCGCATTTATTATCGACCGGTTTGGACAACGGCATGAAATATTTCTTTGTGGAGCAAAGCCGTTACTTTCACGAAACGCCCCTGCAAAGTGCGAAAGTGAATATTGATTATTTGAAGAAGCTACAACTCGTCTAAGCAGACTTACGAAGTTTTCAAAACTTCGTAAGTCTTTATTTTCAGCGTGAGATTTAAAACTTATGATAAGGTTTCTCAAAAAACTCGTCCACTAATTTATTGAAATCATCCCGGTGCTGCATCAGCGTAGCATGGCCCGAATTGGGCACCACCCATAAATAAGCTCTATCGATGGCCTGGTAAATTTTGGTCGTATGCTCAACGGGTATCAGGTCATGGTCGCCGCAAATAATAAGCGATGGGCATTTTATAGCTTTTAAAGCTGAGAACGGAATATTGGGCTGATCATAATCGAGCATAAATATCTTCCAGTTGTTTTTCTCTTTAGCGGTGGTCCGTGGCTTATTTTTGTCAGAATTATATTGTTTTACCATATCCTTCCAGGTATCGGGAGTAAGCGCAGTGGAATCGGGTGTCAAATTAGCACCGGTGGATGCCAGCTTAATAACTTTATCCGGGTGCCGCATAGCCAGTACAAGTGCATCGATACCGCCGTCGCTCCAGCCTATCACGTACGCCGAATCAATTTTCATCTTTTCCATCAAAGCCGAGAAATCATCCGCCATCATTTCAAAACTCAATGTGTCTTTGGTATCAACGGTTTTTCCCTGTGCGCGGCTGTCAACCGCAATTACTTTATATTTTTTTGAAAAATAGGGTATCGTTTGCGAGAAGGCGCTTATACTGCCGCCATTGCCGTGCAGCAGCAGCAAAGGTTTGCCTTCGCCATAAACTTCCACGTACATTTTAATGCCGCGCACGTCATAATATTTGCCAACAACGCTATTGTTGCCGTAAGGTATCGCTTTTTGCTGCCCGTATGCTATAAATGCCAATGGCATCAACAGGAATAAGTTTAAAAGTATCTTCTTCATAAATGGCTGGATAAAATTAACCAACGAATATACCTGTTTAAATAAAATTTCTATTCAATTGTATGTAATTGATAATCTTTGTTTAATTTATACCTTGCAGTTTCAAACCTGTATTATCACATTAAGTGACCAATATCATGAGACCCGTATTCTTCCTGATCCTGTTACTCATTTCTATAAGAGCAAGCAGCCAATCTACAGATGATCTAAAACAGTACCCTGTAAAAAAAGGCGTTGCAAATGCGGCTTTAACTAAAGAGTTCTCGCGGATCATAAAATCATACTCTAATAATTTCGCGGTACTAAAAAGCGAGGATAAGACCGTTAGCATAGTAGATACAGTTTACAGACTAAAACTGAATTTTAAGGAAAAAAATGATGCCACGCTCACTTTCGAAAAAAGTGATATCAATTTATCTATATCCTTCTACCTTGATGCTGCCGGGGTAAAAGCAATTTTTAACGAGATCAGCAGCGCGCTTCCGGCAGACTTTGTTTATACACGCGAATATGATGCCGAAGCCAAACAAACCAACTACATTTTTTTTAGCAAAAATGGCCCAATTAACAACTATCCCGAAAAAATTTATCTTATAACAGATGCAAATAATACTGCTGTATTAACCATACTGAAATACCGTTAAAGGCGTCATGGCGAAGAATATAGTTAGGCTTACTACAGATAATGCTTTGATAGTATTGATAATCTGATAGTTAATTTATATCTTGCTTTATCAATTTAAACCCAATTATCATGAAAAAACTATTTTTACTTATCACGCTTATTGGCTGTGCGGTAATAGCCAAGGCCCAATCAAGCCAATACCACTCGTTTAAAGTCGACCTGACTGTAGGCTACGCCATCCCGCCTTCAACCAGTAGTTCTGCGGGTGACAAGATAAAAGCCGGCGTAACATTCGGAGTTGAACCGCACTATCGCTTAAGCGATGCAATTGCTGTCGGCCTCAGGATAGAGGGCGCGGGATTGGCGTATGGTAATACCAACGGGAGCGGTACCGGGACCAGCAGTGGCGCTAATGTTTCAGTGATCTACTCTTATTGCCCATCGATCGAATATTATTTATTAAAAGGGGGCTTCAGGCCATTTATCGGTGCAGGTGCCGGTATATTTGACCAGGGTTCTGTCAGCATTAGTGGCAGCGATCAGGGCACAAACAACACCGGCTATGTGAGCCTCGGTTCCAAATTCGGATTTTTCCCACGCGCAGGTTTTGAAGCCGGGCATTTCCGTATATCAGCCGAATACAACATATTGGGCAATGATGCTAATGGCAACAGCTCAAGTTATGCGGCCTTTAATTTAGGCTTCTTCTTCGGCGGCGGTAAAAAATAATCATCAGTCGCCTACATACAAAACCCTGCATTTACCGTGCGGGGTTTTGTTTTTTAGATACCTACACAGGGGTAAAAAGAGCATTTGAATTCACCAATTAAATTACCATCTTGCCAATGTAAACCATCATAAGAGCGGCCCAGTAATGACCGCCAACCTAATATTAATTTGATGCGCCCAAAATACTTATTCGGCCTTTTGTACTTTAGCATAAATATTGTATTGCTGACAATTAATGGCCCGGCCATAGGACAATCGCGGCCCGCCCATTCGTGGTATGTGGATACTGCCGGGAGTGATGGCGGCGGCAATGGCTATAAAAATAAGCCCTTCAAAACCATCTGGCGGATAAATGTGGTCGAGTTGCACCCGGGCGATACCGTTTATCTTCGTGCAGGACAAACGTTTAATGGAACGCTTGAGCTTAGAGCGGGACTAAATGGCACCGCAAAAAACCCTATCGTTATTACCTCTTATGGCAAAGGCCGGGCCATCATAAATGGCGGCGATAGTTCAGCAGTGCGGGTATACAAAGAAAGCTTTGTAAAATTGCAAAACCTTGCTTTACGCGGCTCCGGCCGTAAGACAGGCAACGTAAAAGACGGCCTTGCCATTATCAATTGTAAAAATGTGCAGGTAAATAACTTTGATATTTCAGGTTTTCAGAAATCAGGATTGTTGATCTTTTCATCCCAAAATATAGTTGCCAATCACGTATCAGCGCACGATAATGGTTCAGCGGGCATTACTGTTGAAGCCCCCTACCAGACAAGAGAAAGCCATAGTATCAAAATATTAAATTGCCGTGCTGAAAATAACCCGGGAGACCCCACCAATCTCACCAACCACAGCGGTAACGGTATTGTAGTCGGCGATTGCCGCAAAGTGCTGATAGACCATTGCACCGCTACAAATAACGGCTGGGATATGCCGCGCATTGGTAATGGGCCAGTGGGTATCTGGGCGTATGAAGCGGATAGTGTTATCATTCAACACTGCTTATCCTACAAAAACAAAACATCAAAAGGCGGCGCCGATGGCGGTGGCTTCGACCTGGATGGCGGTGTCACAAATTCTGTTGTCCAATACAACGTATCGTATAGCAACTGGGGCAGCGGCTATTGCATTTTCCAGTATTGGGGTGCAAGCCCGTGGCACGATAATATCTTCCGGTATAATATTAGCGAAAATGACGGAACAGTTTCTGATTCACAGGCCGGGTTGTACGTTTGGAACAGCTCGGATGATGAAAAACAGTTTCATGATTGCCAGGTATACGGCAATATTATTTATAATGACAAGGTGGCGGCGCTATGTTTCTCTGAAAAAAGCGATAGTAAAGGCTTGGTATTCAGCTATAATATTTTTGTAGGAAAAGATTCGCTGATCAAAGGAAAGGACAAGATCGGTGATGCGAAATACCGGGCAAACGATTGGTGGAGCATCGATAAGGGCTTTAGCATGACTGACGTGAAAGATTTTGATGCTTGGCGCAGACGCTATGCAATAGTTTCTGCGGCCAATGTGTGGAAGAAAGGGCTTGAGTTTTGGTATGAGTGGAATTTTAAACCTGATTTCATTAATCCGGGAAATACGGAAATAACGTCCGCAGATAAGTTAAATACCTTTAGCAACTATCGGTTGCGAAAAAACTCAGATTTGCGAAAAACAGAAGTATACAGTGGAACGCACGGCATAAAAAACATTAAGCTATAAAGAAATGAAGCGGCGGGGATTTATTAAGAGTGCAATTGCGGCAGGGGTTTTAGCACACCCGTTCGTAAGGGCATGGAGTAAACCATCATCCTACCAGGAACTAAAACTCGATGGCCCGAAAGAGCCTGTGTTCATCTACAATAACTGGTCGGCTTACGATGAATTGTCGGATAATAAGCCGCAGACCGAGGAGTTGGCAATGCGCGAGCTGAATGAGCTCATCCGCCTGAAAAAGCAAGGCGTCGAGTTTGATTACTATGTGATGGACGCTTTTTGGTTCGACCTGTGGGGAGGTTACCGCACCTGGCATAAACTGCATTGGCCCAACGGACCGGATAAGTGGCTGGCGCAATGTAAAGCGAATAATATTAAACCCGGCATGTGGTTCTCAACCAACCTGATCGCCACCCAAAGCGGGCGATTTTTAGAAGTGATCCCCGAATGGAAAGACTCATTGGGCACCGACCCGAATATTATGTGCCTGTTTGATGGCGGCTATTTGCCACATCTGGCCAAAACCCTGCAAATATGGTACGATAAAGGTGTGCGGCTTTTCAAGTTTGACTTTGCTTATTTTGAAGCCGTGACACCCGCTATGAAGGATAAATTCAGCAAGGACGAGATATTGGAGAAGAACAAAGTTGCGTTTATTCAGATGCTGCAGAATTTCCGGAAAGCAAACCCGGATATACTGATCACAGGCTACAATGGTTTTGGCGGGAGCATGGATAATACCTACACGCCATTCAGCAAAACGCCGCACATCGATCCGCGTTGGCTGGATACCTTTGATACCCTCTACAGTGGAGATCCTCGTTTTTCCGACGTGCCAATGATGAATATCTGGCGCTCGCAGGATAACTATTCTGATCACCAGGCATTTGCTTTTAAAGCTTACGGAATGCCAACCCGCCGGATAGATAATTGTGCCTTTATGATAGGCCAAACGGGTACCTGCTATTACCGCGGCCGCAATTGCTGGAAGGGTATGCTGATATTGGAACTGGCACGCGGCGGCTGGGCGAATGTGTATCATGGTAATATGGAATTATTAACCGAAGAAGACGGAGCATGGTTCGCTAAAGTGCAAAACCTGTATCACGGTTTGCAAACCCAGGATGATACGCAAACTTTTGGTGCAATACCGGGGCGGGGAAATTCATATGGCTTTTATTCGTCTACCAAAAAAGGTGCAGTGGCTACAATTGTAAATCCGTCTCAACGAATGGCAACAATAGGGCTAACATCTGGAGGTCATTCAGCCCGATCAATACTTTACGCCGATGGTGGTTATAAACCTAAAATAAATGGTAAAAACGTAACACTTGGACCCGAGCAACTCGTTGTAGTTGGATTTGGAGAATTTGCGGATACAAAATATCATCTCGGCATTGATAATACGATCAATATCCCTACAGATATTCAACCTATAAGAGCAGATTTTACTTCTATTGCCGGGAAAACAACACAAGCAACAATTACCCCCGCAACGGATAAGGGTATACGCATTGTTTTTCAGCAATTTTATAAAAATGGCGACCCTTGCCGCTCGTGGCTGGGCGCACCGCCGGATGGTAAAAAGGTAAGCGAAGTGATCAAAATAAAAGTTTCGCAGGGTAGTAAAACTATCCCACTTCACATTGAATATGATAAGATGATCTGGAGTGGCTTGTCGTGGGGGGTGGGTGAAGCAAAAAGAGGATCGTTCAACGATTCGAAGCCGTTGTCCATCACCTGCAGCACGACTGAAAAAGATGCATTCACATTAAAAGCAGAAGTTTATGCGGTTAGTTATGCGTAATATAAAATACTTATTTGTCACCCTCCTTTCGTTAAGTTTCGCAGGGAAGGCATCGGCTCAATCCGTAAAGGGTGAAATGAAAGACAATGCGGGGCACCTGATCAATGCGCATGGTGCAGGCATTTTGTATAATAACGGGACCTATTACCTGTTCGGCGAAATAAAAAAGGGCAAAACCTGGCTGGTGCCCGGGCAGCAATGGGAGGATTACCGCGTACCTGCCGGTGGGGTATCGTGTTATGAATCCAAAGACCTGAAACATTGGAAATATGATGGCGTCGCACTTGCTCCCGTAAAAAGCGATACGACAAACGATATCGACACGGGCCGCGTAATTGAGCGCCCTAAAGTAATTTACAATGCCAAAACCAAAAAATTCGTAATGTGGATGCATGTCGACCGTAAGGATTACTCCTACTCGCGGGCTGGGGTGGCTATCAGCAACACGCCGGCTGGCCCATACCGTTATCTGCGCAGTGTAAAGCCCAACGGCAATATGGCAAGAGATATGACCTTGTTCCAGAATGATGATTGTAAAGCCTACCTGGTTTATTCATCCGAACAAAATAAAACCATGCAGGTTTGTTTGCTTAACGATGACTATTTGAGCCCTTCAAAAACTTACAACCGCATTTTGATCGGCCGTAACCGTGAGGCCCCTGCCTTGTTTAAAAACGGCGGTAAGTATTATTTGATTACTTCTTCTTGTAGTGGTTGGTCGCCAAATGCAGCAACTTATGCCGTGGCTAACAATCCGCTGGGGCCTTATAAAGAATACGGTAACCCATGCACCGGGCCCGGGGCAGCAACTACCTATGAAGCACAAAGTACCTTTGTTTTACCGATAAAAGGGAATAATTATATTTTTATGGCTGACCGATGGAATAAACTCGATTTGCCAAAATCTGATTACTTATGGCTGCCACTGACGGTGAACAAGAATAAAGTGGTGATCACAACCGGAACTGTGCATTAAATTATCGTAGGATGCGAATCGGGATCGTCTTAATTATTATCATCTTTTTTTCGGGCAAAACCTTTGCACAAAATCTCGATTTTGAACAGGGGATGGCGGGATGGCACACTACGGGCAAAATCAGCATTGATAAAACAGACAAGCATAACGGGAATGCCTGCGCAAAGATCGAATCCGGAAGCATTTACCAGGTTATTCCGGTGAAACCGTTAGCTGTGGTTCAGTTTGACGCCTATGTCAAGTCGTCTCAAAAAGGCATTAAGTGCTATTCGTTCATTAGGTTCTATAACATCAAACATAAAAAGTTGCTCCAATACATAAGCAGGCCGCCTGATTCCGCTGGATATCGGCAAACCGGCAACTATACCGAATCGCCGGCGTTGAGCAGTTATATGGAGGTCGGTATTGAGAAGGAAGGTGCTGCCGGAGTTATTTATGCTGATGACTTCAAAATCGAAGCAAATGTCGGTTCGCCTAAAATAAATCATGAGCCATTGGTTGACCTGGACCAGTATATGAAGCCTTTCTGGCATTCGGATACCGTTTATAATGAAACGGTTCTGCTTTACTCAAAAAATGGTTCACGTGCTGCAGGCGAACTGCTGTATCAACCCGATCGTATTCTTTCGGTCAGAAGTTTTGATTTAAAAAGGGCTTATGGTGAGGATAAGGACTATTCAAGATCGGGCAATGTTATTATCCGGACTACCGGCTCTGCCATGCCTTTTCGGGCCGACACTTCTTTTGATACGAAGAAAGACTTGGCCTGGTTCAATACCGAATCTCAATGGATAGTGGTAACCTATACACATCACGATACATGGACAGGGCCCGTGCCCGCATACAAAGGCAGCCAAATGCCGCTTACTATAGCCAAACTTCGGGCTAAAAAGCGGTTAACGATCGTCGCCTATGGCATGAGTATCACCCGCGGGATGGACGTGAGCGGGTATGACACTATCCCGCCGTATATGCCCACCTATGTCAGCCTGTTCGCACGACAATTAGGAAAAAGTTACCATTATGCCTATGTCAAGTTATATAACGCGGGCCTGCCGGGTTCGACGGTCGATTGGGGGGCGCAGTATGCTGCCGAGTATGTTAACCCCTTAAAACCCGACCTGGTAATACTGGATTTTGGTATGAATGATTTTTGGAGGTTAACCCCTGAACAGTTCAAAGGTTATATGCAAACCATGATAGGCAAGATCAGGGCATCGAACCCGAACGTGGAATTTATATTGTTATCGAATATGAAATTCGACCCTGCTTATGTGCTGGATTCTGATCAATACAAATCTTTTTATACCGGAAACCTGGAAGGGTACAGTAATGTGCTGAAACAAATGGAAACCAGGGGCGTCATCAACCTGGATATGTATGCCATCAGCAGTTTTATTTACGACCACAAAAAGGCTAAAGACTGTATCGCTAATCCGCTTCATCCGAATGACTACCTGGCACGCTGGTATGCCCAGGGATTAGCTGCACAATTGATACTACCGAGCATAAAATAACCTCGCTTTTCTAACTTTCTGAATGTGTGTTTTTTATTAAAATTGAGAGGGTGCGGCTGCTTATTCAGCCGGACTATGTAAATTTAACTAATAGTCAACCTGATTCTCGAACTTGGCGCAGAAACGGCCTTTTTTAAGCGTAATCAATATTTTATATTTAATAATACGCAAAAAACAATAACCTTCTATAAAACAATCCCGTATAAATAGTAAGCAAAACAAAATGCGAAGTACTTAACCAGAGACAATCGTTTAAACAACCACACAACAAATCAATCACAGTCCAATGGGAACTATAGCATACCCCCGAAATATATACTCTTATATCAAGAAGGGCCACATTATATCTGATTTTACTAAAAAGATATTTTCAACAAGCAACTATTACGGTAACACATCTTATTACAAAGCTGTTTTAGGCCAGTATGTTAATTATGCCAGCTATTTAGATATCTATAAGGGTACAATCAATTTAAGGTCCATACAAACCGATGTTAATGTTCAACCCAACGTTCTTGGCGCCGATGCCGGCCATGTTATAGCCATGCATGGGAAACCCGAGTTCGTTTTTAGCGAAAAGGATCTTTCTATCTATGTTTATAAATGGAAATTCAATGGCTTGAAAACCCGTTGCGAAGTTCACTTGCATAAAAACAAAGCTTTTTTGGTCAATTATATCTACAACCAGTTAGATGTGAGCGAAAGGGACTATATTTTAAAATCCATTAATCAAAAATATTTGGATCAATATATGCATGAGTTGGATTTGGTGAACAGCAAAATCAGCGATAAGAACAGTAATGTTTTATTTATTGACGACTACCTGCTGGGCCTTAAGATCACCTATTTAAGCAATTGCGAATCGGATTGGTACGAAGCTATGACGGCGGAGGTTAGTGATCGAAGCGCCAGGCATGACGCTAGGGTAAGGGTTAATGAAACAAGGTTTTTAAATAAAATATAAATAATTTTAGGCACTTATTGCAACGCCATCCGCTAACCAGCGGGTGGCTTTTTCGTTTAATACAATTTTAATTGTTAAACCATAAAAAAATTGCCTCTGTGATCGTCTCAATACAAAAGCATTTAGGATAGCAGATCTCACGACCCTGATGAGATATGGTAACAGTACCGAGACCCACAGGCCTTGTGTGGTTTGAACTTTAATAAAATGATGCAGGCATCTTTTCTTTATAGCCAAAAAACTCGGATGTGAGTTTTTTGGTCCTGCATATGCTGGCTTGCAAATAAATAAGGCCCTTAGTAAAGGGCCTTATTTAACATATAGTTATTGGTTCAGTAATGGCTTAATAACCAGGATTTTGTTTGATATTACCATGGGTGATATCGATCTGGGTTTGCGGAACCGGGTACAGTTCGTTCTTACCCTGAACAAATTTTGCGCTCTTCAGCAGCAATGCGGGGAAGTTGGGTACTGCGTTCTCATG
>JBIOHG010000028.1:0-50569 GCA_044448765.1 Sphingobacteriales bacterium | reverse complement strand
TCATTCTGAGCGATAGCGAAGAATCTATTACGGATTATCACAGTCACCCAGGTCATGACAGCATCCCGGAATAGATCCTTCACTTTGTTCAGGATGACAAATTGTAAAACAAATGCTGACACTAAAAACATCCGACCTTACCACCCCTGAACTGCATACCTACCTGCAATACGCCATTGCGCCGCGACCCATTTGTTTTGCTTCGACTATAGATAAGGCTGGAAATATAAACTTAAGCCCCTTCAGCTTTTTCAATCTATTTGGTTCCAATCCACCAACCTGTATTTTTTCGCCTTCACGAAGGGTGCGCGATAATACTACAAAGCACACACTCGAAAACATCAAAGAAGTACCTGAATGCGTCATCAATATAGTTAGCTATGATATGGTGCAACAAACCTCCCTGGCCAGCGTGGAGTACCCAAAAGGTGTGAACGAGTTTATCAAATCTGGCTTTACACCCTTAGCATCTGAATTGGTGCGACCACCGCGCGTTGCCGAATCGCCGGTACAATTTGAGTGCGTGGTGAACGAAGTAAAACCCCTGGGAACTGGCCCCGGTGCCGGTAATTTGATCATCGCTGAAATTAAACTGATCCATATAAACGAATCTATTTTAGACAGCGAAGGAAAGATCGATCAGCAAAAACTCGACTTGGTGGCCCGCCTCGGCGGCGATTGGTATGCCCGGATCACTAAAGAAAATCTATTTAAAGTAGCCAAACCTGTGCGTAGCATTGGCATCGGTGTGGATGCTATACCTTATGCCATCCGCAATTCAAAAGTATTGACCGGCAATAACCTGGGCCAGTTAGGTAATGTGGAGGTTTTACCAACGGACGAAGCCATTGAAACCTATGGTCAATCTCCCGAAATAAAAGAAATACTGGATGCCACCATCGGCGACAGTCGCACTCGCGAAACGCAATTGCATTTGAAGGCTAGGCAGTTATTGGATGAAGGCAGGGTGGAGGAAGCGTGGAGGATGTTGTTGATAAGCTGAAAGCAAAAAGCATAAAGACTAAAGCTTTTTACTTTAGGAAACCATTTAGCTTTCTGCTTTAGACTTTCCGCTTTTTGCTATCGGAAAGAATAATTCTTACCCACCACGGTAACCACAGGCGGCACATGCGTTCTCTCAAAAATATCATAACCCGGTTTCAAGCTTTCCCAGAAACTAAATGTCGACCATTCCGAATAAGTATCCAAAGTAGTGTTGGTTAATTTGAACGGGTATATGCTTACCGGCACCGCTTTTTGGCCATGCTGAAATGCCTCATATACCAGCGTATATATTTCTTCAATTTTAGCGTCGGTCATAGCATAGCAGCCGATGGAAACACAATCGCCGTGAATCATAATTTCATCGCCGGTATAGCCACGCGACTGATCATAAGCGTTTGGATACCCTATATTCATTGCCAAATGATAATTGCTCATTGGGTTAAGCCGGTTGGGTGTAATGCTGTAATAACCCTCCGGGCACTTGCCGTCTTTATTATGCGTTTTGGTGCCCAATCCGCCGGAATAAGTGCAAACTAAATATTGCCTGAATAATTTGAATTGTTTGCCCGATTTTACCCAAACCTCCATCGTTCCGGGAATCTTGAATATTCTGAGATAGATGGGTTGGTCATCCTTCAATCCTGCGGCTTTCAAATCGCTTTGTAATTGCGGCCAAACTTTTGCGCGGATATTTGCAGCACGCGGACTGTCAGGCGTAGCCGGTTTCCGCGCGGCTCCAAGCAGCAACGGAATGAGTATTGCAATAAGAAATTTAGGCATGATTGTAGGTTTTGGATATCACCTATAAACGTAGTTATGCGAGTGGAAATTGTTCGGATTTTTTCTTAATTTTGTTTTGAGATGAAGTTTTTTGAGAAATATCCCCAATTGCAAGAGAAAAAGTTTTTAACCAAAATTTTGACGGATACTGTATTTTCTACTATGTCATTGGAAGACCAGCAGGTTGAAAAATCAAAAATAAAAAAAATGGTTAAAGCTTTGCTTCGCGAAGAGGAGTTAAAAGGCGGTCAATTCTTTGGTAACTAAGAGGGCTATCGGTTCAAAGTTCCCCCCGTCTGCAGATTTCATTGCATCAATATAAATTTTTCTGCTCTCACCCTGCCGGTAATATAATTCTAAAGGTTTAAAGCCAAATTTTAGGGCAATAATATTCATGAGCATACGACCTGTTCGCCCATTGCCATTATTAAAAGGATGAATGCGAATAAATTCATAGTGTGCATATACTAACACATCGGCCTTATCCTGAAAAGTATTTGCGCCTGCAATTTTATAATTAAGATTATCAATAAATTGATACAGCAGTTGTAAAATATTCGTTGGTTTGGGTGGTTCTAATTGCCCGACTGTTACATCCGTCGTCCGCCATCTTCCCGCCCACTCATAAAGTCCCCCAAAAGCAATTTTGTGTATGTCAAGTATCAGACTAGTTGATACTGGGATATCGTTTTCTAATTGGAAAATGTATAATTCTGCCGCAGCTATACCCTTTGCTTCGGCCTCATTTATCAAATTTTTATCAGTCAGGCCTTGTAAATTATCATCTGCTGAAGGTGTCCAACTGGTTTGGTTATCCATTCATTAAAGATAATGATAAAATTATATCCCCAGTACCTGTTTTAGTTTCACATAACCCGTCTTGCTTACCGGTATTTTAGCGCCTGATTTAAGGATAGCTATGTGTGCGTCCTTTTCGTATGGGTCGATACGGGTAATGTTTTGAATTTTGATGATATAGGAACGATGCACACGCACAAATTGCGATGGATCGAGCGTTTGCTCAAAAAATCCCATGGTTTTATTTTTCAGGAACGAGCCTTCGGGCGTATGTACGCTTACATAGTCGTCATCAGCCTCTAAATATTCAACGTCGCTAACCGGGATGATCTTCACTTTGGTGCCTGTTTTCACCACGATACGCTCGTGCTGTGCGGGTGATTGAGAAACCGCTTCCAGCAGGTTTTCTGTTTGTTTTGCCGGATGAACGGCTGGTGCTGTAGACAGGAACTTTTCAACCGCTTTATTGAAACGGTCTTTGGTAAATGGTTTCAGCAAATAATCTATGGCATGCGCCTCAAAAGCTTTGATAGCATATTCATCAAAGGCAGTGGTAAATATAACAGATGGTGGATTATCCACCAGTTCAAGCATTTCAAAGCCGTTAATTTTTGGCATTTGCACATCCAGGAACACAAGGTCGGGCTGATACTGTTGAATAGCTTTTAACCCTTCAAACCCGTCGCCGCATTCCTGCAATACTTCAATACTGTCCTTAAATTGCTGTAAATACTCCAGCACAACCATTCGGGCCAGGGGCTCGTCATCAATTACCAATACGCGTTTCATACTGCTTGCGGAATTTTAATTATGGTTGTAAAGATATTATCATCTGCGTAAGTTTCAATTAAATCGGTACGGGCAAATAATAAATAAAGCCGTCTTTGTACACCGCTTAATCCAAAACCGGTCCCTTTACGCGGGCGGGCAGTTTTAGGATCGTATGGATTTTGTACGGTTAGCGTGAGATAATTCTCTTCCAGTTCAGCACGGATGCTTACAGTAACGCTCTCCGTCGTATCATACAAGCCGAATTTTATGGCATTCTCTACTATCGGTTGTAATATCATTGGCGGTAAAATGCAATCCTGGCATTTTTGGTCGCAGCTTATTTCCGTCATTAACCGGTGCCCAAAGCGTACTTTTTCTATATCCAGATACAGTTGCAAATGCGCCAGTTCCTCCGTCAAAGTTACCTGCTGCTGATCGTCTTTCTTTAAAGTACCCCGCAAAAAATCGGATAATTGGTGTATCATTTTCCTTGCCTCATCCGGCTTAAAGCCGATCAAAGCATTGATGGAATTCAAACTATTAAACAAAAAATGCGGTTGCAATTGCTGGCGCAGGTTATACAACTCAGCATCGCGTGCTAATTTCTCGGCTTCGGATTTACGTTTTTCATTCTCCTTCTGGTCCTGCTGCGAATACCATATCATGCTGATCAAAGCCATCCAGCCGATGGCCAGGAAGTTGGTAAAAAAGCGTATGGTTATGGATTGAACCAGGAAATTTACGTACACCGTATTGGTGTTAATATAAGGCAACACCCAACGCGCGCCAAAGGTACAGGCAGCCGTAAGCGCAGCGCACCAGAAGAATAAATTAATATAACTCCCTTTGCCCGGTTGATAGTAGCGCAGGTTATTATTAATCAGCCAGCAGGCCGCCCCCAGCAATATGGTGCAAACCGAGCCATCGGCCGAGGCTATATACCAGGTAAAGCCAAAACTATGCACCACACAAATAAGCAGCAGGGCCCATACAAGCCCTCCTGCTATAAATGCTATGCGTAATCGTGAAAATGCCGTTGTTGAATGCGCCAAAACTGTTTTTTGTCTTAATTTTTTAAGCCTGGTGAATTAATAACTACGAATGTCGACGCCAGCGAATATCGAAACTCCTTCGAGCACCAGTATTTTATTGTCGTCGCCCGCACCTGTTTTTCGCAGACGCTTATCGTCAACCCCTGCAAAAACTGCCGAAAGATTAGATACCACCTGCCAGTGCGATGGTACAATGATCTTGGTGCCGCCAAATATCTGGGTAATATCGATCACTACCTTTCCTTCAATATCGGCCATGGTCAGGTCAATCTCCGCACCGCCGAATACATTTACTATTTCGCCACCTTTGAACGTTTTGGATAGAATGGTCTTTTTAACGCCACCGAAAACAGATACGGCATCCAAATAATCATCGCCTGACATGCGCGCTTTACCCGGTTCAACAGGGGGAATATTTGTTGAAGTACCGCTGGCATCGGCTGTAGGTTGTTGCGGTGGATTCTGCCCGGCATGATTGCGCCAGTCCCATTTTTCTTCCCAGTCTTTTTTCCATGCCTTTTTGTCCCATTTATCATGGTTCCATTGATTATTTCTCCTCAGTATCATCCAAAGCCCTACGCCTATGATTATGATGGGCCATATGAAATCGTGCAGGTGTAGTACCGGTATGGCGTAGTTGAGTATGCCTGCCAAGCCTACAAAAAGAAAAATGATCCATGCCGAGTTGCGGTAATTGTGCTTGGCGCCAGAATACAGGGCCCATATTATTACCCAGGTAGGCCAGCTCCATATCCACCCCGGGATATCCAGCTCATCAAATTGGTTGAGCAGCAATATGCCGCCGACAGCCAGCAGAACTAAGCCGACAAACACTTTCCCACTGCCGGGTTTTTTCTGATATTCTATATCGTTTATATTATCACTCATGATCTTTATTATCAAAAATTAAATCTTATCCAAAACTAAGGTAATACTTAAGGCGAACCTATCAAATATTGGCGACTTTATTAAAGTAATCGGTAAGTGCGGATAAATTGTCGGTAAAAAACTAATCGGTCAATTCTGTAGGTGGTCTTCAATAATTATGAAGTTGGTCAACCATAAATGAAAAAAGGGGATGCCATGCATCCCCTTTTTTCATTTATCGGTAAGCAAGTGAGTTTATATTCTGTGTTGAAAGCTCCGCCTGGTGATAAAATAACCGCCTAACAGGATCAGCCCGATCGGCCATGCGAAGTAGCCAATATTCATACCGGGGAAGGCATCATCGGCCAGGAAAGCACCTCCTATAAATATCCATACTAGCCAGCCTAAATTCTGAAAATTGTGTTTTGCGCCAGAGTAAAGCCCGATCAATATCAATATCATGGGCCAGCTGAACAGCCAGTCGGGTATCAGCACAACATTAAGCTGGTCGACCAATAAAATGGTACCAATTACTACAACGAAGGCGCCCAATATAGTACGGCTTCTTTGTGTTTTGCGGCTATCTTCGATTATAGTTTTCATCTTCTTTCTGAATTAAATCTTACTCAAAACTATATCAATATAGAAGGCGCAACAATGAAATATTGGTGACTGTTACTTGAAAATCGGTGAGAAACGAGAAACAGTCGGTAAACTAAGCTGAAAGCGTAAAGACCAAAGCAGAAAGCTTGTTAGCATAGTTAATGGGCTTTGAACTTTCTGCTTTTAGCTTTCCGCTAAACAAAAGGTTCCTGCTGACTAAGGCAATGAAAGCTGCCTAACCCCCAGATAATATCTGTCGAGTCAATTCCTACGACCTTCCTGTCCGGGAAGCATTGCTGTAGAACGTTTAAAGCCTTATCGTCATTTTTGCTGCGATAAGTCGGCATAACTACAGCCGAATTGGCAATGTAAAAGTTAGCGTAAGAAGCCGGTAAACGCTGCCCATCATAATAAATAGACTCCGGCATTGGCAATTCAATTATATTGAGTTGTTTGCCATTCAGCAGGCGCATTTCCTTCAGCATTTGCAGGTTTTCCTGCAGGATTTGGTAGTTTTCGTCAGTCTTATTTTCCTCGATAACGGTAACTACAGTATCCTCATTCACGAAGCGAACGGTATCATCAATGTGTCCGTCGGTATCATCGCCTATAATGCCTTCGTTAACCCAAAGTACTTGTTCCACACCATAATAATTGTGCAGGTAAGCCTCAACTTGTTGCTGGTTTAAATGCGGGTTGCGGTTTTTGTTCAGCAGGCAAGCAGTCGAGGTTATAAGCGTGCCTTTTCCATTAAAGTCAACCGAGCCCCCTTCCATTATTATTCCAGGGTGATAAACCGGTAAATTAAAATGTTTGGCAATTTGGGTAGGAATAACATCGTCAAGGTCGTAGGGGGGGTATTTATTGCCCCAGGCATTATAGTCCCAGTCAATGATCACTTTTTGTTTTGTGTCCGGGTTGATGAGGAATGCCGGCCCATGATCACGGCACCAGGCATCGTTTGTAGGGAAATCGAAAAATTCAACTTTATTCAGGTCAACACCGGCTAATTGCAATTGCTTTATAGCGAATGCTTTCAGTTTTTCATCAGCTACGTTAATACGCACCAACTCGCCTTCGGTCAATATTTTGATAAACTCGCAATAAGGCTTGTAAATGGTATCGAGTTTTCCCGGCCAAGATTCTTCCTTATGCGGCCAGCTTAACCAGGTTGCGGTGTGTGGTGCCCATTCGGCGGGGAAATGAAAGCCCTGCGAAGCAGGGGAGTTAGCAAAATCAATCTTCATCGATAAACCGTTTTGTTATCGGTGAATACGAATCGATGCGCCTATCTCGTAAAAAGGGCCAGTGACTTCTGTAATAGTCGGATTTTTCCAGATCTAATTCTTCAACTATAACTTCCTCATCCGTATGCGAAGCCTGGTAAAGAACCGTTCCGAAAGGGTTCGAAATAAACGAGCCTCCCCAGAATTTCAATTCTTCTTCCTGCCCAACACGGTTCACGCTCACTACATGCACGCCATTAGCCACACTGTGCGAACGCTGGATGGTTTGCCAGGCGTTGTATTGTTCGGTATTAGTGGCATCATCCTGACTTGTGGCCCAGCCGATAGCTGTTGGATAAAACAATATCTCGGCACCCATCAAAGCCGTAATACGCGCTGCTTCCGGGTACCATTGGTCCCAACAGATCAACACACCCAAAGTGGCATATTTCGTTTTGAAAACTTTATAACCTAAATCACCGGGGGTAAAGTAAAATTTCTCGTAAAAACCCGGATCATCCGGGATATGCATTTTACGGTATTTGCCTAAATAAGTACCATCAGCATCAATTACCGCGGTGGTATTATGATATAACCCCTGTGTGCGTTTCTCAAACAGCGAGGCGATAATAACTACATTGAGCTCTTTAGCCAATTTGGAGAGTTCATCCGTTGATGGGCCCGGAATGGCTTCCGCAAGTTTAAAGTTGTCATAATCCTCAACGTCGCAGAAATATAGCGACGTGAAAAGTTCCTGCAAACAAACTATCTGCGCACCTTTTTTAGCTGCTTCACGTACTTTATCTACTGCTTTCTGCAGGTTCTGCTGCTTATCAGCCGTGCACGACATCTGCACCAAACCAACTTTAACTTTTGCCATTCCGCTTCAATTTTGCGCAAAAATATGATTTTAATATTAACTGCTTTGTCAATTTCTGTAAACAGTGTAATCCAAAAAAAGCATAGCTTTGCAGCCTAATGACTGAAATTGAAGATATTGTAGAGGATAACCCCAATCCGCGTACCTGGAAACACAAGCTTTGGAATGTTACTAAACTGGTTTTAAAACTGGCTGTTACTTCTGCGCTGCTGTACTATGTTTTCAGCAAGCAGCCTATCGGCGAGATCAAAGACAGGCTTTTCCATGCCAATTACTGGTGGATGCTGGCTGCCGTCATCGTGTACTTCTTTTCGATGGTGGCCTCCGCCTGGCGATTGATGAGTTTCTTCAAGTCGATTGATCTGCGCTTAGATACCCGTTTCAATTTTCGCTTATACCTGCTTGGGATATTTTATAATTTGTTGCTTCCAGGAGGGATAGGTGGCGACGGATATAAAATTTACCTGCTCCACAAAACTTACAAGCTACCTGCAAAAAGAGTGTTTTGGGCCATTGCGTTTGACAGATTAAGCGGCTTATGGGCCATCGGACTCATCGTGGTGGCATTAACTATATTTATCCCGCAGATACAGGAACAGATACACCTTGCTATACCGATGATAATTTTTGTTGTAGGGACAGCCATTTACTATTTTGTTGTAAAAATATTTTTTAAGGATTTTACCAAACACTTTTTCAAGGGGCATGCTAAGGCAGTCATTGTTCAATCATTGCAGGTGCTTACCATTCTTTGCTTTTTAATGGGGCAGGATTTTCATGGCAAATTTGCGCCGTATTTATTGTCATTCCTCATATCGGCTTTAGCAGCAGTTGTGCCTATTACTTTTGGCGGCGCTGGTGCAAGGGAAGCAATTTTTGCACGACTTTCACCCATCTTTCACATGAATGTTGGCTTGGCGGTATTTTTAAGCGTGTCTTTTTACTTAACCTCGCTTATCGTGGCTATGCTTGGTTTATACTATGTCATCCGCCCGAAAAGGTTAGAAGAGGGGCTGAAATCTTTTGAAGTAAAATTATCTCCTGATAAGGTTTAACCACATAACTTATTCCAACTTACTCAACCAAAATTCCTAATTTTACGTTCTCTTAATAAACCGACTGAACGTAATGAACGACTTTAATAATCCGCAGGTTGCGGCGTTGCCTTCTCATTTAAAACAATTTATAGTGCCCCAGCACTACGAACATTACACGCCTGTCGACCATGCTGTTTGGCGCTATGTGATGCGCCAAAATTACAGTTACCTAAAAGATGTAGCTTATTATCCATATATCCCCGGCCTGCAAAAGGCGGGATTGACCATTGAAACAATCCCCAATTTGCAGGAAATGAACGACGCCCTGGGCAAAATAGGCTGGGGCGCAGTTACCGTTGATGGTTTTATTCCGCCCGCTGCCTTTATGGAATACCAGGCCTACCGGGTATTGGTTATAGCGGCTGATATTCGCCAGTTAAATCATATCGAATATACTCCAGCGCCGGATATCATACACGAGTCTGCCGGGCATGCACCGATTATAGCCGATAAAGACTACCATGAATACCTGAGCTATTTTGGCTCGATAGGCGCCAAGGCTATGTTTTCGGCCCAGGATTTTGAATTATATGAGGCGATACGTGCCTTGTCAATTCTGAAAGAAATGCCTGATGCTGATCCTAATGAAATACAAAAAGCAGAAGAATTAGTTGACTATCGCCAAAAGAATATGGGTGAACCATCTGAAATGGCGCTGTTAAGCCGCCTGCATTGGTGGACTGTGGAGTACGGTTTAATTGGCGATCTTGAAAATCCAAAAATATACGGCGCGGGCTTGTTATCATCCATCGGCGAAAGTGCAAGCTGCATGCAAAAGGATGTTAAAAAACTGTGGTATAATAAGGATACTATCAATTATAGTTACGACATTACTAAAACACAACCTCAGTTGTTCGTTACGCCAAAGTTTCAAAACCTGATAGATGTGCTTGAAGAGTTTGCTGATACAATGTCGTTCAGGCGGGGCGGTAGTTATGGTTTGCAAAAAGCGATCGAAAGCAAAAATATCTGTACGGCGGTTTACAGTTCGGGATTGCAGGTATCGGGCGTGTTTTCAGAGTTTAAACACGTGGAAGGACAACCGTCATTTATAAAACTTTCGGGCCCGGTTATGCTGTCGCAAAATAATAAACAATTGAAAGGGCATGGTAAGGATTATCATAATGAAGGATTTAGTTCACCGGTTGGCAAGTTGGCCGGTATAGCAACACCTTTAGAACATACGCTTTTGGATGATTTGCCGCTTATTAGCATTGTCGAAGACAAAAATGCCGAGCTTAATTTTGCTAGTGGCGTCAAAGTTAGTGGTGTAGTAAAAAGTATTACAGCGAACGATGGCCAAATATTGCTGATCACTTTTACAGATTGCACGGTTAAGGATGGAAAAGGGAATATTTTGTTCGACCCGTCATGGGGTGTTTATGATATGGCCGTGGGCGAAAAGATCGTATCGGTTTTTTGTGGCGCAGCCGACAAAGAAGCGTTTGAAGAGGTCGCACCGAAATCGAATACAGGCACACATCACGTTGAATATGACGCACGAACTATCGAATTACACAAGTTATACCGGCAGGTGCGTAACCGCAGGCATAAGGGCGGCGATTTTGGGTTCTTAGGTAACGTATGGCTCATGCTCCAAAAAAATCACCATGACGATTGGCTGTGCGCATTGGAAATACTGGAAATACTGGACCACGAACAAGTAGAACCAGCATTGGCCTCAGAAATAAGAGTTTTTCTTAAAAATAAAGCTGCAAACGAGCCGTCGCTAACCAAACTTATCAATGACGGATTTTATCTCATCAAGCATCCTGTAGGGCAAAAGCTGGTAGTTTAATAAATTAAAGGTCTAAGCTTTTAAGTATTTTAATTAGTCTATCTGTATCAATAGTTGATTGTTGCGATTTGTCGTAAATCGCAGCTAAATAAACAGTGTCATTTGTTAACAAGGCATACGTAATTACTCTTGCACCTCCGCTTTTGCCCTTCCCTTTATCAGATAGAGACATGCGGATTTTATATAAGTTTTTGCCTAAAGGTTTGCCTGTTTGCGGATTTAATTCAAGTTCATCGATTAAGACTTCGAGATCCTGGTATATCGAAGGATATTTATGTGATAAACGCTTTATCTGCCTTTCGAAATCAGGCGTGTACTTAACCTCAATGGCCATGTATCAGGCTCCTGGCGCTTTTTAACTTAGAACCGCCCTTTGTATCTTCCTTAATAGATTTCATTGACGAAGAAAATTCGTCAAATAACTGTTCGGTGTTTAAACGTTTCTGTATATCTTCCCAATCAGCTATCGGGATCAACACAGCAGTCTTTTTGCCTTTTTCGTTTGTCACTACTTGCACGTCCATAATACAAAAATAACAGATTTATTTTAAAAAATCACTTACTAAACGCGGGCCTTGTTTATATCTTAGCAAAAATTAATCCCCTTTAGGGGTTAGGAGCTTATGAATATCATTATAACGGGTGCCAGCAGTGGTGTTGGCTTTGAGGCGGTTTTAGAGTTGATACTAACCGGCGACCATAAAGTTGTGGCCCTGGCAAGGTCAGAAGATAAACTTGGGCGGTTGTTGGAAATAGCGCAGGGATTAAACCCCGACTGTATACTTTACCCGGTGGCGTTTGATATTGTTCATGATGATTATGCAGACTTGCTTCAATTCATTTCAGCCCGCCTGGATAATCGCGTAGATATATTGATAAATAATGCCGGGGTACTCATCAATAAGCCATTCGCGGATTTGCTGGAAACCGACTTTGTAGAAATGATACAAAGTAATTTTATTGGGCATGTACGCATTATGCAAAACCTATTGCCATTAATGCCTGCCGGCGCACATATTCTCAACATTGGTAGTATGGGCGGCTTCCAGGGAAGTACGAAGTTTGCTGGTTTATCAGCTTATTCGGCCAGCAAGGGCGCGCTGCATATATTGACAGAGTGTTTAGCCCAGGAATTAACTGATAGGCAAATCAAAGTCAATTGCCTGGCGCTCGGCTCGGCGCAGACCGAAATGCTTGAGAAAGCTTTCCCCGGGCATGAGTCACCCGTGCTTGCATTTGAAATGGGGAAATACATCGCCGACTTTGCGCTTACGGGGCACAAGTTTTACAATGGAAAAATTCTGCCCGTAGCGGTAACAACTCCATAAAATAATATATTATTGGTTTTATAATACGAAGTTTATTAATTGTAGTTTTACAAATAATAATGCTTCGCATGGACAAGCGGCTCACATTTTTACTAAAAAACTCAAATGATATACTTTGTGTTGCAAACACCAAAGGAAATATTATTTCGGTCAATTCGTCGTGGGTTCATTTTACCGGGTATACAGAACAAGAAAGCAGAAACAAAACCCTTTTAGACTTGGTCCATCCCGCTGACGCACATAAAATAAATGAGCTACTTATCAGCATAATTTCTCTTGAAAATATCGAAGGTATTTCCGCCAGGATAGAAACAAACACAGGCAGCCATTTAACTATTAGTTGGTCTGCCAGCTTTGATGTCGGGAACCAGCTTACCTACCTGGTTGGTATTTATTCCAATGAAAGACTAAATTTCCGTAACCCCTATAATATATCCGACAAGGTACAATACGTACTGGCAAATTTGACCGAAGGATTTTTTATGCTGGATAAAAATTGGCGTGTTAATGCCTTCAACCCTGCTTTTCAGAAACTGTTAGGCACAACAGAAAATGAGCTTTATGGCGCTGATTTCAGGCAGATTGATGAATTGGCGGTCACAGATGAGGTAATTCCCGAATTTGAAAATATTTATAAAGAAAACAGGGCAGGGCAGTTACAATACTATGATGCGTATTGTAAGTGTTGGCTTCAGCTAAATATATATCCCTATAAGGAAGAATTATTGATTTTCATAAAGGATATTAGCGATATTAAGATAGAGCAACTGGTGCTTAACCTTGAAAAGAGAGTGCTGGAGCTTAATTTAATACCCGATCACTCATTGGCCAAAATAGCGGATGAATTATTAAATGGCATTGAGCAGATATTTCCGGAAATGTATTGCTCCATACTTGAAGTCGATAAAGCGCAGGAAAAAGTTTACCACTTATCGGCTCCACGCCTCCCACAGGAATATTGTAACGCCATCAACGGTAGCATGATAGGCCCCTACGCAGGTTCGTGCGGTACCGCGGTTTATCACCGCGAACAGGTTATTGTGAAAGATATTGCTAATAGCCCCCTATGGGACAACTATAAACAGTATATCTTGCCTTATGGTTTTAAAGCCTGCTGGTCGACACCTGTAATGAGTTCAAAAAGTACTGACGCGCTGGCAACTTTTGCTATTTATTACGATACGGTACGTGAGCCGGGTAAAGATGAGTTGCGGATGGTAGAGCGTACGGTTAACATACTGCGTGAATTAGTGGAAAGCAAAAGAAATGAAGAGGATCTGGCTGAGCATACCAAACGTTTGCAGGATATAGCATCGATAAGTTCACACAATATCCGTCGGCCCGTAGCGACAATACTTGGGTTGACCAGTTTATTTGATAAAAAGAACATGGATAATCCGTTGAATAAGGAGATCATGGAACATCTTGAGACTACAGCCCTTGAGTTAGATGAGGTGATCCATATCATTGTGGAGAAGACGGCGGCGATTTAATTAGTGGCTTATTTCTTTAAAAATAGATAGAAGATGACAAACGTTGAAGCGACATTAGCAATCGAGAAAAAGAACATCCACCAAATAGAATCACGAACTAACTTAGGTAACGTCATTTTTGACTTTTAAAATGTCGTATTTTGTAGCTGTTGTTTCGATAATTGCCCCCACATGTATTGCATTTATTTCTTTAAAAATAAAAACAAGATAGCCAGCGTTGCACCTACCTGGCCAATCCAAAAGATAAACATCCATTTGATCGTATCTGCCTTTCCATCGCCAATTTGCCTACTAATATCATATTTGAACTTTGCAAGATCATCTTTGACAATGCCAATTTCTTTATGAAGATCATCTTTAACAATGCCAAGTTCCTTGTGGAGATCGTCCTTAGTGGCTAATGTCTTGATAGTTGCTTCCACTGATTGCACCGTTTTATTGTCGATATAATTAAACATCGCCTCGGTTGTGTCGCTGCCTAACTTGTCGGTTAGCAACACATAAAGCCGGGCGGTTTCTTTTGCTTCTGAATGCATAACAAATATAATAAATAAGGTTTAGAATTTTATCAAACAGGAGTCCCGTTTTCCGGGACTGCCTGCTGATCATTGTAAGGGTTTAGGTTTGGAGATTTCTTTTATTTCTTTTGGCCAAGTTTCACAAACTCGTTCACTACCACTTCGGTCATGTAACGCTTGTTGCCGTCTTTGTCGGTATAGCTACGACTGGATAACTTACCTTCTATAGCCACTTCATCACCTTTTTTTAAGATGTCTTCGGCTATTGCAGCCTGTGCGCCCCAGATCACCAGGCTGTGCCATTGGGTGTCGGTCACCCGCTCGCCTTTATCATTTTTGTAGGTTTCATTAGTTGCCAGTGAAAATTTAGCCAGCTTGCGGTTGTTATCAAAACTTTTTACTTCGGGGTCCATACCCAGGTTACCTACCAGGCGTACGCTGTTTCTTAATGTGCTCATGTTCTTTTAAACTTTAATATCTTTTGTTTCGGTGAGACAAAGTTGCAACCACCTCAAAAATTTATTCGGTTATTAACCGCTTATAGTCGACAAGTTTCGTTTGCAAGCGTTTGCAAGTGGGTAATATATTAACTACCTTTACTTTAATATGAGTAATGAAAGATATTGTCTTGATTGCGGAGAAGTTTTACATGGTCGTGCCGACAAAAAGTTCTGCAACGACCAGTGCCGAAACAATTATAATAATCAATTAAACAGCGACAGTTATAACCTGGTGCGTAATGTCAACAACATATTGAAGCGTAACCGCAGGATAATGGAAGAGCTTAACCCATCAGGTAAAACCAAAAC
This sequence comes from Sphingobacteriales bacterium, assembly GCA_044448765.1. GTDB lineage: Bacteria > Bacteroidota > Bacteroidia > Sphingobacteriales > Sphingobacteriaceae > Mucilaginibacter. Next base: position 35,544 of record JBIOHG010000028.1, on the reverse strand, counting down.
CACTAAACAAAAAATGGCCGCGAAAGGCTTCGATTTTGAATACCATACCCGAACCTATCAAACGCAAAATGGTAAAACCTATCACTTTTCATATGAGTATGGCTATCTGCCTTTGGACGGCGACGATGTGTTGCTGGTAAAGCGGGAAGATAATGCGATCAAGTGAGGCAGGTTTTAAATTATTAAATAGCGTTTTTACAAAACTGTGAGATGGACTTAGATGTTACTCCCCATATTTGCGGAAAGTAAATTTTATGGCTCATCTTTTCTCTCCCCTCAAAATAAAAAATATCGAACTTAAAAGCCGCATCGTGGTATCGCCTATGTGCGAATACTCAAGCGAGGATGGTTTTGCTAATGACTGGCACCTGGTTCACCTTGGTGGTTTTGCTGTCGGTGGCGCAGCATTAGTTATTACCGAAGCAACGGGCGTATCGCCGGAAGGGCGTATTAGTCCTGGTGACCTTGGCATTTACAAAGATGAGCACATCGAAAAACTGAAACAAATAACCGATTTTATTCATGTACATGATTCGTATGCGGGGATACAACTGGCACATGCCGGCCGAAAGGCAAGTCACCAAATACCCTGGCAAGGCGGAAAGCAGATTCCTTCAAATACCGAAGGCGGCTGGAAAACTTTAGCGCCAAGCAATATTCCTTTTACAGATGCAGAAGAAGTACCTGTAGCGATTGACAAGGCCGGCATTGAAAAGGTAAAAGCTGATTTTAAAGCGGCAACTGCAAGGGCGTTAAAGGCAGGCTTTGATGTGATCGAGATACACGCCGCACACGGCTATTTGATCCACGAATTTTATTCCCCGCTAAGCAATCATCGTACGGATGAATATGGCGGCTCATTCGAAAATCGTATTCGTTTGCTCGTGGAAATTATCGATTCGGTGAAAGAAGTATGGCCGGCCGAAAATCCATTTTTCGTTCGCATTTCATCTACCGATTGGACCGAAGGCGGCTGGACAGCCGACGATTCCGTCGCGTTAGCAAAAGTCTTAAAAGAAAAAGGTGTCGACCTGGTGGATTGCTCTTCAGGCGGAAATGTGGCCACGGCTAAGATTCCTTTAAAACCCGGTTACCAGGTTGAATTTGCCGAAAGGATCCGCAAAGAAGCCGATATATTGACCGGTGCAGTAGGGCTGATAACTACACCTGAACAGGCCAACGAGATCATACAAACCGGCGAGGCAGACGTTGTACTACTGGCCCGTGAGATGCTGCGCGACCCGCATTTTGCCCTGCGTGCAGCACATGTTTTAGGTCAGGATGTAAAATGGCCGGTGCAATACGAACGGGCAAAATGGCATTAATTTTTTAATATTTGCGAAACAAACCCCGAACACATTTTTTATAACTTTAACCAAACAACAACAACTATGAAACGCACAGCAAAAGCCCATTGGAAAGGCACTTTTAAAGATGGTAAAGGTGAGCTAACCACCCAAAGCACCACATTAAACAATACCCAATATTCTTTCAAAACCCGTTTTGAGGAAGGCGTAGGCACTAACCCCGAGGAACTCATTGCTGCAGCACATGCCGGCTGTTTTACCATGGCGGTAGGCTATGCCTTATCCGAAGCAGGTTTTACACCGAATGACCTGGATACAACAGCCACGCTGGAATTAGACATCCCGACAGTAACCATTACCGGTATCCATCTCGATCTGAAGGGCGCTTCCATCGACGGCGTTTCCGAAGCCAAATTCAAAGAAATTGCTGAAGGCGCAAAAGCTAATTGCATCATATCGCGTGCCTTGAGCGTACCGATCACTTTGAGCATCCAATACAGCTAATAAAAAAGCAAAATCATGATAGAAAGCACCGCATTATTGTAGTGCTTTTTTATTTTGGGAACACTATTGCTCACGTTCAGCCATACCCGGGCACTTTTTGATCATGAAATTGGTTGACATTTAAGATTTTAAGGTTTACACTATGCCTCAAAACTTGACCAACTTGCCTCTTTCTGTGAACAAGATAAACTTAAATAACTGCTAATCAATAGATCGACTCTCAAAAGCAGGTGCACGCAAAAAGCACGATCCGGACGAATAAGTCTGTAGAATTTCACTTTTTTACACTTTTAAGCGTTATTGGCCAAATTCAGCATCCAAAAACAGGCTTAGTGTAAAGCAATTCTTTAGAAGCTTTTGCAAGTTTTTCCCCGCCCGGTACACTGACAAAACAGTGTCACCACTTATTGCACTAATGTTCCGTATCTTTAACAATAGCTTATGGTTCATAGATCATGGTTCATAGCCGATAGTTATTAGTTCATGGTTCATAGCCGATAGTTCATAGCCAAAAGTTAATCATCTTAACTCTCAAAATAAAACCCCTCTTTTTTGCGCCGCAGGCGAAGAGAGGGTGGTCAAGCGGCTGAGCTACGACCGGGAGAGTCTATCGAAGCGACCGGAACCGATATTTTCGTTCATACCCCCTCAACCCTCTTTCCGCCGCAGGCGAAGAGAGGGTGGTCGATCCGCTGGCTAGCGGATACGACCGGGAGAGTCTATCGAAGCGACCGGACCGATATTTTCGTTCATCCCCCCAACCCTCTTTCCGCCGCGGGCGAAGAGAGGGTGGTCGATCCGCTGGCTAGCGGATACGACCGGGTGAGTCCACGAAGCGACATTACCGCCAATGCATGACCCAATACCCAATACCCAATACCCAATGCCCATTAACCGATACCTAATGACTAACGCCCTTTACCTAATCTCCAATCTCTAACCTCCAATCTCTAACCTCTAATCACCAATCTCTAACCTCCAACCTCTAACCACATGTCCCCCCAACGCCCCGAGATCATCGAACACATCCGTGCCGAAGCACGCTCCCGCACCTACAAACCCCCAAAAAGCCGACCCAAACCGCTCGACCCGCTGCTGGCCCACTGCCTGTTCAACGTAGGCACCGGCAACCGCTGGATGGAGCTGGGCGAACGCGAACCGGCAAAAAAAATGCTCTTTGGCGAATTCTGGTTTAAAGATGAACTCTGCATCCTGTTCGCCGATACCAATATGGGCAAATCCGTACTGGCCGAGCAAATTGCCAACAGTCTCTCGCGCCGTAGCGGGGTAGGGCCGTTTGCCGTACAGGCCGGCCCCTTAAAGGTGTTGTATATCGACTTTGAATTAACCACCGCCCAGTTTTGCGACCGCTACCGCGATGAAAAGGGCAGCTTCAATTTTTCCAACAATTTCTACCGGGCCAATTTTAACCCCGAAGCCGAAATGCCCGAAAGCTGCCTGTCGTTCAATGATTTTTTGATGGCAGGTGTACAATACAAAGTCGAGCTCATCATGCCGGCAGTGCTCATTATCGATAACATCACCTGCCTGCGCGGCGGCACCGAAAACACCGCTGCCGCACTGCAACTCATGAAGCTGCTCAAATTATTAAAACAACAATACGGCCTGTCCATCCTGGTGCTGGCGCACACACCCAAGCGCAACCCTCACCGCCCCATCACCGTCAACGACCTGCAGGGCAGCAAAATGCTCATCAACTTTGCCGACAGCGCCTTCGCCATCGGGCGCAGTACACAGCAACAAGGTTTGTGTTATCTCAAACAGGTAAAACAGCGCAGCGTTGCGCAAACTTACGGGGCCGATAACGTATGCCTTTGCCGCATGCATAAAACCAAAGGCTTTCTTCGTTTCCTGTTCCCCGGCCACGCCGCCGAAAAAGAGCATATCCGCCCGCCCGCCAACTTTGAGTGCGAAAAATTAACTGAAACCGCCCGGCAGCTTGCCGCAAAAGGCCTTACCCAGCGGCGTATCAGCGCGCAATTGGGCGTTTCGGTAGGTTTGGTGAATAAGATGGTAAGGGGATGATGAACGAAATTAGATTTACGAAGTTTTCAAACGGCGAAGCCTTCAACGAGGCCTCTAAAAGTTAAACACATCGAGTTAAACTTCGTAAATCTTGTCCGAACGTTTTAACTCTGCAATTTCGTCTGAATAGGGCGTTCCCCTCGTACCTCGGGTCAGGCTATCCGTTACAAGTCCTCGCTGCGCTGTGGGCTTTTCACTACTATCCTTAACGCGAAAATTCGGTGGGTGTCATACTGGAGCACATAACATGTGGGTTGGCATACCGGCCACAATTCGTTTGAAGCCAGAGATATTCGGACAGCAGACCACGGACAACGCGGGGAGGGATTGTCAATCGGATATAAGTGAACTTAAATATAAAGCGAATAGAGTTATTTTTTCTTTCGGAATTTTTCAAAATTCGTAAGATCAATTTTGCCGATAATTTTGGGCCCCGGAAGTATTTTCTTTTCTGAATAAATTTCATCTACCTTTTTCAATGCAATGGCTTGTTCAATAGCCTCAACAGTCTTGCTATTTGGTTGAGCTACAGCGCCGACACTCATTTGTTGAGAATATTTTACCAAAAAATCGTCATAGCCTTCAACGTTATACCGGGCTTGCTTTAACAGTGCGATGGTTTCTGATTTCATCAGGTCGCGTAAGCCATCGTCTGTTAATACCTCATCGACATTTATTTGCAATGCAAGCTGCTCAAGCATTTTTATGGCCTTATCGCATTCATCTACTTTCGGTGAGTTTTGACTAGATAATCCCATTTTATCGAAAGCTAAAGTGTTGGTTGGATTAATTTGTAACGCAATAGAAATCATATCTGGAGAAGTTGCCTTTGACCAAACTCGGTAGCCCATAATACTTTTAATCTCTACTTCTTTTTGTGGGGTTTGGCTTACACCCAAACCTTGAATCCATTTCGAAAGTCCAATCAAAAAAACATTAGTAAATCCATCCTCTTTTAAGCAATAATTCTCTAAGGCTTCTTCACCATCCACAGATGTAATTGTGGATGATTTTTGCATAAATCCTTTACAAGATTTCAGATTTTCGAGATATACTTTTTTTAATACCTTAAAAACGTCATTGTTTACTTTGCCTTTATTGGTTCTCGTCGTAAGTAATAACAACCATGGATCTTTTCGATATGATTGGAGCGTCATAAGAGTGTTCAGCGTCTTATAATGATTTTCTTTGAACTCGTCCACGGCTTCGCCAGCTATGCTATCACATAAATCGATATTTATGATATCGAAAGGTGCCATTTCTTTTGATTCATCGAAAGCGATAGACTTTTCTCCTCCAGATATTTGAATTATATCATCCGGCAACAATTTAGATTGGCCGTCTACATACGGTAGACTATTAATTTCAGAACGCGATATCTCTAATTTTGCATCATGTTCAGGGCCGGGCTTCTCGCCCTTGTTGAACCCGAGATACTTAATTTTAACTTTCTTAGGCACGCACACTTTTTCGTGTAACCACCTTAAATCCAATAAATCATCTCCAGGTAAGCTTAAATATTTGAAAGTCTTATCTTCTGGAAAATGTGCCGACAACAACTCATTTATTAAATGCACCCACTGTTTATTTCTTACGTATTGCTTTCGCGGCTTATGCCAAGGTTTAAACTCTGTCTTAGCAGGCTTGGTAAAATCATATTCAATCGTCGCGTCTATGCCGGCGGTATAATCATCTTCAGATAAGTTTCGATTTTGTTGAGTAAGGTCGGTCATTTATTCACTTCTAATACATCATATATCGCATTTAATAGTCGTTCCTGCTCTTGCTGCGAGAGTTTATCAAAAACTCGAAATGCGGCCATAATTTGCGTAATCGCCTTAAACCTTTCAACAGACATTTGCTCATCTTTTGAAGCTGCTTTCTTTGTGCCTTTCCGTGCTGCTGGACGTTTGACAACGATATCACCACTTTGTTCGACTTCGGCGTTCTTCTCTGAAGTGATGGCTACAGAAGGTGGGAAAGAGTAATCATCTTTAACCTCACGCTGCCATGTATTAATGGCTATATTTTGGATTTCTGCTGTAAATTGCGTTTGCTGTTCTTCTCTAGCTTCGGTTCTTACTTCGGATGCTAATCTTTTTTGAACGGTCGCCAATTGCCGCAATGCGCCGTGTAGCCAACGAGTTAAATAGACAGCATGGGGATGAGCAGAGTTAAATGATTCCCTGTCAATGTTTAAAGCACTATCAAAGCCTTGATGGACAAATATTTCACATACAATTTGTCTTAATCTAACTTGTTCGGAAACTTGATATTTAAGAAACGTTGGATCAAATAATGTTCCACTGGCTCCATTTACTCTTATCAACACGCCTCTATGTTCAGCCGGTGCAATAATGGGATTCCAAAACAAATATGCCTCAAAGGCCAATTCTCCTGTGCTAAATTCTTTTTTAATATTAGTAAAAGGCTGCTTACATTGGCCTACCAGAATAACCGGCTTTTTTAACCTGTGTCCCCCTGTTGGCAATCCTTGGTATTTTATAGGATGCGATAATTGTAAATTATCTAGATAAACATCGAATTGCTCTGGGTTTTTGCCTTCCGATAAATTCAAAAGTTTTCGAAGCGTTTGATTATCGGACTCTGGCAGCCCCTTTGCCGCACCCTTAGGCTCATTGGAGGTTAGGTACATATGAGCCCAATGCGACATTGGTAAATCAAAAAGATTGGACTGTATATAAGGAAGCGGCGTGGCAAGACTAAGAGTCCACACCATTTGTAAGTAGTAGTCGAAAATTTGTTCAAGTCTAGGATTCTGGTTACCTAAGAATGCTTCTTGCCAAACAGCATCAACAAGTTTTTCAAATGCAACCTTAGGTAAATCATCCGTTCTCCACGGAACAGATTTTTCTGCGATCAATCCGGTTTCAAGTTTATCGGCATTCACACGTTGGGTTCTGCCAATATGGTATTTTGGCGGCAATACAATTTCGCCCTTTTCGGGATTGACCAAACTATCTTCATAACTAATCCACTGTTCCTTACTTTGTAAAGTTTCTTTAGCCTGTACGCGAATGTTGGTCAATATTATTGTAGTACCTTGCGTTTCAACGTCGGAAGCAGGTTCCTGCCAAATGGTTACTAAACCTGATTCAAATTTATCAGGTTTGGCTTTCTCTGGTTCATCGGAATATTGTTTCAAAACGATTGTAGCAACAGTGCGATAATCATCCCCCCTTTTTTTCGTGATTATTTGAAAACTATGAGTTAATTGCGCAACGGAAAAAATTCCAATCCCAATTTTACCTATTAATCTTCGGCCATTCGGACTTATAAAAGCGTTATCTGAGGTGACACCCAATTCCTGTCCTTTTGAGTTACGTTTTGAACTTCCTCCTATATGTTTTAACATATAAGCAAGTGTCTCAGGAGACATGCCGTGACCGTTATCCTCAATTGATATTCGCGAGAAACGCGGTGCGTCAGTTTTTATAATAACTTTAGTGGCATCAGCGTCATATGCATTCGAAATCAATTCTCGTAGTGCGGAACCGGGTTGTCGATAAATTCCGTCAGTAATCCTTGCAATAACACGTTCATCAGTTTCCAATTTAGCACCTACCGGTGCGTCGATATTGCTTGACTTAATTTTTTTAACAAGTTCTTGTTCGTTTTCTATAATTTCCACGGTGAAATATTTAACCGTTCATTGATTTTGTGACGGCGGCGGCCAAACTTTTTGCTAGGGGAGGAGGGACAGCATTAGAAATTTGCTGAACTTGCTGAGACAAGTTTCCTTTCAATTCAAAAGCCCTCGGAAAACCCTGCAATAACATGGCTTCATAAATACTTAACCGCCTTTTACCCTCGGGGTGAATATGTATTTCGCGATTTCCAAACGCGATAGTAGGCGAAGCCTTATCCCATTTCAGCTTTCGAAAGCTCCTGGTTTTATTTTCATCCCCTATAATCTGCTGAAATTTCACAGATTTTGGTTTCATTGTCCAGTGATTAGGATGATTCGGTATATCTGAGGGCTTCAACGCTCTGTCAAAAAAAATCGGATTCGGCAAATCTCCAATGACTTGCTTAACTGTTGTAGGCCCTGAACGTTTTTCAGGAACCACTTGTTTGTACCCTTGACCTGTGCGTAATGCGGAAACGATTATGCGATTCCTTTTCTGGGGAACGCCATAATCAATTGCGCACAGCTCTTTTTCTGTAACGTCAAGCTTTAAGTCCTTCAACCCCTGAATTAATGACAGATATTTCTGAGAATGTTTCTTATCCTTCATTCCCATGACATTTTCAAAGATTACAAACTCAACTATATATTCTTTTTGAAGCTTCCCTATAATGTCAACGTAAAGTTGTGGTAAAGCATTCCTAGGGTCATCGGGCTGAGAGCCAATATTACCCCTTGAAAATCCTTGACATGGCGGACCGCCAATAATACCTAAGCGCTCACCTACCTCAATATTTTCTTTAACAATACTTAATACTCCCTCTGGACCTAGCTCGGTTAAATCCGCAACGATGCTTTTTGTTGAACTGAAATTGTGTTTATGTGTATCGATCGCTGAAGATTCATAGTCTATTGCCAACGCGATAGTATAACCATCCTCCTTAAAGCCAAGGTCTAAACCTCCAGCCCCACAGAAAAGGCTGATTACCTTTGGTTTAGGCTCTTTTTTTTTAAATGTCATTCGTTAATTAATGTGTAATCAGAGGTTCATTACAAATATCTAAATAATAAAACAAATTATTATCAAAAAATAATTTAATAAGCGGCTGAACGAACGGGCGGAACAACCCAACCTGCTTCCGTCCCCGCAGGGTCTCCTAAAACCGACCCTGCCGCTCGTACACGAGGTTATCATGCAGTTAAACGCAGGTTCCTCTAGGAGAGAACCTGCGGGGCAGCTAAAATCAGCGTGGTAGCTGTTTGGCATCAGGGTAATTTTTTTGGATTTAGTTAGTTATATTTGTATCAATGGTTTAAGATTCTGGGTTATGGTGATAGTAGTTGATAAGAATACCGATAAAAAAGAGATAGAGGCTGCGCTGAAAAAAGTTAAAAGGGATACGGCGAAGCCTGCGCTGGCCGATTTCAAGGGTAAATTGAAAGATACTTTCGGCGACGCGCTTGAATATCAGAAAAAGCTGAGAGATGAATGGGATTAGGTATGTGGCCGATACCAACTGCTTCATTTATTTGTTGCAGGATAATGATGTATTAAACCCTTTTTTGGGCGAGAGCTGGGCCTTCTGTTACATCACCGAGATAGAATTACTCAGTAAAAAGGACCTCGACCCAAACGAAGATGCACAGATAAGGGCGATGTTGTCAACCTGCTATAAGGTAAATCACTCCGAGCTTTTAACCGACCTCACAATTCAATTGAAACGGAAAAATAACCTTAAACTTCCTGATGCCATTATTGCGGCCACCGCACTAATGTTGAATTTACCGCTTATCACTGCCGATAAGAGTTTCGCCAATGTTAGTGCTATCGATTGTATTCTATTAAATTTATAAACCGGCGCTGGGCAACTGAGGTTACGCACGCCCCGCGCTCATAATTAGCAAATTAATTGCTGAATTGTGAAAAATATTCCGTTAAGACACAGGCAATGAAATCGTAAACTCTGAAAATGAGCCCTCCTTTGTATCAACAGTAATACTTCCTCCATGCCCCTTCACTATGATATCATAGCTTAATGATAAGCCCAACCCTGTCCCGTCACCCGTAGGTTTGGTGGTGAAAAATGGCTGCATGATCTTTTCTTTTATCGCATCGGGGATGCCGTTGCCGTCATCTTTTACTGAGATAATTATTGAGCCATTTTGCTGCGTAGTACTTACTTTGACAGTCGGCTTGTAATCATTCCCGGCAGTTTTTGCTTTCTGATTTACCGCATAAAAAGCGTTATTGAACAAATTTAGCAATACCCGGCTTATATCCTGCGGTACTACATCGGCATTGGGTAGTCCCGGATCAAAATTTGTCACCAGTTCTGCATTGAACTCTTTATCCTTCGCCCGCAAGCCGTGGTAGGAGAGGCGCAGGTATTCATCCGCAAGGGCGTTTATGTCTGTCGGCTGCTTTTCACCTGTACCTGCCCGGCTATGCTCCAGCATGCCTTTGACTATGGAATCGGCCCGCTTGCCGTGATGGTTTATCTTTTCTTCGTTTTGCTGAATGTCCCGGGCTATAGCTAAAACCTCCTCCAGGTTACCGTTTTTTAATTCATCTTTTAGTTCAATAATCATTTCCCGGTTGACTTCAGAAAAGTTATTCACAAAGTTTAACGGGTTTTGTATCTCATGGGCAATGCCAGCTGTCAGCTCGCCCAGGGAAGCCATTTTTTCGCGCTGCACGAGCTGGCCTTGCGTAGTTTTTAATTCTTCAAGCGTAGTTTCCAGGCTATCACGCTGCGTTTCTATTTCTTCTTTTTGCTCCAATACTTCCTTTGTACGCAACTGTACCTTTTGTTCAAGCAAATGTTTAGCCCTCACCAGGCTGCGCGAACGGTAATAAACAATTGCCCACACCAGCCCAACTACGGCAAAAAGGAAGATAAGCCGAGCCCACCATGTTTGCCACCACGGTGGATGAATAATGATGATCACCGATGCGCCTTTTTCATTCCAAACGCCGTCGCTGTTGGAGGCTTTTACACGGAAAGTATAGGTAGCCGGTGACAGATTTGTATAGGTTACGCTACGCTGGGTGCCTGCCTTCACCCAGTTTTTATCATATCCTACCAGCTGGTAAGCATATTGATTTTGTGCAGGGTCCTCAAAATGTAAAGCCACATAGTTAAAACTGATGCGGTTTTGGTTGTGCGGTAGTTCCACCTGCTGTTTACCGTAGAGGTTTTCGGTGGTAATTTTGGCGTCTGAAGATTGAGGGTCATTATGTTCAAGCATTTCCAGTTGAACTTGCGGCGGATAGGGATTTTTAGTTAGCTTACCGGGATAAAAAGCGACAACGCCATTTCGCGAAAACAGCACCAGTTGATTTTCCCTGGTTTTGATCAATGAATTAAGCGCCTCTTCGCCAAACGGGAAAGGTAATGCATTGTTGGTTGTGTAATAAGCGTAAGTGTTATTAAGCGGATCAAATTTGGTGAAGCCACGCTCGCAGCTTATCCATATATTACCCAGCGCATCTTCCTGCATTCCACTTACATCATCATCAAGCAAGCCGTCCCGCGCGGTAAATTGTTTCGACTGGCCTGTTTTGCGGTCGAACAAAAATAAACCCGACAAATAGGTGCCCACCCAAAAACGCCCGGCTGCGTCCTCCCGCATTTGTATAACACAGCTTAAGCCTTTGGTCATATCAAAAAAGGAAGTAAACGTTCGGTCTTTTTTGTTAAAGCGGTTCAGGCCGCCCAAGTTGGTGCCTACCCACAATACACCCTGCTTATCTTCATAAATACTGCGTACCTGGCCGTTGTCAAGCTTTCTGCCGTTATAACGGATGCCATCAGAACTTTTTTCGTAAGGGTAAGCGGTAAACTTGTGGGTTTGTTTATTATAACTATACAGGCCGCTGCCATTGGTGCCTATCCATATTAAGCCGGCGCGGTCCGGGTACACTATACTTATGTCCACCTGCGACCATTTACCGGGATAAGCCAGGGTATCCACACCGGCGGTTTTTGGGTTATAGGTAAACAGCGTATTACCGGCCGATTCGCACCATATCAAACCTTCGTTATCTGTGGCAAAAACCCTCAGACCATCTTTTTTAATGTAGGCGGGCAGGCTGATCCGGTCAAAAATGGCGGTATTAGTTTTCCACCTGACCAGGCCCTCATGCGTGCCCAACCAGCAATAACCATCCGCTGATTGGGCAACGCCCTGGGAGCCTCCGGCCGGGTAACCGGTATTGTCGCCCCCGCCGGGCAGGTAACTTTCAAACTGCGACCGCAAGCTATTAACCCGATCAATACCACCCCAGGCCATGCCCGCCCAAACCATGCCCGTACGATCAACCAGTGGCAATATTACACGGTTTATGTTTAGCGAGTACGGTTTTCTTTCATCGTGGGCATATCGCTTAAAAGCGCCGTTGGACGGATCGAACAAAAGAAGCCCGTTGCTGCCATCCGGGAATGCAAAAGTTGACAGCCAAAGCTTTCCATCTGGCTGCTGCGCGATATTGCTGATAGTCGTTGCCCGTGTGCCCGGCAATGGCGCCGGGGCAGCGTAATTTTTGAAAGTTGCACTAAGGGGGTCAAAAAGGCACAGCCAGCCGGGCGTTCCAAACCAAAGCCGGCGCTGGTCATCTTCATGGATGCAATAAATATCTGCCGAAGCAATGGCGCCGGGGATATGCGCATTGGCAGGGTAGTTTTTAAATAAATGAGTGGCCGTGTTAAAGGAAAATAAGCCTAATGGATTAAACCGGTCGTCAACAATATCAAACCATAAAATTCCGGGTGCCGATGGGGCTTCATATAGGTTAATAATGTACTGCTTTCTGCTGAACGATGAAGGCGAAAACGCTTTGCTCATTTTGCCTGTTGACCGATCGAAGTAAACCAATCCTTTTGTAGTTGCCAGCCACACCACGCCGGTTTTGCTGCTTATTATGGCGGTAGCTGAGTCGGGGAATTGCTCCTGGCGGCGGTTTTTTATATTCCGCCGGGCAACTGGTAACCTTGCCGGTGCAAGAATTCTTGCCAGTCTTTGGATGGAAAACCAAAGGTATCCGTCATCATCAATAATTATGCTTCGATGTGAAAAGCCGCTATATTGGCCATAAAAGCTATATTGTTCAAACTTGTCGGTTGCCCGGTTATAGCTAAATAACCCGTTGCCACGTGTGGATATCCATAATCTCCCGTCCTTTGCTTCATAAATATCGTCAGCAGCATAGTCTTTCAAACTTCCTTTAATACCAAGGCCAAGCTTGTACACTTTTACTTTGTACCCGTCGTACCGTACCAGGCCGTTCTGCGTGCCGATCCACATATAGCCGAGCCTGTCCTGGTGACACGCGGTGATCATGCTTTCGGGCAGGCCCTGCACCACATTCAAATGTTCAAAATAAAGGTCACGGTTTTGCGCGAAGGTGTTTAATGATAAGGCGAGCAGCAAAAACAGGATTAGTTTTTTCATAATAATCAGGACAGAGTGCGGTCAATACAAGGAAAGGCTTAATTTATAAATAATTAGCCTTACAGTAATTATTATAATAATATTATTACACAGGCAGCAAAACGGTAAATTCGGTATAGCTGCCTTCTTTCGTATCTACGCTAATACTTCCCCCATGCCCCTTTACCACAATATCATAGCTCAGTGATAACCCCAATCCCGTTCCTTCCCCCGTAGGCTTGGTGGTAAAAAATGGCTGCATGATTTTTTCGCGAATATTTTCAGGGATGCCGTTGCCGTTGTCTTTTACGCTGATAAGTATCGAACCATTTTGAGTCGCTGTATTTACTTCGACTGTGGGCTTATAGTCCGGCCCGGCAGTTTTCTTTTTCTCATTAACCGCATAAAAAGCATTATTAAACAGGTTGAGCAGCACCCGGCCAATATCCTGTGGCACCGTATTTATTTTCGGCAGTTCAGCATCGAAATTAGTGATCAGTTCGGCGTTAAATTCCTTATCCTTTGCGCGGAGGCCATGATATGATAGCCTCAGGAATTCATCGGCGAGCGCATTCAAATTGGTTAGCTGTTTTTCGCCGCTGCCGGTACGGCTATGCTGCAGCATGCCCTTTACTATACTGTCGGCCCGTTTACCGTGGTGACTTATCTTCTGTTCGTTATGCTTTAGATCAGCTGTTAATTCCAGCGCTTCCGCTATCTTACCCGCCTTTAGCTCATCCTCCAGCTCGTCGAGCATTTCCTGGTTCACCTCGGCGAAATTATTGACGAAGTTGAGCGGGTTCTGTATCTCATGGGCTATGCCGGCCGTCAGCTCACCCAAAGAGGCCATTTTTTCGGACTGGATCAACTGGGTTTGGGTGGCTTTGAGTTCACCAAGTGTTTCTTCCAGGCTGTCGCGCTGGGCCTCTATCTCTTCCTTTTGCTGTATTACTTCTTCAGTACGTACCTGCACTTTGTGCTCCAGTATTTTTTTGTCATGCAATAGTTTGCGCGACCGGTAAGCTATAAATGCGTATATAACCCAAACAAATAAAATTATCCACAGCAGCCAGGCCCACCAGGTTTGCCACCAGGGCGCACTGATCACCACAATAAACGTATCGCCCTTGTTATTCCAAAAACCGTCGCTGTTTTTCGCTTTCACCCTGAAGGTGTAGGTGCCCGGTGAAAGGTTGGTATACGTAACCCACCTGGTGGTTCCCGCATCTACCCAGCCGCCGTCATAGCCATCTAATTTATATTGATAACGTACGCCGGGCGCATCATTAAAATCCAATGCAACATAAGTAAATGTGATGCGGTTTTGATTGTGGGGCAGATCAAGCTCTTTGATGCCATAGGCCTGGTCTGTGCTGTCTATGCTCTTTTGGGCGCGGGGGTCATTGTGGCTGATGGTTTCGATATGGACTATTGGCGGAATTTTGTTGACCGGCAGCCGCTTAAGATCTACCGTTACCAATTTGTTGTTTCCGGGTACAATAACGGTGCTGCTTTGGTTGTCGATTAAAGTTGTCAAACCTGCCTGATCATTAGCAAAAAGATCTTGCCAGGGAGCATTGACTACAGAAAAATTACGAATAGAAAAGTTCTCTAAGTTTAATCGGGATAATCCCCTCGGTGACCAAATCCATAAATATTGACCATTTGAAATGCTGAGCCGGCCGACGTTATTACTAATAAGTCCCTCATTTTCTGTAAAATGTTTTATTGGAAAACCTGTTTTTCGATCGACCATAAATAAACCGGTAAGATAAGTGCCTGCCCATAGCCTTTGGTTATTATCTTCAAAAATGGACGTTATGCAATTAAGCTGCTCCTGCGGCCGGTAGCTCGAAACAAATATGTCCCGTTTGCGGTCATAATGATTTAAGCCCCCATTGTTTGTGCCTGCCCACACCGTGCCCTCATGGTCTTCATAGATCACTATAACCCTCCTGTCATCAAGTACATCAGAGCCTTTTATGTGATTATTATTGGTAGTATAAGGATAACTTTTCAGCGTTCCGGTTTTTGGATCGAATGACAACATACCTTTATCATCAGTCCCGATCCAAAGCCTGCCGGTATGATCCTCCAGCATATACGATGCAGAAAAGGCCCTGTCTTTCATTTCAGTTTTTTTTATGTAGTCGGCAAACGGTTTTGTAATATTTGTTCGGGGGTCATACACGTTCAATTTACCACCGGGCCTGAAATACACTAATCCATTAGCTGTTTGTGTCAGAAGATAGCTCCATTTTTTTGTTATTTGTTTATAAGTATCACTGAGTTCATTGTAACTAAATATGCCTTTCAATGACCCTATTAGTACATTGCCGTTTATCCCTTTGATTGCACTAATTGCCTCACCACATTGATTATTTGATACTTTAAATGCCGATGTAACTTCATTAACATGATCAACGCCACCGTAAGATTGCGCTATCCATAATTTATCGTCGCGATCGAAGATAAATGCGTGTGGTAATGCCTTTGTTAAAGATGTAGGATCAAGGTCATCATGAACATACTTAGCAAAACGGTGGCTTTTAGTATCAAAACAAAAAAGATCATAACCATATACCAGCCATACATTATCTTTTTTGTCAATTGACGCGATAAAAAGTGAATTGGATGCCTGGCCCTGAAGCTGATCCCGGGGATGAAAAGTGGTAAAATTGTTTTTCTCCTGGTTAAATAGCGACAAGCCTGCAACAGAAGATATCCATATTCTTCTTTTGCTATCCTGTAATATCCCATGAACGGTGTCGGATGGCAGGCTGCTTGTATCCGCTGCCTTATGATGATAAATAGTTACTTTTTGGGTTAGCTCGTCGTATTTTATTAAGCCGCCGCCGTTTCCTCCCGAAACCCAGGTTTTGTGTGCGTCCGAAAGTTGACGGAGAGGGAACCCCATTTTTTTTCTGATGGCCGTATCAGTTTGAGGGAGGAAAATCTCAAAGCTTTCTTTCGTCGGATTGTAAGAAAAAATATTACCCGGACTTTTTATTAAAGGTTGTTTATCCGAGCCAAGGCGCAAATAAAACGGTGAGCTTAATGCAACGTGATATTTGCCTTTTTCAGCAGGGCCATACCTATAAAATTTGCCGCTGGAGGGTTCAAGTTTTTCAAGAACGGTGTTTTTGTCGCCGTTGGTTTCAATTACCGACCAAATACTTCCGGATGTATCGCATAATGCCGAAGATATTCCTTCATGTACCGTTAGGTAAGGGCTCCGGACCTGCATGAACCGGTCATGACTCCGGTCGTATTTAAACAGACCATTATCATATGACGCCACCCAAACATTATGGTCACGGTCAAGAAATACCGAAGCCATTATATAGGTGGGTAAACTGTTTTTATTTTCGCTGCCGGGCAGGTAAACTTTGGTTTTGTAACCATCGTAGCGTACCAACCCTGCTTGCGTCGTTATCCACATATAGCCCATTTCGTCCTGCACGATAGAAGCAACTTCGTTTTCAGGCAAACCATTCAAATTATTAAGGTGATCAAAAGCCAAATGCGGCGACTGCGCATAGCCGCATAATGCAAAAAACAATAAGCTTAAAAGCAACAGGGATTTCTTCATTGTGACAAGCGATAAAGTCCCTAATATATTAATTTAGAGCGAATAGCTTTGAATTAAATAGCCTGGGTTGAAATAAAGTTCACATTGGGCATGTTGCCATGTTGAATACCCCCATGGAGAAGAAGTTTTCTGTCCCTGCAAGTTTTCCGTGCCCGCAGCTCCTAATTCAAATGTATTGACCGCCGGCCGAATATAGCCCGTGTTGCTCCCAAAACGAAATCTCTTTACAATGTTAACTTCCGCATAAATGTGGCTATAAATTGATGACCGGCGTCATTAGGGTGTATACCATCATTGCTCAAAAGATGGGCCGGGACGCTATAACCAGCCATCGCCCGATAAATATCAGCGCTTATACAACCTTTCGCCGAGGCCACCGTCAATGCAGCATTTACATACGCCTGCAGCCTTGCATCGTCCCATGCAGAAACAGTACAACCTGCCGCACGGCTAAGGAAATAGGATTTGTTAGTTATAAGATAGGGGCCTGCAATTACAATAGACGTTTTGGGCCAGCCCATTTGATTTATTGCATAATCCACCAGGTTTGATAAAGCAGTTTTGTAGCCTTCGGGGCTCATTTTCCCGTTGTTATCGCCGATATCATTCGTGCCTAACGAAATGAACAGCGCTTTGCCATCGCTTTTCTTGAGCGGAATTGCGGTTTTGTCAAATACATAATGGAACGCACAATTTGTACTATCCTCAAGCACCTCACCGATCACGCCCTTGTTAATTTCTGTATACCCCTTACTTGCACAGTACAAGCTCGTCCATCGCTTTGAAGAGTCAGATGCCCCGTACCCGTAAGTGATGGAGTCACCAATAAAATAAACTTTTTTAGCAGCATCAGGGACGTTGGGCACCGGGCTGATCTGTGATTTAGAGCAGCCAAACAATAAAAGTGTTATACAGACCAAATATTTCATACCCTGCCCGGACAATAACTGAAGCCGAAAAGAGCTGCCTCAAATAAAGCAGCAGCTTTCAACTTTAACTATTAAACCGAACGCAGATGCGGCGATTTAGTTTTTTCAATAGATAAATGTTAGGCATAACATACCCGGGATAAAGTATGTGGCGGTATTGTTAATAAATCGCGTTTTTGATCGTCACGTACGCCCACCGCCTCGCGCCAACCGCCTCGCCATTAAAAGTGATAACAGCATATTCGTTTTTAGTAACATAAATGATATATTTATCGTCTTGTAATTTAAAAAGCAACCCATGGCTACTAAACTTGTCAGATTTTTACTCTTAACCGTCGCAGTTTTATTGTGCGCTTTTCAAACAAAAGCCCAACTGCACCTTCCCGAAGGCTATTTTTGGAAGAAGCTGCCCAACGGCCTCGAAGTACTGGTGATCGAGAACAGCAAAGTACCCCTCGCTACTATCGAGATCGCGGTAAAGAACGGCGCCTATACCGAAGGCCCGGAATTTAGCGGCCTCTCGCACCTGTTCGAGCACATGTTCTTCAAAGCGAACAGGGATTATCCCGACCAGGAGAAATTCCTGAAACGTACCCAGGAACTGGGTGCAATATGGAACGGTACTACCGATGTGGAACGTGTAAACTACTTTTTCACTTTTGACAGGGACAGCCTTAAAGCCGGTTTGAAGTTTATGAATGCTGCTATCCGGTTCCCGATTTACCGCGAAGAAGATATGAAAAAAGAGCGCCCGGTAGTTGACGGCGAGTTTCAACGTGCGGAGAGCGACCCGGGTTTCCAGCTTTGGTTTAACGTACAGCAGCACCTTTGGGGCGATCTGATCACCCGTAAAAATCCTATTGGTATCCACGAGGTGATCAATACGGCCACACCCGAGAAGATGATGGTTATTAAAAACAAATATTACTTCCCTAACAATAGCTTGCTTACCATTTGCGGCGATATAAAACACGAAGATGCTTTTGCATTAGCCGAAAGCATTTTTGGCGACTGGGCAAACAGCGGATTCGATCCTATCAAAAAGTACCCTATCCCGCCATTTAAGCCGTTGGATAAAAGCCAGTATTTTGTAAAGGAAACGTCCATTGCGCAAACCCCTGATATGCAATTCTCGTGGCAGGGCCCGTCTTACCTTACTGATTCGGCGTCAACCGTTGCGGCTGATGTATTTTCAACCATTGTTGGGCTAAACTCGTCAAAACTACAGCAGGCATTGGTGGATAAAGGACTGGCATCAGGCGTTAACCTGGGCTATACCACCTGTAAGTACGTAGGCCCGATAGATGTCTTCGTAAACCCTAACCCGAATAAAATAAAAGAATGTTATACTGAAGTAATGAACCAGATAAGCCATTTTGCTGACGCGGATTATTTTACCGATGAGCAATTGAAGGATGCCAAAGCCATCCTGCTGCGCAATAACATCCATAATAAGGAAAAACCTTCCTCACTGCCCGGCCAGATCAGTTACGATTGGTGCAGTACATCCCTCAATTATTATACTAACCAAACTGATAATTATCAAAAAGTAACCCGCGAGGATATCATCCGGTATATTAACAAATATATCGCCGGGAAGCCTATGGTAGCCGGGCTGATCATTAAACCCGAATTAAGTAAACAAGTTGATGCCAACTCATTTTTTGCAGCTAAATAACCTTAACCCGGAAACAACATGAAAAAGAAAATATCGATACTGTTTGCGTCTGTCGGCCTGTTAAGCCTGCAATTGGCAACAGCACAAACCAAAGCCTACGAAACAACGGTTGACGGGGTAAAAGTGATCGTTCAGCCGAGCGGGAATGATATTGTTGAGATACAAACCGTGATAAAAGGCGGTGTACAAAATTATCCTGCCAATAAAGCCGGCATCGAGGCATTAGCTATGAACGCATTGACGGAATGCGGAACCCTGAAACACGATAAAAACAGTTTTAAGGATCAACTGGATAAAGCAGGCGCTGCCATTTATGGCTTATGCGGAAAGGACTATTCGGTGATCAGGATGAATTGCATCAAAAACGATTTTGATAATGTGTGGCCTTTATATGCCGAAGCTATAACGATACCGGCATTTGATACGAAAGAGTTTGCACGCATTAAACAGGATGCGATCAATAGCCTGAAAGAGCAGGATAGCCAACCGGATGGCGCCATAGATAAATATGCAGACAAGGTTGCCTTTGCCGGCCGCGATTATGCGAAGGACCCCTACGGAACTGTTGAGATAGTTGAAAAACTGACGCCGGCAGAAACCAAAGCTTACTACCAATCGATACTCACACGGTCCAGGATGGTGATCGTTGTTTGCGCCAACCTGGATAGACCGGTTATTGAACAAAAAGTTGCCCAATTGCTCGGAACGATCAAACAGGGTACGCCATTTCAACTGAAGAAATCATTTTTCAGGGTTTATAAGAATGCGTTTACGGCCGAGCAACGCGACCTGGCGACCAATTATGTAGAAGGTATCACCAGCGGCCCATCACCCGGCATGCCCGACTATAACGCCTTTAATGTGGCCATGCGCATTTTTGCCCAAAGGCATTTCCTGGCTATCCGTACCAAAAACGGCTTGTCGTATGCGCCGCAGTCATGGTTTAGCAGCGGCTCAACAGCGGTGGCAAAATTCGCGGTATCTACCACCGACCCCAATAAGTACATTGATGTATTTAATAAACTGGTTGATACGGTAAAAATGCAGGGCTTTAAACCCGAAGAAGTTGCCGATATGAAGGTTACTTACTTAACAGGCTTCTACTACCGTGCCGAAACCAACCAGGCCCAGGCCGCGTCATTGGCTGCCAATGAGGTGTTGTTTGACGATTGGCATCGTTCGTTAACATTGGTTGACGATGTGAAAAAATTGACAGTAGGCGAGGTGAGCGACGCTTTCCGTAAATACATCGGCAACATCGTTTGGGTTTACCAGGGCGATACCAAAAAAGTCACTGCGCAAAACTATATCAACGGTGTGGATAAGGGCAGTAACCCGCCGAGTAATTAAATTAAGACTGCGTAGGATTCTTTCCGTTCCCGCAGGGTCTCTGCAAGAAGACCCTGCGTAGACAAAACCGCTAATTAGTGTTTGAATGCCTACTATTATAGTCTGATGCTATCAACTGTACATTTTGTTACTTTAAGGATATTGCATAGAAAGCCAATCTGTAAATCTTTCTAACCATGTATCACACGGAAGATTTTGCTTTTTCATTATAAACCCGTGCCCTCCTCTTTCGTATAGGTGCAATTCAACAGGTTGATTAGCCGCTAACCATTTGGAATAGATTTGAACACTGTTGGCGGCAAAACCGTATTCGTCATTACTGGCACAAGCAATAAAGATGGGTGTCCTCACAGATGGGACTTTGGAACCGATTATATCATTGGCACAATAAAGAACTGACACAAAATTTGGGCGGCTCTCTTCCAAAGCATTGTAAGCGACTGACATCGCAATAGTTCCTCCGGCAGAAGAGCCCATGAAGCCTATTTTATTAGCATCAATTTTGTATTCTGCTGCATGTTGGCGCACATACTTCATAGCCGTTAATGCATCCTGAAGTGCAAGTTTTATTACAGGTGCACTCACCGAATCCAGCATTTTAAAATTCTTTGTTTCCATCATTTTGTTATAGTACGGATGAGCGGGGTCTTCGTGCACCAACCGATATTTTAAAACGAAGGCAGTTATTCCTTTTTCGTTTAATTTTTTTGCGACGGCAGTCCCTTCAAGATCATAAACGAGATAATGAAAAGCACCGCCCGGTGCAATAATAACAGCAATACCGTTTGGGTTTGAAGGAACAAAAGCCGTTAAAGTCGGATCCGTTATATCTCTTAGATAACCACCTCCTAAATTTTGCTCTTTCCAAGTCCAGTTTTCCGAACCTGGAGCTTTTCCAGAATACAGGCGAATAACTTGTTGTGCTTGCAACTGTGCAAGAGCGATTAGAAGGACAAGAACTGTCAAGATAAAACATTTATTTTTCATATATGGTGATTTTGAATGACGCACAACGTTCGAGGCTTTGTGCAGTTGGGGAATTGACCAACTGTCCGCCCGGAAACTGAAGCTAAATTAATAAACAAAAGTTGAAGTTTAGAACTAATGCCCAACAGAATTCCGTCCGCAGAAACGAAAGCTTGGATATGCCCTAACCTGGCGCGAGTATCGGCGTTGGGCTGTAGGCTGACGTACTCGTCACTTATTTGTAATCCAGTAAATAATATTTTTAAACCAGGATAGGATGCGGTATTAAGATGCCAAAGCCACCTCTTCCTCTTTCACAAAGCTTGCGACAGGCAGCGTGAAAAAGAATTCGGTGCCCGAGCCTGCCTGGCTCTCCACCCATATTTTGCCGTTGCATTTTTCGATCAGGTCCTTGCAGAAAAGGAGGCCCATGCCCGTACCCGATTCATTATTGGTACCGGTGCCGCTATCAACTTTGCTTTTGAATAGTTTGTTCAGTTGTTTTTCCGACATACCCACACCGCTATCTTTTACCGATAACAGGACATATTTATCATCCTGGAACTGCGCACTTACGTTAATGGTGTCGTCTTGTTTTGAGAACTTGATCGCATTGGTTATCAGGTTACGTATAACGATACGGATCGAATTAGGGTCGGCGACAACCGAAAGTACTTCGGGAACTTCGTCTACCAGCTTAATGCCTTTTTGGGCAGCCTGTTCCTGGTAATTCATAACCTCAAATGCAGCTATCTCTTTTATAGTAAAGCTTTTGGTGGAGCTATTAAAATTATCCATCTGGCTGTTTATCCAGAATAACAGGGTGTCAAGAAAATCGGAAGTATATTCCAGTTTTTTCACCGCTTGTGGTATCATGCTCAAAAACTGCTCATGCGTAATGTTATCATCTTCCAAAAGGCTAAACAAACCCCGTAATGTGCTCAATGGTGCCCGCAGATCATGCGCCAATACCGAAATTAGACGGTCCTTAAGACTATTAAGATCATTCAATTTACCAGCCTGGTCGTCCAGGTTATTTTTCTGCAGCACCACCTCGTCGTTGCGTTCTTTCAGCATGGTATTGATCTTCTGCTGCTTACGTTTAGATTTATAATAAACGATAAGGGTGGCGATCATACCCAGGATGATGACAAAGAAAATAGCGCTCAACAGGCCCTGGCGTTGTATTTTTTGCTGGTATTGGTCGTCCTTGCGCTGATGTTCTTCGGCTTGCTGGCGTTGTTTCTCTCTAAAATTCGATTCGAGATTGAAAGAAGTCAGTTTTTGTACGTTCTCGTCACTCTTAAGGCTGTCTTTCAGGTCGTCGTATTCTTTGCGCATTTCAAACGCTTCGGCAAACCTGTTTAAGCCACCTAATGCCGAGCTCAGCTGCAAAGCTGCAGTCGACCGGATACCCAAACTTCCCAATTTATCGGCCAGTTTTTTAGCGAGCGATGCGTATTTAAAAGCAGCTCTGTAATCCTGTTGTAGGTTATATATAGTTGCATAACCATTGTAGGCAACAACTTTATCATAATCAAGCTTAAAATCATTGGCCATTTTAAGCGACTGTGCCATGTAGTCCAACGCGGAGCTGTATTGCTTTTTATTAGCATAGCATAAACCAAGGTCATTGTATAACTGGCTCAACCCATCCTTGTCATCCTGGTCTTTGGTCAGGATAAGTGAGTTATCAAAATAGGGTATAGCTTCCTCATATTTTTTCTCCAGCATTAATACCTCGCCGATGTTTTCATACGCCGTGCTTACCCCCTGGATATTTTTCGAAGCCTGCCAGATCACAATAGCGCGCTTATAATACTCCATCGATTTGGGGTATATCTCCATTTCCTTCATCACCTCGCCAATGTTATTATAGTTGGATGCTGAAGCAAGCTTATCGTGAAGCCTGATATTGATAGAAAGCGATTTAAAATAGTTATCAAGCGCCGAAGTAGATTTACCGATGTTATCGGCCACCATACCTATATTGTGATAACTATCGGCAATGCCGGCGTCATCTTTAATGCGTTTGTTGATTTCGAGCGACTGGTTGAAGTAGAACGATGCCAGGTTATAATTGGCAATACGATCGTACATACGCCCAATAGCAATGTATGACTGCGCTAAGCCCCTTTCGTCCTTTATCTTAGTGTACAGTAATTTAGCTCCTTCAAGGCTCTTCTGCGATTTCTCATAATCGCCTTTCATTGAATACACTTTACCTGTTTGCATCAGGCCGTCGGCAATACCCTTGTTGTATTTGATAGCTATTGATTTATCAATGGCCATTTTGCCGTAATACAGGGCGCTATCGGGGTTAATGTCAATAAACTCAGAAGCAAGCTTGTTTATCCTGTTTATGGTGAGGGTGTCTATCGGGGTTTCCTTGTTGTTAAGGGTAGGCGCCAATAATGTCTTGAGGCTATCTACCCGGTAATTGGCGAGGTCATACGAACCAGTGGAGGGTTCATGGGAATATACGCCATAAGCGAACCCTTTTAAACCTGTCAGGAGAAGAAATATGAAAACTAAATAACGCTTCAAATCTTGAATTTTTTAAACCTCCGCATCCCATATTAAAATGCTATCAACCACACTACCCAATAAGCATTTTAATATTCAATGACTTATTTATATTTATTTAACACCTTATACGGCAAAACAGGTGCAATTTGTTTTAGGTTAGTGTATAAAACAAAAAAACCCGTTCAATTTTAATTGAACGGATTGAATATGTGCAGGTTAGTTAGCTTTATGCCGAAAGTACATTCTTCCAGCTAACCAAGTCGCCTATAATTTTCTCCAGGTTGTCTGCGGGTACGCGCTCCTGCTGCATGGTGTCGCGGTAGCGGATTGTTACGGTATTGTCTTCAAGTGTTTGATGGTCAACCGTTATGCAAAATGGCGTACCGATGGCGTCCTGCCGGCGATAGCGTTTGCCAATGGCGTCTTTTTCCTCGTATTGCAGGTTAAAATCTAATTTTAGCTTATCCGTAATCTCACGGGCCTTTTCGGGCAGACCGTCTTTTTTGGTTAGCGGGAATATAGCTGCTTTAACCGGAGCCAAACAAGGGTGAAGTCTCAAAACAACACGGCTATCCTGTTTTTCTTCGGTGCTCAGGTCTTCTTCTTCGTAAGCGTTTATCAGCGTGAGCAAAAACATACGATCAAGCCCGATAGAGGTTTCTATCACATAAGGCACATAGTTCTGGTTGATCTCAGGGTCGAAATATTGCAGCTTTTTGCCTGAGAACTTCTGATGCTGGCTCAAATCAAAATCCGTACGGCTATGGATACCTTCTACCTCCTTAAATCCGAAAGGAAACTCAAATTCGATATCAAAAGCGGCATCGGCATAGTGCGCCAGCTTGGTATGTTCGTGGTAACGGTATTTTTCCGGGCCTGTACCTAAAGCCAGGTGCCATTTCAGTCGCTGTGCTTTCCAAAATTCGAACCATTCCTTTTGCGTGCCGGGGCGAACGAAGAATTGCATTTCCATCTGCTCAAACTCGCGCATGCGGATAATGAACTGCCGTGCAATAACCTCGTTGCGGAAAGCCTTGCCTATCTGCGCTATGCCGAAAGGTATCTTCATCCTGCCCGATTTTTGTACGTTCAGGTAATTCACAAATATGCCCTGTGCCGTTTCGGGGCGAAGGTAAACCACATCGGCGTCATCAGCCACTGCCCCCATCTGAGTGCTGAACATCAGGTTAAATTGGCGTACGTCCGTCCAGTTGGCGGTGCTGCTTACCGGGCATTTAATGTTTTGTGCTACAATAAGCTCACGCAGGCGGGGCAGGTCCTCGGCTTTAAGCGCATTATCCATCTCTAACTGCAACTCTTCGGCAAGGTCGGTTTTGCCTTCGCTATCGTATTGGGCTATTTTATCTTCTAATAATTGGTCGGCACGATAACGTTTCTTTGAGTCCTTATTATCGATCATCGGGTCGCTGAAGCCATCCACATGGCCGCTGGCTTTCCATATTTTGGGATGCATAAATATGGCCGAATCAATACCCACGATATTGTCATTCAGCTGCACCATAGCCTTCCACCAATAGGTTTTAATGTTGTTCTTCAGCTCGGCGCCATTCTGGCCGTAATCATAAACGGCGCTCAGGCCATCATATATTTCACTGGATGGGAAAACAAAGCCATACTCTTTGGCATGTGATATTACGTTCTTAAAAAGTTCGTCGGTGGAATTGCTCATAACAGCGCAAAGATAATTTTTGATTTCGGATTTCGGATTTTCGATTTCGGATTTATAATTGCGCCATTGCTTTCACCCAATCGCAAATCTCAAATCCCATATCTCAAATCTCAAATCTAACTTCTACATTTACACCCATGAGCATCAGTGTAGCATCATTGACCAAAGTTTACGGCAAGCAAAAGGCCGTTGACAATATTTCCTTCAGTGCCGAACCGGGTGTACTGGGTTTTTTAGGCCCCAATGGTGCCGGCAAATCAACTACGATGAAGATTTTAACGGGCTTTATCCCGCAAACATCGGGCAAGGCATTGGTATGTGGTTTTGATGTGGAAACGCAGCCACTGGAAGTAAAACGAAGCATAGGCTATCTGCCCGAAAGTAACCCGCTGTACACGGATATGTATGTGCGCGAATCGCTGGCTTTTATTGCGGACATCCATCAAATAGATAATGCTGAAAATCGCATCGATGAGATCATCGAACTAACCGGCCTCGCACCCGAGAAGCATAAAAAAATTGGGCAATTATCTAAAGGCTACCGCCAGAGGGTAGGACTGGCACAGGCCATTTTGCACGACCCGCAGGTATTAATATTAGATGAACCAACTTCGGGCCTCGACCCGAATCAACTTATCGGCATACGCCAATTGATACGTGACTTGGGTAAAACCAAAACCATTATCCTGAGCACCCACATTATGCAGGAAGTAGAGGCAGTATGCGATAGGGTAGTGATCATCAATAAAGGAACCATTGTAGCCGACGACACCCTGAACGGTTTAACCAAAAAGAACGGCGGAAAATCATTGGAGAATATTTTTATTGAGCTCACCAATAATTAGAAGGGTTAGTGTACGTTTACTAATTCATTAACCTCCATATATGAAGAAACTCATACTTTTACTCTGCATTTTTTGCTGCCTCAAAGTATATGCACAAGTTCCCACAACAACCAATACTGCCTTTAGCCTTGGCGGTGAGCTAAGTATCCCATCTTATGGTCTATACAGCATAGGCACAGGCTTATCGGCTAAATTCGAAACTCCAATAGTTTCGCCGTTAAGCCTGAGTGTTACCGCGGGATTTATGTCGGTATTTTATAAGAGCAACCTTTTGTACAATGCTGCCAGCCCGGGTGCAGGTTTGTTTGCACCTGTAAAAGCCGGACTAAAATATTACCTGGTGCAAAGTGTTTATGCCGAAGGCGAAGCCGGTACCGCTATCGAACTCAATCATAACAAACAGGACCTGTTCGCATTCTCGTTTGGGCTGGGTTTCCTGGCGCCTATTGGTGAGAAACGCGCTATTGATATCAGTTTCAGGTACGAGGATTGGCAGGGTGAATTAAAACAAACTGCTTTACGGTTTGCTTATCGATTTGGGCGTTAGGATAAATTTTTACACGGGATTGTTTCAGTTTAAATCTTCCTTTCGTAAAACATTGTAAAACCTCGCTCAATGAAAAAAACCTTACTATCTGTACTCGCATTTCTTTTTGCAATAACCGTTACTAAAGCTCAAACCGGCAATAAAATATCCTATAGTATCGGGCCAGAATTTGCCGTACCGCTCAATACCACATCCAGCACTTCTGGTTTAGTGCGCGATTATTACCAGGACGGCCTTGGCGGCAGCGCTAAAATTGAAGCGCCCATTACTACTACGCTTCACTTTACAGGCTCGGCCGGGTTTGTTGATTATCCTACCAATACCCATTATCTGTATTATTTGCCCGTGTCATACGGCAGCCCAAGCGAAGGGGTACAGCCACCGCCATTTAAATTTATCCCCATAAAAGCCGGCCTGCAGTACTATTACGACCAATACCTTTACATCAGCGGCGAAGCAGGCGTGGCGTTTGGCGCAAACTCAGTATCAACCACATCCGTTATTTATTCAGGCGGCTTAGGCGCTGTTATACCGTTTAACACAAAGAGCGGGCTTAACATCAGCGCCAGGTACGAGCGCGGCTTCCTGTCACCCAATTACGATTCGCCCATGAGCCAGGTCGCTATCAGGCTGGCGTATAAGTTTGGGTTTTGATGTTGTAATGTTGGAAAGTTGTAATGTTGCAAGGTTTTTTTTGCGAATAGATAAAGTAACTTTTCAACCTTCAAACATTTCAACTTTACAACAAAAATGTTGTAATTTCGGCACCTAACAGCCTGTTATTATATCAGTGTATAGCATTCTAAAGAAGGAAATAACTTCGTACCTCAGTTCATTGGTGGCCTATGTTACTATAGGCGTGTTTTTGTTGGTCCTGGGCTTGTTTTTATGGGTCTTCCCCGAGTCGAGTATCCTTGAATATGGCTACGCTGTTTTAGACAGCCTGTTCAATACCGCTCCTTACCTGTTTATGTTCCTGATACCGGCTATCACCATGCGGTCATTGGCCGAGGAACGAAAGGAAGGCACCTTCGAGTTATTAATGACACGCCCGCTTACCGACGGGCAAATTGTACTGGGCAAATTCTTCGCCTGCGTATTGCTGGTGCTTTTTGCATTAATACCCACACTGGTTTATTACTATTCGGTTTATATGCTGGGCAACCCGGCAGGCAATGTTGATACAGGTGCGGTTATCGGCTCTTATATCGGTTTGTTTTTGTTAGGATCAGCCTTTGTGGCGATAGGCTTGTTTGCGTCTTCGGTAAGCAAGAATCAGGTCATTGCATTTACTATAGCGGTTTTCCTTTGTTTCTTCTTCTACAGTGGGTTCGACTCGCTCAGTACCCTGCTTTCTTTACAGGATTTGGGCTTGCAGAATTTAGGCATTACCCAACATTACGAATCCGTTAGTCGCGGCGTACTGGATACCCGCGACCTGGCTTATTTTGTGTGCCTGTGCGCTTTATTTATCTGGCTGACGCTGGTTGTAATCAAACTACAACGCCAAAAAGGCATCAATAAAAGAAGCATGATCGGCTTATTAGCTGCTATTATCCTGGTTGGCGTTTTATCATCACTCGCTTTCACCCGTTTTGATTTCACTAAGGAGAAACGCTTTACGCTATCGCCGGTAAGCCGCAAAATAATGGGTCACCTGCAGCAACCTGTTAAAGTTACCGTTTATTTAAAAGGCGATAACTTTTTAGGCTGGATGAAACGCTTGCAGGGCGCAACCCGCGATATGCTGGGCGATCTGAAAGCCTATTCGCACGGCAAACTGCAATTTGATTTTGTTGATCCTACAGCCGGCATCAAATCCCTGGCGGATAGCGACCAAAAAAAGGTTTATGATTCCCTGGAAGCTAAAGGCGTAGTAGGGCAGGGTTTCAGCCGTAAGACGGATAATGGCATTTCGCAGATATTAATATTTCCGCAAGCCTTAGTGCAATACCAGGGCCAAAGCATCGCGGTGAATTTGTTGGAATCGAAGGTTGGTTTATCAGATGATGAGATCTCAAAAAACTCCATCCAGAATTTGGAGTACGCTTTTTCATCAGCCATCAAAAAAATAACCAGCGGCGGCAAACCCGAAATTGGTTTCACCGAAGGGCATAATGAATTAAAAGATATTCAACTTTACGGCGCCATGAAATCCTTATCAGATGGGTTTAACGTAGGGCGCGTTAATTTGAAAACTATTCCTTTCCAGGCGTTACAGGGCATCAGGTTATTAGTTATCCCAAAACCAGATAAGCCCTTTACCGAACTGGAAAAATTTAAGCTCGACCAGTATATTATGCGAGGCGGCAGGGTAGTTTGGACTATAGACCAGGTAAGCGCCGAACTGGATAGCTTACAGGGGCATGGCGGCGAGCAGTTGTCGTTCCCTAAACAACTCAACCTGGACGATCAGCTATTTGTGTATGGCATTCGCATTAACTATGACCTGATAGCCGATATGAGCTGCGGACAAATACCCATTGTAACCGGTGAGGTAGGCGGCCAGCCGCAGATACAAACCGTGCCCTGGTTGTTTTATCCTGTTTTAACACCGTTATCTAAAAATCCGATAGTAAAGAGCCTGGATATCCATACCGAATTTATCAGCACGATCGATACCATTGCTATTAAAGACGTTAAAAAGACTATTCTCCTTACGTCTTCGCCGTACAATAAAAAGTTCAACGCGCCCTACATGCTTTCATTACAGGCATTGGAGCGCGAGCCTGATCCAAAAACCTTCCAAAACGCACCCAAAACAGTTGGTGTATTACTGGAAGGCAAATTTAAATCAGACTTTTTGAACCGGCCTTTGCCGGATAGTTTGAAGGAAAAAATCGAGTCGCTGCCCGAAAGCGTTCCTACAAAAATGATCGTGATAAGCGACGGCGACGTTTTCAAAAATGATGTATCAGGAGATGGTACGCCATTCCCTTTAGGGTACGACCATTATACCCAGCAAACCTTCGGCAATAAGAACCTTTTACTCAACATTGCCGACTACATGACCGACGACTCGGGCCTTATTGAACTGCGCACCAAAGAGATACAGATACGCCCGTTAGACCGGCCGAAAATACGCAGCGAAAAGCTTTACTGGCAGGTGTTAAATAACGCCGTTCCGTTGGCGTTTGTGTTAATATTTGCTATTTTTCAACATTATATTCGCAGAAGAAAGTATGCTCATTAATTTTTATACTTTTGGTTGATTAATACTATTCAAATATGAGATTTATAGTTTCAACGTCCACACTGCTCAAGCAATTGCAGGCTGTAAGCGGGGCCTTAAGCAACAGTACGGTTTTACCCATTTTGGAAAACTTTTTGTTCGAGATAAAGGATGGAAACTTAACCATTTCGGCCACCGATCTGCAAACCAGCATGACCACTTCGCTAACCGTGGAAGCGAAAGAGAATGGCCGCATTGCCATACCTTCACGTATCCTTTTAGATACGCTGAAATCATTGCCCGAGCAACCCATCGCTTTCAATATTGACGACAGCACTTTTGCCATAGAAATAAACGCCGGCGACGGTAAATATAAACTGAGCGGCGAGAACGGCGAAGACTTCCCGAAAATACCGGTGGTTGAAAATGCATCATCCGTAAATCTGCCCGCATCTGTGTTGGCGGAAGCTATAAACAAAACCATTTTCGCGGTAAGCAATGATGAGCTTCGCCCGGCTATGACAGGCGTTTACTGCCAGTTATCTACTTCGTCTCTGACTTTCGTAGCTACCGACGCACATAAATTGGTACGCTATCGCCGTAAAGATGCAAAAGCTGCAAGCACAGCGTCATTTATTCTGCCGAAAAAAGCTTTAATTTTGCTTAAATCAGCTTTGCCGTCCGAAGACATTAATGTTTCGGTTGAGTATAACAGCACCAGCGCGTTCTTTAAATTTGGGAACATCAACCTGGTTTGCCGTTTGATAGATGAGCGTTACCCGGATTATGAAGCCGTAATACCGCAAAATAATCCGAATAAATTAACTATTGACAGGCAGGCATTTTTAAGCTCATTGAGCCGTGTGGCTATCTACGCTAACAAGACTACCCACCAGGTAAGGCTGAAAATAACAGGCAGCGAATTGAATATATCATCAGAAGATATTGACTTCGCAAATGAAGCTCACGAGCGTTTAAGCTGCCAGTATGATGGAGAGGATATTGAAATAGGCTTTAATGCCCGTTTTCTGATCGAGATGTTAAAGAACCTGGGCTGCGAAGAGGTGATGCTGGAAATGTCGACACCAAACCGCGCAGGTTTATTATTGCCACAAGGTGGTGATGATAACGAAGATGTGCTGATGCTAGTGATGCCGGTAATGCTTAATAGTTACGCATAATATACAAGGTAGAGACGCCCCGATAGCTATCGGGGCGTCTCTACAATTATAGATCCAAATGTGAGTCCGGCGTAAAACCGGACTTTTTTGTTCGTCACGATAACAAATAAAGCTATAAACAGTTATTATAGCGTTTAATGATATGAATATTCGGGTATTAGGATTGCTTTTTGGTGTTTTGATGATGGGGCTTACCGCGTGCAAAAAAAACAATGATGCGCCGGTGGTCTCTACGTCCATTGACAGCCTGAATGTGGTTAACGCCACCGCTGATACCATTAATTATTACCTCAATGGCACGCGGCTCAATAATAATTCGAACCTTTACCCTTCAGGTTCATCGGGCTACTACCAGGTGCCCGGGGGATCCCAAGCTTTCCAGGTAAAAAAAATATTTAACCCCGCAACCGGCGCCGCCCAATCGTTATTTAACATCACTTTGCCGTTAGAGCCTCATCATTATTATTCATTATTTGTTGCGGGAGAAAGTTCCGACCAGGCATTTACGACACTTGACACACTGCGGGCCGATACTATTACCAATCAATGTTACGTGCGCTTTGTAAACGCATCTCCCGATGCGGGGAGTTATGATTTTGCCGTAGGCGATACTTTAAAGTTTACCAGCAAGGCTTTCAAATCAGCCGGCGGTTTTACATCGGTAGGAGTAAGCGGATTTAAACCCCTGGCATTATATCAGTCGGGATCGTCAACACCGCTTATAAGCGTCACTTATCCTTTGATCGCCAGGTTATCGTATACGTTTTATACCCGGGGCAAGTTAAATGGTACAGGCAATTCGGCGCTGGGCCTCAGTGTTACGGTAAACTTTAATTAGTGCATTTGAAATGATGAAAAAGAATAGTAGCGGTTTAAAAGTTTTGATTTTTTTAGCGGTAGTTTGCGCTATGATCGGGACGTTTATATCGTCATGCGGCAAAACAAGTTCCTCCAGCGCAACAGCTTTAAATATCCAATACCAGGTGGTTAACTTAAGCCCCGACCTGGGCCCTATCAGCCTTTATATCAATTATTCCATTTATAATAATTTGCATTTCATTTACCCGGCGCCGTCAGGATATTTTTATTTAAGCTCAATAGCAACTCCGTTCCAGATCAGGCCCTCCCCTAATCAAACCGGCACCACTACCGTAATAAACACATCCAATATCTTTAGCTTGAGCGATGCTTTAAAGCCCAATTTAAAATACACTTTGTTTATTACCGGTGTTAATGCCACCCATAGCCTGGATACGCTTTTTTTGACCGATACCGGCGCAACACCGGCGACAGGGCGGGGTAAAGTGCGATTTTTAAATGCATCACCGCTTTCAACGGGGTTTGATGTCTTGGCCAATGGGACTTTGGCATTCAGCAACCAGCAGTATAATAAGGTTTCAAAGTTTGTCGAACTGCCGGCGGGTAATTATACTTTCCAGGTTTTTAATGCGGGTACAATAACCGGCGTTATTGGCTCGGAGCAAAATGTCACCATACAGGATGGCCGGCTATACACCCTCTATTCCTATGGTATAGCCGGGCATACCGATAGTTTAGCCTTTGGCATGGCCACAATTACCAACAAGTAATCCCGGTTTTATTTATATTTTTGCCAAAAAACTGACCATTGGAAGTACTCAAAAGCCTTATAGACTTTATCCTGCATATCGATAAACACCTGGCAGTTATCATCAGCCAGTATCATGCATTAACTTACCTGATATTATTTGTCATCATTTTTGCTGAAACCGGTTTTGTAATTACACCGTTCTTGCCTGGTGATTCGCTCTTATTTGCAGCCGGCGCATTAATTGCCGGGGGGGCAACAGGCTTAGACATTTACTTGCTGACATTAATTTTAACCGCAGCTGCCTTTACCGGGAATACAGTTAATTATTTGATCGGCAATTACCTTGGTCCAAAAGTATTTAAGGAAAAAAATAAGGTGTTGAAGCTGGATTATTACCTCCAAACCAAAGCCTTTTTTGATAAACATGGTGGCAAGGCGGTTATTATCAGCCGTTTTATGCCTATCATCAGGACCATTGCTCCATTTGTCGCCGGAGTTGGTAAGATGCCTTTTTTACGATACAGCCTTTATAACATTATAGGCGGTGCATCATGGATCATCGTATTCCTGTTCGCCGGGTATTTCCTGGGTAATGTGCCTTTCTTTAAAGCGCATTTTTCGCTGGTTGGTATTGCAATTATATTGGTTTCCATCATTCCGCCTATCATTGCTGCTATCAGAAGCCGTAGTAACAAAAAGACTGTTTAATCGGCAAATAGCTTTTTGCTTTTTTTACTTCGCAAGCTAAAAAATATCCAGTAAGCCACCGGTATCAGGAAATAAGTGTAACCGGAAGCACCATCCAGGTTATCAGGTAAAACGAAGGTCACCACTATAGCAATTGCACCTATCAATACGTTGAGCAGGTTGATGTACATCATACTCCGCGTCTCAAATAATTCATAGCTGGTTAGTTCCAGCTTTTCGGCATGGCTTTGCGCATGTTTGTACATCAGGTAAAATAAAAGATATATGATGATGTATCCTGTATTGTAGATATAAAACAGGGTAGGTACCTGGTCCATTCGTATCATCGATAATTTTACACCGTGACTCAGGTAAGTATTATCGCCCGAAAAAAGCAGCGTGAACAGGAATTTCAGCGGATAGGTATAACTAAGCACCACAAATAACAGGATACCATTCAGCGCAGTAGTATAGGCATCAACTATCCCAAAGCGTCTGAAAAATATATTTTGACTATTCCATATCAGGAAAAGGATGCCGAAACAAGCCCCAAAAGCCACAAAACCCTTCATGGTTTCAAAAAGCTCGTCGAACGATTTAGGAACTTCCAGTGAAACAATAATAAGGGTCACAGCAAAGGCGAATACCGCATCGCTGAATGTTTCCAGCCGGGTTGGCTCGTGGCTGCGCCAGCGGATGGTGTTTTTTTTAAGTGTGGCTGCTTTTCTTCTGAACATATCAATGAGTTAAAGCTAATACTTTTCCCTGCCTGTACAAAACCCGTTCATGCTGTATTTTTTTCTTTTCATTCGCTGATAATGGCTTTGCGATCAGTTTATTCAGATCCGGCTGACCCGCATCTACCCATGCCGAATACCAGTAACTGCCGATCTCCAATATCGACGAACGCATACGCCGCGCCACCATCCCGTTCAATGTTCTATTGTAAGCCTTGACGTAAGCCTCCGAATAATCCTGCACGTTTTTATTGTTGCGCCTAACGGTTTGGTATTTCTTATCTTTTAGAAATGACTTGTTGGTCATTCTCTCAAATCGCAGCACTGAATCGACTTCTTTGTAAGATGCCCGGCAAATTTTAAAGGCCTCGTTCAGCGGGTTCTCGATATACTGCGCCTTGCCAACGTAATAATTGTATTTACTGCTTAACAGTTCCGGGATACGCGTTTCCCATAAAGCATGGATACCACCCTGGTGGGTTAACTGGCCATCGTAGTTTTTGGTTAGATGCAATGGCACATGCGCATCGGCAATATAATGGCCCAGGTTGGCGGATGTTTTCAGTATATCAGTTGTATCATGATCTTTAAAGGCATCCACCAAACGGTAATATTGATATTGAATTTCCCAGGGAACGGTGCCATATTTTTTTAAAGTATCTTCCGAATACTTTTTGACCGCTTCCTTCCATTTTACCGGCAATCTCATAAACGGTCGTTTCCCATAATGGTCGGCATCCAAAAAATGGCGCGGCGCCTCCAATGAATCTACATAACGGCGTTTATCCGGGTCAACTGCATGTTCGGTAATGAAATTAATATTGGCCTCGTAGAACCCCTCCATGGCTTTCGGTAATGTGAACACCGCAATGCGATTTATTCTTTTATGTGCGAAGAAACCCCAGGAGGAACAGATTATAACTACTGCTAAAGAAATGAAAATCCGTATTAAGGGTTTCATTGGTTGTACTGGTTGTATTAGTTGTAGTGGTTAGGTTGACTTTCCTTTGTTTGTGAGAAAAGCTATATAGCCGTTTAGTAACCGATGGCATTCATTGTATTTATTTCTTAAATCACTTAGTTGCTGATCAGTAATGATCGCTTCGTCACAAGCACATATTAAATGATCCAATGC
>JBIOHG010000027.1:0-51472 GCA_044448765.1 Sphingobacteriales bacterium | reverse complement strand
TTCCAAAACCACTGCCTTTCCGCCCGGTTACAAAACACGTAATATATCTGACATGCCATTTTCCAGGTTCTCAAAAATTCGCACGCCTAAGGCCACTGTTACCGCATCAAATTCACTTGTTTTGAACGGCAACCCTTCCGAATCACCCGGTTTTACCTCAAAGCGGTCATTTAAGTTGCGTTTGGCTATTTTTTGTTCGGCAATATCCAGCATCCCGCGCGATATATCCACCCCTATTATCTTTTCCGGCTTTAGTATTTTCAATGCCTCAAAAGCAAAATCTCCCGTCCCGGTAGCTACGTCCAATATTAGTTTAGGCTGATCTTTCTTCAATTCGCCGATAGCTTTTTTCCGCCAGATGATATCAATACCCAGCGACATAAAATGGTTCAGAAAATCGTAAGTTTTGGAGATATTATTGAACATATCGGCCACCTGTTCCTTCTTGGTGCCCTGCTCATCGGTGTACGGGATAACAGTTTTGCTCATTGCGGGCAAAGATAGTTTATTTGGACGTATGGTTTAAGTGTTATACTTTCACGGCAGTCATCGTAAATAGCTATTGAAATAACTTTGTACTATCATTTGACCTTTATTTAACCATATCACGATCTTCCAATGAAACAACTCTGCTTATTCGCTTTCCTTTACTTCACCCTATCTGCGACGCACGCTCAGACCGTCACTTCAACCCCGGATACGGCAAAAAAGGCCGACTCCGTTTATGTACCCTACAAATACCGCGACATACACAAACGCAGCCCGGTATTGGCTTGCGCTTTATCTCTGTATATTCCGGGCCTAGGACAACTCTATAACAAGCAGGAGCTTAAAGCAGGCATTTTATTTGGATCGTGGGTGTTATCGTTTGGCGCAGCCGAAATATATTATACCAGCCGCTCTGTTGTTGTATACAACGGCACTAATGTTAACCGCCCGCATGATGCTATTACTGCTGCGTTGTTGGTTCCCTTTGCGGCGGCCACTATATATTCGGTTATTGATGCGCCGATAAGCGCGAACAGGCTAAATCATTTGTATCATTTAGGTAAAAAGAAACGGAGTTTGTCAACTTTCAGCATACAGCCGGGACTGATCAATTCAACACCAGAGCATTATACGGTTGGTTTGAATTTGGTGGTGAGGTAAGGTCTTAATTTTTCAATAAACCCAACAACCCGTGCAAATCCAACCCTTTGGTAAACATGGTTAGCTCTCCGTTATCATCTTTCGGCCATTCCTCTTTCGGCCTGTCCCAATACAATTCGACACCGTTGCCGTCAGGGTCATCTAAATAGATAGCTTCAGATACACCATGATCTGATGCGCCCGTAATAGGATATTTGACATCTATCAACCGCTGCAAAGCCACAGCCAGGTCTTTTCGTTCAGGGAATAATATTGCAGTATGATATAGTCCGGGCGCAGTTTCTGGTGCAGGTGGTTGCCCCAAGCTGTGCCATGTATTTAAGCCAATATGGTGATGGTACCCCCCTGCGGATATAAATGCTGCTTGTGTGCCATATTTCATCATCAGTTCAAATCCAAGCAAGCCGACATAAAAATCCAATGATTTTTGCAGGTCGCTTACCTTTAAATGCACATGCCCGATGCGGGTGTTTGCTGGTATTTTATATTCTTCCATAATTTTTGTTGAAAGGTTGTAATGCTGCAAAGTTGAGTATTAAGTTGTTATCCAATGTCATAATAATGAAAACTGTTTGTCAAAAGTCCCACCCATATATACTTTTAGTTAAATTTTTTAACTATTGCGGGTATTCCAAAACGTTCCGGGTGTTCCACACTCAAAAGTGAAACACCGTTAGCTATTGATAATCAGCATTTAACAAACTACCGGCAGCATTTGCAACTATTATAACCATTACAACTATCTTTGCCCCATGATCGTCAAATCTGCCGAATTCCTTTTTAGCAACACTCAGATCTCCAAACTGCCGCCGCCGGTAAAGCCCGAATACGCTTTTATCGGCAGATCAAATGTAGGGAAATCGTCGCTCATCAATATGCTGACGGGTAAAAAGGGGCTTGCAAAAACATCACAAACGCCGGGTAAAACGCAACTGATCAACCATTTCCTCATCAATGATAGCTGGTACATTGTCGATCTGCCCGGATACGGCTATGCGCGCATATCCAAAAGCAAAAAGGAAGACTGGAACAAATTTATCCGTATCTATTTAGATAAACGTGAGAGCCTGCAATGCGTGCTGGTATTGATAGACAGTCGCCTGGAGCCGCAGAAAATAGACCTGGAATTTTGCAACTGGCTGGGCGAAAAGGGTTTGTCGTTCGTACTGGTATTTACCAAAGCTGATAAGCAATCCAGCATTAAAACCGACCAAAACGTGGCTAAATTTAAAAAGGCACTATTGGCCTCTTTTGATACTGTTCCGCCGTATTTTATTACATCCACCGAATTGCATACAGGCCACGATGAGGTTTTGAACTTTATTGATGAGATAAACAAGAGTTTTGTAATACCTGAATTTAATCCGGAGTTTTATACCTAAGATGAAGAAATACTTTTCGCTTGTGCTTTTCGCACACACCATATTTGCACTGCCATTTGCCATTATCGGCTTTTTTTTGGCGGTGACTACAACGGGTAACCATTTCAATTGGATCAAATTAGGGCTGATGCTGCTTTGTATGGTTTTCGCGCGTAACTCGGCCATGGCATTTAACCGTTATTTGGACCGCGGTATTGATGCGATCAATCCGCGCACCCAAAAACGTGATATCCCGGCAGGACGGATCAGTGCCTCTTCAGCATTGACATTTACTATTATCAACTGCTGCCTGCTGGTTATAACTACCTTTTTTATCAACCCGCTTTGCTTTTATTTATCGCCGGTAGCTTTGTTGGTGGTGTTAGGATATAGTGCCACCAAACGCTTCACAGCTTTGTGCCATTTGGTATTGGGTTTGGGTTTATCCCTCGCCCCTATCGGTGCATATTTAGCAGTTACGGGCCACTTTTCGTTATTACCAATATTTTTCTCCCTGGCAGTGCTATGCTGGGTAAGCGGTTTCGATATTATTTACGCTTTACAAGATGAAGATTTTGATAGAAGTCAACATTTGCATTCGATACCGGCCTATTTAGGAAAGGTGAATGCACTGCGTCTATCCACCTTTTTACATATCCTGTCAGCAACTTTTATTATTTTGCCGGCATTTTTTACCGTGGTTAGCTGGCCCTATTATATTGGTATCGCCTTCTTCTGTTCGATGCTGATCTATCAGCACCGGCTGGTTAAACCTAATGACCTGAGTCGCGTTAACTTTGCGTTCATGACCACTAACGGCATAGCCAGCGTCGTGTTTGCGGCTTTCTTTTTATTAGACAGGGTTTTTACCACACATTTAATCACTTTCTGAATTACTGTGCAAGGTTATAATAATCTGTCATCCCAAAAATAATCTTCCGTTCTAACCAATGAAACCATGCTTCCAAAATCGGGGTGCTTCGTATTGATTATAAAATTATGCTCTTTTGGAATAATGGCAGAAGGCACCTTTAAAATGAGCGACCGGTTACTTTGATACCAGTCGCCCCCCAATTTCTGTAGTCCCGGGTAGGCAATCATACTTCTCCAGTTTCTTGGCAAATCAGTTTGCAACAGATGGGTAAACAAGCGTTCTTCATCAGCAATGGAAATAATCATCACTTTATATTTAAATGCAGGAGTTACAGCATTTTTATGAACTATCAATTCTAATGTGGATAACGATCTCGAATTCCCGGTATATATCATATATTGATCATCAATATTCCATCTGTTTGCCCTCCCGGATGCGGTAAGTTCTTTTGAAAAGGATTCTTTAGCAATTCTGAATACTTCCATTTTTATTATACATTGTCCCCATATTCCAATGCTGTTAACCTGTCGTCAATAAACTTGATCCCACTATTGGTATTCATAAACTCTATAGGGGCTTTCTTATCGAAGAAAAAATTTTCTTTAGTTAGCCATTCTGAAAAATTTTCCTTGGTTTCAAAAACATCAATACCATGTTTAATCAGGGATAAGGTCATTACCGCGTGTTCTTTAATACGCGCTTTGATTATACTATGCGGCTTTTTATAGGACCTAAAAGTTTTTACACTTATGTCTAACCAATCGGATATCTTTTCATCATTAAACAAAGTCAGGTCTTTAATCGCCTGCAAATGCTGCGGGCCCACTTTTCCTGATTTGATCATTCCAAGTGTCATCGCTGTATCCACCCTGGAGGGAATACCTCTTAATATATTGGCTTCTAAAATTGTCATATACAATATTAGGTAAAAATACCTTAATATGCAAGGCATTTTTACCGTTTGCATTTGAGAGGTTTATTTTAGATCGTCCGCCTGTAATAACTGTTAGTCTTAAAAATCATCCACACTATATAATACGCTTTACAATATAAATCCTGTTTATTCTCCCAACAATTTAGATTTTGTGCTGCATGTCATGGGCGCCCGTATGTATAGCGACAGAGAATGGTCAAACACTATTTTTTACTTCTGATCTACAAACAAAAAAATATTGCGCTTGCTTTATCATTCGCACATCTGCACATTTGCATATCCTTGCCTGCCGGCAGGCAAGTGAAAATTATAGATCATGATCCACAAAAAAACAAGAAAATACATACCAGCTGACCTGGAAATTAAATGGGAAAACCTTGAACCGCTTTTCAAAGAGTTAACCGAACGCCCCATCAATTCAGTAGAAGAACTGGAGCATTGGCTGCGCGACCGGAGCGAACTGGAAGCGGCTTTGGAAGAAGATTTTGCCTGGCGGTATATCCGTATGACCTGCGATACGAATAGCGAGGAATTGCTTCAAAAGTTCCAGTATTTCGCTACTGAGATAGAGCCAAAAATTGCCCCTTACAGTAATGAGCTGAACAAAAAGCTGGTAAACAGCGAGTACGCCGATAAATTACACGAAGAAAAATATTTTATCTACTTACGAGGTGTAAAAAAAGCACTTGAACTTTTCCGTGAAGAAAATATCCCGCTGCAAACGGAAATACAGGTTGAACAACAAAAATATCAATCCATAACCGGCTCCATGTCGGTACATATTGGTGATAAGGAATTTACGCTGGAACAGGCTGCAGTGATGCTGAAAGATACCGATCGCAGCAAAAGACAGGAAGCCTGGGAGAAGATAACCAGCCGGCGCTTACAGGATAAAGAACAGTTGAACAGCCTGTTCGATAAGCTAAGGGCATTAAGGCATAAAGTGGCCTTAAATGCCAATTTCGAAAATTTTAGGGATTATATGTTCCAGGCAATGGGCCGGTTTGATTACACCCCGCAGGATTGCTATGCATTCCACGAGGCTATTGAAAGGGAGATAGTACCCATTTTGCACGATCTTGCCCAAAAACGCAAAGCTGCATTAAGCTTAGAAAAGCTTGAGCCCTGGGACCTTGATGTAGATGTTTCGGGCAAACCTGCTTTAAAACCATTTCAGAATGGCAATGAACTGATCGAGAAATCCATCCAGTGCTTCAGTAATATTAATCGCTACTTAGGTGAGCGGCTGGAGATCATGAAGGATAATAAACTTTTTGATGTTGAAAGCCGAAAAGGAAAAGCACCAGGAGGTTATAACTACCCGCTTGCCGAAACAGGTGCGCCGTTCATTTTTATGAACTCGGCAAACACCTTCCGCGACCTGACTACGATGGTACATGAAGGCGGCCACGCGGTGCATACGTTCCTGACTGCTGACCTGGAATTGAACGATTTTAAACATTGCCCTTCTGAAGTTGCAGAACTGGCGTCCATGTCAATGGAGCTGATATCTATGGATAACTGGAATGTTTATTTCGATAACGAGGAAGACCTGAAACGTGCCAAACGTGACCAGCTTTTTGATGTATTGAAAACTTTGCCCTGGGTAGCAGTGGTGGATCAGTTTCAGCATTGGATATACACCAACCCTGATCATACAGACGAACAACGCACCGAAGCATGGCTTGAAATATATGAACCCTTTGGCGCAGGCTTTGCCGATTGGAGCGATCATAAAGAAGCAGAAGCCAACCTATGGCAAAAGCAGTTGCACATATTCGAAGTACCTTTTTATTATATCGAATACGGCATGGCTCAATTAGGCGCAATCGCTGTCTGGAAAAATTATAAAGAGAATCCAGAAAAAGGCTTACAACAATACCTCGACGCATTAAAACTCGGCTATACCAAAACCATCAAAGAGATATATGAAACTGCCGGCATCAAATTTGATTTCAGTGCGTCGTATGTGAAAGAGCTGGCCCAATTTGTTAAGGCTGAGATGGATAAGTTGTAAAATTAGTCAGG
The DNA here is from genome assembly GCA_044448765.1 of Sphingobacteriales bacterium. Classification (GTDB taxonomy): domain Bacteria; phylum Bacteroidota; class Bacteroidia; order Sphingobacteriales; family Sphingobacteriaceae; genus Mucilaginibacter. The sequence goes on along the minus strand of JBIOHG010000027.1, from coordinate 45,126 downwards.
AAGACCGGAAGTCGGAAAGTCCGAAAGCCGTATTATAGTGATATGCGTAGTCCGCTATCTATGCGGACTTATGCGGACTTTACTGACTGTCTTTCCATTGTAAAAATCCCACCCCGCAATAATCCATTTAACCTATTTATTATCAAATATGTATTAGCAGCAATGCCGCTGTTATATGCAATATTTTAAAACTTTATTACCCGTTAATGTTTATATAAAGTAATATGAAGAAGTTAATTTTATTATTCGGAGTATTGTTTTCCATGAATTCAGTATTCGCACAGGCTTACAAGCCCGTAAAGATAGACAGCCTGGTAACTATATCTTTGCCAGTCGCTTACACTCAAAAAGACACCTTAGGTCAGCACATATTTTCAGCCACCACCGGCTTTGGCTACATGATGGCCATGGACGAGCCCAATGCCAGGGGAAACACACCATTGAAAAAGGAAAAGGATCTTAATTCTGTTTTCAAAAAGTATATCAGCGGCATACAACAACAATCCGGCAATGGAAGTGCACAAAACGTGCGTGATACAACTGTTGGTACACTTAAAGCAAAAGCCTTTACGCTGGTTACCGATGATGGTAATGGCAATATATTGAACAGGAGTTTTTTATTGATCTATACTAAGGATGCTACTTATACATTTCAGTACGGCTATTCTGACATCCGCAAGGACCTGGTGAAAGATGAATCAAAAGCCTTTTTCAGCTCGATAAAACTTTCGCCTGCGTTGCAACGAAATGACCAGTATACTGATACTTCGGCCAGTTCATCAGGCATGAGCACTATTTCGGTAGTGGAAATTGCCGGCGGGGTGTTGGTGGTTTTTGTTATTGCCTGGTTGATATTTTTCAAAAGGAGCAGCAACGAACTGGCTTAATTATTTAGTTAGTAACCCTTTTTGCCACTTTGGGCGTTGGATGAATTTTCTGTTTTCGATCCAGTACAGCCATAAAATGGTTAGAATGAACCCTACGACGGAACCCGGAACTACGTCCTCAAAAAAATGCTCGCTCAAGTACATGCGCGAGAAACCTACACATATGGCTACAAGTAAGAATACAGGCCCCCAAGCCTTATTCTTACTCCAGTAGGTAAGTATCACGGCTAACATAAAAGCAGTTACGGTATGCCCCGATGGAAAACTATGGTAGCTTAAAATCTCCACTGCCTTTACGAAATGTATTTTGCTTAACTGATCCTTAAAATATAACTTAGGGCGGGGGGCGTCAAAAATATATTTGAAGATCTGTGCTGAAAGTGAAGTAAACACGAATGCTCCGGCAACAATTAATGCTTTTCGATAGCTAAATAGTACCAATGTTGCAGCTATTGCTACAGCCATCCACCCATTGCCTAAATCTGTAACAAAAGGTGCGATAAAATCGGTATAAGGGTTGTTGATACCATTTACGGTAAAGTATATCTGTTCGCGTGTGAATGCTAACTTTATTACAAGGCATACACACAAAACAAGCAGATACGGTACCGTAAGCCATTTTATTTTATTAAATATCTCGCTCAGGCTCAGTTTCACGGGCGCAAGTTAGCAGATATGCTATTTAATTCAATACAAAAAAATAGTTATGTTTGGTGTCAGCCTAACTCAATAAACTGAATGTCGAAAAGTATATTTCGTAAAAAAACCATTGAAAGAATTTTATCCGATGTAGCCAGCGGTTACGGCGATGGTGAAAATTCAGATCCGCATCTTAGTAAAGAACTTCGCGTAAGGGACCTCACCCTAATGGGTATAGCGGCTGTAGTAGGCGCGGGTATTTTTTCAACTATTGGTGAAGCCGCTTTTCACGGTGGCCCTGGTGTAAGTATCCTATTTGTCATAACAGCAGTTACCTGCGGTTTCTCGGCTTTATGCTATGCAGAGTTTGCCTCACGTATTCCTGTAGCAGGTAGCGCTTACACTTATGCTTACGCTTCTTTTGGCGAACTGATCGCCTGGATAATTGGCTGGGATTTATTAATGGAATATGCAATCGGCAACATCGCCGTGGCCATATCATGGAGCGGTTACTTTGTTGACCTGCTCGAAGGCTTTCATATCCACTTACCCCGGTACGTAACGGTTGATTACCTCACAGCTTTTAATGCTCACAAAGACATGTTGCAGCTTACTGCAAGCCATCATTTAGCCGAAATAACAAGCCTGATGAAAATGGATGCCTCAGCCTGGGATATGGCACCCGGCTTCGGTGCTTTTAAATTCATCGCCAATTTGCCCGCTCTTGCCATCGTGATTGCGATAACATACCTGGTTTATGTGGGCATACGCGAAACCCGCAAAGCAACGAATGCCATGGTTATTTTGAAGATAGCTATTGTTATTGGCGTTATTATCATTGGCTTTTTTTATGTCACCCCGGCCAATTGGCACCCATTTATGCCTAACGGTTTCAGCGGTGTTATGAAAGGTGTATCGGGTGTTTTCTTCGCTTATATCGGTTTTGATGCCATATCAACAACAGCTGAAGAATGTGAAAACCCCCAGCGGGATCTGCCGAGGGGGATGATCTATTCGCTGATCATCTGTACCGTTCTTTATATCCTTATATCGTTGGTGCTTACCGGTATGGTGAGTTTTAAACAACTTGCAGTGCCCGACCCAATGTCCTTTGTTTTCAAACAAGTGGGGCTGCGTAATATCAGCTATGTTATATCCATCAGCGCTGTTATCGCCACGGCAAGCGTACTGCTTATTTTTCAATTGGGGCAACCGCGTATATGGATGAGCATGAGCCGCGACGGTTTGCTACCCAAAATATTTTCGCGTATACATCCTAAATACCATACGCCTTCTTTTGCGACTGTTGTAACCGGGTTTGTAGTGGCCGTGCCCGCCTTATTTCTTAATCTTACAATAGTTACCGACTTAACCAGTATAGGTACTTTATTTGCGTTTGTATTGGTTTGTGGTGGGGTGTTACTGCTGCCACGGCAGGCTCAACGTAAGGGGCGTTTCCATTTGCCTTATGTCAATGCAAAATGGATAGTGCCTGTTCTGTTTATCTTGGGTGCGTATTTTTTCCGGGGATATATTGTAAGCATGTTTACAGGTGCAAATGCACATGAGAATTTCCCATTCTTCATCTTCCTGCTTTTGTCAGCGGCCTTAGCAGTAACATCATTTATCAAAAACCTGTCACTGATACCTGTATTAGGGCTCCTAAGCTGCCTGTACCTGATGACAGAAATGGGCTATACCAACTGGCTGCGTTTTTTGATCTGGCTGGTTATAGGGTTGGTCATCTATTTTTCTTACAGCTATAAGAACAGTGTGATAGCCAAAGAACATCGTGCAGGAGAAGAAGTCAAGATCTAATCATTTGCTAACAGTATTTGATTATATTATGCTGAAATGCATACAGCTATAATCAACATCATCTGAGATACAAATAACCCAGTCATTTTACAATTGCATAGCAAAAGACACCCCCGGCGCCCCGTATTGATACGAGGGCATGATCATGGTACTTCTGCCATGTTTATCTTTACGTGTTAATGCATTGCGGATATGAGGATAAAGCCAATAAGAGGCCTTGACCGACAGTATGCCTAAACCAGCACCTGCTACGCAATCGCTAAACCAATGAGCCCGGCCATATAACCTTAAAACGCCCGTGGCGGTTGCACAGGTATAACCTATCACACCATACCATGGCGATTTTTCTGAATATTCCTCTGAAAGGAATTCGGCTGCGAGGAAAGCTGCGCCGGTATGGCCTGATGGAAACGAAAGCGGATCATTTCCATACGGGCGAACCCGATGCGCGACGTATTTTAATCCATCGGCTCCTGTTAGGATAATTCCTGATAAAGCTATTAATGCCGTACGGTCTACAAAACGATTTTTGCCCTCGTCGCCGACAAGGTTTAAACCATATACTAAAACTGCCGGCGCTGCTTGAAGATAATCAGCAGCTTTTGAATTGTAATTTGGATCGCTCCGTGCGATACGTGCCCTGACGTAATAGTCAAAATTTCGAATGGGCTTTACAACAAATGAGAGGCCACCATAGGCTACAAGCGCTACCGGCGGAACATATGACCACGCTTTACAGTGTAAATGCTGTACGGTACCAGGAGCAGTAACAATGTCCTTTTTAACCGTATCGGAAACCTGGGCATTAGCTGCTAAAGCAGTTGAGCAAAATAATGCAAATATGATTCTTTTCAAGGTTGATATTTTTCATACTAACAGTATTTTGATATATTGGTTTTGCTTTACATTGAACTGTTTAAAATTGCGATTGCAGTTTAATTTATCCGCATGATGTCTACTGTCTCAGGATCGGCAAGCATTAGCGGAACTTTTTCAACGGTAACGAAGCTCAGATCCAGGCCAAAACCACGCTCTTCGGATAAACTCAAATGTTTCAGGTACCCGTAATAGATCATGACAAACTTTTCATAAAAAGAGAGGTTATGTGAACGCGAAACCACCTTTTCAATAACAACGAACCGAAAATCACCTACTATCTTATGTTTATTCAGGGATTTGTATTTACTGGTGATATTCACTTCACCCTTTTTAACGAGGTCTTCTACTACTTTCCTGAAAAGCAAGTTGATCTGCTGTTCAATGCGGAAACCAAGCTTAAAATCTATCCTGATCAACTTATTAGGTACCAGGAAATCCACCTCATATTCGCGCTTATAAGGCTCATCCACTACATCAACATGCACCAGCCAGTAAACGTCCGCCCGCTTAGGCTGCTTTTGCAGTATAGAATAAATGATCTTTGATTCAATTTCCGAATTAAAATTAGCACTGGTTAAATACACAAGTTGCGAGGAGTATTTTGGCACAGTTTCGTCATCGCTTAGTTCTTTCAAAATATTGAAGTAATCCTCAATAGCGATAAACTTAATGTAGCGGTTCCTTATCTTACGGGCTATGTGCCAGGTCCACATGATCGAGAACAACACGGCACCGACAGATAGGGTGAACCAGCCGCCATTAACAAATTTGACAAGATTTCCCGACAGGAAGGTAAGTTCGATGAGTATATAGACCGTTAAAAATATACCTATGATATAAGGTGGAAATTTCCTTTTAGCTAAGAATTTTGAAACCAGGATAGTAGTCATCAGCATGGCAACGGTAATGCTTAAACCATAAGCGGCCTCCATTTTTTCCGAATGCCTGAACAACAAAACCACGCCGATACAACCGGCACATAACAGCCAGTTCACGCTTGGTACATATAATTGTCCTTTCTGCTCGGTGGGATAATTTATCTTAACCTTTGGCCATAAGTTTAGCCTTACAGCTTCTGCAATCAGGGTGAATGAACCTGAAATAAGTGCCTGGCTGGCTATTACAGCGGCAATAGTAGCGATTCCTATGCCGAATAACTTAAACCAAATAGGCATGATCTCATAAAAAGGATTATGTAAGTTTAAGTTGATAGCGGTACCATTACGTTGCAAAAGCCACACGGCCTGGCCCAGGTAATTAAGCACGAGGCAGCTTTTTACGTATATCCAGCTGATCTGGATGTTCTTCCTGCCGCAATGGCCTAAGTCAGAATAAAGTGCCTCCGCACCCGTCGTACAAAGGAAAACAGCTCCTAATATGATGAACGCGTCATAAGTATGGTCGGTTAATAAATGAATGGCATAGTAAGGATTAAGAGCCTTAATGATAGAAGGCATCTGGACCACAAAGGCCACCCCAAGCACCCCCATCATCGTAAACCAGATAAACATCATTGGCCCGAATGCCTTGCCCACGAGTGAGGTGCCGAACTGCTGTATAATGAATAACACAGCGATAATAATGATAACTACGGTTACGGTATGCAAATGCGGGTAGTACGTGCGCAAACCTTCGATAGCCGATGATATGGTGATAGGGGGGGTAATAATACCGTCGGCAAGCAGTGCGCATCCCCCTACAACGGCCGGAATAACCAGCCATTTTGCCCGTCGGCGCACCAGTGAGAATAATGAGAATATACCGCCCTCACCCTTATTATCCGCCTGGAGGGTAATTATTACGTATTTTATGGTCGTTTGCAGCGTTAGTGTCCAAAAGATACAGGAAACGCCCCCTAAGATCAATGTTTCTGAAATGACATTTGATCCGACAATTGCTTTAAAAACGTATAATGGGGATGTGCCTATATCACCGTAAATAATACCAAGGCTGATTAGAAGCCCCGCTGCGGATAGTTTTTGTAGATTTTTATGCTGTGTCACCCGATAAAAATAGATTTTTTTATGATAAAATGTTAATTTTATAACTAAAGGACATAAATCCTAAAAATTGAAATTATGACGGCGGCAAAGATGTAACCATTTAAATCCATTTTTGTTAAATATTGTTAAAATAATTTAATAGGGTGTTTTAGCGTAAATTTGTGAGCGCTTTATTTATATTTTTGTACCTGGTATTAAAGCATGAGGCAAAATTATACTTATAAATTTTCGTGGACAACATTAATTGCATGTGCGATATCCATAAATTTTGCCTTTGCGGGGATAGGTATGTTCCAAAAAGCTGATACAACCGCCATCCATATTCAAAAAGGTAAACTAACCACACCAAAAAGCTCTTATTTACACAGCGGGCTGCACTTGGTGCTTCCTCCGTTACGGCCAGCAGCTACTTCGGCCCAAAAATTCAGTGTTGCCCGGTCTGATGATAAGCTGCTTTCAGATGTGCAGGTATTCCCAAACCCGATAACTGACCAGATCAATATCAAATATACACTGTCCCGCAATGCGATAGTAACGGTAAAGGTTATGGACTTCCTTGGTAATGACGTAATTACGCTGGTTTCGCAAAGACCTGAATCAGGTGAACAAAACGCTTCTTTTCTTATTGCCAATAAACTGCATAAGGGATTTTACTTTATCCGTGTAGTTGCCGGTACCGAATCGGTTATCAAAAGGATATCGGTTTTATAGCCCCCTACCCCCTAAAGGGGGAATTAATTGAAGTTTTTTCGATTTCTAATCTTAATTTAGCGTTCAGAATTTATACATCCATGAAGATAATCGCGATCGGCCGTAATTATGCCGAACATGCCAAAGAACTAAATAACCCCGTTCCTACTGTCCCGGTGATATTTATGAAGCCTGATACGGCTATTCTGAAGGATAACAAGCCCTTTTACCACCCCGATTTTTCTGAAGATATTCACCACGAGATCGAGATCGTACTCAAAGTTTGCAAAGAAGGCAAGCATATAGCCGAAAAGTTCGCGGCCAACTACTACGATGAGATGGCTTTAGGCGTTGATTTTACCGCCCGCGACATACAGTCAAAACACAAGGAAAAAGGCCTGCCCTGGGAACTGGCGAAGGCTTTCGACGGCTCGGCGCCGATAAGCAATTTTGTACCGAAAGCCAAATTAAGCGACTTGTATCAGATTGATTTTAAGTTAGATATAAACGGCAAAACGCGGCAACATGGTAATACCAAAAATCTACTATTCTCGTTTGAAAGCATCATCGCTTTTGTATCCCGGTATATCACATTAAAGAAGGGCGATCTTATTTTTACCGGCACGCCGGAAGGGGTGGGAAAAGTTACCATCGGCGACCACCTGGAAGCCTATTTAGAAGGTGAAAAAATGCTCGATTTCTACGTTAAATGAGCATGATAAAGTCACTTTTTATACATTTTCGGATCACTTTTTTGCTACTTTCGGTCACATTTGGCGCATCTCTGAACATTTTTGCGCAGGGCGTAGTGCAAACCAAACAATACCCCAAAAATTTCTTCCGCTACCCGCTCGATCTGCCACCGAGCACTGCCGGGTCATTCGGTGAGTTGCGGCCAAACCACTTTCATTCCGGCCTCGATTTCAAAACCAATAACCAAACCGGCCAGCCTGTCCATGCTGCGCAGGATGGGTATGTTTCGCGCCTGCGTGTGCAATTCGGTGGCTTTGGCAACGCTATTTATATTGCACATCCAAACGGGTACACCACGGTTTACGGACACCTCGAGCGTTTTGCACCTGGACTGGAAAAGGCCCTGCGTGCCGAGCAATACCGGCAGCAAAGCGGCGAGGTCTATTTCAACCTCCCGCCTAACCAAATCCCGGTGTGCAAGGGCGATGTGATTGCCTGGTCGGGTAATACCGGCGCATCCGAGGGGCCGCACCTGCATTTTGAGATCAGGGACACCCAAACCGAGCAAACCATTAATCCGCAGCTTTTTGGTTTAACCATTAACGACAAAGTCCCGCCTACTTTGGGTACCATATGCGTTTACAATCTGAATGGAGGACCGTTCAGCGAGAAAACACCACGCCAGTTTTTCGGCGTTGCAGGTGCGACGGGGCATTATCACCTTATAAAACCCCAGGTGATCAATGTAAGCGGCGCAACCTGTTTTGGTATTACGGCTACGGACATGAACAGCACCTCGTTCAATCATAATGGCGTTTACTCTATCGAGCTAAAAGTCGACGGCCAAACGGTTTATACTTTTGCTGTCGAACGATTTGCTTTCGATCAAACGCATGCTATTAACGCCTATATCGATTACCCTACTTTCTTAAGTTCACACCGGTTCATCCAAAAGTGCTTTATATTGCCCGGCAGCAAAATATCGCTGTACCCACAATCTGTCAATCGGGGCATAGTTAATTTCACAGATAGCGCCAACCATGATGTGGAATATGTAGTTAGAGACGTCGCCGGGAACACAGCGTCACTTAAGATCAAAGTAAAATCAAGTCCTGCGAAAGTTAGTCCGCCTGTAGTTCCTCCTAATACCACCTTATTCCATTACGACAAACAAAACGAATTCAGTAACGATAAGATCAAAGTGATCATTCCGCCAGGTAATCTGTATGATGATATCTATTTCACTTATTCAACCCTGCCTGAGAAAAAGGGTACGTTTTCAGAAGTTCATCGGCTGCATAATCGCTTTACGCCTATTAATGATACCATCCAGGTATGGATTAAGCCTGATAACTCGATCGGCAATCTCACTTCAAAGGCAGTAATTGTAAATTCTGACGGCATTTGCGAACCCAGCATATACGAAGATGGTTATGTTAAATGCCAGGCCCGCACTTTTGGCGATTATTATGTTAAGGTAGATATCGAACCGCCTGTTATCCACCCTCTCAATATTCATGTCGGTGCTAACATGGCAAAAATGCAACGAATTGCATTCAAGATCGGCGATAACATGTCGGGGGTTAAAACTTATTCGGGCAAAATCGACGGGGAATGGGTATTAATGTACTGGGATTATAAATCAAAGGTGTTGAGCTATAAATTTGATGGCACAATTACCCATGGGAAACATATCTTTGAGTTAACAGTTACTGATAACAAGGATAACGTCGCGCACTACAAAGCAAATTTTACAAAATAACATGACGGAACTACAAGAGGGCGACAAAGCGCCGGATTTCACCGCTAAGGACCAGGACGGCAATACCGTTTCGCTTTCAGATTATAAAGGCAAAAATGTGATCCTGTATTTTTACCCGCAGGACGATACCCCCACCTGCACCAAGGAAGCTTGCAACTATCGCGACAATTACCAGTCGCTTTTGAGCAAGGGTTTGGCGGTGATAGGCGTGAGTTTTGATACCGAAAAATCGCACAAAAAATTCATCAATAAATACAGCCTTCCGTTTCCGTTAATAGCCGATACCGATAAAAAGATCATTGACGCTTATGGCGTTTGGGGCGAAAAAACAACTTTCGGTCGCACTTATATGGGCACCTTCCGCACTACTTTTGTCATCGATAAAAAAGGGACCATATCCCACATCATTCGTAAAGTTGAGAGCGGGAAGGCATCACAACAGGTATTAGATTTGTTACAATAATGATTTTATGCCTATTTTCGCGCTGATGCCAATAAACAATAAAGGATAATACATGTCAGTACAGGTTGAGGATTCAGAAATATTACGCAAGTTCCAGGACGAAAAAACCCGGAACGAGGCGTTTAACCTGTTGCTAAAAAAATACCAGCAAAAGCTTTACTGGCATATCCGTCGCATGGTGATAGACCATGACGATGCCGATGATATTGTGCAGGACACCTTCATTAAAATATGGAAAAACCTTCCGGGGTTTCGTAGTGATGCACAGCTATATACCTGGATGTACCGAATAGCTACAAATGAGTGTATCACGTTCCTGAACAAGAAAAAGCAAAAAAACAACATCCCACTGGATGATGTGGCTTACGAACTGGCTGATACACTGGCCGATTCAAGCTATTTTAACGGCGACCAGGCGCAGGCAAAATTGCAGCAGGCTATTTTAACCCTGCCCGAAAAACAGCGGCTGGTGTTTAACATGAAATATTACGACGATATGAAGTATGACGAGATGTCGGACGTGCTGGGGACAAGTGTTGGTGCGCTAAAAGCATCTTTTCACCTGGCGGTAAAAAAGATCGAAACGTTTCTACTATCAAAAGATTAAAAAATTGAATTCAAATTAAACCATTGAGGTATAATTTCATCTATATACAGATATGAACAGGGATAGCGGAAATAGGGAATGGCTTAATGATTATATGTCACTTAAACAGGTTAATCCAAATAACCCGTTTACAGTACCTGAGGGCTATTTTGATAGCCTTAACGAGATGATATTGTCCAAAGCCAGGCTGGAAGAATTAAAAAAAAATTCGACAGGCTTTACCCTGCCCGAAAATTATTTTGATGAATTGACCGGTAATATCCAATCAAGAATAAATTTAGAAGAGGCTTTAGATAAAGAATCCGCCGGTTTTACTGCTCCCTCTAATTATTTCTATGATCTGTCTGCCAATATACAGGCGAGAATAAATGTAGAAGAAGCTTTAGATAAAGAGGCTACAGGTTTTGAAGTGCCCGAAGGTTATTTTGATAACCTGCAGCAGCAAATTCAAAGCCGAATATTTGTGGAGGAGGCTTTAACCGCCCAGCCGGCAGGCTTCAGTGTCCCTGGAAATTATTTCGATAACCTTACTGCCAATATCATTGATCAAACAACCAAAAAGGAAAAAGTAAAATCTTATGGCGTAGTAAGGAAATTATTTGCTACAGCAGCATTCAAATATGCAACTGCTGCCTGTGTTGTAATTGCCGTAGGCGGAACTATTTTTTTGAGTCAGACCGAAACCCCGCAGGAAGCACACAACAACTCTTTTTTACACAAGTCGTTAGCCATTATCCCGGTTGAAGACATTCAAAATTACCTGCAATCGCACTCTGATGCCACAACAGATACGCATACACTGATGGATGAAACCAAACAGGCTGATGCCGATAATTTAAGTCATGATTTGGAGAACGCTTTAGATTCCACCAGCCAGTAATATGTATAAACTTGCCCGACATATTTTCACCTTACTATTAGTGTTGGGTTTTAGCTACACAAGCTTCGGGCAGTTACGCCCCGTTCGTCCTGGTTTTCGCCGCCCGCCAAATTTTGAGCAGAGGGTGATCAGGCGTCAAAATAAGATCGAACAGGTGCGCGAGGTTTATATAGGCCGGAGACTTAAAATGACATCCGATGAAGCGACAAGGTTTTGGCCGGTATACCGCCAGTACCAGGACGCACTAACGGTTGTAAGACAGGAACAAACCAGGAATATTTCGAAAAACCAGCCCGACGGTGCCGAGCAGGTTCAAAATGAATTGAGATATGAAGCTGAGATCGTAAAGATCCGTCAGCATTATACAGACGAATTTTTAAAGATATTACCGTCCCCAAAAGTTAGCGAGCTGCTTAAAGCCGAAAAAGAATTTAGGGATGAACTGATCAGGCAGCTTCGCGAACGCAGTCAACCGGTTACCACCGCTGCACCAGCAACAACTACTCCTGCCAATTAATTTCGAATTTCGAATGTTCAATTTCGAAATTGTAAAATTAAATTCGAAATTGAACATTCAAAATTGAACATCCAGGTCATGCTAACCCTCCGCCAGCTTTTTTTAGCCAATAATGCGCAAACAACCGATTTCCCTTTGTTGCTGGAATTTGAGCGTGCCGAAGGAGTGTATATGTATGATAAAGCCGGCAAACCCTATCTTGACCTGATATCCGGCATTGGTGTAAGTAACCTGGGGCATAGTAATCCTTATGTTATCAACGCAATCAAAGAGCAGGTTGATAAATACATGCACCTGATGGTTTATGGCGAATATGTGCAAACCCCGCAAGTGCGGTTTGCCGAAAAACTGGTGTCGTTGCTTCCCGCGAATTTAAGCTCGGTATATTTTGTAAACTCGGGCGCCGAAGCCGTCGAAGGTGCTTTAAAGTTAGCCAAAAGACATACCGGCAGAAGCCAAATCATCGCTTGTCACAATTCATACCACGGCAGTACACACGGAGCATTAAGCGTGATGGGCAACGAAGAATACAAACAAGCCTACCGCCCGTTATTACCCGGAATCAATTTTATACGATTTAATGCTATTGACGACCTGCAATTCATCACCGAAGAAACTGCCTGTGCCATCATCGAAACCGTGCAGGGCGAGGCAGGCGTCCGCGTGCCGGACAAATCTTACATGCAAGCATTAAGGAAACGCTGCACCGAAACCGGTACTTTACTGATATTAGACGAGATACAAGCGGCATTAGGTCGTACCGGAAAATTATTTGCATTTGAGCATTTTGATATTGTACCTGATATATTGCTATTAGCAAAAGCCTTAGGCGGTGGTATGCCGGTTGGCGCTTTTATCGCCTCGAATGAAATTATGGGTGCGTTGAAGGGAAACCCTATCCTGGGCCATATTACTACCTTTGGCGGGCACCCGGTATGCTGTGCGGCTGGCCTGGCAGCACTTGAAGTTTTGCTGAATGAAGGCCTCGTCACATCTGTCGAAGCTAAATCACAGCTATTTCATCAATTATTGGTTCATCCCGCCATAAAGCAATTTCGCGGCAAGGGCCTGATGCTGGCCATCGAACTGGAAAGCTTTGAATTCAATAAAAAAGTGATTGATCGTTGTATTGAGAACGGCGTGGTTGTGGATTGGTTCCTGCATTGCAGCAATTCCATGCGGATAGCGCCGCCTTTGATCATTACTGAAGATCAGATCCGTCAGGCATGTAGTGTGATCATAGAGGCGATCAGATATTTTGTCTGACTATAAAATCCTATGTCATTTCGAACGAGCGTAGCGAGGAGAAATCTTCGACAAGCGACTAACAACCATACAAAGCGGATAAGCATGGCGTCGAGATTTCTCACTATCGTTCGAAATGACATCTTATTAATTGTATTTTAGCGTCAATGATCTTCGATTTTCGCTTAAAAGTATTTTATACTGTTGCACAACGACTGAGCTTTACCAAAGCCGCTGGTGAATTATTTATCACCCAGCCTGCCGTCACCAAACACATCAAGGAATTGGAGCAGCAGCTTAACGTGCAACTGTTTAAACGTAACGGTAACAATATCAACCTCACCACTGCCGGCAAAGTACTCCTGCAATACACCGAAAAGATATTCCAAACTTATACCGAACTGGAAACCGAACTGGCCCAGCTAAATAATATCGAATCGGGTACTTTGCACATTGGCTCGAGCACTACGGTTGCCCAAACTATTTTGCCGAAGCTGCTCGCTTTATTCAAAAAAACCTATCCTGCCATTTCGTTCACGTTCACGCAGGGGAACACTGATTTTATCACGCAACAGGTACTGGCCGAAAAGATCGATATAGCCATTGTAGAGGGCGCTGCACATTACCCGCAGATCGCTTATGCACCATTCGCCAAAGATGAGATCGTCCTGGTAACACGGGCCAATAACCAGTTATCCAAAAAGGCAGAGATCAGTCCCAGGCAACTCTTGAACATTCCATTAGTGCTGCGTGAAGCTGGCTCAGGTACACTGGATGTGATCTTCAACGCTTTAAGCGACGTACAGATCAATCCAAAAGACCTCCAAATCGAAATTCAGCTGGAGAGCAGTATTGCTATTAAACAATATCTTTTATACTCAGAGACGGCGACTTTTCTATCCATCCAGTCAGTGGTAAGTGAATTGAAATACAATGAACTGACCGTGATTGACATCAAAGGGCTGCAAATATTCCGCACTTTTGAGTTCATCCAGTTACAAGGTAAGTACACCAAACTGACCGAACTTTTCAAACGTTTTTGCCTATCTAATTATAACTTTAAGTAATCTGATATTACTATTAGTCATTTGTTACAGGTTATAATTGTGAGGATATTTGGGTATCCAATTCATTACAATTATGACACCAATTACTACTGATATATGCATTATTGGCGCAGGCCCGGTTGGCTTATTTGCCGTTTTTGAAACCGGATTATTAAAAATGCGCTGCCACCTGATAGATGTTCTGCCGCAAGTAGGCGGACAGCTATCCGAGATCTATCCACAAAAACCTATTTACGATATACCAGGCTTCCCCACCATCAATGCCCAGCAACTTGTCGACGGCCTGATGGAACAAATAGCCCCATTTAAACCAACGTTTTCATTAGGCGAAAGAGTTGAACAATTACACCAACTGGATGATGATTCTTTTGTCATAATAACTAATGATAACACCGAAGTACATTGCAAAGCGGTAGTTATAGCGGGAGGACTTGGATGTTTTGAACCACGTAAGCCTGCTATTGACAATCTCGAGGAATTTGAGGGTAAAGGCGTTGCCTATATGATCAAAAATCCCGAAGCTTATCGGGGCAAAAAGGTTGTATTATCCGGCGGCGGTGATTCCGCACTCGACTGGACCATCTTTTTGGCAAACATCGCATCCGAGGTAACTTTGATCCATCGCGGCGATACTTTCCGCGGCGCGCCGGACTCTGCCGAAAAAGTATTTGAGCTGGCTAAGTCCGGTAAGATCAACATGGTACTGCAATCGCATATTACAGAAATAAGAGGCGATGGTCGTTTAGAGGAAGTAGTTATGGTGAATCGCGATAACGAAACTTTTACAATTGAAGCAGACCATCTCATACCGCTTTACGGATTAACGCCAAAGCTTGGCCCGATAGCCGACTGGGGTTTGAACTTAAATTTCTCCGCCATTGAAGTAAACACGGTTGATTATTCAACCAATGTACCGGGAATATATGCCATTGGTGATATAAACACTTACAAAGGCAAATTAAAGCTGATCCTTTGCGGTTTCCACGAGGCCGCATTGATGGCGCAAAGCGCCTTTAAACATGTTTATCCTGAGCAAAAATTGAGTTTTAAATACACCACCGTTTACGGCGTAACAGCGTTTTAACCATGATCACATTAACTATTGAAGACAGGAGCGGACACCGCGAACCTGTTGAAATACCCGAAGACATCAGCTTAAGCCTGATGGAAGTTTTAAAAGCAGCCGATCATCATATCTTAGCCACTTGCGGCGGCATGGCTTTATGCGCTACCTGCCATGTGCAGGTTTTGGAAGGGCCGGAACACTATTTTCACCCTTCAAGTGCAGAACTTGACCTATTAGATACCCTGCCAGATGCTGGCCATGATAGCCGCCTGGCCTGCCAATTGAGGATCAGCGAAGATATGGACGGCATGGTTTTTCGCATCAGGGGCGAAGAATAACGAAACCCTATAAACAAAATAAAGAGAGCAAGCCCTCTTTAAAATACTATTAACTGATCTTTAATACTGAAATAAAGAACGGGTGAATCACAATTTTCAGCATCAATCTAAACTGACTGCAAAAGTAGCTTGCCGCATTTTAAGTCTATGTTACGATTAGATGATGAATATCTTAATGTTAAGCCTTCTTATCAAAACTGATACATTCCTTCAGTTCCTTCTCGGTATAAGCCAAATTGTATTGTTTAAGCACATCATCCGGCACGCCATTCCATTGATTAACCGTATTACCCATGTAGCCCACATCCTTCACCCCTATTTCAGAAGTATAAAAGCCTGTAGCCGTCAGGTTGCGCATCAAGTTAAAAAATGAAACACCCTGGTGCATTTCGGGTTTGGCTTTTTTGGGCCAGGCTATTTCATCCACCATTTCCATTTGCTGGGCATTGTTGCAATCTTTAAAAGCTTTTTCGTAACGTTTCAGGCATTGCAGGTCAAGCCAGCGCAGGCCGCCGCGCATAGGAGTTTGGTGCTCTGGCATATCCTTTACGATGAACTCGATAAAATCCGGCACTTTGGCGTCCGATGCGCTCCCGCTTACATCATCTTTAGGGATAATGATATCTCCTAAAATAGTAATGGTAGCCATTTCATTAGCCGTAAAAAATTTAGGCTCATCCATTATTTTCTTGTCAGCAGCCTTTTCTTCAGTCATCCTTTCGGGCTGGTTGGGGGTTTTAGCAGCCGCGTCTTTATTTTCAGCGGTATCTTTTGCCGGTTGTTTACAGGCATCAAGCAAAGCTGCGGTTGATACACCACCTATTACCAGGGCCTTTAGCGAATCTCTTCTATTCATGATAAACAGGATTAAATATTTTGTTTCTTCATTTCATCAACTATGTATTCGGATGCACGCATCGATAATGCTAATATCGTCCAGGTAATATTTTTATCTCCCTGCGATACAAACTGACCGCCATCCACACAAAACAGGTTCTTCACATCATGCGCCTGGCTGTATTTATTTAGCGGCGATGTTTTAGGGTCATTCCCCATCCTAACCGTTCCGGCTTCGTGGATGATGTTTCCCGGGTTATGTAAACCGTAATTATTTTGCGGCCCGTCATCCCCACCCCAGGTTATGGTAGCGCCCATACTGTGCAATATCTCTTTAAAAGTTTCCTTCATGTGCTTGGCCTGTTTCACCTCGTAATCGCTCCATTTAGTATTGAAACGCAATACCGGTATACCATATTTATCCACCACATCAGGGTCGATCTCACAATAGCTATCCTCTCGCGCAATACCTTCACCCCTGCCGGCCATACCAACGTGCGCACCAAAAAAGTAGCGGTAATCTTCCTTCAGCGAAGCACCGTAACCACCGGCTTCTTTTTGTTTGCCCTTGATCTTATAAGTACCATTCAGGTTTTCGATACCCCAGTTAAAACCATACAATGGCATACCAAAGCCGCCGCCGTACTCAATATGGTACCCACGCGGAAAATCCAGTTTCTTATTATCCAGCCACCATGGCGTATACACGTGCATGCCGCCTACACCGTCCTCGTTATAACGTTTACGGTCGAATAGCTCCGGGATAATCCCACCCATATCTGCCCCCGTTGAATCATGCAGGTACTTACCCACAATACCGCTCGAATTCGCAATACCATTAGGGAACCTGCTCGATTTTGAGTTAAGCATCAGCCTGGCACTTTCGCAGGCGCTGGCTGCCAATATCACTGTGCGACCAAACACCTGGTATTCCTGCATATCCAGCTTGTTTACGTAGGATACGCCGGTTGCCAGGCCATCTTTATTGGTTAGCACTTCGCGCGCCATAGCGTTAACCACCAAGTCGACATTACCAGTCTCAACCGCAGGTTTTACTAATACTGAGGACGACGAAAAGTCGCCATATACCTTACAGCTTCTGCCGCATTGTGCGCAAAAGAAGCAGGCCTCGCGGCTGTTATTTATCTTTTTTGTTAAGATGGATAAGCGTGACGGTATTACCGGGATATTGATGTTCTGTCCGGCCCGTTTTACAAAAAGCTCATGTAATCGTGGCTTTGGCGGCGGCAGGAAATACCCGTCCGGATCATTATATAAACCTTCGTTGGTGCCGAACACGCCAATTAGCTTATCAATTTTATCATAGTAAGGTTTTACATCATCATAGGTTATCGGCCAGTTATCGCCCAAACCGTCGATACTTTTCCGCCTGAAATCATCCGGGCCAAACCGCAGCGATATCCTTCCCCAGTGATTTGTACGCCCGCCCACCATCCTGGCGCGCCACCATTCCCAGTTACTGCCATTCTTTTGCGTATAGGGCTCGCCGTCGATTTCCCATCCCCAGTAACAGCCGTCAAAATCGCCAAAGGGCCTGAATTTGGTACTCGCTCCCCTTCTTGGTGATTCCCACGGATTTTTTAGCTGTGATGAGTTTTCGCGCGGATCGAAATTCGGTCCCGCCTCCAGTAAACAAACTTTTAGCCCCGCATTGGCCAAAACATACGCGGCCATGCCCCCGCCCGCACCCGAACCGACTATAATGGCATCGTATTTCTTGACTTGCTTTTTGATCTGGATATCGTCCATGAGAATAGAATTTAGTGGTAAAACGGATTATAATGTGGTTAACACAAATCTACATTTTGATTTCAATTTTTAAAATCGCAACGTGGCCTCAATTGTATATAATTTGTTACGTAAAGGCTCAGATCATACTATTGCGCTTCACCAGGTATGCCTTCAGGATATGGTTATAGCCATCATGGATGTTGGCATCCACCAGGTCGATATGGTACTGTGCGCATTTCAACTCCAATTGGTGCCGGTAATTATCCAAATTAGCTTTATATGCCTCACGTATTTTATTGGGATGCACTTTTAACTCCGTTCCGCTTTCCATATCGATAAAATGATGCGGGCGGTTATCAAAATCAAAGTCAAGCTCCTTCTGGCGATCATTTACGTTAAATATCACCACCTCGTGCTTATTATATTTCAGGTGTTGAATGGCAGCAAATAACGCATTTAACTTTTCTTTATTGTAGCCATTCTCCAGCATATCGCTAAAGATGATGATCATTGATCGTTTATGGATTTCTTCAGCTACATGATGCAAAACCCCGGTTATATCCGTAGTAGCATTTGCTTTAGGCTGATCATAGGCCTTCTCCAGTTCAGCAAATAAGTGGAACATATGTGCGGATGTGGAGCGCGCCGGGCTCAACCGGTCTATCTTATCCGAAAAGGTACAAAGGCCAAAAGCATCCCGTTGTTTTTTGAACAGGTACATCAGCGAAGCAATCGCGTAAACCGAAAATTGTAGTTTATTAATACCCTTATCGGGAAAATTCATAGAGGACGAGGTGTCCAGCAGCAGGTAACACCGCAGGTTGGTTTCTTCCTCAAATTGCTTAATGAACAGCTTATTCGTTCGGGCAAAAAGCTTCCAGTCGATGTTTTTTACGGATTCACCATTATTGTATAGCCTGTGTTCCGCAAATTCAACCGAAAAGCCATGAAAGGGACTTTGATGAAGGCCCGTAATAAAACCTTCCACAACCTGTCGCGCCAGCAATTCAAGATTGGCTAACTGGCGTATTTGCTGTTCATCGCTTAGTTTGGGCATGTACTGCTAATGTAGTGGAGCTGGGATTAGTATCCAAATAAAAAACTGTTTGCTAATGTATTTATTGTTCAGAGTCCCGATTTCCGACATTTTGTATGAGCAAATCTGATGAGTTAAACTTCGCAGTTATTATGGGATAAATCCAGGGAGAATTAGACTTCGCAAGAGGCGTAGCCTCGACAGATATTATAACGACGGATTTTAATCCGTCGAAAGGCGAAAGAGAGAATATTAAGAACCGTAGGTTCGACCTATGTAGATATAAAGCGTGCCTACAGCACTCTTATTACAGCTTTCATATACGATGGGTTAAAACCCATCGTTACAAGATGTTTCGAGCCTACGGCTCTTAAATAAAAGCCCTATCACACTATTTATCAAACAAATTCTTATAAAAACAGAAAACCCGCTCCGGAATTTCCGAAACGGGTTTTACTATAGTTGATTGATATGTTATGCTAACTGTTTGTCCAGTTTACCAGCCAACACCGACTTTGGCACTGCACCAATTTGTTTGTCAACAATCTCGCCTTTGTTGAAGAACAACAAAGCAGGGATGTTACGGATACCGTATTTCATTGATATACCAGGGTTATTATCCACGTTTACTTTACCTACAACAGCTTTGCCGCTATATTCTTTGGATATATCTTCAACCACAGGGCCAACCATACGACATGGGCCGCACCATTCTGCCCAAAAGTCAACTAAAACCGGTTTGTCTGACTTGAGGACTAATTCCTCAAAGTTTGCATCAGTTATTTCTAAAGCCATTTTTCTTTTCCTTTTAATTTTCTTTTACAAATATATACTATTCAAATAGCTTGCCACAACAGCGCACCTGACAATGTGACAATCCGATTATCCTACCCCGCCAGCTTAACTTTCGGGTGACAATAAAAGTAAACGATTTGCCGTATTGGATGGAAAATTACTTATTAACACGAGCGGCTTATTAACAAATCAGGGCTTCTTTCTGAACTCAACCGCTTTCGCCCTAATATATTGGATCATATCATAATCACTTGTTTTGTGTACCCAAGCCACCGTCGGATAATATTTATCGATAAACGTGTTCAGCGAATCGCCTTTTAAGCCTGTTTCGCGAATGATTAATCCTCGGTTAAATCGTGTGGCAACATAATCTGCCTGTTCATCTTTTAGCAAAAGCTTCTTAAACTTATATTCCGGATCGCTATTTTTTGTAAGTGCTTTGAATAAGGTAAGCAGATCAATACTCACAAAGGCAAATGGTACATTTAAAGGATTGCCTGTAAAGGCATCGGTTACTTTAGTCGGCTGAAAATTGAATACCTGCGCATAATCCTTGCGGAGATTGATAGAGTCTTTTTTATGATTACGCTCGGCGCGTATCACCACATCCCGCAGCATCATGGAAACCGGCTTAAGCCGGACGATGATATTGTTTTTCGTAAGATCCTTTACCGGAAAGAAGTATATCTTATAACCTATGGCAAATACTTTAATGGTATCTCCTATCCCTGAGACAGGAATACTGAACTCGCCGTTATTGTTACTTGATGTTTGATGACCCGAATGTGTGACTATGGTTGCGGTTACGGGCTTATTCGTGGTATCGCCTAATACCCTGCCGGTAATTACCTGGGCCTTTCCGCCAATAGATGCAAGAAGAAAAAGGATTGCGAAATACTGCTTTTTGAGCTGCATACGCTAATTTAAAGCATCCATTGCTTACGGGCTAATGCTTTAACATTATTTAACGGTTAGATGGTTTTCTTAAAGGCTATAGAAGCTTTCTATATTTATTAATAGGGTTTCGGCTGGTATGATAGATAGCAGTTACATATAATAAGTTCTTGCTTTTATTTAAGGTATAAACGATTACATATGGAAAAATTTCTGTTCGGCTTTCCCTATAACGACCTTCCTTTTTAGGGTAATTCTCAGGATTTTTATCAATTAGCTCCAATTGTTTGAATATAGAAGCTTTGAATCTTTACCCAACCCAGTAGCTTCTTTCTCATACCACTCGCAAGCATCCAAATATTCTTTCTCCGCTTCCTGGTGTATTATAACAGTATGGCCCACTAACTGAAGATTAGAACTTCGAACTCATTTCTTCCATTGTCACACCTTTAACTTTTCCGCTTTCTAATTCTTCTATCCGACGGTCAAGTTCAGCAACAAAATCCTTATCCTTCCAAAGATCGTGCTTTTCTATTATCTCATCCTCAACCATAGTATATATAGCCTGGACTTTTTTATCATCCGCGAAGCGGATATATTCAAATAATCTTTCCCGAATTGTTGCTGTGCTCATATATCAAATTTACAATAATGAATCAGGTTTAGCAAGTTTTAGAAAGTCCTAAACACTTATTTCAGCATCGGCTCCACATGCGTCAAATTCTGTATCTCGGCCATCAGGTCGTCGCTTGGGTTTACTTTGAAGGTTTTAGAAGGCAGCTCTATTAGCATAGAATCTTCCATATCCTTTACCAAAAACCGCAGCGTGCAATTCTTGACAGGATATTTTTGATTATTTGATTCCACGAGCTGCTCCAATGTATCCATCAGGCTGTTATTGAGGGAATTAAGTTCGAGGCATACGGTCATGGATTTAGCCAGTTTATCCCGTACCTCCGTCAATAAACCCATGGAGGCTATACGCAGGTCCCAATTGTCCTTTTGTTTGAATTTCTCTTCGATGTTTCCTTTGATCTGCAGAAAGTATCCATCCATCATCAGGTTCCTGAATTTGACATAATCATCGCCAAACAGCGCAAACTCATACGAATCAAAATAATCTTCCAAAACAAAAGTCCCGAACGGTTTGCCGTTCTTCGTCATTTTATGCTGAACGTTTGATACCAACCCCCCAACACTCAGGTCACCTCTTTTACGTAACTCACCAAAAGATGCTTTTACATCATCGCCGCCTTCCCCTGAGCGGGCTTTTTGCATGATCTTCAGGTCAGATACCGTGGTATTACAATATCGGTTCAATTCCAGTTTATAGTTGTCCAATGGATGGCCGGTTAAATAAATACCGATCACATCTTTTTCGTATTTCAGCTTCTCTATCAGCGGCCATTCCTCTGCCTCCGGCATAGGTGGCTCGGGGATGTAAGATGCTACAGAGCCTCCGAACAATGAGGATTGCGAACTGCTTTGCGTATTCTGGTAATCGGCAGCGTATTTACTCAAACGTTCAACGCCTGTTAGCAGGCCATTTTCTGTCTTGGCAAAAAACTGTGCACGGTTATATTTAAATTCATCAAATGCCCCGCTGTAAACCAGGTTTTCGTATGATTTCCGGTTTACCGAGCGCACATTTGATCGCCTTGCAAAATCATATACCGATTGGTATGGTCCGTTGGCAACACGTTCCTCGATGATGCTTTCAATGGCCTTTTCACCCACACCTTTGATCCCGGTCATGCCAAAACGAATCTCGCCCTTACCATTTACGGCAAATGCCATATCCGACTCATTAATATCCGGACCCAGCACCGGCACGCCCATTCGGCGGCATTCTTCCATAAAGAAAGATATCTTTTCAATGCTGTTCTGATTGTTCAAAACCGCCGCCATATATTCGGCCGGGTAATGTGCCTTTAAGTATGCCGTTTGATAAGCCACAAACGCATAACAGGTAGAGTGCGATTTATTAAAGGCATATTGTGCAAACGCTTTCCAGTCGTTCCAAATTTTTGTCAGTTTATCTTTAGCATGCCCTTTAGCAATGGCGCCGTCCATAAACTGGGCCTCCATCTTATTTAGTATCTCGATCTGCTTTTTACCCATTGCCTTACGCAGTACGTCAGCATCGCCTTTACTAAAGCCCGCCAGTTTTTGGGATAAAAGCATCACCTGTTCCTGGTAAACGGTAATACCGTAGGTTTCGCCCAGGTATTCTTCCATATCCGCCAGATCGAACGTGATCGGCTCATACCCATGCTTACGTTTGATGAAGTTGGGAATGTACTCCATCGGGCCCGGACGGTACAGGGCATTCATGGCGATCAGGTCTTCAAACTTATCCGGTTTTAGCTCGCGCAGGTACATCTGCATACCGTCACTTTCAAACTGGAACGTACCGTTGGTATCACCGCGCTGGTATAGTTCAAAGGTTGTCTGATCTTCCAGCGAAATCGTATCTATATCGATCTCGACGCCGTGATTTTGCTTGATAAGCCGCAACGCATCCTTAATAATAGTAAGCGTTTTCAGCCCCAGGAAATCCATCTTGATAACGCCTGCATCCTCAATTACACGTCCGTCAAACTGCGTGACCAATAGGTCAGAGTCCTTTGCGGTCGCCACAGGAACGATCTCCGTCAAATCATAAGGCGCAATGATAATACCCGCCGCATGTACGCCTGTATTACGTACCGAGCCTTCCAGCTTTTCGGCTTCGCGGAGTACGATCCCTTTCAGGCCCTCATCTTTATAAATGGCTTGCAGCTCTGGCACTTGGTCAATAGCGCCGCGGAGTGTTATACCCAAAGTTTCGGGCACCAGTTTTTTAAGCGAAGTAACCTCGGATAGCGGCATATCCAGCACCCGGCCAACATCCTGTATACTGGTACGCGCGGCCATGGAACCGTAGGTGATAATTTGGGCTACCTGGTTACGGCCGTATTTATCCACTACATAGTCGATAACCTTTTGTCGGCCCGCGTCATCAAAGTCCGTATCAATATCGGGCATCGACTTACGGTCGGGGTTCAGAAATCTTTCGAATAGGAGATTATATTTTAAAGGGTCGATATTGGTGATCCCGGTACAATAAGCCACAACCGAGCCCGCCGCTGAACCACGGCCCGGACCAATAAACACACCCATATTGCGCCCTTCCTTAATAAAGTCAGCCACAATGAGAAAGTACCCGGCAAAGCCCATGGTACGGATGGTAAAAAGCTCAAAATTGATGCGCTCTTCAACTTCTGGAGTAATATCCTTATATCGCTCCTTCGCACCCAAAAAAGTGAGGTGCTTTAAATACTCCCACTGGTTAAGGGTATCGGCGTCCGGCGTTTTGTGCAGCTTAAATTCTTCCGGGATAACAAAGTTTGGCAGCAAAATATCGCGCTTAAGCTTAAGCACCTCAACTTTGTCTACTATCTCGTTCGTATTGTCTAATGATTCGGGCAGGTCGCTGAACAGCTTGCCCATTTCGGCCTGGGTCTTAAAATAAAATTGGTCATTCGGGAAGCCAAACCGGTATCCTTTGCCGCCTTCTTCATCGGTAGCAATAGGCGTGCTTTGCATATCGCCGGTGTTTACGCAAAGCAAAATATCGTGCGCGTTTGAGTCCTGCTGATCCACATAATGCGAATCATTAGAACAGATCACCTTAACATTATACTTTTTGGCATATTTTAACAGCACCGCGTTAACGGTATTCTGCTCCGGTATATCATGACGCTGCAATTCGATATAATAGTCTTCGCCAAAAAGATCAAGCCACCATTTGAATTCTTCTTCAGCCTCAGCCTCGCTTTTCCTTAAGATCGCTTGAGGAACGGATGCCCCGATGCAGCAGGTAGTGGCAATTAATCCTTTGTGATACTTTAATACCAGTTCCTTATCAATACGCGGCCATTTGCTGTACAATCCTTCAATATAGCCCAGGGAACATAGTTTAACAAGGTTTTTATATCCTTCGGGATTCTTAGCCAACAAAAGCTGGTGGCAGCGAACGTCCTTTTTCTCCTTGGTGAACTGTTTTTTATGGCGATCCTCCACCACGTAAAATTCACAACCCACTATCGGTTTGATATTGTGCTTGCCAGCCTCAGCCACAAACTTAAACACACCGAACATATTACCGTGGTCGGTAATAGCAAGCGCCTTCATGCCATCCGCAGCAGCTTTTTTATACAGCTTGGATATGTCGGCGGCGCCGTCTAATAATGAGAATTGCGTATGTACGTGTAAGTGCGAAAAATCTGGCATGTCTAATCTGGATCACTCCCGATAGCTATCGGGACACTGTGGATTACAAATCTAAAAAATCGAACGAAAATTCACCCTAATTAAACGTTACTTTTATAAACAAACCACGCGATTATTAACATTTCAGGTATCGATGAAACCGGGATCATTTCTGCTCATTTTTGTAACCCTTTTAGTATCAGTTTCCTCATGTGATCCTTCGTTGCCTCCGGCAAATCGCGTATTTATAGTGCAACCTTTTACCGATATTCCATCCTCACAGGCTAAAGAGATCTATGAAAAACTAAAGGAGTTCAATCCAAATACGATATTGCGAAAAGCCATTTCCCTACCCGCGAACGCCTTTTATCCGCAAAGAAACCGCTACCGGGCGGACTCGATCATTAATTACCTTAACCGCTTTGGCAGCGCGGATACTGTCATTATTGGCTTAACCAGTAATGACATCAGCACGACCAAAGGAAATATAGCCGACTGGGGCGTGATGGGCCTGGGTTTTCAGCCAGGCAATGCCTGTGTCATATCCACATTCAGGCTTTCCAAAGCCAAAATATCCAACCAATTTTATAAAATAGCCCTTCACGAACTTGGCCACACTCAAGGGTTGCCGCATTGCAAAAACAAAACCTGCTATATGCGCGATGCTGAAGGAGGTAACCACCTTGACGAGGAAACCGGCTTTTGTAAATCGTGCAAATCGCTTCTAAAAAGTAAAGGGTGGCAAATAAAATGATCGATAAACCAAATACTCACATTAAACTTTCATTCCAAACAAGTCACAGTACAAACGTGTTTAGATACTACATAAGGTTATTAAATAGATAAAATTCGGGTAGCTCCAAACTATTTAATACGATGATAGTTATAAAAGCGAATTGAAATAATATATACCCTTGAAAAAAGTCGGACGCATAGCGCTCAAAACTGTTCTTTGGATAATCGGTAGTGTTCTATTCTTATTACTACTTATAATTATCCTGATACAGGTTCCTGCTGTTCAAAATTTTGCGCGAAAAAAAGCCGTCACCTTCCTCGAAAATAAGATACATACCAAAGTAAAGATAGGCCATATCAGCATTGGTTTCCCGAAAACGATCGTGCTGGACAGTGTTTATTTCGAAGATCAAAAAAAAGACACCCTGTTTGCCGGTGATGAGATGCGCGTAGATATCAGCATGTTCAAAATACTGCATCATGTAGTGGAGGTAAATGAAATAGACCTGAAGGGGATTACGACCAATATCAACCGCAGGCCGGATAGTGTTTTCAATTTTGACTACATCACCAAAGCATTCGCAAGCGAGCAAAAGAAGCCTGTTAAACCTACCGATACAACTTCAACCATGAAGTTTTCTGTCGGCAAGATCATCTTAGACCGGATAAACATCTCTTACAAGGATGCAACGACAGGCAACAACGTCAAATTCATTTTAGGCCATTTTGACACCAATATCAAGGATTTTGATATGGATAAGATGAAATTTACCATTCCGAAAATCACGATGTCGGGTGTTGACGCCAAAATTATCCAGACACCGGCAGGTTCGTCCATCGCAAAAGCCGCCACCGTTGATACGGCCACCACACCTATTAATATGACCCTGAAGCTGGGCACCATCGACTTGTCAAAGATTAAAGTTGATTATGAAACCAACGAGATGGTGGCCAAAGTTGATTTAGGCAAGTTTTTGGTGGAGATGAACAAACTCGACCTGAAAAATCAGCTTGTCGATGTCGGTAATATTTCCCTGGATGATACCCACGCATCGCTCACTTTTGCTAAACCCCAAACCGTAAAAAAAGCGGTAGTGAAAATTGTTAAAAAATTGGATACCCTGGTAGCCAAGCCGCAAAGTGGAAAAGGCTGGGCAGCAGTTCTACGGAAGATCGTCTTCAGTAACGACAATATACAGTTCGACAATAACGCACAAAAGCCGATAGGAAAAGGCCTTGACTTTGCGCATATGAATATCCGCAACCTCAATGCCGACCTCGAAAACTTATCCTATAACCCCGATACGATTTCGGGAAAGATCAACAACCTGAAATTTTCAGAAAAAAGCGGCCTCAACATCAAAGAATTTCACACCGCATTTTTATACGGACCGCACACCTCGTACCTGAATAACCTGTACCTGGAAACACCGCAAACCGTTTTGCAAAAACACGTGGAAATAGGTTATCCATCACTGGCTAATATCAGCAATGATTTGGGCCAGCTACGCATCAATGCCGATCTGGATGGCAGTCGGTTGGGATTAAAAGATGTACTATTATTGGTTCCCACCATGTCCTCGATGGAGCCATTCAAAAGTTCTCCAAATTCTGTGTTCCGTATCAATGGCAGGGTAATTGGAAAGGTGAATGATCTCAGCATTCCATCATTAGAGATCAGTGGCCTTAATAACACTCACATTAAGGCATCGGCCAACATTAAAGGCTTGCCTGATATTAGTAAAACTTACGCTGATCTCAACATCGATGACCTGAACACCAGTCGCAGCGATATATCCAAACTCGTCGCGGCTAATATGATACCATCAAGCGTCAGCATCCCCGAAAACCTCAATCTGAAAGGCAGCTTTAAAGGCAGCATGAAGAACTTCAATACTAAAATGACCCTACGCTCAAGTGTAGGTGCTGTTGACATTAACGCCATGATGAAAAGCGGAAAACGAAAAGGCAGTGAAGTTTATTCAGCCAATATCAAAACCAATAACCTAAATGTAGGCGCACTTACCAAACAACCTCAAATGGTAGGGAATATTACGCTTGACGCCAACATAAAAGGCACCGGAACAGACCCTAAAAAGGCGAGCCTGCAATTCAGCGGTGATATTGCCAGCGCTTATCTTAAAGGCTATACCTACAAAAACCTGGTTTTAAAGGGCACAGCAGTTAATGGCAGCTATACCGCTAATGCCCGGATGAAGGACCCCAATATTAATTTCAGCCTGGATGCTAAAGCGAATATGAATAAAAAATACCCATCGGTATATTCAACGTTAATGGTGGACAGTATTAATTTTCAAAAGCTAAAACTTACCAGTACCAACATACGCTTCCATGGTAAGGTGGTAGCAAACGTTCCGACTGCCGATCTTAACTATCTGAATGCAAATATTAAAGCAACCGATCTTTTACTGGTTGATTCGGGAAGGCGCATTAAAATAGATACCGTAAGTCTAATTTCAACCGCTAATGCCGACAGCAGTACTTTAAGATTAAAAACGCCAATGCTTACTGCCCGCATGGCCGGTAAATATAAATTGCCGGAAATAGGCACCGCTATGCAAGACGTGCTCGACCAATATTTTAACAGGGCGGTTGCCAATACTGCCGCAAAACCAAAGCCTAAATATTCACCCGAACAATTTGCATTTAATGTAAGGCTGGTGAAAACTCCCTTAGTCACACAGTTCGCGCCCACCCTTAAACAGCTTGATCCTGTTGTCATAGGCGGCTACTTCAACAGTCAGACCGGTGACTTGGTGCTGAATGGTTCGATGCCAAAGATAGTTTATGGTACAAATGTGATCAATAATGTGAAGCTGGCTATTAATACGCTCAATACTAAACAGGATGCCTTAAACTACAGCTTAACTGCTGATGAAATTAAAGTATCTTCATCTATCGACCTACTTTATAGCAGCGTTACCGGGAGTGTAAATAATGATAAGCTGAATCTTTTGCTGCAGGTACGAGACGCCGCAAAAAAAGAGCGGTACCGTATTGCCGGCATTTTCAGCATTTTGCCTGATGAGTACGAATTCAATTTTCTCCAAAATGGTTTAGTCCTCGATTATAAACCATGGGCGGTTAATGCGGATAATGCACTTCAATTTGGCACTAAAGGCATACTGGCGAGGGATTTCACTATTACCAATGCTAACCAGGTATTAAGTATTAACAGCACATCACAACAGATGAATGCGCCTATCAATGTGGATTTCAAAAATTTCCGCATCGAAACATTCACGAGGGCGGCCAAGCAGGATTCATTGCAGGTGGGCGGTGTAATTAATGGCAATACACAGATCAGCAACTTCCAAAAATCGCCGGTATTCACTTCAGCGTTAAACATAAGCGATTTTAATTTCAAAGGCGATACGGTTGGCAACGTTGCACTGAAGATAAATAACCAAACGGCAAACGCTTATGCGGCTGATGTGAATATAACCGGTAAGGGCAACCAGGTGAATATGAAGGGCATTTATTATACCAGTCCGCAAAGCAGTTTCGACCTTGATCTCAACATCGTAAAACTCAACGCAAAAAGTATCGAGGGCTTTAGCTTCGGAAGCGTTAGGGAAGCAACCGGCACGATAACCGGGAATTTGAAGATCACAGGAACTACCGCCGCGCCTTCAATTCGAGGCGATGTCAACTTTAATAAGGTAGGTTTTAATATATCTATGTTAAATTCCTACTTCACCATGCCGCATGAAAGTATAACATTTAATGACGCGGGCATCAGTTTCAACAATTTCACTTTGGTTGATTCAACAGGCAGTAAAGCGATCATCGCAGGAACCATACTTACTAAAGATTACACAGATTTTGATTTTGGACTGCATATTCACTCGGATAATTTCCGGGTGATCAATTCAACCCAGGAGGATAACAAGGTTTATTACGGTAAGCTATATCTTACCAGCGATATCAAAATAACAGGTGATATTAATACACCGGTTGTGGATGCTACTCTTACGGTGAATGATAAAACCGATCTGACGATAGTGCTTCCTAACAGCGATCCAAGCCTTGAAGACCGGAAAGGAGTAGTTGAATTTGTTAATGCCAATGAGCCTAAAATGGATTCCATTTTATATGCGCGTCAATTGGATTCGCTACGGAAAAGTGATTTGAACGGCCTCGATGTTTCAGCAACCATCCGTGTAAATAAAAAAGCCAAATTCACTATTGTGGTCGATCAGGCGAACGGCGATGTGGTGCATCTACAGGGTGAGGCCCAATTGAACGGCGGCATTGACCCAAGCGGCAAAACCAATCTTACCGGAACTTATACTGTTGAAACCGGTTCATACAACCTGGCTTACGCATCGGTAAACCGTAAGTTTAACTTCAAAAAAGGCAGTACCATTACCTGGACGGGCGACCCAACCAGCGCAACCATTAACCTTACTGCCATATATGTGGCAAATGTACCTCCGATCGACCTGGTTGCTAACCAGTTATCAGGCACGGAAAACCAAACCATGTATAAGCAAAAATTGCCGTTCAACGTCGATTTAAATCTTAAGAACCAATTACTACAGCCAAATATTAGCTTCGATATTGTTTTACCCGATAGTACTTACACGGTATCGCAGGATGTGATCAATAATGTCAATTCAAGATTAAATCAAATACGGCAGGATACTAATGAAATGAACAAGCAGGTGCTCGGCGTATTAGTATTAGGGCATTTTATTGGCGATAATCCTTTACAGAGCCAGGGTGGCAGCACCGGGGTTGAAGGCCTTGTACGTAATAGTGTAAGCAGTATGCTTTCCGACCAGTTAAATCGCCTGGCAGGTAACCTGATCGCCGGCGTCGATCTGAACTTCGGTTTAACATCTGGTGCAGATTATTCATCAGGCACACAGCAAAATCGTACCGACCTGAATGTGGGTTTATCGAAACGGTTCCTAAATGACCGGCTGACGGTGACGGTGGGCAATAATTTCAATCTTGAAGGAAATCAGCCGGGGCAGAAATCAACTGATATTGCAGGGAATGTTTCTGTCAATTACTTATTGAGTAAAGATGGCCGCTATGCTCTGCGCGCCTACAGGCGTGACGAGTTCGAGGTTATTGAAGGCCAGATCATTGAAACCGGCGTAGCCTTTACACTTACAGTCGATTACAACCGCTTTGCGCAAATATTCTCGCGAAAAACCAAAAAAGACAAAGAGCTGCAGAACAAATACAAGCAGGATCAAAAGGAAAAAGATAAGAAGGACAAAGAACTAAAAGACCAGCAGGCGGCCCAAACCCTATGAAAAAGCATATACCTTATATCGTCGTAATTTCATTACTGCTTACCGCCTGCAGTACTACCAAATTTCTTGGGCCTGGTCAAAAACTATATACCGGCGGACAGGTCATTATTCCGGATACGGACGAAAACGTTACCAAAAAGGATGCAAAAGGCATTTCAAGCGATTTGACAGACTTACTTCGGCCAAAGCCAAATTCAAAGATATTAGGATTAAGGGTAAAGCTTTGGCTGTATGACAAAACCAAAACCAACAAGAAAAAAGGCCTGCGACATTGGTTGAATTCTAAGGGCGAGCCGCCGGTATTGATCAGTGAAGTCGATGTCAATAAAAATGCGCAAATATTACAAAACAGGCTGCAAAACGAAGGCTATTTCCAGGCGCAGGTAAACGGAGATACCACCAGCAAGGGAAAACTGGCGAAGGCAATTTACATCGTAAATCCGGGGCCTAACTATACCATACGCAAGATAATCTTTCCGCCGGGTAAAGCTCCTGTTGACACCGCTATTGCCGCTTCGGCACCGAAAACGCTGTTCAAAGCAGATGACAATTACAACCTCGACATTATGAAAAGTGAGCGCGTACGAATTGATGCACGATTAAAGGAGGAAGGTTTTTACTACTTCGCGCCCGAAGATATCATCATGCGGGTTGACAGTAACGTTGGCGATCATAAGGTGGATATTTATGTAAAAGTGAAAGATGCTACGCCCGATCAGGCACGAAACATTTATACCATTGGTAAAATATACGTTTATCCGCATTATACCATCCGTGATACCTCGCTAAAACTTGATTCGGCTGTTAAATACAAATGGTATAATGTAATAGATACCAAAAACACTATCCACCCTTATGTATTTGAAAATTCGGTATTGCTGCATCCCGGCGATGTTTATAGCCGCAGTGAGCACAATAAAACTTTGAACCGTTTTGTTAACCTGGGTCCGTTTAAATTTGTGAAAAACAGGTTCGAAGATGTATCGCAGGATTCTACCAAATTGGATATCTATTACTTTTTAACTCCATATCCGAAAAAATCGTTGCAGTTTGAAGTGTTAGGGCGAACAACGTCGGCCAACTATACCGGCTCGCAGATCAATTTGACCTGGAAAAACCGGAATACCTTTAAAGGCGCTGAAGCCTTATCAGTAACGCTTTTTACCAGCAGGGATGTGCAGGTATCGGGTCAAAACAGCGGCTATAACGTGTTTCAAAATGGTATCCAATCAACTCTTTCTTGGCCACGGTTTATAAGCCCCTGGGATTTTAAATCGGATAACGCCTTTATACCGCATACCAATCTTACTGTGGGTTATACGTTAGTTAACCGTACCAAGCTTTATTCGCTAAATTCTTTTAACGGTTCATTTGGTTATACATGGAAAGAAAATATTCATGTTACTCACGAGTTGAACCTCATCAACGTTACCCGCGTCGATCCGGCAAATGTAACGCAACAATATCTCGACAGCATCAGGCATACACGTAACCCTTCGCTGGCTCATGTTATCGACCAGCAATTTACTTTTGGCCCAAGCTACAGCTACACCTTTACAAATACCACCGAGGATTATAAAACCAATACTTATTATTACAACGGCAAGGTTACCCTTTCGGGGAATATTTATGGGATACTGACAGGCGCGGATACTTTAGCCGGAAATGCGAAAAAACTATTTGGAGTACCGTTCGACCAGTTTGTAAAGGTGGAAAATGAGTTCAGGTATTATCATAAATTAGATCAAAACAGCAAGTTGGCGGGCAGGTTTTTTGTCGGGGTTGGCTTGCCGTATGGCAATTCTACCATCCTGCCCTATACACAACAATTTTTCATAGGGGGAACTAACAGCCTGCGTGGTTTCAGGGCAAGGTCCATCGGGCCGGGTACTTATACGCCCGAACAAAATATTACCAACGGCAGTGGTTTTGTTCCCGATGAATCAGGTGACATCAAGATCGAGGCTAATATTGAATATCGTCCTAAGCTGTTCAGCATTGTTTATGGCGCTTTATTTATGGATGCCGGTAATATATGGGACCTGAAATCGCACGCCGGCTTGCCTGGCGGCGCATTTGGAAAAGGCTTTATCAATCAAATGGCTGTGGATTGGGGATTTGGCTTAAGGTTTGACTTAACTGTATTGGTGCTGCGCACGGATGTAGGCTTCCCTGTACGTGCCCCATACCCTGCAGGGGAACCTTACAAGTTCAGAGCTAAAAACCCTGTATTTAACCTGGCTATAGGTTATCCGTTCTAATTTAATTAGTGAATTAGTGAATTAGTGATTTGGCGAATTTTTGATTAAATTTTGTGCTATCATTGCCTGGTGATAATAACTGTTCCGCTTCAAATTATTGACCTGCACCAGGATGGTTACCATCCGCTGGTAAAAGTTTCTGTGTTTGGCAAACCATTTACGCTGGTATTAGATACCGGTGCTTCTAAAACTGCATTTGACCAGGAAACACTGTTTGCGGAAGGCATAAGCGTTACGGCGAGTGATAGTCTTTCAACCGGGTTGGGAACAAATTCTATGACATCCCACACCACAGTATTGAACGATCTTTTCATTGGCAGTTTGCATGTTTCTGAAATCGAAGTAGCGGTACTGGATCTGTCAACAATAAACATTGCCTATCGTCAATTGAACCACCCCGACGTCTTGGGTGTATTAGGCGGCGATGTGTTGATGAAGTATAAAGCGGTTATTGATTACGGGAAAAAGACGCTCAAGCTAAAAGCCTGATCATAGCTTTACAAATTTGGCTTCGCCAACCAGGCTATTATCTTTTTTATTGATGATCTGTACCAGGTAGGTGCCTGTTAACAGGTTGCTTATATTGGCCTGCCAATTGGCAGTTGACGATACCACATCCTTTATCAATACTCCCGAGCTATTGCTGATCCTTATGTTAAAACTTTTTTCACCGACCGTTTTGGTATCAATGCACAAGTTAATAACACTTGATGCCGGGTTCGGATAAATGCAGACGGTGCGATTATCTTTGTTCGCGATCTGAACATCAGCAATTTCGGAATAAGTGACATTATTATCAATATCAACTTGTTTCAAACGGTATTGATTGTCACCAAATGATGGCGTTTTATCGATCAAATTGTAAGTGCCGGTGCCGGTTGAGGTAAAACCACCGATGGCATTAAATGTATTTCCGTTATCATTACTGCGTTCTACTGTAAAGCTGGTATAGTTGCCCTCGTATTGGCTTGTCCACGATACCGAAACCTGCAATTGACGGGGTATTTTTCCTGCGCCAAAGCTCAATAGTTTATAAGCATATATCGGGTCTTCGCGAAGAGTTATTAAAAAACGCCCCAAATAGGTATTGGTATCAGCCCTTTTTATCGCAAAACTATAACTGGCGTTTTTGCGCATATCGGATGAATCTTTCAAAAACTTATCTTTCAGCCAGATATCATATAATTGCGGCACCTGGTTTATCGCCTTCAATTTGAGCTGGTAATTACCATCTGCATTTGCCCCTAATCTTAAAGGTATAGCACGCGTTTGTTTATTTTTCGGCAATGGCACCCTATGAATAGCCAGGGCGACGTTATCGGTCGAAAGGCTTGAAAGGCTCACCGCCCCGGTTCCTAACCTGTATTTGGCATCTTTTACAGGATCAAATAGCGCTGTGGATTTAGCATCAAAGCGAATAAGGCTTTCATCAGCGTTAATAGAATCCTTCGCCAATTGCAGTCGCAAGTATTGATTATTTGTAGCAGTAGTATTTATGGCAGTATGGGTTAAATGTGTCGCCATAAATAAAGACGAACCTACAACAGCCTGAGTGTTAGTTTTGGCATTTTCGTTAAAAACCAATTGTGCTGCGGTACTATCGGCCTGTACAAAAAATCCCACACCACTGCCAATAATATTGGTTGCACCATTGGTACCTGTAGTATCGCCGGTTTTAGCTTCGTAAACTCCGTAATTACCCGAACCTTGAGCGCCTGTTGGGATGAGCTGGTAAGCAAAAGGTGCAACATATGGCGCATAAATCCCAGCCGTATTATCAGTAGCGCTGTACTGGTCCCAATCAATCGAACTTGGATATGGGTTACCTACCAAATTGGAACCGTAAATCGTTATATTAGACGAAAGTTTTGTGTACAATAAGTTTGCCGACCCCGGTGTGAACCAATTGCTTACGGTTATTGGCCCCTGGTTTAATTTGCCGGTTGCAGTCAAAGTATCAGTTGTGGAAGCTGCACCGGGAGTTGTAAGCGCTACCAGGCTGTCCTGCCTCCGGCTACCGCGATAATAAAACATGTAACCATTACCCACAGGCAGATTATATACCCCGGTATCAACATCAAGTTTATAATTGAGCGTATCTTTAATATTATTAACGCCCCTGAAATTACTATTTAAAAAAGTTGTGTATAGTGGCGCCAGGTTCTCACGGTATAAGTATATCGTGGGGTTACCCCCCTTATCAAAACCACCGGCGGTGGCCGTGGTGCCAGTAGTATATATAGACCGGGTAATGTAATTTAAGCTATAAATATTGTTTGCGCCCACAGTACTGCTGTACACAGGCGACGATGCCAAACGGTAAGCCCGGTGATTGCTGATATACCGCTGTACATTGACGTTTCCGGTTATCGAACATCCGGCAGGAATCGCCGCTATTGTTGCTGACCCGTTCGCATCTGAATTTAAGGTTAGGTGACCGTTTGTTTTTAACTGTGTAGTGGTATCGCTTATAGTAAGCAAGCCTGTACTGGCTAAGTTAAACTGCCCCCCGGTAATCGTCTCGTTGCCATTGCCGTTTATGGTCACATTCGTTAATAACTGCGGGTTAACAGTAAACATGCTATTGTCACCAGCTGAGCTAAACGTAACCATTGCCGTTCCAAAATTACACGTACCCGAATTGAGGAATGAACCGTATACAATAAAAGGGCGCAAACCACAGGTAAGCGTGCTGCCCGTTCCGGTAGTAAAATCGGCGCCAACTAAAAGGGCGCTATTATTTGTACTTAGATCTACAGTTTCGGTGCCACTATTTAAAGTCACAGTTTGGCCCACCAGTAAAGTTCCAAGAGTTGCAGGCGCATCAACGGTTTTTGTGCCCGATCCGCCAAAACCCAGGTTTTCATATACGACGCCATCGCCAGCATTTGCTACCGACGACGAATTATCGATAATTCCGGAAGCAGTTGTCGAGCCACTAACGAAATTGTAAACCTCCTGGTTTGTCATGCCCGTATAATTAACTGTAGCAACACCTGTACCACCATCTACTGCAATGTTATAAAAATCAACTGAATCAGCTACATTGCCGATTTGTGTTGTTATGGCAGTGGCATTTTGCAGGTTTAAAACAGGGCTGTCGCTATTATTGTAAAGGTCGATTGAAAACTTTGATGCCGGCTGAAAATTGGGCACTGTAAAGTTTGTCGCTCCCCCATCCGTCAATTGTATTTGTCCGCCAATAGTGAGCGTACCAGCTGCAAGTGAAAATTGGGCATCATTGGTACTCAATATCAGGGTACTGCCGCCATTATCGCTGCTTTGCGTATTCAAAATGAAGTTCCCGGTAACATTCAGCGTAACTGTTGAGCCGCCGACCGCCGCCCCCAATTGCATTTTGGTGGTATTAACAACACCATCGGCAGTTGGCGTAGTGCTGTCACCAATATCCACACTGGCGCAATTGATAGTGCCAGCGCCCCCAATGTAAGTTTGTATAGCGTTCACTACAGCGGTGTTTCCCGAATTTAAAACACCGGCTGTTGTATGTTTTTGTAATAATTGCCCGGTAATATTCAATATCACCGTGGAGTTTACGGTTAAACTTTGGGTTGTAGTTGCTGATCCTGTTATTAGATTGTCTCCAAAAGTAAGAGAACCAATGGTGTTGGGCATTGGCGATGAAATAACCGGGTTATTCGTATAGCTGACATTAACCCCTATATCGACGATATCCGTTGATGCTCCGTCGCCAGGATAATCCGTAGCTGTTACGCCCGCTATCTGCCAGTTGCCCGCAGTTTGCCAATCACTACTCACCGCACCAGTCCAATCGTAAGTAGTTGGGCCGCCTGAGCCTCCTGTTATTGTTAAGGTTACACCAACATTAGGCGCAGCAAGGTAGTGTTGATTACCTGCCTGCGATGCTGTTATCGTACAGCTGCTTCCGGCGCCCCCTACAATATGTATTTGACCGCCCACAATAGTTGCCACACTTGGATCGCTGCTGGTATAGGTTAAGGCTAAACCTGAGCTGGCGTTTCCCGTGGTAAAATCAGCACTGCCAACAGGCTTAGAAATAGACCCCGGCATAGTAATGGTTTGTGTAAAGCAAACTAAGTCTTTATAATACTGGAAATTAACCATTGTATCGTACACGATGCGGTGGCCGTTGTCTACATAATGTATCCCATCGCCGTAACCAATTGTGGGATTAATTTCAAAGTTTGATGATGACACACTTAATAAAGTCAGGAAATTATTTACAACGGGCGTGTTATAAGGAGTACCTGAAGGGCCTGTAGCAGGGTATTGCGCCGCCAATAAGCCGTTGAAAGTGCCCAAATCGTTTTGTTGGCCGATGCTTAACCCTCCTTGCGACAAGCACACAGGGGTGCTATCGAAAGCAGTGCTACATCCCACGTCCGTACCTAGGTCCCTGGGCTGTGTTCCGGTTAAAATGAAAGGTACGTGGGCTGCAATTAACGCGTCGGTTATCGTTTTATAGTTGGCCAGCGTTTCCGCATCAGAATATCCGTCGGCAATGTCGTTGGTCGGAAGACTAATTATAACAAATGTTGGATTGTAACTTAGCGCCGTGGTTACGTTATAGGCGGGATCAGAGGCCGGTGCATACCCGGGATGCGGAGAACCAGTAGGCAAGCAAACATAAGTTGTATTCCCAGGAAATGCGATATTGATAATGGTATCACTCCGGCCATAAAAATGAAGGTCTTTTTGTAAGCGGTTAACCCAGGTCGAATCGGGCACAGTTGTGTGCCACCCGAAAGCGCTTGATGAACCCATCACTACAATTGTGCGCTTAGTATTATTGATTAATGGCAGTATACTTAGCTGCGCATACCCTTTCATAGAAAATAGGGTACTCACAATAAAAAGCAGTAAGAAGATCCTTTTTATTGACATAGCAACATCTTATACCCACATAGCGGGGGCTAGTTTCATATACGTAAAAAGATAGAAAAAGGTTACGGCCAATTAAGGGCAGTAACCTATATCAATTTGGCAGATTAAGGTGTAAATATATGGCTTACAGATAAATATACAATAATAAAATTAAAATAATTGCTTATTGCTTAAACATCTATCCTCGCATATTTCGCGTTTTTCTCTATAAACTCCCTGCGCGGGGCAACTTCATCGCCCATCAGCATAGAGAAGGTATGATCGCATTCGGCAGCATTATCAATACTTACCTGGCGTAAAGTACGTGTTGCCGGGTTCATCGTGGTTTCCCATAACTGTTCGGCATTCATCTCACCCAAACCTTTGTAACGCTGTACGTGTACACTGTCCTCCTTACCTGCTCCTTTAAGCCGTTGTATGGCAGCATCGCGTTGCGTATCGTTCCAACAATATTCCTGCTCCTTGCCTTTTCTTACTAAATAAAGCGGGGGCGTGGCTATGTACACATAACCAAATTCAACCAGTTCCTTCATATAACGGAAAAAGAAGGTCAATATCAGCGTGGTAATGTGCGAACCATCCACGTCGGCATCGGTCATGATAATGATCTTATGGTAACGCAGCTTGGTGATATTTAATTCTTTATCGTCTTCCGGGGTACCTATGCTTACGCCCAGGCCGGTAAACATATTTTTTATTTCTTCATTTTCGTATATCCTGTGCTCCATGGCCTTCTCTACATTAAGTATCTTACCCCTTAAAGGCAAAATAGCCTGAAAATCGCGGTTACGGCCCTGTTTGGCCGTACCACCGGCCGAGTCACCTTCCACCAGGTATAGTTCGCAAAGCGTTGGATCGCCATTGGCACAATCGGCAAGTTTACCGGGTAAACCCGATCCGCTCATAACATTCTTGCGCTGTACCATTTCGCGCGCCTTACGCGCAGCGGCGCGTGCAGTTGCAGCAAGGATCACTTTATTTACGATCATCCTGGCCTCGCGCGGGTTTTCCTCCAGGTAATTGCCCAAAATCTCACCTACAGCCATATCTACGGCACCCATTACCTCGTTATTACCTAATTTGGTTTTGGTTTGACCCTCAAATTGAGGTTCTGCTACTTTAACTGAAATAACCGCTGTTAAGCCTTCACGAAAGTCATCTCCCGTAATCTCAATTTTCATGTTTTTTAGCAACCCCGATTTATCGGCATAAGCTTTCAACGTACGTGTTAAACCCCTGCGGAAACCGGCTACGTGTGTACCACCCTCAATGGTATTGATGTTATTTACATACGAGTGTACATTCTCGGTATAAGTATCATTGTATTGCAGGGCAAGCTCTACAGGTATACCCTGTTTGTTGCCATCTACATAAATCGGCTCGGGTATAATTGAGGCTCGGGTACCGTCAAGGTATTTCACAAACTCGCGCAGCCCGCCTTCCGAATAAAACTCTTCTGTTGCAAAGGTTCCGTCCTCATTTGGATAACGTTCGTCAGTTAATGACAAACGTATGCCTTTATTAAGATAGGCTAATTCGCGCAGGCGACCAGCCAATGTATCATATTTATACTCGGTAGTGAGTGTAAAAATTTCAGGATCGGGCTGGAAAATTATAGTTGTACCTCTTTTATCCGTACTGCCAATAGTTTTTACATCAAACAATGGTTTACCCTTTTCATACTCCTGCGTCCATGTTTTATCCTCCCGGTAAACCAAGGCTGTTAAATGAGTTGATAAAGCATTTACGCAGCTTACACCCACACCATGTAAACCGCCTGATACCTTGTAGGTATCCTTATCGAACTTGCCGCCCGCATGCAATACGGTCATTACAATTTCAAGTGCCGACCGCTTTTCCTTCGTAGTGATACCTGTCGGGATACCACGGCCATTATCTTCAACCTTTATCCCGTTATCTTGCAGGATGGTCACCTTGATCGTATCACAGTAACCAGCCAGGGCCTCATCAATGGAGTTATCAACAACTTCGTAAACAAGGTGGTGCAAGCCTTTTGCCCCCGTGTCGCCAATATACATTGAAGGGCGTTTACGCACCGCTTCCAAACCTTCTAAAACCTGGATATTATCCGCTGAATAATTGGATTTGTCTTTATTTTCTTCGCTCATAATTGTGTGGAACAATTGCCCTTTCCGGCACTGAATTTTTTTATTCAAAAATACGAATTTTAGGCCGCATTTGCGTCATTTTGTGGATAAATTGATGTGCAAATGTGCACACATTCAGATGTGCGAATTAGTTTTGTTTTCCGGAGTCATTTTATCATTTTTTAGCTATGAAATTACATAGCAACCAAGTTAGGTATTTGCACATTCGCACATCTGCATATATGCACATCAGGAAATTAGGATACTTGTGCCGAAAGTTTATCTTTGTCAAAATTTTTAAACGAGTAAAATGAAAACTAAGGCTACTTTATTTGCTATATCAACCATATCGTTATTGGTTGCGGGCAGCATGGTATCATGCAACCAAAACAAAACTGCCGGTCAGTCGGCCCAGGTAAGCGAAGCAGGCCCAACCAAAATTGTATTTATTAACCAGGATACGCTAAGCTTCAAATACGAATATGCCAAAGATATGCGTAAACGTTTGGAGGACAAAGGTAAGTCTGCTCAAAATGATGTGGGCTCAAGGCAGCAGGCGCTTCAGCGCGAAGGTGCCGAATACCAAAAAAGCGCTAATACTATGAGTGCTGATCAGCGCTCGTCAACCGAACAGCGGTTACAGCAGGAAGCGCAGGCGTTTCAGCAGTATCAGCAAAATGCCGGGGCTCAATTCCAGGGCGAACAGGCTGATGAAAGCAAAAAACTGTACGACAAGGTTTATACATTTGCAAAACAATATGCAAAAGACAATGGCTACAAGTTGGTGCTTACTTTCCAGGCAGGGAACACCAATTTATTATATGCTGACCCCAGCCTTGATGTAACCCCTGATTTTGTGAAGAAAATAAATGACGCATACGCCAAGGAAAAGAAATAAGTTGTTCTTAAACACATAAATTTGAAACCCTGGCTTTATGCCGGGGTTTTTAATTTTGCAGCGATGGAAATACAGGAACACGAAAAATTTATGAGGATAGCCATTAAGCTGTCCGAGCAAAATGTAGAACAACGATCGGGCGGTCCTTTCGGCGCGGTGATTGCCAGGGACGGTGAAATAATTGCGAAAAGTTCGAACCAGGTAATCAGGCAAAATGATCCTACAGCACATGCCGAAATTGCGGCAATAAGGCTTGCTTGCCAGGCCCTGGGTGCATACAGCTTGCGGGGATGTGTAATTTACACAAGTTGCGAACCATGCCCTATGTGTCTGGGCGCCATTTATTGGGCCCGCATTGATACGATCTATTATGCTAACACCAAAGCTGATGCTGCGGTAATGGGCTTTGACGATGATTTTATTTATAAAGAGCTGGAATTGCCTATGCACCAGCGTAAGCTGCAGATAGTGCAGCTTTTACGTAATGAAGCAAATACTGCATTTAAGCTTTGGGATGCCTCGGGGCTGAGGACTGACTATTAACCAAAAAAGCGTTTACCCGGGTAAACGCTTTTGATATTTTTAGCTATTTCTTTTTTATTAATTCATCAGGGCTTCTATTTCCTCTTCGTCGCCGCTGATATTATCCAGGAATTCGAAATGAGAGTTTTTGCTGATAAATTCGGGTACTATATCTTTCATTTTATTAACCAGCGCCATATCATCATGCTCCTTGTTCAATGCAAGTAACTCTTCAATATCAGCTACTACTTGTTTGTAAGGATAAGTGATCACCTTCGCTATTTTAATTTTTGGATGGTGTGTAGGCATAGTAAGCTCGCCAATGTTTAATAATTCCTCGTAAAGTTTTTCACCCGGCCTCAAACCCGTATAGGTTATTCTGATATCCTTATCAGGCTGCAAGCCAGCCAGCTTGATCATTTTCAAGGCCAGGTCGGTTATTCTGACCGGTTCGCCCATGTCAAAAATAAATATCTCGCCACCTATTCCCATAGTGCCCGCTTCCAGCACCAGCTGTACTGCTTCGGGTATCGTCATAAAGTAACGGGTAATATCCGGATGGGTCACTGTAATGGGGCCGCCGCGCTGTATCTGTGCCCTGAAGCGCGGTATTACAGAGCCGTTTGAACCTAACACATTTCCGAAACGTGTAGTCACAAAACGCGTTTTAGGCATACCGTTCTTACTATTAAGCGGGCTATCCTTTAACGACTGAATATATATTTCGGCAATACGCTTGGTTGTGCCCATAATATTCGATGGGTTAACCGCTTTATCGGTAGATATCATTACAAATTTGCCGGTGCCAAAGGCAACCGAAAGGTCGGCCACATTTTTGGTGCCCGCAACATTCGTCAATACGGCTTCTGAAGGATTTTCTTCCATCATTGGCACGTGTTTATAAGCAGCCGCATGGAAAACTACTTCAGGCTGGTAATCAGCAAATAATTTGTACATGCGCCTGTAATTCCTTACGTCGCCAATAAATATCTTAGTTGGAACATCGGGGAATTTTTCTTCTACGTCCAGCTTCATGTCATGCAACGGCGATTCAGCCTGGTCGCACAAAATTACCATTGCCGGTTTATAACCGAGTACTTGTTGTACTATTTCGGAACCTATTGACCCCGCCGCGCCGGTTACAAGCACACGTTTGCCACAAAGATCTTCTGATATGCTCGAATTATCAATTTGGATAGGCTTACGCTGTAGCAGGTCTTCAATTTTCAGATCTTTGATTTGCTGCAAATTCAACCTGCCATATATCCACTGGTCTGACGGTGGTACGGTAAGTACCTGTATACCCAGGGCAAGACATTTTTCGAGGGCCGATTTTTTTACCTGCTCATCAAGATTATGATTCATGATGATCAATTTGTCGACATTATGTTTTTCCTTCAGTTTGGCTAATTTATCGATATGATAAACCCTTACCTGCTGAATTTCTTTATCAATTTTTTTACCATTATCATCAATAAAGCCAACGACAGCAAAATTTGTTTTTGCGCTGGTTTCAAGGGCCTGTTTAACCAGCACCGCATTGTTATCGGCACCGTAGATTAATACGACCGTTTTTTTTGCTGCACTGTTATAGTTAAGATAGAAAAAGGCGCTCTTTACCATGGTGCGAAGTAATATCAAAAGTGTACTTGAAACCGAGAAGTTGACAAGCAACACCAGGTTCATTGTAACTAAATTGATACGTAATACATGATCTACCCAGACGTTTATTGCCA
This sequence comes from Sphingobacteriales bacterium, assembly GCA_044448765.1. GTDB lineage: Bacteria > Bacteroidota > Bacteroidia > Sphingobacteriales > Sphingobacteriaceae > Mucilaginibacter. Next base: position 1,566 of record JBIOHG010000027.1, on the reverse strand, counting down.
CCAAATAAACCACACTACTGATAAAAACGGAGCTAAAAATGCGCATTACGTCCCTGGTATTGGAATACCTGATGAGCCCGATATGTATACGCATAGCATACATCGTAATGGCCGAAATGGTACAGTACAAACCAGTAAGAATAAAGAAGTACCCCCTTAGTATGTTAACAAATTCGAAGCGCTGAACGATGAAGTAAGAGGTTGAAAATGACCAGGTTACGATAAAGAGGTCAACAACCGTTATCAACCATCTTGGTACAACCCTGGTAAATAATAAAAATTTTTTCATACAGTAAACAAACGGAGGATGTGTAGTAAAAATAGCATTTTTTTAACAAACAAAGAATTAATTATACGAGATATTAACTTTAAGTATCAATATTTGCTTTTATCAATACTTGGTCTATCCCTTTTAACGTTATTTTCTTTGCAAAGGTTACCAATTTCCCTAAGTGTGTCATATACAATCACCTATATATAAACCCCATAAAAAAAACATTATCAGGATATTAAATCTAAGCTGTTTTTATAACATAAACATTTTGTTCATAGCCTCTGCAACCTTGGTTTAAATATGATATATATCAGCATTAATGGCACAATCGTTAATAGAAAACCCAGGAAGCAGTTAATCTCCGGATTGGCTACAATAGCGACAATTATGATGCCCTGCAATAATGCGTAGCCGGTTGATACCCACAAATGCGATACTTTACGTTCATTGGCCAAAACCTGGTAAAAATGCATGCGGTGTGCCTTCAGGATATTTTGCTTTAGCAACAACCGATGTATAATGGTTAAACCTGAGTCAACTCCGTATACTACCAGGAAAAGGATATAAATCCAATTGTGAGTGGCATATATCAATTGCATTATCAGCATGACGATCCACAACGCAATGGTTACGCTGCCAACATCGCCTGCAAAACATTTAGCCTTTTTCCGAAAGTTAAAAAACAGGAAGACTATGCAAGCCAGTATTGGTAACCAGATCATATCAACCTGTACAAAAGCCGTTTGTTTTAGATTAACGTATTGCAATCCACACAATATAACAAGGCTATAAGCACCGGTAATCCCGTTAATGCCATCCATAAAGTTATACATATTGATAATCCCGATCACCATAACATATAACAGCGCTGATATATAAAACGGCACCATATTGAAAACACCCAGGTGGAAAAATAGGATTGTGACCGCCGTGAAGTGGAATAATAGCCGCACCCGGCTCGAAAGGGTAAATACATCATCCATAAAACTAATGAGGCCGATTATGATAATGCCCAGTACCGGCAACCAGTACCCGGGATGTAAAATCAATATACCGACAGCGGCAAAAAGAAAGATGATACCACCGCCCCTGGTTGTTACCCGGGTATGGGAGCTGCGCTCATTTGGATGATCGATGATGTTATAGTGGTCGGCAATACGAAAATAGACGAGTTCAATCGCGAGAAATAATATCGCGAAAAGGATATAGATCATTAACAACAAGTAATTCTTGCAGTAAAAATACTCATTTAAACCAAATAAATTAAAAAAGCTGCAAAGCAGCTTATACAC
>JBIOHG010000026.1:0-52245 GCA_044448765.1 Sphingobacteriales bacterium | reverse complement strand
TGCTGGATGTCTGATTCGTATAAGCGATTCTCAGGCCGTCAAATCGATTTTTTTGCAGCTTAATAATTGCCGTCCTTTTTAAAGGACTTTTTCAGTGCCCTCCAAATAGCTGCCCGGCTTTTTTTATACCGTAGCTACCCGGAAAGGCTTAACATCTACTGTTTCCCAAACCTTTTGGGTAATATAAGGCTCGCGTTTTTGCCAGGCCTGCAACTCCTCATCGGTTTCAAACTGCACGATCATTACCGAGCCTATCATATCGCCGTCGTCATTTAAAATAGCGCCGCCTATTACAAAGTTTCCGTTTTCCTTTAGCTCTCTTGCACCGTCCAGGTGATGCGGGCGTACATCCATCCTATTTTTCAAAGCGCCCTCGTTGGTATGGTCGTAGGCGGTTACCAGATATTGGTTCATGACGTTTGATTAATTAGTTAATACAACATTGCAAGGACGATTAGGTTTAGCAAATTGCCAATTACACAAGCAAGGGCTATTATTACCGCTAATGTTGGCAAAATACTATTCAACCGAAAATAAAATCAATAATAAGTGTAAATTTTACAATATTTGTTTCCCATTAGTTTTTTATAGATGAAGCATAACCTTTACCAGGAATTTAAACGAATATTTAATAGAGATGCCGAGAATGCCTATTTCTCGCCGGGCCGTGTAAACCTTATCGGCGAACACATTGATTACAACGGCGGCCTGGTAATGCCATGCGCTATAACCTTTGGTACGTATGTTTTAGCAGCACCTAATAATGAAGGCGTTTTCCGTTTCCGAAGCCTGAATTTTGATGACAAACTGGATATTCCCGTACAGGAAAGTTATAAAAAAACAGGCGAAAGCTGGTTTAATTATCCTTTAGGTATTATAGAATATTTTTTAAAGCAAGGGCACCCGGTACAAGGGCTCGATCTGTTGTATTATGGCGACATTCCTATCAGTTCGGGCTTGTCCTCATCCGCATCTATTGAAGTAGCCACCGCTTATGCCTTGAATGACTTGTTTGATAGCGGCTATTCGAAACTTGAACTGGTACAATTATCCAAAGAGGTTGAAAATGTATTCATCGGCGTTAATTGCGGCATTATGGACCAGTTTGCGGTTGCCTTCGGCGAAAAGGATAAGGCCCTGATGCTTAATTGCGACACGCTGGAATACCAAGCTGTTGATAGCAATCTTGGCGAATATATCCTGGCTATTATCAATACCAACAAGCCACGTAAACTGGCAGAATCCAAATACAACGAACGCGTACAGGAATGCCGTACGGCACTAAAAGCCTTGCAGCAGGAACTCGATATCCAAAACCTTTGCGATATAGATAACAACACTTTAAAAAAACATCAGCATTTGATCACGGACGAGGTGGTACTTAAACGTGCCACCCACGTGATAGAAGAAAATGACCGTGTAAAACTGGCCGCAGCAGCGCTGGAAACAGGTGACCTGGGCGAGTTTGGCCAGTTAATGTTTGACTCGCACGAGTCGCTTAAAAACCTGTATGAAGTCAGTGGCAAAGAACTGGATGCGATAGTTGAATACAGCAAAAACAACCCGGATGTGGCAGGCGCGCGTATGACCGGCGCAGGCTTTGGCGGTTGCGCCATAGCCCTGGTAAAAGACACTGCATTTGATTCCTTCGGCAAAGGCGTTACGGATTATTACACTTCAAAAATTGGCTATGCGCCATCGGTTTATAGCTCATTGATAGGTGATGGAGTTGGATTACTGAAGGAAACGGCGAACTTATAGTTGAAATTCTAAACCCTAATTTCTAAATCCTAAAAGGATAGATCATTAACTTTACAACATTTCAACTTTAAAACATTCAAACAAAATATTGCGCAAATTAAAACTCGACGAACTCAACCGTGCCTCTGTTTCCGAATTTAAGGAACAGGATAAACTGCCTATTGTTGTTGTTTTAGACAACGTGCGCAGCATGCATAATGTGGGTTCGATCTTTCGTACCTGTGATGGTTTTGCGGTAGAGCAGGTTTGTTTATGTGGGATAACCAGCCAGCCGCCGCACCGCGAGATAGAAAAAACAGCATTAGGCGCCACACAATCTGTCAACTGGGTTTATTATGCAGATACTTTGCAAGCCGTTGAACACCTGCGAGGAAGTGGTTACACCATTATCGCCATAGAACAAGCCGAAAACAGCATTATGCTGAACGATTTTGAAGCTGAAACAGGTAAAAAATATGCACTCATTTTCGGCAATGAAGTGAATGGCGTGAGCGACGAAGTAATGCAAATGATAGATGCCTGCATCGAAATACCGCAATTTGGCACCAAGCACTCCTTTAATATCGTCGTATCGGCCGGTATAGTTCTTTGGGATTTCTTTAACAAACTTACGGTTTAGCAATTTTCGATAAGCAGATTCAAAAGATTAACAGGATATTTATCTCGTAATCCTGTTTAATCAATTAAAACTTTCCATCGTGTCTTCACCTCTCGCCAAAAAATTACAGATCAAACCCGGCAAAAGCTGGCTCTTTTTTAATGCACCTGCGAAATATTTAGCTGCACTGGAACCACTACCCGATGGCGTTACCACTTCTTTCGAAGCTAACGGTTCCTTTGATGGCATACAGTTATTTGTAAAGGACAGTCATGAACTGGTGGGGAGCCTCAAGGTAGTGATGCCTTTGTTAAAACCAGGGTCAGCATTTTGGATCACCTATCCTAAGAAGAGTTCGGGCATTAAAAGCGACCTGGAAATGATGGGCAACTGGGATGAGCCCGGTAAATACGGCTACACCGGCGTGGCGGCAGCAGCGGTTGACGACACCTGGACGGCATTGCGCTTCAGGCCAACAGAACAAACCAAAGCTACAGAGACCCGTAATGACGAGATCAAACAGAACGAATACAATACCTGGATTGACGTGGAAAATAAAATAGTCCGCCTGCCGGATGAGATAAAAGATGTTCTGCAAAAATCAGCGCAAGCATTGGCTAATTATGAAAAACTATCCTACTCCAATCGCAAGGAATATGTACTTTGGGTACTATCCGCCAAACAGGAAAAAACGCGGGAAGAGCGATTGGTGAAAATGGTTGAGAAATTGGAGGGAGGGAAAAAGAATCCGTCGGAAAAGTAACTATATCATTCCTTAATTTTTCCGCCGTTAATGAATACAGAAAATTTTATATTTTGAACCGATTGACTTTTTTCATTCTCTTTACTTTGCAAATTCATACCGGCTGATAAAATTTGAATTTTTACGCTGCCTCCCTTGTCTGAACCTTTTTCATGAGATTGCTCGGCGACTACAGATAGGTCAAAATCAACTTTGGTTCCATTAAGATTTCTTCCTGCATGAAAGATATCAGTCAACTCAAAGCAATTAATTTCTGAATTTGCATCTTTAACTCCATTCACAACACTTAATAACGCGCCCGAGATAAATTCTTTTAACTCCATATAAGTTTACGATGCTCTTAATAAACTTTCTATTTTCGAAACGCGTTCCTCAAGATTTTCGAGATGCTTGATACGGTCTTCTAACAAGATAAGCTTTTCCAGTATCCTTTCCAGCTTTTCTAATTTATCAAAAAAACGCTCGTTAAATTTGGTTTGTTGTTCCCACTGTTTAACAGAAACTGCCATGAATGTCTCAAGGATTTCATTTGTCCTATCCTGTTTTATAAGCATTTCGCTCATTAATTCTGGCAGGTCTTGATTCTTGTCCATGTTGTAAATTTTTATAAAATTAATGAAAAATTAATAAAAAGTTCCACCTCTGCTTATATGCTAATATTCAGGTTGCCAATAATTTCCAGTAAAGATCCCAAGAATGGTACAAAACAAACCGAGCCGCTTACGCGGCCCGGCTCTTCTTAGGTTTATTAACTGATCGGTATTAAAAAATTCTAGTCAGAAAGTCCGGAAGATTCATCCGGCAAAAAACAGTTTCATTTGTACATCTGCATATACGCACATTTGCACATCAAAACACCTGTTCAAACTGGTTCACGGCATCCTTGCTTTCCAGGATAGAATGTCCCATTAAAAATTCATCCACTTTGCGCGCGCATTCGCGACCCTCTGATATAGCCCACACAACCAGGGATTGCCCGCGATGCATATCGCCTGCGGCGAATACTTTACTTACGTTGGTACGGTAGGTGCCTTCTTTGGCTTTTACATTTTTACGCTCGTCCAAATGAACGTTCAGGCTGTTTAACATACCTTCATGCTGAGGATGTAAAAATCCCATCGCCAGGAATATGCGTTGACATTCAATTTCGCGCTCCGAGCCTTCCACTTCTGTAAACTTGATCGGTCGGTTCATTACGTCGAGCTCCCAGCTTACGTCAGTTACTTTAATAGCGCGCAGGTTGCCTTTTTCGTCACCCAAAAACTCTTTAGTATTAATACCCCAATAACGGTCGCAGCCTTCTTCGTGGCTGCTGGTGGTCTTTAATACCATCGGGTAAGTTGGCCATGGCATGTGTTGCGTACGTTGCGCAGGCGGCTGCATCATCACCTCAAATTGTTTGATAGACTTTGCGCCCTGGCGATTTGATGTACCCACGCAATCTGAACCTGTATCACCACCACCTATCACGATCACATCCTTATCGGTTGCCAATATATCTTCGGCTTTAAAGCCAATATTGCTTACACGTTTATTTTGTTGCTTCAAAAAGTCCATCGCGAAATGGATACCTTTCAATTCCCTTCCGGGAATAGGCAAGTTACGCGGTATGGTTGAGCCGCCAGCCAATACCACTGCATCATGGGTGCGGGTTAATTCGTCGGCAGCTATATCCTTACCTATTTCAGTATTTAATTTGAATGCGATACCGTCTTCTTCCATCAACTGCACACGACGTTCCACAACCCATTTTTCCAACTTGAAATCAGGTATACCGTAACGCAGTAAGCCGCCGGGTTTGTCATCACGCTCGAAAACGGTAACGGTGTGGCCGGCCTTAGCTAATTGCGCAGCAGCAGCCAATCCGGCCGGACCAGAGCCAACAACGGCAACTTTTTTGCCTGTTTTGATCAATGGTGCCGTAGGCTTAACTAAATTCTTTTCGTAAGCTATTTCGATAATATGTTTTTCAATTTCTTCAATGGCGACTGGTGGTTTGTTGATGCCCAGTACACATGCAGCTTCGCATGGAGCAGGGCAAATTCTGCCGGTAAACTCAGGGAAGTTATTGGTTGAAGCTAAAATTTTATAAGCCTCTTCCCAGTTTTTACGGTACACGGCATCGTTAAACTCTGGTATGATATTACCCAGCGGGCAGCCCGAATGGCAAAAAGGTATGCCGCAGTTCATGCAGCGCGCCGATTGCTCGTTCAGCTTTTCCTCGGTATACAAACTCTCAAACTCCTGGTAGTTTTTTACACGTTCTGCCGGAGCGATCTTATCGGGAAGTTCCCTGTTAAACTCTTTAAATCCTGTTGCTTTTCCCATAATATTAACTGATAGCCGCGTATTCTGCTTTTTGTATAACCTTCTTGTATTCCTGTGGAAACACCTTGATGAATTTGGTTGATGCCTCATCCCAGTTTTTCAGCAGGTCTTTGGCCACTTTACTCCCGGTAAGACTCACATGCTTTTTTAGCAAAGCTGTGATATGTTCAGCGTCCTGGTTCGACAATGGATCAAGGTCAACCATTTCCCGGTTGCAGTTATCGGTAAATGAGCCATCCTTGTCGTAAACCCATGCAATACCGCCGCTCATACCTGCGGCAAAGTTTCTTCCAGTATTGCCTAATACTAGCACGCGGCCACCGGTCATATATTCGCAGCCGTGATCGCCGACGCCTTCTACAACCGTTGTAGCGCCTGAGTTACGTACCGCGAAACGCTCACCAGCCATACCCCGGATAAACAATTCGCCAGAAGTAGCGCCGTAAAGCGCAACGTTACCGATAATGATATTATCCTCTGGTGTAAAGGTCGCCTCTGTAGACGGATAGATGGCCAACTGCGCGCCGGATAAGCCCTTGCCTACATAGTCGTTAGCCTCGCCTTCCAGCTCGAATGAGATACCTTTAGCGTTGAATGCGCCAAAACTTTGCCCGGCAGAGCCTTTGAATTTGTAGTTGATCGTATTATCAGGCAATGCTGCCGAACCGTATATTTTGGATATTTCGTTCGACAACATTGTACCTATCGTACGATCTGTATTTTTTACATCGAACGAACCAAATACCGGAGTCTTATCATCCAAAGCAGCTTTTGCCGACTCCAATAATTTCCAGTCGAGGATGTCAGCAATGCCGTGATCTTGTTCTTCACTGTTATAAAGCGTCATCCCCTTGCTCATCGTAACCGGGTGCAATATGCCCGACAGATCGATGTGCTTTACCTTCCAGTTTTGCAGGCCATCTTTCACTTTCAGGAACTGCACCCTGCCCACCATTTCGTTAATGGTGCGGAAGCCGAGCTCTGCCATTATCTCGCGCATCTCTTCGGCCATAAAGCGGAACAGGTTAACGATATGTTCCGGCTTCCCGGTAAATAGTTTTCTCAGATCAGGATCTTGTGTAGCCACGCCAACCGGGCAAGTATTCAGATGGCATTTACGCATCATAATACAGCCGCCGGCAACCAGTGCCGCAGTAGCCACGCCCCACTCTTCAGCGCCCATTAAACAGGCAATAGCCAAATCGCGACCGGTTTTTAGCTGACCATCCGTTTGTAACACTACCCTGCTGCGCAATTTATTGCGAACAAGCGTTTGGTGAGCTTCAGCCAAACCAAGTTCCCATGGTAAGCCGGCATGTTTGATGGAGCTTATTGGTGAAGCGCCTGTGCCACCGTCGTACCCTGCGATCAGGATCACATCAGCATGTGCTTTGGCAACACCTGCAGCAATCGTACCCACACCCGCCTTTGAAACCAGCTTTACGTTGATTCGCGCAGCACGGTTAGCATTTTTAAGGTCGAATATCAGTTGTGCTAAGTCCTCTATTGAATAAATATCGTGGTGCGGCGGCGGCGATATCAAACCCACACCTGGAGTTGAGTGGCGAACCTTTGCTATCCATTCATCCACTTTATGGCCGGGTAACTGGCCGCCTTCGCCGGGTTTTGCACCCTGCGCCATTTTTATCTGTAATTCGTCGGCATTGGTGAGGTAATTTGACGTCACACCAAAACGTGCCGAGGCCACCTGCTTGATAGCCGAGCGCATCGAGTCGCCGTTTGGCAGCTTTTCGTAACGTAGTTCATCCTCGCCGCCCTCGCCGGTATTACTTTTACCGCCAATGCGGTTCATGGCAATAGCGATGGTGCTATGCGCTTCATGCGAGATGGACCCGAACGACATTGCACCCGTCGCAAAACGCGTCATGATGTTTTCTGCAGACTCTACCTCATCCAGTTTCACTGATTCGCGGTGATGTGCGAAATCGAGCAGGCCGCGTATGGTATAATGTTTTTCGCCCTGCTCATTGATGAGTTTGGCGTAATTTTTATAAGTATTGTAATCGTTTGAACGAGTGGCATACTGCAGCAAGTGAACCGTTTGCGGGTTAAACAAGTGCTCCTCGCCCCTGCGCTTCCACTGATAAATACCACCATCAGGCAGTAAACGATCTGTTGATTTCGAACCTGAAAAACCGATCTTATGCTTACAAAGCGATTCGCGGGCTATCTCGTCCAAACCTAAACCGCCTATACGGGTAACAGCGCCATCAAAATAGCGGTTAACCACCGTTTTGTTCAAACCTAATATCTCGAACACCTGCGAACCGTGGTACGATTGCAAAGTGGAGATACCCATTTTTGAGAATATCTTCAGCAAACCATCGTTGATCGCTTTTACATAATTTTTACGAAGTGATTTATTGTCAAGACTGGTTTCTAAACTTCCATCGTTTTTAATCGTTTCGATGGTAGACAATGCCAGGTAAGGATTAATGGCAGTTGCGCCAAAAGCTAACAACGTGGCAAAGTGGTGTACTTCCCACGCGTCGCCGGATTCGGCAACTATACCTACTGCACCGCGCAAACCTTTCCGTACCAGATGATGGTGAACGGCGGAAACTGCCAATAACGATGGTATCGGCGCATGTTCTGAATCGATGGCACGGTCTGACAGTATCAATACCTCAAACCCTTCGCCAACTGCGTCTTCCGCATAGCGGCAAAGCCTTGCCAAACCTTTTTCCATAGAACCGGGCAAGCCATCGGCTACAAAATAAGTTTGTAACGTTTTGGCGTGGAACATGCCGGTGTCAATACTGCGTAGCTTCTCCAGATCGTAATCGATCAGGATAGGATATTTAAGTGCCACACAATGACAATGCATTTTATCCTCATCCAGCAAATTGCCGTTGTTGCCGATAAAAGTAGCCAGGCTCATCACCAAACGCTCGCGTATCGGGTCGATAGGCGGGTTGGTAACCTGTGCGAAGAATTGCTTAAAATAGCTTGATAAATGCTGCGGTTTATCCGATAAAATAGCCAAAGGCACATCCGTACCCATCGAGCCTATCGGCTCCTTACCATCTACAGCCATTGGCTTGATGATGGTATCTATATCCTCGCGGGTATAACCGAATACCTGCTGGTAACGGAACACGGCTTCGGGCGCAAGTGGTGCGAAAGCCAAACGCGGCTCAGCCAGATCCTCCAGTTTTATCTTATAATTCTCAAGCCACTGGCCATAAGGCTGGCGCGAAGCTATTTGGTGCTTTATTTCCTCATCAGTAATGATCTTACCCTTTTGAGTGTCGATCAGCAACATCTTGCCCGGCTGCAAACGGCCTTTGCGTAATATATTCTTCGGATCAAGCGTCAAAACACCCGCTTCAGAAGCGGCAATGGCCCGGCCGTCTTTAGTAATTACATAACGCAGCGGGCGCAGGCCGTTACGGTCAAGCAGGGCGCCTATTAGTTTACCATCAGTAAATGTAAGCGCTGCCGGGCCATCCCATGGCTCCATTAAGGTTGCATGATATTCATAGAACGCTTTTTTGATCGGGTCCATTTGCTCATTGCCATCCCATGCCTCGGGTACCAGCATCATCATTACGTGCGGCAGCGAGCGACCGGAATGCAACAGTATCTCTATAATATTATCCAGGCACGCGGAATCAGATTGGTTATTATCAATAACCGGGAGCAGCATCTCCATTTCCTCGGCACTGAAGTAAGATGATGCAAACGATTTAACACCTGAGTAAAACCAATTGAGGTTACCTGTCAAGGTATTGATCTCACCATTATGCGCCAAAAGACGGAAAGGCTGAGCCAGCTTCCATGACGGGAACGTGTTGGTTGAGAAACGGGAATGTATCATCGCCAAACCCGATGTCATGCGCGGGTCGGCCAGGTCAGAAAAGTATTGACGTAACTGGTAAGTGGTTAGCTGGCCTTTGTATACTATTGTTTTGCAGGACAGTGAAGTAAAATAAAAATGCTCACCGGCACCTGGTATGGTTTCGGTGATGGTTTTATTGATATATCTTCTCAGAACGTATAGTTTACGCTCAAAATCATCAACATTGGTCAAACGCTGCGGCCTTAGGATAAACAGTTGTTCTACATCGGGCTCAGCCTGGCGGGCAGTTTCGCCTATTACCGATGAATTTACTGTTAGTTTACGATAGCCCAGCTTATGCATACCCAATTTTTCTATCGCATTGGCAATCACCATGCGGCAGGCTTTTTTCAGTGAAGGATCTTTTGGTAAAAACAGCATCCCAACCCCATACTCCCCGGCTTCAGGCAGACTGATCTCCAGGTTTGAGCATTCCTCCATCAAAAATTCGTGGGGCAGTTGTATCAAAATACCGGCACCATCGCCCGTTTCCGGATCACAGCCGCAAGCGCCACGGTGTTCCATATTCTCCAGCATGGTCAAGGCATCATCTATAATATGGTTGTCTTTATGGCCATTAATATTGGCTATAAAACCAGTTCCACAGGAATCGTGTTCAAATTCAGGCCTGTAAAGGCCCTGCTGGGGGCTATCCGTCTTCTCCATCATTAAGCTCGTCGTTTATTGACTATTTATAAAAGGGCTCAAGACGAAATTACTAAATATATATCTTTTTTGTAATATGTTCAGTAATTTTTCAGATTATGTTAAAAACTATTACATCTGCAATATAAAATTTATCAATTTGTTAATAAATTTATAATAATTATATGATTTTAACAATTCGGCATAAGCATTTAATATGCCTGCATAGCATTTAAACCGGGATCGATAAGTCACCCCTAATATTAATTCGTGTAGAAGATACACTATGCTTGTTTTTGTTGTAAGGTTTGAAGGTTGTAACCTGCCTGCGGTAGGCAGGAGTTGAAATGTTGAATCTATTTCACACTACATTATACAAGTCTAACTTTCCAACCTTCCAACTTTGTAACCTTCCAACAAATGAAATATTACCTTTGCGGTGATGAATACAATACCTGCTAAAAATAAAGCCGTTTTTTTAGACCGCGATGGCGTACTGAACCAGGAGATGGGCGACTATGTGTGCAAGTTGGAAGACTTTCATGTTTTAGAGCAAAATATCGAGCCGCTGAAAATCTTGCAGGACAAAGGCTATCTTTTAATAGTAGCTACCAACCAGGGCGGATTGGCCAAAGGCTGGTACAGCGAGGATGAGCTTGCCAAAATGCACGATGAGCTAAGAAAAACCTACAAGGCATACGGTGTTGAGTTTACCGATATATTTTATTGCCCGCACCACCCCGACTTTACGGGCGATTGTGATTGCCGCAAACCGAAACCCGGTCTTTTATTACGTGGAATTGAAAAATATAATATCGACCCTGCCCTATCCTATTTTATTGGAGACCGTGAGCGGGATGTAGAAGCAGGTGCAGCGGCCGGTGTAAAAGGTATATTGATCAATAGTGACCAGCCAATAAGTGATGTTCTGGATATGATTGCGTAATTTAGATGAACAGGTTAAACCCAAACCTTTTCAATTATTATATATTTATACCTAAATGAAGCTGACCCGCTACATAACCAATCTCGATTCATTCATCTTCGCCTGCATAGGCTTCTACGCTATTTATCTATATACGTCCTACAGCGGCGTGGGCCTTTCGCCCGACTCGCTGATGTACGCCAGTGCTGCCGACAGTTTCCAGGCGCGTGGCAACATGAATACTTTTACCGGCGGGACCATCACTTTCTTCCCCGTGTTTTACCCATTCTTCCTGGGCGTTATCCAATTCATTTCGCGGATAAACCCTATCGAAGCAGGTGCAATGATCAACCGTTTCCTGTTTGCTTCGGTAATATTTACCAGCGGCTGGATAATGGAAAGGTTTATTTCACATAGCCGTATTTATAAATGGATAATACTCATCGCTATTATCGTAAGTCCGGGCCTGCTGGAGATCTATTCCTTTTTATGGTCGGAGACGCTGTTTATCCTGGAGGTGCTGTTTTTCATTATCGCCTTCTGGAAATACTGGCACACACATAGCCTCAAAGCATTAATTATAGTGGCTGTTATTACTGCCATCAGTTGTATTACCCGTTATGCAGGTGTGACTATTATAGGCACCGGCGGGCTATTACTTTTGTTAGATAATGAATTGCCGATTCGTAAAAAGATAGGGCACATATTATTATATGGCTTTATTTCTATCTCCTTACTGGTAACTAATCTCGTGATCAATAGCCTGGCGACCGGTTTAAGTACCGGCACACGCGAACCATCCATTACGCCGTTCGGCAAAAATCTTTACTATTTCGGCACCGTTTTGTGCGACTGGGGGAATTTGAATATCGGTAAGATAGCCTATCCTTACGCCGCCCTGATCACATCAATTGTGTTGATAGTGCTGATAGTAATACTGGCCTGGAAAGCGTGGAAACGGCGCATTAATAGCTATGAGAATATTGTTATCGCGTTTGCGTTGGTTTACGGTCTTTTTATTGTGATATCGGCAACTATATCCCGTTACGAGACCATCAACAGCAGGTTGTTAGCGCCTATGTTTATTCCACTACTGATTTCGCTCACCAGTTGGGTGCCCGATGTATTGCGCCTTGGCCATTCAAAACCGGTAAAATACGGCCTGGCGGGCGTTGCCATTGTAATGATGCTGGCATTTGAATACTTTAATTCAAAGGCCGACTATCAGCGCTGGGATGATGAAAACGATTATGGCGTACCTGGTTATAGTGATGACAGCTGGAATAAATCGGAATTTGTGACCTACCTAAAAACGCACCGGTTCCTGTTTAAGCCGGGCGTACCTGTTGTGTCAGATGCCAATGAAGCGGTATGGTTATTTACCGGGATGTCGTCCGAACTGGTTCCCCATAAATACTTCCAGGCTGATGTGAATAAATTTTACACCCGGAAACACTTTTATGTCATCTGGTTCGACTCATTATATAATGGTGAGCTGATCAACATAAAGGATATTATGGCGCACAAAAAATTGAAAAAGCTTGGCGGCGTACAGGATGGCGAAGTTTATTTGTATGAAGAGAAATAGCAGAATAATATACTTTGAAACTGCATTTAAATCCGAATTTTGCATATAATATTTTGTTTTATTAAATAAACTCTATATTTGCCGCACTTCATCTATAGTTAACTATACAAAAAAATGAACGGTTACAGGCTACATCATCTTCATCTGCACCATCGCCACCAGGCGATAAGATAATGTATTGTTTCTACGTGAAATAACCTCCTCCGTTTAGTTTATAGTTTAAAAGATCATTTGTGAAAACACTTAAAATAGCCATCCAGAAATCTGGCAGGCTCAACGAAAAATCAGTAGAATTACTGAAAAATTGCGGCTTAAATTTTGAAAATTATAAAAGCTCGCTCATATCTCCCGTATCTAATTTCCCGCTCGAAATACTATTTCTGCGTGATGACGATATCCCCGAATATGTACAGGATGGCATTGCCGACCTGGGTATTGTAGGCGAAAACGTGATACAGGAAACCGAAGTTAAAGTAAGCTACCTGCAAAAACTTGGCTTTGGCAGATGTTCGCTGAAAATAGCCGTGCCGAATACTTCATCTATTGAAAATGTGACAGAGCTGCACGGTCAATCCATTGCAACAACTTACCCGGTTATCCTGGGAAAATTCCTGAAAGAAAAAGGCATTAAGGCTGATATACGCACAATTTCGGGTTCGGTTGAAATATCGCCGGGTTTGGGCTTAAGTCATGCCATATGCGACCTGGTATCTACCGGCGGCACATTAAAAAGCAATGGTTTAAAGCCCTTTGCCGATGTAATGACCTCGGAAGCGGTATTGATCGGCCGCAAAGGCAGCGAGAACGAGGACCTGATCAAAGAACTGATACAAAGGGTACAATCGGTATTGCGCGCCAAGGAAACCAAATACGTAGTACTTAATGCTAAGAAAGAGCATCTCGAAGCCATAACCAAATTACTGCCCGGCGTTAAAAGTCCATCGGTAGTACCATTGGCAGAAGAAGGTTGGGTAGCAGTGCACACGGTTATCCCGGAGCGCGATTTTTGGGACAGGATAAGTCAATTGAAACAAGCCGGCGCGCAAGGTATTGTGGTAATGCCGATCGAGAAGATAATATTATAGTTGGCGGTTCGCAGTTGGCAGTTGGCACAATAAGCTTTCTGCAAACTGCAAACCGCCCACTGCAAACTGATATGAAGACATACAACTATTCAGACTTAAGCAAAACAGATATCCAAAAACTGGTTCAGCGGAATGTTGATTCTGCCGAGGAGATACGCGCTGTGGTTGAGGACGTGATTGCAAACGTTCGCAGCAATGGCGATAAGGCTTTATTTGAATATGCTGCAAAGTTTGATAAAGTTGAGCTGAAAAAATTAGCTATTGAAAAGGATGAGCTTGCCGAATTAGCTTCTACCCTGCTCCCGGAACAAAAACAGGCGCTGCAAACCGCTTACGATAATATTTATAAGTTCCACCAGTCGCAACTAAAAAGCGAAGACAAAGTTGAAACCATGCCCGGCGTTACCTGCTGGCGCGAATTAAGGCCAATCGAGAAAGTGGGTCTCTATATTCCGGGGGGTACTGCGGTTTTGCCAAGCACCTTTTTGATGCTGGGCATTCCGGCGAGTATAGCAGGCTGCCGCGAAATTGTGGTTTGCTCGCCACCGCAAAAAGACGGTAAAGTGAACCAGTATATTGCTTTCGTGGCGCAACTATTGGGTATCGAAAAAATATATTTAACTGGTGGATCTCAGGCTATTGCCGCCATGGCTTACGGAACAGAAACTATCCCGAAAGTTGATAAGATCTTCGGGCCGGGTAACCAGTACGTAACCAAGGCAAAAACTATTGTACAATCAACTACCAATACTGCTATCGATATGCCGGCGGGGCCATCAGAAGTATTGGTTATTGCAGATGAAAGTGCCGTGCCGGAGTACGTAGCTGCCGATCTTTTGGCGCAAGCCGAACACGGTATAGACAGCCAGTCGGTTTTGGCTACGACCTCGGCTGAATTTGCAGAAAAAGTACTGACTGATTTGAACAAGCAATTGCCCGTTCTGCCACGCGCTGAGATTGCCGGAAAGGCCATTGACAACTCCTATATAATAGTAGTCAATAGTTTGGATGAGGCGATGCAGTTCAGCAATGAATACGCGCCGGAACATTTGATTTTGGCAACTACAAACTGGCAACAGCTAATTGCAAACATTGTTAATGCCGGTTCGGTATTTTTAGGAAATTTAACACCGGAAAGTGCAGGCGATTATGCTTCAGGTACTAATCATACTTTGCCGACAAGCGCTTATGCCAAAGCGTATTCGGGTGTTTCTGTGGATTCATTTGTGAAGAAGATCACGTTCCAGCATATTACGCCGGAGGGGATCAAAAATATAGGACCAACAGTTGAAACGTTGGCAGAACTGGAGGGGTTAAGGGCGCATAGGAATGCGGTGAGTGTAAGACTTAAAAAGTAATGTCATTGCGAGGAGGGACGACGAAGCAACCTCGTCGCTGTGCTTGCGGACCATGCAAGTCGACGAGGTTGCCACGCTATCGCTCGCAATGACAAAGTTTATTAAAACGACATGTTCGATATAAATAACATCATAAGAAAAAATATTCGGGACCTCAAGCCCTACTCCTCCGCACGCGATGAGTACCAGGGCGAGGCCAGCGTGTATTTGGACGCGAACGAAAATGCCTTCGGTTCGCCGTTGGAGCAGAATTATAACCGCTACCCCGATCCGCTGCAATACCGGGTTAAGCTGCGTTTAAGCGAAATTAAAGGTGTGCCGCCACGCAACATATTTTTAGGCAATGGCAGCGACGAGGCGATTGACATTCTGTTTCGTAGTTTTTGTAACCCCGGTGTTGACAATGTTATATTGGTGCCGCCTACTTACGGCATGTACGAGGTTTCGGCAAATATCAATGATATAAAGATTAAACGGGTTCCGTTAACCGATGAATACCAATTGAATTTAGAGGGCATCGCGGAAGCAATCGACGAACACACCAAACTGATATTCATCTGTTCGCCAAACAACCCTACCGGCAACTCGATGAACCGGGATGATGTGCAAACTTTGCTGGCTAATTTTAACGGCTTGGTTGTGGTAGATGAGGCTTATATTAATTTCAGTCGCCAAAAAACATTTATACAGGAGTTAACTGAATACGCCAATTTGGTAGTGCTGCAAACGCTGTCAAAAGCATGGGGATTAGCTGGTCTGCGTGTGGGAATGGCCTTTGCCAGTGAAGAGATCATCGAGGTGATGAACAAGGTGAAGCCGCCCTATAATGTCAATGAAGCATCGCAGCAACTGGCGCTTAAAGCGTTACAGAATATCGACCAGGTAAACAACTGGATACGAGAAACTTTAGCACAAAGGGATCAATTAGTTCTCGAGCTAAAAAACTTCGATTTTGTGATTGATATCTACCCTTCCGACGCTAATTTTATTCTCATTAAAACAACCGATCCAAAAGGCATTTATAACTTTTTGGTGGGCAAAGGCATTATCATCCGCGACCGCTCGAAAGTGGAATTGTGCGAGGGTTGTTTACGGATCACTGTCGGCACGCCCGATGAAAACAAAACATTACTGCAAACTTTAAAGGATTTTAAATGAGCGCACCCAAAAGAGTACTTTTCATCGACCGCGATGGCACCCTGATAACGGAACCGGCTGATGAGCAAATCGATTCGTTCGCCAAGCTGGAGTTTTACCCAGGTGCGTTGACCTACCTGCCTAAAATAGCCAAAGAGCTGGATTTTGAGCTGGCTATGGTAACTAACCAGGATGGTTTGGGAACGGCATCTTATTCAGAAGAATCATTTAATGCTATTCAAAACTTTGTTGTAAAAACCTTTGAAAATGAAGGTGTTCAATTTTCTGACTTTTATATCGACAGAACTTTCGCAAAAGATAACGCACCTACCCGCAAGCCAAATACCGGACTTTTGACCAAATATTTCGATGCAGAAAAATACGATCTGAAAAACTCCTTCACCATCGGCGACCGTAAGAATGACATCCTGTTAGCCAAAAACCTGGGCGCAAAAGCAATCTGGCTAAATGATGGTTCGAACTTAGGAGGCAACGAGTTTACACAGGAGCAACACGATGCGCTGCATGATACCATCGTATTGGAAACAACCGATTGGCAAAAGATATACGAGTTTTTAAAGCTCGGCGAACGCGTCGCGGAGCACCGTCGCACCACCAAAGAAACTGATATTTATATCAAGGTCAATTTGGATGGAACGGGTGAGGCTAAAATATCTACAGGTCTGCATTTTTTTGACCACATGCTGGAGCAGATCGCCAAACACGGAAGTATCGATCTGGAAATTGATGCTAAAGGCGATTTGCATATCGATGAGCATCATACCATTGAAGATACCGGCATAGCTTTAGGCGAACTGTTCGCCAAAGCATTAGGAGATAAAAGAGGAATTGAACGTTATGGCTTTTGCCTGCCTATGGATGATTGCCTGGCACAGGTAGCCATCGATTTCGGCGGACGTAACTGGCTGGTTTGGGAAGCGGATTTCAAGCGGGAGAAGATAGGTGAAATGCCTACGGAAATGTTTTTTCATTTCTTCAAATCGTTTTCGGATGCTTCCAGATCGAACCTGAACATTAAGGCTGAGGGACAAAACGAGCATCATAAGATCGAGGCAATATTTAAAGCATTCGCCAAAGCCATCAAAATGGCGGTAAAGCGCGATGCGGATAAGATGGTTTTACCGAGCACGAAAGGCGTGTTATAGAGTCAGGAACCAAGAGTCAAGAGCCATGAAAGGGTTTCTTGATTCTTGGCTCTTGATTCTTGATTCTAATAACAAAATGATAGGCATAATACGATACGGCGCCGGAAATATTTTCAGCTTAACCGCTTCATTAGAGCGGTTAGGCATAGAATATGGTATGGTGCATAGTGAAGCAGATTTTGAACAGTTTGACCGCTATATTATCCCCGGAGTAGGACACGCCGGCGCGGCCATGAACAAGCTGGTGCAAAGCGGCATGGTGGATAAAATTAAATCGCTTAACAAACCTACGCTCGGTATATGTGTGGGCATGCAACTGCTTACTTCGTATTCCGAAGAAGGCGATGCTAACTTGTTGAATATCTTCCCGATAAAGACTTTGCGCTTCGCAGACAGTGCCGGATACAAAGTGCCGCATACCGGTTGGAACCGCGTGGAGCAGGAAATAGCTAATCCATTATTTGAAAATATTCCTAACGGTTCACACTTTTACTTTGTACATTCATACTTTATTGAGTTCAATAAGGCATATACTTTGGCTTCAACCACTTATAGTACAAAGTTTTCGGCATCAATTTGGAAGGATAACTTCTACGCCGTGCAGTTCCATCCCGAAAAATCGGGCAAGTACGGCGAACAATTACTCACTAACTTTTCAAACTTATAAACAGACATGTACATAATACCCGCTATAGATATTTTAAATAAAAAGGTTGTAAGGTTACGCGAGGGCGATTACGAGCAAGTGACGGAATACGATGTCACGCTGGAGGAAATGATCGAGAAATACCAGTCGTATGGCACCGATTTCATCCATGTAATAGACCTTAACGGCGCCAAAAACGATTTCAGCAACCAGGAATACCTGTTTGATGTGATACGTAAAACAGATATGAAAGTGCAATATGGCGGTGGTGTGCGCAGTATTGACAAAGTAAAAGAATTGATAGATGCAGGTGTTCACCGCGTTATAGTGGGTACGCAAGCCATCACCAATCCTGCTTTCCTGGAAGAACTGGCACAAGAGATATGCGGCAGGGATAAATGTTCTGACCAGGTTATTGTAGCGATAGATGTTTTAGACGAAGTGATCAAATACTCCGGCTGGATGGAAAGCTCGCCCATTAAATTGATGGATTATGTTGATAAATGCACCCAGCTTGGATTTTTCCGTTTCCTGTGTACCGACATCAATAAAGATGGAAAACTTGCCGGTGCTGGTGTCGACCTTTATCAAAAACTGCTCGATCATTCACCATTTATCAAACTGATCGCTTCGGGAGGTGTAAGTTCAATGAAGGATATTATGCAGTTAAGCAAAATAAAGGCAGAATCGTGTGTGGTTGGTAAGGCTATTTACGAAGGTCATATTACTATTGAGGCAGTTCAAAACTGGAACCTAAAATCATTGATTTCTATATAATCTGTCATTGCGAGGAGGAACGACGAAGCAACCTCGTCGCCATACGTGCGAAGAGGTTACCACGCTACGCTCGCAATGACAAAGTTTATTAGCCATGCTATCTAAAAGAATAATCCCTTGTTTAGACGTTAAAGACGGACGAACCGTCAAAGGCGTCAACTTTGTCGACCTGCGCGATGCCGGCGACCCGGTTGAATTGGCCTGGAACTATTCGCAGCAGGGTGCGGATGAACTGGTTTTTTTGGATATTACAGCTACACACGAACGCCGCAAAACAATGGTGGAGCTGGTGAAAGCTGTCGCAAGGCAGATCAATATACCTTTTACCATTGGCGGCGGGATCAATGAAATTGCTGACGCAGATGCTTTATTGAATGCAGGTGCCGATAAAATATCCATCAATTCGGCTGCGGTACGCAACCCGGAACTGATCGATGAACTAGCTAAAGCTTTCGGTGTACAATTTGTGATAGTGGCGGTGGATACAAGGAGCGTGGGTGATAAAACCCTGGTGCATTTGAACGGTGGCCGTATTGCAACCGAAAAAGAAACTTTTGACTGGATACTGGAAGCTGAAAGCAGGGGCGCAGGCGAGATATTGTTAACCTCTATGGACCATGATGGCACCAAAGCCGGTTTTGACAATGTATTTTTGAAAAAGATAAATGATGCCGTGCATATCCCGGTAATCGCCTCAGGCGGTGCGGGTTCGGTACAGCATTTTGTGGACGTCTTCGAGCAGACGAATGTGGATGCAGCGCTGGCGGCTTCGGTTTTTCATTATGGGGAGATACTGATACCGGATCTGAAGGAAGTTTTGAGGAAGAATAATATTGAAGTAAGACAACAATGAATATAGATTTTGATAAAAGCGACGGGCTGGTCCCGGTAATTATACAGGACGAGCAAACGCTGGAAGTGCTGATGCTGGGCTATATGAACCAGGAAGCTTATGATAAAACCGTTGCTGAAAATATTGTGACTTTCTTTTCGCGTTCCAAAAATCGTTTGTGGACCAAAGGCGAAACCAGCAATAACTTTTTGCATGTCAAAAGCATCCACGAGGATTGCGACAACGATACCCTGTTGATCAAAGTAAAAGCCGATGGGCCAACCTGCCATACTGGCTCGCGAAGCTGCTTTAAAACGGAGTACAATCAAAACTTTATCCTGCAATTAGAGCAAATTATTGCTGACCGGTACGAGCATCCGCAGGAAGGCTCCTATGTAAATAAACTGCACGGCAAAGGCCTCAATAAGATCGCCCAAAAAGTAGGTGAAGAAGCTGTTGAAACCGTAATAGCCGCCTTAGCCCAAACCGAAGCTGATATGATAGATGAGACATCGGACCTGGTTTTTCACTTATTAGTTTTGCTTCGCGAAAAAGGTTTGAGTTTGGATACGATAGCGAAGAATTTAGAGGAAAGACACAAGTAGTTCATGGATCATGGTTCATAGTTCATGGCAAAGATGGTTTGGCTATGATCCATGAACCATGAACTATAAGCCAAAAAATGATCACCGCAGAAAAAATAGCAGAACTTAACGGGCACGGGAATCCAATTTTCACCTTAGAGCTTTCGCAAAAACCGGGCATCCTGTTTACCGGTGGTAATGATAAGGGCGTTGTTGAATGGAGCCTGAAGGACAATACTTTTATCAAGGTAATGTTCCCGGTGCCGGCATCTGTTTATGCGATTCATTGCCCGGCGGGTTATCCCTTGTTATTCGCCGGACTGCGCACCGGCGACGTGACCGTGTTCCATTTCATCGAACAAAAAGTCATTAAGCTACTGAAGCATCACAAAGCCCCCATTTTCGACATCAAATCAGTTCCAGGCAAGAAGGAATTGCTGGTTGCCTCCGAAGACGGTCACGTTTCCGTCTGGAGCCTGGACACCCTTGAAATGGTTTATACCATCAAAGTATCAGACGATACCGTCAGGTGTATAAGTATCTCACCCGACGAAAAATTTGTTGCATTTGGGTGCAGGGATAACTCATTAAAAATTTACGAACTGGCTGACTATTCGCTACTTAAGATATTAAATGGGCATACCATGCCTGTTTTTAGTGTGCAATTTTCACCCGATGGCTCCTATTTAGCATCCGGCTCGCGCGATGCCCAGGTGAAAATATGGGATACCGCCTCGTTCGAACTTATTAAAAACATACCGGCGCACCTGTTTGCCGTGAACCATATCGCCTTCCATCAATCAAAACCTTATTTTGCTACCGCGAGTATGGACAAGAGCATTAAAATTTGGGGATCTGATGATTTTAAGCTCTACAAAATTATAAGCCGCGAAAAAGGCTATGATGCCCATAAACTGTCAGTTAACAAATTTACCTGGAATGGCGATGAGCTGATTTCGGTAAGCGATGATAAACGCATCATTATCTGGCGTTTATCGTTCGACTAAAAATACTCTCCTGAAATGATCTTTATTTTATTGTAATAAATTGATTACCAATTAATTCACATGAAATAATCATTTTATTTCATTGAACTACAGCACAGTAAAAATTAGTAGATAAAGCAACGCAACTTCCACTAAAAACAACCCGTAAAATAGCAAACCGGTTGCTGAGCCCCCCTATCTCATTTAACCATAAGTTACGCCTAAAATATTAACAATATTTTAACTATGCCACACCTTCAGCTCACAACCTTTAATCACTCAATCTTAACCGATTATGAAAAATACATTTACCCTGTCACGTGCCTTTTTTAAGGTAATCATAATAACGGCAGCAATAGTTATAGCAGGTACAACCGCTCATTCACAAACTACCTATTACGATAATTATGCTTTCCGTATACCACTAACTACCAATAATACTTCGTTAAGTATCGCTACCGATCAAACAAACTTTGTGGCCTTGCTTAAAGTAGTTAGCCCTAATTTTGTAGCCGGGCCCTGCTCAAACCTAACGGGTGGATCTACTTCGGTTCCGCCTTTTGCTATTATTGACAGCGCGTATTCAACCGCGACTGAATTATTTTACCAGGTAGAAAACTGGGACACCACAACCGGCACCATTTACTTTTGGGTAAGGGTACCAACACTTTATAAAACAGGCTCTGTTAACGGAAACAATAAATTTTACGTTTATTTTGGCCCTACCGGCGCTACATCGGTTTCACATACAACCACCTGGCAAAAACAAACCTGGAGCAATGTAACCGCAGCAGCGGGCATCACTTACGGGGGCGTTTATCACTTTAATGAAAGCCCCGGAGGCGCCGCGCCACAATTTTCGGATGGTACCGTAAATAACAATAATCTTTCCACTGTAAGTACGGGTACTGTTACACAAAACACATCGTCGGAAATAGGTAACGGCATCACCTTATCAGCCACATCTGTAATGGCCCTCGGCGTAACAGGAATGCCAAATACCCAAAGCGACCAATCGCTTTCCCTATGGGCAAGTTATCCGAGCACCCCACCACACACGGCAAATTTTATAGTACTCGAAAACAGTGCCAACCCCGCTGCTACAGGTAACGGCACCCAGTTGGGTGTACTGGTTGAAGCAGCCGTTACTCCATTACCCCGTGTGCAAACATGGAGGTGGGCCAATAGAAAAACGCCCCTCGTACAGTACGGTACGGCACCAAGTGTAAATGTATGGCATCATTACGCTTATACTTATAAAGCATCAACCAATCAAAGCTGGCTTTACATAGACGGCGCATTGGTGTCGGGACCAACCTCGGATGCTGCTATGACCCCATTTTCGGGTTCGGTAGATATGGTTTCGTTTGGCGATTATATCAACAATAACATCGGCGCCGGCGGAGCACACACCGTAGGCGGACAAAGCTATACCGGCACCATGGATGAAGCACATATTGTTGGCTGCAACTTAACAGCTGATTGGGTAAAAGCTGAATATGTTAATCAAAGCACTGCTTCTACCTTTACTACAGCGGGCTCTATGCAAACCAATTCGGCGCGGGCTTCTTTAGTTGCCGGTTACCTGGTTTATACCTGGAAAGGGCTGAGTACAGACCCCACAGTTGCAACTAACTGGAACAATACCACCTCGGGCGTTAGCAATGAAGTGCCGATAAACTCAAATGTAAACTGGGTTATCCCGGCCGGGGTGACCAATTATCCAACGCTAACTACAAGCATGGGCTGCTACGGTGTAACATTCGGAGCAGGTACACACATTAATTTGAACGGATTTACGCTCAGTGTCGGCTGTAACATCTATAACAGCAGCGGTGGCCAAATACTTTATAACAACAGCAATAGCTCTGTTGTCAATTGGAATGGCTCCCTTTCTTCGCAATATTATTACGGCAGCAGTACAGCACTGACCTGCGAATTAGGAGGCATGACCATCAATAATTCGGCAGGAGGTACTATTAACCTTACCGGCGGACCGATCGATATTTTTAGCCAGGTTAACATGACACAAGGCAGCCTGGTGATAGGATCGTCGCCAGCTTCATTTACATTAAAAAGTTCTTCAACACAAACCGCAAATTTCGGGGCTATACCTTTAGGCAGCAGCGTTACCGGCAACATAACGGTTGAGCGTTTTATCAAAGGCAGCTACCCTACCGACTTGTCAAAACGCGGGTACCGGCTGATCTCTTCGCCTATATATTCAGGCACGGTGAGCGGTAATAATGTATTTGATCTATCGTACCTGGCCAGCAGCGCAATTATTACTGGTCCGGCGGGTGGTGGTTTCTTTAGCGTGGGCAACCCATCGACCTATATTTACCGCGAGGACATTTTACCAAGTAATGCCAATTATACAACGGGCGATTTTAAAGGAATAGCGGCTATTAACAATTCGCCGGCATACAATGTCGGCACACAAAAATGGCTGACTATCGCGAACGTGAACGACACCACGGTTAACCTGCCGGTAGGTAACGGCGTCCTGTTCTTTTTCAGGGGCAATAAAACGCTATCCAACGGTAGTACAGGTGGTCTGAAAACCTCGTTGCCATATAACTATCCGGAAGATGTGACCTTTACCAATACCGGCACCATAAATACCGGCACGGTAAACGTAAAACTATGGTATAAGCAGAATAACTTCCTGGGGTATACCAACGATCCGCTGCTTGCTAATGCTGCGGTAAGAGGTTTTTGTTTGGTTGGCAACCCCTATGCCTCTACCATCAACTGGGAAAAATATAACCGGAACAGCACCGTAACAAATTCGTCTATTTATGGCGCGGATAACCTGTCGTCAACTATTTATTTGTTTAACCCGACGAATAAGCAATACGAGGCCTACATGCAAAAAACCGGCGCAATAACCGCAGCTGATACCACAACCAATCTTGATCCCGGCACAGCAGTGGGTTCTGCAACTAATATGATTACCAGCGGGCAGGGCTTTTTCATAAGAGCAAGCTCGTCCATACAAACGCTTTCCTTCCGCGAAACGGCAAAAACGACGGCACAAGCGAGTTCTGCCAAGCTATCATTAACTATGGCTAAAGTTATTGCGATTAATACCCCTGCGGAGGAGCCCCTGATACGATTACAAATGCTTGCCGATTCCATCAATACCGATGAAATTGTAGTACGGCTTAATAATAAGGCGAGTACGAAATATTCGAACATGGAAGATGCTGCCGATATGGGCGGCATAAGCGCAGAGGTGAGCCTGTCGGCATTATCAAGCGATAGTGTGAAGCTGGCTATCAGCCGCCTTCCATTTCCTAAGAAGGCTGTCCAGATGGTACCACTTTATGTTGCTGCTTTCGCCAGCGGCCCATATCACTTAAAATTAACCCAACTGGCAAACCTGCCGCCTATTTACGAGGTGTGGCTAAAAGATGCATTGGGCCATGATTCTGTAAATATGCATGCTGGTACAGACTATCTTTTTGATATCGATCTAACCAACCCGGCCACGTTTGGATGTAACCGCTTTCAATTGGTTATTGACCAAAATCCAAGTCTCGCCCTACGACTGATGAACTTTGATGCCTCAAAAACGGACAATGGTTCGCTGGTTAAATGGAACGTGAAACATGAATACAATACCACAACCTTTAATGTTGAACGCAGTATAGATAAAGGCGAAACCTTTCAGCCTATCGGCAGCCAGCAATCAACAGGTGCAGCCAATTACAACATTGTTGACAAAAACCCTGTTACCGGGGAAAATCAATATCGCTTAAAACTTCTTGATATTAACAGCAACGCCAGCTATTCAAACATCGCGACGCTTTTTTATACCACAGGGAAGAAAAATACTGCCGCCAATATCAGTATTTATCCAAACCCCAGTACTTCGGTGATTAATTTGACTATTGACCCGGGTTCGCAACCTAATGCCGGTAAAAACAACTATAGTGTTAAAATAGTAAACTCATTCGGGATGATAGTAAAAGAAGGAAAGTCGGAGCAACCGACCTGGCATGCCGGCATAGGCGATCTGCTGCCCGGAACTTATCAGGTGCAGGTGATCAGCAGTAATAACAAAAAACTGGTGGGTACAACAAGTTTTGTAAAGAATTAAAGGAAAATATCGGTTCGGTCTTTATGACAGACCGAACTGATATTAACTTTTTAATTTATGCCCGTTCAGCTGGCGCTTAATTATTCTAAGCTTATGGGTATATCGTTTTTGGTCTTCGGAGTAAATGCCCTGACTATCGATCCTATCAATTTTAACGCGGCCCGAAGCATGTATAATTTGCGAATTGTTCAGCATAATACCTACATGTGTAATACGGCCTTCCTCATTATCGAAAAAAGCAAGATCACCCAGTTTAGCTTCGGAGATAAAATCAACTGTTTTGCCTTGTTCGGCCTGCATCCAGGCATCACGGCGCAAATGGATGCCCTGCAGCTTGTATACAGCCTGTGTAAAGCCCGAACAATCGATACCATAATGTGTGCGACCTCCCCACAAATAAGCTGTGTTAAGGAATGATTTAGCAGTTATATCCAGGGGTTCAGTCTCGCCTATTTCACCAATGATCTCAAATTTCTCGTTATTAATATGGCAGGTAGTGCCTTTTAAAAACACCAGCGAGCTTCCTACAGGTAAATAAAGCACGGTATTGTCTGGTTTTTTCCAGGCCTGGGTTACGGCGCGGTAAGTGATCGGCGGCGATATTTGTTTAAGGCTTTTGTAGGCAATGTGCCCCAGCATTACAAATTGCAAACGGCCTATCCAGCCTTCGTAATTGTCATAATCCGTGATCACACGTGCCCAGCGGTCGGTCCATTCAACAATTTCAAAAGCTTCGCCAAACAATATCTGCGACACCTGTTCGCTTCTATCACTTGGTTCAGCCCTTAGCGGGATAACTGCTAAATTGCAAATGCCATATTCCATTTAAGAGTAAGATTCGGTTTTTAAAATTTACGCAACTATAGGTTAAAATTTTCATTAAAAAAAATGAGGGCATGTATAATTTATATACATGCCCCCTATCACGAAGTGAAATATCTTTACTATTCGTTCATGTGCAGCCACTCTTTTTTGGCCAGCAATTCTTCTTTTGTTTCGCGTACATCCTCATCATCCACACAGCAATCAACAGGGCAAACAGCAGCGCATTGCGGTTCATCATGGAAACCAACACACTCGGTGCACTTATCCGGCACGATATAATAGATATCGTCAGACAATGCAGCCTGTGTTTCTTCAGCGCTTAAGGTATTGCCATCGCCGAAGTCAATTAGCCCCTTTAAGCCTGTTCCGTCCGAAAAACGCCACGCAGCACCTGCGTCATAAATAGCGTTATTCGGGCATTCTGGTTCGCAAGCCCCGCAGTTTATACATTCGTCGGTGATTTTAATCGCCATATTTTCTTAATATCTTATATTCTGATTTACCTTTGCCTTGCTAAATCAAGCGTGCAAATATAACAAAAAAACACTTTAGGGGTTTGTAACCTCACCATTTATATGTCAAATTTTGAAATACCCTACTTAACAGATGTATTTTCTACGTTAGGAGAGCAATTAAGTTACCCCGATGATGAATTAAAGGCCGTAATGGCCGACGAATACCATTACAACGCCTGGTTTACCCCCGCCAATGTGGAGAAAGCAGTAACGTCTATCGGTCAAATGCTGAATAAAAACGACCTGCTGAATTGGTTAAACAGGTATAAGATCAACCTATCAGGCAACAAAAAGGTGGGGCTTGTACTGGCGGGTAATATACCGATGGTGGGCTTTCATGATGTATTGTGCGTATTGATCACAGGCAACCACGCAATGATCAAAGCATCGTCCCAGGATGTCCGGTTGATAAAGCTTGTATTGAACAGGCTTGCAGCCATCGAACTCGAATTTGCAAGCCGCTATACCTTTACCGAGCGACTGGCGGATTTTGATGCAGTGATAGCTACCGGCAGCAATAACACATCACGGTATTTTGAATATTATTTTAGCAAGGTGCCGCATATTATAAGGAAGAACCGGAACAGTGTTGCTGTGCTTACCGGTAATGAGACCCGGGAGCAGTTTTATGAACTCGGGCATGATATTTTTGATTATTTCGGGCTGGGATGCCGCAACGTAGCCAAAGTTTTTGTGCCGAAACTCTATGACTTTGTACCTTTTTTTGAGGCGATAGAGCCTTATAATGCTATTATCAATCACCATAAATACAATAACAATTACGATTATAACAAATCCATCTACCTCGTCAATCGCGACAAGCATTTTGATAATGGCTTTTTGCTACTGAAAGAGGACAAAGCGATGGTTTCGCCGCTTGCAGTTTTGTTTTTTGAATATTACGATGACCTTGATTCCTTACAGGAAAAACTAAGAGAGGAAAATGAAAATATCCAATGTATTGTCTCATCTCCTCCGCCAGCTGGCGGAGACTGGGGGGCGATCGATTTCGGGCAAAGTCAGCAACCTGCGTTGTGGGATTATGCGGATGGCGTAGATACGATGGATTTCTTGACAAAGCTTTAAAATAACGATACCTTTGGGGAGGAGCGGAAAGCCGAAAGCGAAAAGCTGAAAGCTATTTGAAGGCTTTGTGCTTTCTGCTTTAAGCTTTAAGCTCAAAAATGTATATCATAAAAGTAAAAGGCGTAGCCAAAATACCTGATTACGTGCAGTTGCGGGATGACCAGTTTACCTTGCTTGCTTATTTTAGGGTCGACAGGCCCGATAAGTCGCTGGATAAAGTGGGCCTGGGCAGCAAAACTGAATATATAATGAATATTATAAAGGACCTGCCTTTTGGACAGATCCTGAAATTAGAACTCTAACAATGATCGGAAATTCCATAATAAAACTTAACGGCGTAGACGTTTTTCAACAAAAACACCTGGTATTGTCAACCGTGAACCTGCATATTGACAAAGGCGATTTTGTTTGGCTCATCGGTCAAACGGGTTCGGGAAAAAGCAGCCTTTTAAAGGTGATCTATGGCGACCTGGGCATAGGCGCCGGCGACGGGCATGTTTGTGGTTACGAATTATCAAAACTTGCGCAGAAGGACATTCCTTTTTTGCGCCGTAAGCTGGGCATTGTTTTCCAGGATTTTCAATTACTGACTGACCGTACCGTGGAGCAAAACCTGCAATTTGTGATGCAGGCCACCGGCTGGACCGATAAAAAATTGATAGCAGAAAAAACACTGGACGTTTTAGAGAAAGTAGGTCTCCGTTCCAAACTAAAAAAGATGCCGCATGAACTTTCGGGCGGCGAACAGCAGCGCGTAGTAATTGCCCGCGCCTTAATTAATGACCCTGAAATTATCCTTGCCGATGAACCCACCGGCAACCTTGACCCGGATACTTCGGAAGAAATTGTGCTGTTGCTGAAACAGATCAGCCAGTCGTCAAATACAGCCATCCTGATCGCTACGCACGATTATCATATCATCCGCACTTTCCCATCACGTATTATTAAATGCGAAAGCGGCAAGGTTTTGGAAGATGTGCGGATAGCTTGATAATATTCAGAAGATAGCTGCAATTGGCGGAGGAAATAAAAAGCCCCTGGTTATCACCAAGGGCCAAAGGCATGCCTGATCCAACGCTATACCGGCAGGTATTTGTTCAATATTTTACCATGTTTGAAAGCCATTGAACTTTTCAGTTCCAGCAGCTTTCTTTCCTTAAAAATAGAAAGTCCGCTTCCAATGGCAATAGGGTTTACAATAAGGTAATACTCGTCGATAAGGTTTAGATCGACCAGTGAACTTACAAACCCGACACCACCATAAACAATCATGTCTTTGCCGGGCTGGTTTTTCAATTCGTTAACAACGGTAGCCAGGTCGCCTTTTGCCATTTCGACGTTTAGACCGGTAACTTCAGTTCCTGTACGGCTGAATACAATTTTACGATGGCTTGCCATCAGCTTTCCAAAAGGATTCCAGGGATTCTCGGGCTGATTTTCGCCCACATTTGTCCAGTAATCGACGAATCCTCCCTGTGGCAATTTGCGCCCGAGTAAAATGGTATCGCACCCGGAGGCCAGCTCCACGCTGAAGTTAACGACCTGCTGTAAAGCTTCCGGGTCCTTTTTGCCGGATGCAAATACCCAATCCTGTTCACCATTCGGGCCTGAAACGAACCCATCAATGGTCGTTTGCATCTGTAATTTTAATTTTCTCATATCAATTGTTTTAAATGTGCCCGTATATCTTTTTATTATCCCAGCAATTGTTCCAACTGGTTCAACCCTATGGTAAAGCCCCCTTCAAAGCCCATTTCCACTAACATTTTAAAGTCAGCTTCTTCGTCAAAGCTAAGGTCGACCACGACCCTTGTTTTATCCCCAAGAGCTACAAATTTGTTATCCCAATGCCCTACCGGGGCGGCAGGTGCTGCGTTACCGTTCTCGTCAGAGAATACAGAATCGGCTGCAAACCTGCTTTGCTCCTCAATAGCGGTAAACGTTACGTGGCTCCAGTGTTTCTGACTTTCCGGACCTTCCATGGCGTACAACCAGATGCCGCCGACTGTAAAATCCATCGATTTAGTTTTAGCTACCCAGGGTTTG
Organism: Sphingobacteriales bacterium; assembly: GCA_044448765.1. GTDB lineage: Bacteria > Bacteroidota > Bacteroidia > Sphingobacteriales > Sphingobacteriaceae > Mucilaginibacter. Next base: position 22,627 of record JBIOHG010000026.1, on the reverse strand, counting down.
GGCCCCCACCATTTTTCAAGCATGTCAGGGTCTGTCCATGCTTTCCATACTTTTTCAATTGGCGCATTAAATTCCCGGGAAACGTGTATTTTCTTAGCTGCGGGGTCTTTTTCGAATACAAAAGTGTTTGTCATGATTATTTAGTTTTATAAGTGATTATTATTTTAAGTAACTATTTAAACCTATTCCGACACCAGCAATTCATCCAGTTGGTTAAGCGTAGTGGCAGTACCTTCTTTGAATCCTCCTTCGACAAACATTTTGATGGTGGATTCATCTTCAAAGGTGATCACCATTTCGACCTTCGATCTGTTGCCGTCAATGCATGAAAATTTGGTGTCCCTGTATGATTTTGGCCCGGCGGTAACCGGGTTGCCCTCGTCATCACAAAACATGCCCGTTGATGAAAAAGCTTTGCCATTTTCTATTGCAGTAAATTGAGCATATACCCAGCGCTTCTTACCTTCGGAGCTAACCATGGCATACAACCATATACCGCCGACGGTAAAATCCCATGTTTTGGTTTCGGCCGTCCAGGGTTTTGGCGCTATCCATTTTTCTATCACGTCAGGGTCTGTCCAGGCTTTCCATACTTTTTCAATTCGCGAGTTAAATTCTCGTGCTACATGTATTTTTTTAGCGGCAAGGTCTGGTTCGAACAAAAAATTGTTTGTCATGATTTTTAGTTTATAAGTCTTTTAATATGTTGTCTAACTGGTCAAAACGGGTCTCCCACAACTTGCGGAAGGCTTCCATCCAATGGTCTATCTCTTTCATTTTATTAATATTTAGCTGGTAAAAAATTTCGCGGCCGCGCTGGTCCTGGTCGACAGCGCCGCATTCGGCCAGTATTTGTATATGTTTTGATACTGCCTGCCTGCTGCTGCCAAAATGCCCGGCGATGGCGTTGGGCGTCATAGCGCCTATGGTAAGTAAGGTGAGGATGGCCCTGCGGGTGGGGTCGGCTATGGCCTGGTAAATATCTCGTCGTATGTCCATTTGCAACTATTTGATTGCAAATGTATATGCAATTATTTGGTTGCGCAAATATTTTTGAAAATATTTTTAGATGCGGCAGAACACGTGTAATAATAATTATTGAATAAAATCGGCATATTTGTTTATGCACACTATTCTACCTTTTCTACTCGCCATGATCGCGGCTATCGTTCTGCTAGAAATGTGGGCGAGTAAATTAAAGATAGCCTACCCTATTTTGCTGGTTGTTGCGGGGCTGCTGGTCAGCTTCATCCCGGGATTGCCCCTGGTAAGCATAAATCCCGACCTGATATTTTTCATTTTTTTGCCGCCGCTGTTGTTCGAGGCGTCGTGGACCATTTCGTTTAAAGAGATGAAAAAGTGGTGGCGCATCATAACCAGTTTTGCCTTTTTAGTTGTCTTTTTTACAGCTTTATCGGTGGCGATTATCGCCAATCATTACATTCCGGGCTTTTCTATAGCTCTCGGATTTTTACTAGGCGGCATCGTGGCGCCGCCCGACGCCGTAAGCACCGGTGCCATTACCAGGTTTGTTAAGATACCACGTTCTACTTCTGCCATATTGGAAGGCGAAAGCTTGTTAAATGATGCCTCTTCGCTTATCATTTTTCGGTTCGCGCTGGTGGCCGTAGGCACAGGGCAGTTTGTTTGGCAGCAAGCGGCTATGAGTTTTGCATGGATGGTAATAGGTGGCGTGGGTGCCGGCCTGCTGCTGGCATGGATATTTGTACAAGCGCACAAACGGCTACCTACAGAAGCATCCTCTGATATAGCGCTAACACTCATTGAACCTTATTTTATGTATTTGGCTGCCGAGCAGATGCATTGTTCGGGCGTGCTGGCTGTAGTAAGCGGCGGCTTGTATATGTCGGCCAGGAGGCTGCGATTTTTAAACAGTGCCAGCCGTGTAAAAGGCTTTAGTGTTTGGGAGAGTTTTGTCTTTATATTAAACGGTATTGTATTTTTGATCATCGGGCTCGAGCTGCCCGAAATTGTGCAGGGCCTGCACGCTAAAGGTATACCCATCAGCACTGCTATCGATTATGGGCTGGTGGTAACGGGTATATTAATACTGGCACGTATCATCAGCGCATACGCCGCAATGCTCGCCACGTACATCTTCCGGCCAAGTGTGGCACCACGGGGGCGGTCGCGCGGCAGGACATTGTTACTTCCACTGGTTTTGGGGTGGTCGGGCATGCGGGGCGTTGTATCGCTGGCTGCTGCCTTAGCTATACCTATCACACTGGATAACGGCACTGAATTTCCGCAGCGTAATTTGATATTGTTTATCACTTTTATTGCCATACTGCTAACACTGGTGATACAAGGCCTTACGTTACCCTACCTCATCAAACGCTGGCATGTATTTGAAGGCCTTCCGGGCGAAGTATCGGAAAGAGCAACCCGGCAGCAAATGAAACAGGGTTTAATGCAACATGTACACCAATTCCTGAAAAATAAACATGAAAACGAACTGAAGGACGATGCCGGCCTCGAAAACCTGATAAAGCTATGGGAAAACAAGGAAAAGGCCAATGATGATACCGGCATGAATGAAAGGACAAAAGCGATATTTGTTGAAATACTGGAAAGCCAGCGCCAGTACCTAACTGAATTAAACAGAGACCCCGGCATCGATGAAGAGATCATCCGTGCGCAATTGTACCAGATAGATTTGGAAGAAGAACGATTGAAAGCTATTTAGTGGTGATTGGCAGGATTGCCTTCGGCAATGCTGTAGTAGGGGCTGACGAAAAACCCGAATCCTTGCGCTGCGCTTCGAGTCTTTTTATTTCTTCGTTTTTGTAATGAGCTTAAAACATTACAAAACAAAAATCCTCGCTTGTTTCAACAAGCAAGGATTTAGTTTTTCGTCGGGGTGGCAGGATTCGAACCTGCGGCCTCCACATCCCAAATGTGGCGCGATACCGGGCTACGCTACACCCCGTCGGGGCTGCAAAAGTAAGATTTTAAAATCTTGTTGCAAATCTTTTTTTAAAAACCACATCTTTCAATCACTGGAAAGTTCTGGCCATTTATTTTGAATAATCTGTAAAATACTCAGGTAAAGCAAATTAGCATCAAAATATTATAAATAAATGACAATAGGTTGTCACGTTCGGGGCGTTTATTACGTTATTATATAAAACAAAAAAGGCAAATTACCTGGGAAATTGAAGAAAGGAGGCGCTGGAAAAATTCATGAAAAGATTTTACAAAAAATTTAAATTGAAATGTCATGAACATCATACAGCAAATAGCAGCCGCGCTTGCGATCATTGCGCTCTGCCTAATTATTAACTACACCATTAAAGACTGGCGCATCATCATAGAGGACCTTGGATATATGTTCAAAAAGGATAGTTCGGATACCCGCCGGGATGCATAATAATTCAAATAAGTATTTTTAAAGCTGTAGGCCTTCATTCGCGTACAGCTTTTTTAGTTGCTTTAGCGGGAAGTTACTGATCACTCAGCGCAACACCAAACGCCGCCCAGCTCCTCACATCACAGTTTTACAAATTTAATTTGCCCAACAAGGCTATTGTCTTTATTGTTAACAACCTGCACCAGGTATGTTCCGGCGAGCAGATCACTCACACCGGTTTGCCACGAAGGTTGTGATAGCGTAGCTTGCTTCACAATGATGCCCGTACTATTGCTGATCATAACATGATATGACGCCGGTTCCTGTGATTTTGCTGTAATAGCCAAATTGATCGTATTGATGGCAGGGTTTGGATATATGTTCAATTTCCCGGCAATTATATTGCTGTTCTGACCGGAATACATTACTCCTGCTAAATTTGAATAGGTTATAGTGTTGTTTATAACTTCCTGCTTTAAACGGTAAACATTTTGCCCGGCGAATGGTGTTTTATCGAAAAAGTTATAAGTTCCGGTACCGCTTGAAATGATGCCGCCTATTGCATCAAATGTTTTGCCATTATCTGTACTCCGTTCAACCGTAAAATCGGTATAATTTTGTTCGTTCTCTGTTTTCCAGGCCACTTGTACCTCTGCTGCGTCGCTTGCTTTTGCAGCCGTAAAACTTAACAAACGGTAGGCATAAGCTGGATTTTGACGAATAACAAAGCTGAAACGATTAGACCCAAACGTGTTCGAATCACTTTTTAATACATTAAAACTGTAGCTGGTGTTATGGCGCATATCAAGCGAATCTTTTTTGTAGGCGTCTATCAGCCAGATATCAAAAAGCTGCGGTATACCGCCTACACTTTGCATATTTAAACTGTAGATACCATCCGTTTTAGCGGTAACCTTTAGGCGGATAGTTTCGCTTGTTTTAGGTAATGGCTGTACATTTATAGCGCAAGCGATCTTATCGCCCGAAAAGCTGGATATACTCACCTGGCCAAACCCGGTCAAATAAGGGGCATCCATGGCGGGGTTATAAGCTGCCGTGGCATCGCTTTTAAAACCAAGCATCAACTCATCCGTATTCACAGAATCCTTTGCTAATTGCACACGCATATATTGAATACCCGCCATATTAGCCAGGTTAACCGGTTTCTTTTCAAGGAAAAGATTCAGGCCCGTAGCCTGCGTCGCTGTTTTGGCCGATTCGTTAAAAGTAAGGGTTGCTGATGAATTAGTTGCCACAACAAAAAAGCCTTGTCCGCTTGCTATAATATTGCTTGCTTTATTGGTTCCGGCGCCTGCATTGCCCTGGATATACGCTCCGTAATTTTGATTTGCCGGGTTGAGCGTATAAATAGTAGGGGTTACATTTTGACCATAAATACCGCTTGTTGACGTAGTGGATTGAAAGGTATCCCAGTCAATGGAGCTTGCATAAGGGTTGCCCACAAGGTTAAAACCCCGTACCGCAGTATTGCCGGCTGTGGTTGAATAAGCAAGATTAGTGGAAGCCGGGGAGTACCAATTATTTACGGCTATCTGCCCGGTATTTAATGTCCCGCTTGCGGTCATGGTTACGCTCTCGGCGCTTGTTCCTGGTGTATATTTATTAGCTATATTGCTTGTTCTGTCGCCCCTGAAAAAGAACAGGAAGCCATTGGCCGCCGGGATGCTATAAGTTGAGCCCTCGGCATTAAAACTATAAACGGGTGCGGCTGACAGGCTGTTCACTCCCCTAAAATTACCCCCAATAAATGTAGCGTTTGAAAAAGCGATGCTTTCGCGAAAAAGATAAAGACTAGGGTTGCCCGTTTTATCAAAGCCACCGCCGGCGCTGCCGGTTACCAGGGCTGATGCCTGTACATAATTTAGGCTGTAAACATTATCGCCGCTGATGGTACTGGCGTAAACCGGCGATGAAAACAGCCTGTAACCACGGTAAGCGGCGCTGCCACCGGTTATGTAACGTTCTACATTTACATTACCCGTGATGGTACTGCCAGCCGGTATTACGCCTACACTTGCTGATTGTGTTGCCGTACTTTTTAAAGTTAAGGCTGCCGGGGATGCCGCAATAGCCAGGTTGCCTTTTGTTATAGTGAGGGAATTATAAATATCAACAGGGCCGCCGTTAATGGTAACGGTTCCGTTTACTGAATTATTGATCGTCATAGCACCCAGCTGCGCAGTATTTGCAGTATTAGCACCATTATAGCTTTGCGCCGCCAAGGAGCCGTTCCAGGTAATACCTGATGAATTGCTGGCCCCGTAAAGAATTTGTCCGGCAGAGCTGTTGTAAATATTACATGCCACGCTAAGCGTGTGGCCATTTAAACTAAATGATGCGCCATTGGCGATAGTTAAACCAAATAAGCTTTCATTAGCCGTAAGCGAAGGATAATTGTTTAAACCCGTTGGGATCGCCAACGTAGCTGTGCCGTTAAATGCCGGCAATTGGTTGGCAGTACCTGTTGTAGTGTTATTCCAGTTGGTGGCAACAGTTGGGTCGGTGCTGGTAGCGCCGGTCCAGGTATAAGTTAATGCCCCCGGTATAGCGGCTGCATTCGCAGTATTGACAGTGGTGGCGGCACCCACGGTTGTAAATGTGGCCGGGTTGTTTTGATCACCATATTCGGCTTTTATCCAATCCGCAGTTTTAGCAATATTTGATACCCGTGGTTCATCGATCAACCCGTTGAAATAGAGCATGCTTCCGCCTTCACCAACTCCTATATACATGTTTGGATTGGCGGTGGGATTAGTAAAAGTGATCAAAACTTTGTATTGTGCACCATCAACATAAGTACTAAGGGTTGTGCCGGTATAAACACTTTGTATATAGTGCCATGCACCGCTGGCAAAAGCCGTTGGATTAGGCGTGCTGGCCCTGTTAACCGCAGTGCCCGATTCCGATTCAGGAATATTCGTACTATAAACGGCCATTTTATAACCGCCGCTGGTACCACCGCCGGCAGCCTGGTTAGTCATCACTTTTTGATCGAGGCCTATTGCTGCTAATTTTACCCAGGCCGATAAAGTAAAAGTGCCGGTGACGGATACTGCGTTGGTTGTAATTTTTTTGGTCGAACCATCAAAATTGTAAGCAGTGCCGATTTTCCCGGTAACAAGGTCGGCTGAGGTCATACCGGTGGCGGCACCCGTATGGCCGCCTGCGGTACCGTCTGTTACCGAGCCCGTGTAGGATGATTCATTAAAATGAAATACCGCCAGGTAATCGCTTGCCCAGGTGCCTTGATAAAAAGTATTATCGTGCGTTACAGGTGGTGTTGTTGATCCCCAATAAAAATATATCGGCGTATTGGTAGCGTAACTTAACGCTGGTATTTTTACCCATACCAATAAACTACCGGCTACGGGGTCGTATTTTTCAACCTGGTAATTTAATTCGCCGGCTGAATTTGGGTTGACGAATGCAAAATCATAATTGGTACCGTTTGGGTACTGCACCTTGTCGCCACAAGCGCCGGCAATCTTAAGTGCATTATCCTGGATATAAAGCAATGCCGGGAAATTTGTAAGGTTGCTGGTGATTCCCAGCGAAGCTGAATTTAAGGTTAACACCTTACTGAATGCATAATTACTATAATTGGCGGGCGTAAGCGAGGCAATATTAATGGTCATTGTTGTGCTTATGGTTGTTTGGGTGCCCAAAAATGGCGTATAGTAATTGGTTACGGTTAATGTATAACTTCCGGCAGCTAAGGTACTTGTGTTTAAACTTGCGTTATATGGCGAAGATGCGTCCGTTTGGGTCAGCGAGCCAAGGGTAAAAACCACCTTGTTTACCGCGCCCAAAAAAGGTGCCGTTGCGGTTGTGGTAGCTGAAATGATATCCCCAACATTATAATTTGACCCGGCAACGGGTGTGTTTATAACAATACCTTGTGCATTACTATCATTAAAAATAAACAGCAATGCCATCGCGGCAACCAGGCGAAATAAATACTTTGTCATGCGGAAACGTAGTTTTGTGATCAAATGCCCCTGTTTACGTTCACTGGCAAGGGCTGTCTGTAAATAGACCTATGAGTTGATTGTAGTTGTTTGGCTGACAAGGAAAGTAAGGTATCGACTACTGACCGGAGAAAAATCAATAGCAATTTATAAGGATGGAAGTTAATCGTTACACGCCTAAAAATGGGCCCGACAACCAATAACCAAATTTTTTTTTGACGGCTTAGACGAATTACTATATTTGCAATCCCAAAAACGGGGTATTATTGAATAAAGGTGAGGTGCCTGAGAGGCCGAAAGGATCAGTTTGCTAAACTGACGTACGGGAAACTGTACCGAGGGTTCGAATCCCTCCCTCACCGCCAGAAAAAATGCTGCTTAGAAATAAGTGGCATTTTTGTTTTAATACTCCACCCGCACGTGATAAATACTCATCAGCATGCGTTTAAATATCACTTTTATGGTTTCGATGTCTTTCAGCGTGATATCGCTATCTTTTAGCTGATCCTGGTTCAGTTTATATTTCACGATACGGTCGACCAGGTCGCTGATCGATTTTTGGTCGGGTTCGCGTAGGGAGCGTGAGGCTGCTTCAACCGAATCGGCCAGCATCAGCACGCCCTGCTCTTTGGAGAATGGTATGGGGCCGGGATAGCGAAAAGTGTTTTCGTTCACAAATTTTTCGGGAAAGTTTTTGAGAAACGACTGGTAAAAATAATCAACCCGCGTATCGCCGTGATGGGTGCGTATAAAATCAACCACGATCTCGGGCAGGTTAGATTTTCGGGCCATTTCAACCCCTGTGCTCACGTGCCTGATAATGATCTGGGCACTTTCTTCGTAAGGCAATTTATCATGAGGGTTAAACCCTGAGCTTTGGTTCTCGATAAAATACAATGGGTTCTCCAGCTTGCCTATGTCGTGATATAACGCTCCTGCCCTAACCAGCAAGGCATTGCCGCCAATGGTATAAATGGCGTTTTCGGCCAGGTTGGCTACCTGTAATGAATGCTGGAAAGTGCCTGGGGCAGTAAACGCCAGCTCGCGCAGCAAGGGTGCGTTAGTGTTGGTTAACTCAATAAGGGTAATGTCCGATGTGATGCCGAACAATTTTTCAAAGATGTAAATAAGCGGGTAAGCCAGCAGGGTTAGCAACACGCTTACTGCAAAAGGCACAAAATCGAGCCAGTCAATACTGGTCAGGCTGCCTTCACGAATGAAGGATATACCCAGGAAGGCTACAAAATAGCTGAATGTAATGATGACCGCGGATATCAAAAACTGCTCGCGCCTGATGAGGTTTTTGATACTGTAAATAGATACCATACCTGCGGTGATCTCAAAATAGGCGAACTCGAAACTATTCGGCACAAAAAACCCTGCCACTAATATCACCAGGATATGGATATTGAGGGCCAAACGGGTATCAAATAATATCCGGATGATGATAGGTACAATGCAATACGGGATATAATACAAATTGGGCAGTTGCAGTCGGATAGCTAATGACAGCGAGGCCAGCATGGCAGTAACAACCAATAATATCAGTCCAACCAGGCGGTTATCATGGTAAATATCTTTACGGAACAGGTACAGGAACACCATCAATAAGGTGATAACGATGGATACCAGCATGAACTGACCCAGCAATACCAACCGGGGATTGCCGTTTACGCGGGCGTTGTCTTCAAATGCTTTTTTAAATGATTCGAGCTTTTGATAGGCCAAATCATTTACAACGGAGCCCTTCTGCACGATCACTTCTCCTTTTTGCACCATCCCCCTGGTTGTAGATAAGCCCTCAAGCGCCTCCTTCTCAAGCCTTGATGTTAATTTATCATCATACTTTAAGTTATTTTGCAACCTGTTCTGTACCAGGTCGAGCACAAATGTTTTATCCACATTTTTACGCTTGCTCAATACCTGGTCGCAATAGGCCACTGCTTTTTCTTTTGTGTACAGGTCGGCAGTATTTTTATCAGTGGCAACGTTTTTATCTAATACCTGTATAGGATAATTAGCCTGGCTTTGCTGATACTTTGGGTTCAGAGATAATAAGCCTTTCTCGTATATCTCTTTAAGCAGATCTTCCCCGGCGGTAAAATAAACGGTTTTTTGGCGCTCATTTAAGCCTGCATTGTGCCACTTTATTTCAAAATCGTTTTTATAGCCATCTAACTGCTGCCCTTCAACATCTTCGTCAAACTGGTAAACCGGCGTTACGCTACGCAGTGCGTCCTGCTGGTCGTTCTCTATTTCCTGTGCGGGCTTTAATATGGCAAAATTATAGGGAGATACCAGGTCCTTTTGCGCCCAAATGCGGCCGCGGTCATACTCATACCTGAATTTAGCCTGCTTGGGTAAAGTAAATACGATGACGCAAATACTGGCCACCATCATAAAATACTTGAGATATACAGCGTATTTGCGCAGGATAGCCTTTTGGCGCGAGGTAGTAAGTTTAGCCATTTGCGTATTTATCACATCAAAAGTACATAATTTGGTTGAGTTATCTTTTAGTCGGGAAGTCCGAAAGTCCGCATAAGTCAGAAAGAACTTAACCGTATAATATCTTACGGACTTTCCGACTTGCGCGGCCTTTCGGACTATTCCTATCAACAAAAAAACCTAACTTTGCGCCACCAATTATTGAAATTTCATGAAAGAAGTATATATCGTTTCGGCTACACGCACACCTATCGGCAGTTTTGGCGGCGCATTGGCATCGCTATCGGCTACGCAGCTTGGGGCTGTGGCTATTAAAGCAGCCGTTGAAAAGGCCGGGTTAAAACCTGCTCAAATACAGGAAGTTTATATGGGCAATGTGCTATCAGCCAATGTAGGGCAAGCTCCCGCCACCCAGGCGGCTATATTTGCCGGTTTACCTTATTTGCCGGCAACCACTGTGAACAAAGTTTGCGCGTCGGGTATGAAAGCTATTATGCTGGCTGCCCAAAGTGTAGCTTTAGGGCAAAACGATATCGTGGTAGCCGGCGGCATGGAAAGCATGAGCAATGCGCCATATTATCTGGACAAAGCACGAAACGGCTATCGGTTGGGTAACGGACAAATTATCGATGGCTTAGTTAAAGACGGGCTGTGGGATGTTTATAATGACTATCACATGGGTTCGGCAGCAGAGCTTTGCGCAACGGAATGCCACATTAGCCGCGAGGACCAGGATGCTTACGCTATCGAATCGTACCAAAGGGCACAAAGATCACAGGCGGAGGGTAAATTTAAGGACGAGATAACGCCGGTTGAACTGAAAGATAAAAAAGGCGAGGTTACGTTATTCGCTGAAGACGAGGAACCTAAAGCTGTAAAGTTTGATAAAATACCGGGATTAAAACCTGTTTTCAAAAAGGATGGTACCGTAACGGCAGCTAATGCCTCAACACTGAATGACGGTGCGGCCGCAGTAGTGTTGATGAGCAAAGAAAAAGCCGAAGAATTGGGTATAAAATCGCTGGCCAGAATTATTTCCTATGCAGATGCACAATTGGCGCCAGAATGGTTCACCACCGCGCCATCAAAAGCTATTCCGCTGGCTTTGCACCGTGCGGCCTTATCGGCAGACCAAATAGAATTTTTTGAAATTAACGAGGCATTCTCTGTGGTGTCCCTCGCTAATAACCAGGAATTGAAACTCGATCCGGCAAAAGTGAATGTTAACGGGGGGGCCGTTTCATTGGGTCACCCGCTTGGTGCTTCTGGTGCGCGGATCATTGTAACTTTACTGAGCGTATTGCAGCAAAACAGCGGCAAATACGGCGCCGCCGGAATTTGTAACGGCGGAGGCGGAGCGAGTGCAATGGTTATCGAAAATTTGAGATAACTAGTCGTAATTCATACTTTTAGTATCTTAGTAACGTTCAATGAAAATCGAAAGAAATGATAGTGAAATAATTATCACGTTATCTTCAACCCTGAGTTTGGATGAAATTGCAAAATCTTTGGAGTATATCAGATATAGGGAGTTAGTATCTAAAAGCACTGCCACACAATCGGATATTGATAAATTAGCGACTGAAGTGAACGAGAACTGGTGGAACAAAAACAAGCATAAATATATTTCATGCTAATCAATAAAAGTTTATCCAAGATATTTTGGATTCTATTTTTCGTTGTTTTTTATAACTCGGTTTACGCCCAACACTCTGACGATAGCGGCAACATCAATAAGCTGATGTTGTACCAGGATTCGCTTACCGATCTCGGCAAAAAAATGATCAACGGCGAGAGCGGTCCCGAACGGATGAACGCGAATGCCCAGTTTATTAAAACATTGGTGAGGGCGTTGAAAATACCGCACTCATTTAATTTCCCGTTCGACTCTGTTAAAAGTGTTACCATCCGCAATTCGCCGGATAACCGTTTCCGGTTTATTACCTGGCATTTGGATTTTGACGATGGCAGTTACCGCTTTTTCGGAACTGTACAAATGAATACCGGAGATAAATTACTGATGTACCCTTTGGAGGATTACTCGCCTTTTATTAAAAAACCCGAGGATACCATTACCGATAATACCAAATGGTTCGGCGCTCAATACTATAAGATAATACCTGTTTACACCGAGCAAAACCCTTATTATGTGCTGCTTGGATGGAAAGGTTACACGGTTAAGGCCAATAAAAAAGTGATTGATATTATATCGTTTAAAAATGACAAGCCGGTATTTGGTCATGCCGTGTTTGATGGTAACGGCAAAGTACGCAAGCGCGTAGTTTTTGAATACACGCGACAGGCTTCAATGCTGCTGAAGTATGACGAAGACGGGCACCAAATCGTTTTTGACCATCTTTCGCCGCCCGACAAAAGAATGAAGGGGAAATTTGACCTGTACGGCCCCGACCTGAGTTACGATGGTTACCGTTTTAAAAATGGCCGCTGGGAATACGTAGAGAACCTGGACATGCGCAACAAAGCCACCAACCGCGACGGCGATTTTATTGACCCCAAAAAGCAGGCTGAGATCGATAAGGCAACAGGGGAAGGCAATTAGTTAAGTAGTTGATTGGGTTAAGCCGATTTAATTTTATCAACTTAATCAACCGCTCTCTTAATCAACTCAATAAACTATCCAGCACCAAACATCTACAAACCTTTCTGTAATAATCTCAAGATAAAATTTCGTTTTACCGGATTAATAGTATTTTAGTCAAATTTTTCTCAAGAAATTAACTATGCAAGAAGCCTCAATAGCAGCTCCTGCGGCCCGCAAATCGCGATTCCCGAAGGCTGTGCCCTACATTATTGGTAACGAAGCTGCCGAACGATTCAGCTATTACGGCCTGCGGTCCATCCTGGTAACTTTTTTGGTGGCCCAATTTTATAACCCTTTGCATATAACGGCTTTGACACAAACCGCCGAAGCCCACGCCAACGAAAGCACACACTTTTTTGTAGCGCTATCTTATTTTATGCCGCTTGTGGGCGGTATTATGGCCGACTGGTTTTTTGGGAAATACAAAGTGATATTATGGATATCCATGGTTTACTGCCTGGGTAATGTATTTACGTCGTCGTTCACCACCAGTTTGCCCTGGTTTAGCGTGGGCCTTATACTCATCGCGATAGGCGCAGGCGGCATTAAGGGCTGTGTGTCGGCCAATGTGGGCGAACAGTTTGATAAAACCAACCAGGACCTGCTATCCAAAGTATATGGCTGGTTCTATTTTAGTATTAATGCCGGTTCAATGGTATCCACGGTGCTCATTCCCTGGGTGTATGCCAACTATGGCGCACCACTGGCATTCGGCATACCGGGCGCTTTGATGGCTTTGGCAACCATTATCTTTTTTTCCGGGCGAAAAAAATATGTAAGGGTGCCCCCTGCAGGAAAACTTTTTCAAACAAATTCATTTTCATTTAATGGCCGCATAAGACGAACCGAATATGCCATTTCTATGTTTATATCCGGGGCTGTGTATGTTGCTATTAAAAATATTCTCAATAATAACCAGACTCATAATCAATGGGCGTTGATCGCGTGTCTTATAGCATCTATAATTACCCTTTGGTTTAGTTTAGCTCAGGGAGCCAAAAGGTGTCACGATATAAACAGAAATGGATGGTACCAATTAATACCATTTTACAGTCTTTGGCTGCTTTACAAAACCGGAGAAAAAGATGCAAATGATTATGGTAATGTTCCGCAAGCATCGGGCGTCAACAAAAATAATTTTGTGTTCATCTCACTTTATTCGTTGTTTCACCTCGGCAAAAAGCTAAAGGGCCAGTCATTGTTGGATGTATCCAAAGGCAAATTTGATCCTGAAAAAGTTGAAGCTATCAAGGCAGTTTGGCGCGTGATGTTTGTATTCTTCTTTGCGCTGGGATTTTGGGCAGTTTGGGACCAGAATCTTTCGGAATGGGTATTGCAGGCCGCAAAAATGGACCGCACTATCAATCTTGGCTTTACTCATTTTACTATCCTGGCCGGCCAGGTGCAAACTTTTAACCCTGTATTTTTATTGATATTTATCCCAATATTCAGTTACTGGATCTATCCGGCATTTGACAAAATGGGCCTGAAGACTACGCCGCTAAGGAAATTAGGTGTGGGTTTAATACTTACTGCACTCTCATTCGTGATCATAGCCATCGTGCAAGGTTGGATAGATAGTGGGCAGCACCCTTCCATCTGGTGGCAGGTATTTGCATACGTCATTCTTTCCGCAGCCGAAGTACTGGTTTCTATTACCGGCCTGGAGTACGCCTATACACATGCCCCTAAATCAATGAAAGGCACCATGACCGGTATATGGTATATGGTTGTTGCGGTAGGAAATATGATCACCGCATTGGTAAACGGCAATATATCAAACAAAGGTATCCTTGCGCCTTACCTGGTTGGCGCAAACTATTACTGGTACTTCGATGTGGGTTTGATTGTTGCTTTTATCATCGTATTCCTGATTGTTTCACCGCGAATGAAGGAGCACAATTATATTGAGAACCCTGGGGACAATGCAGCGGATCATAATAAGATCATAGCCGATACCGATAACTTGTAATTTTTTATAAAGGCACAATTCCACGTTATTATTTTCAAGCAATTGGGTAATACACTATTTTTGCCTGCTTATGTTTTGTATTAATTTAACACCCCTACCGTGCCCGACAGCATCGTAATTATACCTACCTATAACGAGATAGAGAATATTGAACGGATAATCCGTAAAGTATTTTCGCTTGAACATGACTTTCATGTCCTGATCATTGACGATGGTTCGCCTGACGGGACGCCTGTGATGGTTAAAAAATTGCAGGGCGAGTATGGTGGAAAATTGTTCATTGAAGAACGCGCAGGTAAGCAAGGTTTGGGTACCGCGTACATTCATGGTTTTAAATGGGCCATCGCCAATAACTACGATTATATATTTGAGATGGATGCCGATTTCTCGCACAATCCTAACGATCTGCTCAAACTGCGCCAGGCTTGCGAGAACGGGGCCGATGCTGCTATAGGTTCGCGCTATATTACTGGCGTAAACGTGGTTAACTGGCCCATGAGTCGTGTTTTGATGAGTTATTTTGCCTCGGTTTATGTACGGTTTATCACCGGGCTTGAGATACGCGATTGGACGGCGGGCTTTATGTGCTACAAACGCAAGGTATTGGAAACCATTCAACTTGATAAGATCAAATTTGTGGGTTACGCCTTCCAGATCGAGATGAAATAT
Source organism: Sphingobacteriales bacterium (assembly GCA_044448765.1). Lineage (GTDB taxonomy): Bacteria > Bacteroidota > Bacteroidia > Sphingobacteriales > Sphingobacteriaceae > Mucilaginibacter. Next base: position 7,577 of record JBIOHG010000026.1, on the reverse strand, counting down.
ACCACCATAAAACATGGTTTCCAGGTCACAGAAGTGCCGGTTATCTTCACCGACCGTACAGAAGGTTCATCCAAAATGTCGACCAGTATTTTTCGCGAAGCATTTTTTGGCGTCATCCAGATGAGGATCAATTCGATGTTTCGTAAATATCCTGAAGGGTAGGTTGATGTCGGATTTCGGAATTTCGATTTCGGAATTATCATTTTTACAGCGTACCTTAAATCCGAATTCCCACATCCGAAATCCGAAATAAAATACTAATTTCGTTGGTAATGAATGAACATCTCGATCCTGAACGCGAACGCCTCTCTCCCGCCGAACGGGATATTGAAAAAGTACTCCGGCCGCAGGCATTTGAGGATTTTACGGGTCAGCATAAAATATTAGCCAACTTAAGGGTATTTGTACAGGCTGCACGCCAGCGCGGCGAAGCGCTTGACCACGTGCTGCTTCATGGGCCACCGGGCTTGGGTAAAACCACGTTATCCTATATCATAGCCAACGAAATGGGTGTTGGCATTAAAATAACTTCGGGTCCGGTATTGGATAAACCCGGTGACCTGGCAGGACTATTAACCAACCTTGAAACCGGCGACATCTTATTTATTGACGAAATACACCGATTAAGCCCGCTTGTTGAAGAGTACTTGTACTCGGCTATGGAGGATTTCAAAATTGATATCATGTTAGAGACAGGTCCCAATGCCCGCTCGGTGCAGTTATCCTTAAATCCGTTTACCTTGGTTGGCGCTACTACCCGTTCGGGATTGTTGACCGCGCCTTTACGCGCACGTTTCGGCATCAATTCGCGACTGGAATATTACGATGCTAAGTTGTTAACTACGATCGTACTGCGTTCTGCCTCGATATTAAAAACACCCATAAGTGATGAAGGCGCGTTTGAAATTGCACGGAGGAGTCGCGGTACACCGCGTATTGCTAACGCCTTGTTAAGACGCACACGCGATTTCGCCCAAATAAAAGGCAACGGTAATATTGATACCGCTATTGCCAATTATGCTTTGAACGCCCTGAATGTGGATCAGCATGGTTTGGATGAGATGGATAACAAGATATTGGTCACCATTATCGATAAATTCAAAGGCGGACCGGTTGGGCTAAAAACAATCGCCACTGCTGTGGGCGAAGATGAAGGTACCATAGAGGAAGTTTATGAGCCGTTTTTAATACAGGAGGGCTTTTTGATGCGTACCGCACGCGGGCGGGAAGCTACCGATAATGCTTACAAGCATTTAGGTAAGCTGAGGCATGGCGGTAATCCATCGTTATTTTGATCTTATGAAAAATAAAATTATTGTATTGATCGCTGCGGTTCTGCTTTGTTCAGCCGCCAGCCATGTGTCAGCGCAAAAGCTAAAGGTTTGCGTTGTGGGGCTTAATCATGATCATATTTATGGCATACTGAACGCCCGTAAAAATGGCCAGGTAGATATTATAGGCATAGCCGAACCCAATAAGGAGCTATGGGCCAAGTATGGCAAAATGTTTAATATCCCCGATTCGCTTTTTTATACCGATATGAAAGCGATGCTGAAAGGTAAAAAGCCGGATGCTGTTTTGGGCTACAATGCTGTTGGCAATCATGTGGATATTGTTGAGGTATGCGCACCGCTTGGTTTGCCGGTGATGGTTGAAAAGCCTTTGGCCGCTACTTTGGCGCAGGCTAAACGGATGGAAGAACTGACCAATAAATACCATACGCGGCTATTAACCAATTACGAAACTACCTGGTATGCATCGGGTAAATTTATTTATGATGAAGTGGCTAATGACAGCATCGGCCCCATCAAAAAAATGGTGGCGCATGATGGTCACCAGGGGCCAAAGGAAATTGGCTGCAGCAAGGAATTTTTAGCCTGGCTCACCGACCCGGTGCTTAATGGCGCAGGCGCTTTAAATGATTTCGGCTGCTACGGCGCCGACCTGATGACCTGGCTAATGCACGGGCAAAAACCAATAGCAGTTACGGCGGTAACCCATCAATACAAACCCAACGTATACCCGAAAGTGGATGATGACGCCGAGATTTTAGTAGAATATCCCCATGCTATGGGACAGATAGAAGCCTCGTGGAACTGGCCCTTCGGCATTAAGGATCTGGAAGTATTTGGCGAACATGGCTATTTACATTCGTTAAATGGAACTGATGTGGATATCCGCATGCGCGAAAACCGGAAAAGCTCGGTAAAAGCTGAGGCATTGCCTGCTCCTATCAATGATCCCTTGGTTTATTTAGCGGCTGTTTTACAAGGTAAGCTGGCCGGGACTGATGACCAGGCATCACTGAAATACAATATGATCGTGATGCAGATACTGGATGCGGCGAAGCGTTCGGCCAAAGAAGGAAGACGTATCGTGCTTGCCCCCTAACCGCCTGAAGGGGGATTATCAATTGTTTAATTGTTGATAATTAACCTTTATTTAACAGCCAATTGTTCTAATTTCGCGGTTGTAAATCGCTTTAAAATTATGTCAAAATTAACATCTGCACTCATCGCCATTGGCCTGTTTATTTCGTTAACCGCATCAGCACAAGTTAATAACGCCGCCATAATGGCGCGTAAACAGGTGCCGGTATTATGTTATCACCAGATACGCGACTGGAAACCGACCGATAAAAAAGTTGATAAAGATTATATCATACCTCCCGCTGCATTCAGGGCGCATATGAAAATGCTGGCCGACAGCGGTTACCACACCATTTTGCCCGACCAGTTATATGATTACCTTACCAAAGGCACGGCGCTGCCCAGCAAGCCTATCATGCTTACTTTTGATGATACCGACAAGGACCAGTTTGATATTGCACGCCCTGAAATGAAAAAATATGGCTTTAAAGGCGTGTTCTTTATCATGACAGTATCTATCGGCAAAGTAAAACATTATATGAGTTCCGCCCAGATCAAACAATTATCAGATGAAGGCAACGTGATAGCCAGCCATACCTGGAACCATATGGACTTCAGAAAACTCTCTACTGCCAAGGATTGGGAAACTCAATTAGACAAACCCACTAAAAAACTGGAAGATATCACCGGCAAACCGGTTAAATATTTCGCTTTCCCGTTTGGTGTATGGAATACTCAAAATTTACCGCAACTGCACAAACGCGGTTTCAAGATCGCGTTCCAACTGTCCGAAAAACGTGATACCAACGATCCGTTAATGACCGTTCGCAGGATACTGGATAGCGGTTTCTGGACCACAAAGAACTTTAGCAACGCCATCAGGCAGAGCTTTAAGGGATAGCATTCTCCTCGTGATTGTCATCCTGAGCATAGCGAAGGATCTTATCAAAGCGACCGATAGCACGGCGTACAATATCCTTCGCTATGCTCAGGATGACAAATTACTTATTGTAAGCCTCTAACAAATCTTCCACACTAACACCATTTATTGTCATCCCGCTAAGGTTGCAATTGCTTATGATCGCTCCTGCTAAATTGCAATTGGTAATGGTGCTATTGTTCAGGTCGCAGTCCTCAAAACGAACAGGCCGGTGCCTGAAATTTGGATCGTACATAGGATGACCGGGCGGCGGCCCGCCAATATTATGGATAAAAGCCCCGCCTATCTGCGCGCCTTCAATTTCAAGGTCACTGAGGTTGGCGTTGGTGATCTTTACATTGGTCATGGCCACATCGTCGAAACTGGACCCATTGAGCATAGCCTTGTTTGCGTCTATTACTTTGCAATCTTCCTTTATGATGATCTTGTTATCCATATCAGTTTTATTTTATTCCTTCAAATTTCGGTATTTAAACGAAAGATACAGACTGCCGAAAAAGACAATTGCACGGTGCATTTGCGACATCACCCCGAAAGGGGGATTTTTCAGAAATATTAAGCTAATGCATTGATAATGTTTACATTTAGGCATGATCAGGGAATTATTTTTAGCGGCTATGCTAGCCTTTACGGCCAATTTCGTCTTAGCACAATCCACCTTAATTGAGGACCACTATAAAGCCATCAATGCACACGACGTGAAAACAATTGCAGCGGAGTATACAACTGATGCCCAGCTTTTCTCACCTAATTGGGAAGGCGCTGAGAAAGGTATTGAAGGCGCAACCGGCGTTTTTACACGATATTTTAAATCCACACCCGACTTGATTTACACCGTAACCAACACAATCAATGCAGGTAACACTGTAACTGTAGAATATGCATTTACAGGTACGTTGAGTAACCCCGAAACCGGCACCCCGGATTATATGAAAGGCAAAAAATATACGCTGAACGGTTGTGCGATATTTGAACTGAAAGACAACAAAATAGTCAAAGAAACCAACTATTTTGACCAGGTGGCCTTTTTAAGGCAGGTCGGCTTCTTTGACCAAAATCATTAAGGCTTACATAACGTGCCTTTGGCGCTCTTTTTCTTTATCGGGGTCTTTAGCGTCCTTACTTTCTTTTGTCGGCGGCCCAGGATCGTCGTTTTCATTATCGGGTGTAACGGTTGGCACGTTTTGTTGCGCATTTTTTGCCTGGTTAGTGGATTGTTCGCCTTTCTCCAGGTAATTATCGCCGTCTTTATTGGTTATCGAGTCATCCTTGTTGGTGATCTGATCATCTTTAGGATCTTTTACTGCCGTGTTTTCCATCGTCTTTGTTGTTAAAGATTTTCGCCCGCCGGGCCCTGGTTTATATTGGATGAGCGCGCCGCATTGGTGTCCCTCACCTCGGCAACCGATACCTCTTCGTGCTCGTGATGTTCCTCTTCAGACACCCATGCAATGGCCTCATCCAATTCGCTGAGTTTATATCCCCTTGATTCGCCCGGGATAAAATGACTGAAAACATCGCTAAACCATTCCACACTCGCCTGATCGGTTACAACCGCAATTTTGTTCCATTTGCTGAAGTTCTTTAAACCCAACTTAAAGTCTTCAAACCAGGATGCTATGGTAAAATTCTGCACATCGGTTTCAAGCACCAACAAATAATTGATCTCACCCTGGCGTTTTGCCAATTCTTCCATACGCGGTATCAGTACTCTTTCATAATCGTCCTTGTCTACCTCACCGGTTGCGCGTATGCCAACCACATCGTCAGGCAGATCATTTATAAACTGTAGCATTTTGATATTTATTTAGATGTATATAATTATAACATGCGGCAAGCGGTTCTGTTTCATTTTACCGGCAAAGGCTTAACAGGCATTTATCCTATCTTTGCATCAATGCAGCAAAACCAATCGGCATACAGCAACCTGATCAAACAAGAGGCAAAAAACCTCGGCTTTATGTTTTGTGGTATAGCGAAAGCTGAGTTTTTGGAAGACGAAGCGCCGCGGTTGGAGAACTGGCTGAAACAGGGTATGCAGGGCGAAATGCATTACATGGAAAACCATTTTGATAAACGCCTCGACCCGCGTTTACTGGTTGATGGGGCAAAGTCGGTTATTTCATTGGGGTTGAATTACTTTACGGAAGATGTGCAATCGGACGCGTTATCCCCCAAAATATCCAAATATGCTTACGGTGGGGATTATCACCAGGTGATCAAATCGAAATTAAAGTCATTGCTTGAAGTGATCAATGACAAAATTGGAGAGGTAAACGGGCGCGCCTTTGTGGATTCGGCGCCGGTGCTGGATAAGGCCTGGGCAAAAAAGGCAGGGTTGGGTTGGATCGGTAAAAACACCAACCTCATTAATACCAAAACAGGATCCTTTTTCTTTTTGGCGGAACTGATCGTCGACATTGAGCTGGAATATGATATACCGGCTACTGTAGACCATTGCGGCACCTGTACCCGCTGCGTTGATGCATGCCCTACCGAGGCCATTGTGGCCCCGTATGTGATAGATGGCAGCCGCTGCATTTCCTACCTTACCATTGAACTCAAAAATGAGATACCGCAGGAATTCCAGGGTAAAATGGATAACTGGATGTTTGGCTGTGATGTTTGCCAGGATGTTTGTCCCTGGAATAAATTTTCGGTACTGCACCACGAACCTGCCTTTACGCCCAATGATAACCTGTTAGCCATGGGTTATAACGACTGGCAGGATATCACCGAAGAAGTTTTTCAAAAAGTTTTTAAGAATTCTGCCGTAAAAAGAACTAAATTTATAGGTCTCAAAAGGAATATCGATTTTTTAAAGTCGCATATTTAACATAAGTCTATAATAATTAGTTAGTTACGATATGAAAATACGCGGAATACTATTATTTCTATTGTCTTTTTTATTGCTTTTAACCAACTGCCAAAAGCCTTATCAACCCGCAATTGTATCCGTAAACCCCAATTATTTGGTAGTTGAAGGTTTTATTAACAGCGGCGCGGACAGTACTTTTATCACGCTAAGCCGTACAGCCTTGCTAAACAGCAAGACGATAAATAAGGAAACCGGCGCAACCCTGACCATTGAAAGCGACAAAAATGATATTTACCCGCTGACCGAAGTGAAGCCTGGGATTTATAGCACGGCAAATCTTAACCTGCCTACCGACCGGAATTATCGAATTCATATTTTCACGGTGGCAAATAAGGAATATGTATCTGATTACGTGGCGAATAAAACTTCGCCGCCAATTGACAGCGTTTACTATGTGCCTTTAACAGCAGGCGTACAATTTTACGTGAGTACGCACGACCCCAGCAATAAAACCCACTATTATAAATGGGACTATGATGAAACATGGACGTATTTTTCGGTTTATACCTCGCAACTTATTTACCGGAACCATAAATTAAATTTTCGTGACCCGGATAGCCTGGTTAACACCTGTTACCGGCATGCAACGCCCTCAAATAGTTTTTATGTGAGTACCAGCACGAGCCTTGGCCAGGACGTGATCGCCCATTTCCCAATTGGTTATGTGCCTGCATCAAGCGGTAAAATAACGCATGTATACAGCTTAAATGTAAAGCAGACGGCGATAACAGCCGAGGCATTTAAATACTGGCAAAATTTGAAGAAGAATACCGAGCAATTGGGCTCAATTTTCGACCCATTTCCATCTACCACGTTAGGTAATATGCATTGCCTCAATGACCCAAAAGCCGGGGTATTAGGGTTTATCAGCGTATCGACCCAAACAACGCGACGGATATTTTTTGCGGGCCGGTCGCTACCGTATCATTATCCCAGGTACGTACCACCGCCAGAACCTTCAGAATGTGTTGCGGGCTTTTTACCGTTAGAGCCGTTGGCTACATTACCCGCACGCGAAGAACATACTTTTTTTAGCGGCGATACGATACCGACAGTAGTAGTGGAAGACAGAGCCACATTCAAGGTGATCGGCTATAGTTATGCAACCAAGATTTGCGTGGATTGCAGGGTAGTTGGCGGCACCAATATCAGACCGCCTTATTGGCCAGTTGGACTGTAATTGAAAGTAACATGAAACTTCGGAATGGTATTTTCCTGTGTTTTATTTTAATCGCATTTATTAACTGTCGAAAGCCTTATCAACCGGCAATAGTATCCGTAAATCATAATTATTTAGTGGTTGAAGGTGTGATCAACAGTGGCAGCGACAGCACTTTTATCAAGCTTAGCCACACGGTGAAACTCGATAGCAAAACCTATGTGCCCGATT
>JBIOHG010000025.1:0-52912 GCA_044448765.1 Sphingobacteriales bacterium | reverse complement strand
ATAATATAGTTATTTACGTCAAAACGTAAACTTTATCAAAAGTGAAAAGGACAACTACAGTAAATGTGGTTGTCCTTTTAGTTTATAGGCTATTTCCCCATCGATTTCTCCCTAACGGCCTTAAACTCCGAACCATTTTTCCATCCGGGGAAAGTGCTTTCGTTACTCAGATCATACCCCAGCCGATAAAGCAAGTTTGCTACCTCTGCCATACCCGTTGCATCCATATCAGGCGAGTAATTATCCGATGGCTGATGGTAATGATTGGCGGTATAATCATCCTGGTGCTGCTTGGCCCAATTGGCATCATGGTCCTTGCTGATCATACCGGTATTCATATCTAAAGCAGGTACACCAACTTTAGCAAAGTTGAAATGATCTGAACGGTAGTAGCCGCCCGCGCCGGGGTTATGGTCGCCCACTATGGTGATACCATCTTCTTTAGCATACCTTTCCATATAGTCGTCCAAATCATTTTGCCCCTTACCCGTAATGGCAATATCTTTTGTTTCGCCGTAATTGCCCAAGGCATCCATGTTAAGGTTGGCAACTGTTTTATTAAGCGGATAAACAGGATGCGTGGCGTAATATTCCGAACCCAGCAGGCCCTGTTCCTCGCCTGTTACGGCCAGGAAAATAATAGACCGTTTAGGCTTTTCTTTGGTATCGGCAAAAGCTTTAGCCATGCTGATGAGAGAGGCCGTACCATCGCCGTTATCTACAGCACCGTTATAGATACTGTCGCCTTTGGCATCGGGTTTACCGATACCGAAATGGTCCCAATGCGCAGTGTAGATGATGTATTCGTTTGGCGTTGTACTGCCTTTGAGTACACCGATCACATTGTGCGACATGGAATATTTGAGTTGATTATGGATAGTTAAATTGGCGTTCAGATTTAACGGAACGGCCTTAAAACCTTTCTTGCGGGCATAGGCTCGTATATCCCCGGTTATGCCTGCAGTCGCTAATAGTTTTTTGGCGGCGTCTTCGGTCATCCAGCCTTCCACTTTGCAACGGTCCATGTGTTTGTTGGCTTGCTGCAGGTAAAGCCTTGCGCCGGTATTGCTGCTGCTTACCACGTGCCATGGGTAGCTGGCCGGGTCGGTTTGGTGTATCACGATGACACCTGCGGCACCTTGCCGGGCAGCTTCTTCAAATTTATAGGTCCAGCGACCATAGTAGGTCATGGTATCGCCTTTAAATAATTTTTCTCCGCCAGCTTTAAAACCGGGATCGTTAACCAGAACCAGTACAGTTTTGCCTTTTACATCAAGCCCGGCATAATCATTCCAGTGATATTCGGGCGCTACGATGCCATAGCCTGCAAATACGACAGGCGAGTTTTTCAGGTCCACTTCTTCCAATTCCTGGCGGGTGAAGGCCACAAAATCGGTCATGTTATGTAGGCTGATGGGCGATTGGCCGCCGGTAATTTCCATTGTTTCGGACGGCGTGCCTTTCACTTCAACCATCGGCACATCCTGGAAAAAGCTGCCATTATTACCAGGTTGGAGCCCGATCTGTTTAAATTGCGCCGAGATGTAACGGGTGGTCTTTGTTTCGCCTGCGGTAAAAGGTTTGCGGCCCATCAGTGAATCATCAGCCAAAACAGCGATGTGACTTTTAATGTCGTCGGGTGTTATGGGGCCGGTTTGTTTGGTTTGGTGGTTGCACGCATAGAGCGAGGCGGCTGCTAAGAATAGAAGCAGATAGTTGTAAGTGTTCTTCATTAATTAATTTGAGTCAGTTTCAAATGTAACCAAGTTTGACATCAAAGCAAAAAAGTATGTATTTCAAAACGGTTGTTATAAATTAAGTTCTACTTTCGTTAATACTTTAAATCTGTAAACAAATATTATCATGAAAAAACTATTGATCGTTCCTCTGCTGGGCCTTTTATGCTCTTATGCTTTTGGGCAGAATGTAGATTTAAGGCGCAAAATTGAAGTGACCGGCATTGCCGAACAGGAAGTTACACCGGATATTATTAATGTAGCAATTTCCTTACAGGAATATATGGACGGGAAGAAAAAGATAACCATTGACCAATTGGAAAGCCAGTTGGAAGCAGCGGTTAAAGACGCAAGCATACCGAAGGCCGATTTTACCATTAACAATGTATCCGCCTGGAATAATACCTGGCAAAAGAAAAAGAACCCTGACTTTTTAGCCGGAAAACAGTACGGCCTTAGGCTGCATGATCTGAACAAGATCAACCAGGTTTTAAGTGCTGTTGACCCGAAGGGTATACAAGCCACCAATATTGATAGTTATGATTATTCTAAAATGGCCGAATTAAAACGTCAGTTAAAAATACAGGCTTTATTGGCCGCTAAGGATAAGGCGACCTACCTGCTAAATAGCATAAATGAAAAACTGGGCCGGCCTATTGATATAACCGAAACAGACAATAGTAACTACCCCGCCGCACGCCCGATGTATGCAAACCGGGCCATGCTTAAAGAGGTTTCCATCGCCGACTCGGACATCGATTTTAGAACGATCAAATTAAGTTTCCAGGTGCAGGCAGTTTTTGAAATTGTGCCGTAACTTTTAATAATCCATTTCGTATAAAGAACCGGACGTTGTGGACTTCACGATTGTTTATAAAAAACCCTAATTTTTTACATACTGATTCACAGACACTTGACAATATAAAATATAGATATTATCTTTAGAGTTCCGTAAACCAAATTGAGCATGATGCATTTTAGATCCGAAAGGGTATTATTGGTTGCTCCCAATATATTTTCGGTACAAATATTAGCCAGCAATAAACAAATAAGGCACGTCAGTTCGGTCGACCGTGTTTTCCCTTGTATTTACGAGACGGTCCCAAACCTGATCGTGTTTGATTACGATTACCTGAACCAGGATATGGAAAAGATTTTACGCCGTATCCGCACCAATCCATACTACAACAAGATCAGGATATGTTGCTTCAAAAGCAGCCCCAACCGCAAAATAGACGAGTTTTTGAAGGTTTTGGGAGTTAATCATGTAATTTATAAAGACGAGTTACACAACCCTACCAAAGAAACAATGAGCCATGTAAAATCTATATTGGATTCGACGGTTACTGAACTATTGGTTAACGCTTCATTCTAATTTTTTTCTACCGGCATTTTGTCCCTACGGGACAAGACTAATCATTGATTAATCAGTCTCTGATCACTGCTACTCTACCCACTCAAATTTGGTGTAAGGCACCAATACATCCGGCACTTTTATACCTCTATCTGTCTGATTATTTTCCAGTATCGTAGCTAAAATTCGCGGTAAAGCCAAAGCGCTGCCGTTTAAAGTATGTGCTAATTGTGTTTTTCCTTCGCTATTGCGGAACCGTAATTTCAGGCGATTGCTCTGGAAAGTTTCAAAGTTTGAAACACTTGAAACTTCGAGCCAGCGCTGTTGTGCTGCGCTCCAGGTTTCCATATCATAAGTAAGTGCCGAGCCAAAACCCATATCACCTCCGCACAAGCGTAACACACGGTAAGGCAGCCCAAGTTTTTGCAACAAGCCTTGTACATGCAGGCTCATCTGCTCCAATATTTCATAAGATTTATCGGGATGGGCGACAGTTACGATCTCCACTTTATCAAACTGGTGCAAACGGTTCAATCCGCGTACATGCGCGCCATAAGAACCAGCCTCGCGGCGGAAACATTGTGTGTAAGCGCAATTCTTAACCGGCAGATCCTCGCCTTTTAAAATTACATCACGATATAAGTTGGTAACCGGGACTTCAGCAGTAGGTATCAAGTATAATTTATCTTCATTAATATAATACATCTGCCCTTCCTTGTCGGGAAGTTGCGTAGTGCCAAAACCTGATGCTTCGTTAACCACAAGCGGCGGTATTACCTCGCTGTAGCCTGCTTTTTCGGCTTCATCCAGGAAATAAGCGATCAGCGCCCGTTGCAGTTTGGCACCTTTGTTCAGGTAAACCGGGAAACCGGCGCCGGTTATTTTCACGCCAAGCTCAAAATCTATCAGTTTGTACTTGGCTGCAAGCTCCCAGTGTGGTAAGGCATTTTCGGGCAGGTTGGGTTTGTAGCCGTTTTCCAGCACCACTTCATTTTCCTCCGGAGTTAATCCTTTGGGCACAGATGCATGCGGTAGATTGGGCAACAGCACCAGCTTTTGATTCAGTTCATTTTCCAACGTTGCCAAAGCATCGCCTAAAGATTTTATCTCTTCTTTCCAGGTGGCAGTATTGGCTTTAATGCTTTCTGCTTCGTCTTTTTTACCGGTGCGCATCAGGTCGCCGATCTGTTTTGCGGCCGCGTTAGCTTTGGCTTGCAGGTCCTCGCTGGAAGTTTGTGCTGAACGGCGATCGTTATCCAATTGAATGATCTCATCAACAAGGTTCAACTGTTTGAAATTTTTTACAGCCAAACGTTCTAAAACCTTTTCCCTGTTCTCGCGGATATAACTAACTTGCAGCATTGTTGTATTTTTTGGCAAAGATATAATTAGTTCATGGTTTATAGTTCATGGTTCATAGCCCGTTTTGCAAAAATGACCGGCTTTCCGTTGACTAAATATGCCATGAACTATGATCTATAAACTATGATCCCACAAGGTAAACTCTACTTAGTACCCACACCCATAGGCAACCTGGAGGATATGACCTTCCGGGCCATACGTATTCTGAAAGAAGCTGATGTGGTACTTGCTGAGGATACCCGTACATCAGCGCCAATGCTCAAGCATTTTGATATCAATCAAAAAATGTACGCACATCATCAGCATAATGAGCACCAGGCTACTAATGAGATCATCCGGTTTTTAAAAGAAGGTAAAAACGTGGCTTTGATATCGGATGCCGGTACGCCTGCTATATCCGACCCGGGCTTTTTCCTGGTGCGTGAGGCGATAAAGCACGAAATAGAAGTAGAATGCCTGCCGGGCGCAACAGCTTTTGTGCCGGCACTGGTTAATTCGGGTTTCCCGACGGACAGATTTTGCTTCGAGGGTTTTCTGCCTTTAAAAAAAGGCCGTCAAACACGATATAAGCAATTGGCAGAAGAAGAACGGACAATAATTTTATATGAATCGCCGCATCGCTTTGAGAAAACGCTGGATGAGATGGTTACTTATTTTGGTGCCGACAGGCAAATATCGGTTTCGCGGGAGCTTACTAAAGTATATGCTGAAACTGTGAGGGGAACTGTTGAAGAAGTAAAATCATATTTTGAAACTCATCCCGCGAAGGGCGAGTTTGTGATATGTGTAGCGGGGATTTCACCCAAATCAAAAGAGAGAGAATATTAATAAATGAAAAGAAACATCCTCCTGTCTATATTTTCCGGTTTATTGCTGTGGATAGCATGGCCGCCGACGCCGCATACTACTTTTTTCCTGTTCGTAGGGTTTGTGCCGATGCTGATTGCGATGGAAAATATCATCCAGTCGGAATCGGTACGAAAAGGCAAAAAAATATTCTGGACAACTTTCCTGGGCTTTTTCATTTGGAACACCCTATCCGTCTATTGGGTATATAACGCGATCAAGCAAGACAATCCCATAGCTGCAATACCTGTTACTCTTATACCCTATTCTTTGGCACCGCTGATGATGTCGGGCTGCTGCTGGTTTTATTACCGCTTGCGGCGCGTTACCAAGCGCAATGTAGCTTTTTTAGGGTTGATCTGTTTTTGGGTAGGATACGAATACCTGAACCAAACCTGGGACCTCAATTTTCCGTGGATGACCCTGGGCAATGGTTTCGCGATAAGCTACAAATGGATACAATGGTATGAATACACCGGCGTTTATGGCGGAACGATATGGATATTGGTGGTCAATATTTTTGCCTTTTTGGTTTACAGTGGTCTGCATAAGCCCCGCGCCAAAACCATGCGCATCAAACAGATACTTGCCCTGGGACTTATCATTCTATTGCCTATGGCGCTCTCAGTTTACCGCTATCGCACTTACCACGAACAGGCAAACCCCGCAAACATTGTGGTGGTGCAGCCCAATATAGACCCGTATGCGAAGGAACACTCTATACCGGTGCAGCAACAGGTGGCGATACTAACAAAGCTTTCCGATTCAATTGGACAACCAAATACCGAATTTTTTATTTGGCCCGAAACGGCGATCGCCGACAATACCGGCTTGAATGAGGACCTCGTACGATCAAACCCTTATTATAAACAGGCAAAACAATTTCTGAACAAATACAAAAACGGCAATTTACTAACCGGTTCCGTAGATGTTAAAATATATAATTCGCGAAAAACTCCCACCGCCACTCCGCTCGACCCGCAGGGTAATCAATTTTTGGATGAATTTAATGCGGCCATCAATATTGAAAATTCTGATGAGGTGCAATTTTATCATAAATCAAAATTGGTACCGGCAGTTGAGGAGATGCCTTTTGGCAATGCGCTATCGTTTATGAAACCGGTTTTCGAACACCTGGGTGGTGCGATCGGTGGCTACGGCACACAAGCCGAACCGGGCGTATTTTATTCGCAAAGTGGTGTTGGTGTGACCCCTGTCATCTGTTTCGAATCGATTTGGGGCGAATGGGTTGCGAACAGCGTACATAAAGGCGGGCAGTTTATCGCTATCATCACTAACGATGGCTGGTGGGAAAATACCTCCGGCAAAGACCAGCATTTAGATTACGCCAAATTACGCGCTATTGAAACCCGGCGCTGGGTTTGCCGCTCGGCCAATACAGGTATTTCGGCCTTCATCAACCAGCGTGGGGACATTGTACAGCAAACCAAATGGTGGGTAAAAACGGCTATTAAACAGGATATTAACCTCAATTCGGATATGACGTTTTATGTGCTGCATGGTGATTACCTGGCGAGGATAGGAAGTTTTTTAGCAGTAGCAGGCGTAGTGTGGGTACTAATTGTTATTATATATGCGAGATGGAAGCGGAGAAAGGTAAAAGTGGTCGCCTAACTTATTATCAAAGGATCCTTACATATCAAGCGTCCCTGCTCATAATAAATTGCAGCAGATCATATATCGGTTGACGGATGATATTTCCGACTTTGATCTCGTTACTTTCGCACAGGCGCTTCAGCTCATCCGAAAAAACATAAGCTATTGAACCTACAAAATTGCATTTGTATTTATGGTATTGCGGGTACGATTTGACATTGGTTTCGATAAACTCCAGGAAACCCCGTGCCAATAAGGCCTGCCCGTATTGCGAATCGCGTATCTTATTAATGAATTTGGCAAATGAGGCCAGGTAGAAATTACCGTTGGGTTTTTGGTAGACATTGACAATTACCGCTTCCTTGTCTAATTGATAATCGGCATTGAATAAGGCATGAATATCATCCGGCATATTGCCGTACAAAAAATCGGTGATCAAAGCTTTGCCAAACCAGCTGCCTGAGCCTTCATCGCCTAAAACATAACCCAACCCGTGTTGACCCGAGTGCACCTCCTCCCCATCAAAAAATGAAATGTTAGAACCCGTGCCCAACACACAGCAAAGGCCTTTTTCGTGCCCGCAGGTGGCATAAGCGCTACCTAAAAGGTCGCTATCCACGCTGATGTAGGCCTTCGGAAATAACTGGCTCAGGGCATTGGATACGATCTCGTGCCTGTCGGGACTTGAGCAGCCGGCTCCAAAAAAATATATCTCATTAATATCGACAGCGCGTGATGTAAGGTCCTTACCCTGGTCCTGCAGTATTTTCACCATTTCCTTTTCGGTGCGGAAATAGGGGTTTAAACCATCTGTTCTAAATTGCAAGGGTTCTTGCCCGGGTACTGCAAGCAACCAATCTGTTTTGGATGAGCCGCTGTCAGCAACTAATATCATGTAGCAATTTCGTCGAGCGCTTTTTGGGTAAGCGGTTTGTGGATGAATTGGGTGATGTACTTGTTGTTGCCCGACTTTTTCATGTCGGTAGGATCAAGAGATGAAGACAGCATAAATATCTTAACCTTGTTTTTGCCCTCCATATCGATCTTATCATATTCCTGCAAAAACTCGAAGCCGCCCATCCCCGGCATACGGATATCCAGGAAAATAACATCTGGTTTTACACTGCCCGAACGCAGCCAATCAATAGCTTCGGTAGCCGATTGGCTAACAACTACGTTTTCGGCAAAGTTGCCGCCTTCGAGAATGCGCCGCGTGACAAAATTATCAATGTAATTATCGTCTATCAGCAAACAGGTTTTGTAATGGTTTGACATTCACACCAAAAATAGCTTTTCTAAAAATAAAAAAGAATGTGTATTGGTTTTTTATTTACACAGGTTAAAATTGCCACTTTGGTGTATCGGCTATTTTACATCCCTATTTAGTGGTACTTACAAATCTACTTTTGTTTTTTCATAAATTGCCCCCATGAAACGTTTACCTATCGCAATTTTCTCTTTAATATTGTTTTCCATGAGTTCAGTTTCCGGCCAAACGCCAAGCCCCGTAAATATTTCGTATACAATCACATTTCCTGAGGCTCAGGCGCATTACGCTGATGTCGAAATGAATATCACCGGGCTGCATCAAAAGGCCCTCGACCTGAAAATGCCCGTTTGGACACCCGGCTCCTACCTGGTGCGGGAATTTTCAAAAAATATAGAAACGCTCTCTGCTGAAGCCAATGGAAAACCTATCGATGCCAAAAAGATCAGGAAAAACATCTGGCATATTAATGCGGAGAACAAATCTTCGGTTAAAGTAAAATACCGCGTATATGCTTTTGAGCCTTCTGTGCGTACACCCTTCATTGATGCCGCACACGCTTTTTTACCCGGAACCAGCATTTTCTTATATCCTGATGGGATGCTGCACCATGCTTCAACTATCCATATTACACCTTACAAGGGCTGGACAACTGTTTCGACCAGTTTAAAAATGGTTAATAATGATCCATTCACCCTGAGCTCGCCGAATTACGATATACTTTATGATTCGCCTATACACGTCGGTACGCAGGATGTATTCAGCTTTGACGTAAACGGTACAAAGTATGAAGTGGCTATGTGCGGCCGGGGCAATTACGATAAAGCGAAACTGACGACAGATATGCCGAAGATCATTGCGCATGAGGCTGCCATTTTCGGTGAAAACCCTAATAAACGCTATGTATTTATTGTGCTTAATTCGTCAAGGGGTGGCGGCGGCATCGAGCATCTAAGCTCGACTGTATTGGGTGTAGCCCGCGATAACTACGGCAATGACCGTGGCTACCAGGGCTTTTTGACATTAGTAGCGCATGAGCATTTTCATTTATGGAATGTAAAACGCTTGCGCCCTATTGTGCTCGGTCCGTTTGATTATGATAACGAAAATTACACCACCGATCTATGGGTTGCAGAAGGATTTACCACCTATTACCAGGATATGATCGTGCACCGCACAGGCATTTACCCGGTTGACAATTATCTTAATGCGTTGACGAGCGATATTAATACGGTAGTTAACCAACCAGGCAATAAAATACAATCGTTGTCTGAAGCCAGCTTTGATGCCTGGATAAAATATTACAGGCCGAATGAAAACTCAGCAAACACCAATATTTCCTATTATAACAAGGGCTCCATTATTGCGCTGATGTTTGACCTGGAGATCATCAATGACACGAAATGCAAATACTGCCTTGATGATGTAATGCGCTACATGTACCAAACCTACTATAAAACCAAAAAACGCGGCTATACCGACCTTGAATTTAAGCACGGCGTTGAAAAATTTGCCGGTAAAAACCTGGATGAGTTTTATAAAAAATACATTTATGGGTTGGATGATATTGATTACGATAAATACCTGGGCTACGCCGGCTATCACTTAACAGATGAATTTGCCGGTAACAACGACCCTGCCCTTGGCGTAGCTACAACAACGGTGGGCGGGAAGGTTTATGTAACAGGCGTTGCCCGCAACAGCGCTGCCTGGGTGGATGGCATTAACGTAAACGACGAAATAACCGCAATTGACAGCGCCAAAGCAACTGACATGACCGGCGTGCTGAACGGTAAAAAACCAGGCGACAAAATAAATGTATCGGTATTGCGCGACGGCTTGCCGCTTACCCTGCCCGTTACCCTGCTCAGAAAAACAACCGTTAAATATAAAATAGATACGCTCGCCCAGCCGACCGAACAGCAGTTGCTGGTTCGCAAAAAATGGCTTAGCGAGTAACTATACAACGTCTTTTTTGAAAATTAAGAAGTCGCTCCAAAAGAGCGGCTTTCTTGTTGGTAACAAACTTTTTCAAAACATTTTAAAGGGTAAAGCCTTTATACCTACTGAAAAACATAAAAAACCATCTAAAACATCTGCTATGAATTCAATTTTGTATATCGTTGCCGTGGTCCTGGTTATAGGTTGGGCATTAGGCGTATTTGTCTATTCGTTAACAGGTTTAATACACATATTACTTGTAATCGCTATTATAGCGTTAATCTTAGGCGTTATTAGAAGGCCCACAGCAATTTAGTTATATAACCTTTGGCTTTAAGCCTCACGGCATTACGGGAGCCTTTTTTATTTCCAGAAAGCAGGTTGTTGTTTAACACCCCGTAGGGTGCAATCGGTACATTCTTCACTTGAATAACTATAGCCAACTATTGCGTTGTTTTGTATGATAGCGCTGGTTATGACATAATTACCTGATGAATACAGTATTGCTTCCACATCATTTTGGTGTGTATTAGGATCTTCAAAATAGGCTTCCTGGTTTTCACAGTCATATGGTGATTTTGCGATCCAGCCAAAGGGAACCTGAGCATTCGTTATAAAAATTCTTTTAGTGCTGATACTTCCTGCGCTGATAAAACCGACAACATGTTCAGCCGGGTTGCTGATACAATGTATATTCCCGATAGAAGACGAGGGCTGCGTATCAAAAATGCTTCCAATTTGTTCCGTATTTTTTTTAAGCTCCTGCCAAAATTCAAAGGCGTCTTGGGTTAAGGCATATTGCCTTACTAAAATGCTGTATTTAACTTCAAGCTTTTCTGAAGTGGAGGTTATCTGCGTTATCGGGGTTTGATAAACCACATCCTGGCCCAACTTGGTCGTCGAAGTTAAAATGACCGAACTTGACACATCATTTGCAAAACAGTAATAAATTGATTGTGCCGGCGGGCGGGGTATAATGGTATCGCCTGCAATCAGGTACTCGGAATTATAGTTGGAATGGAATTGCCAAGTCTCCTGGTAGTCCCAACGGTAATATCTTGTAGCATTATTGGGATCGTGGGCATTTACATATATATTTAAACTATTGCCGCTAATCTGGTAACCTACGCTATCAATTGGCGGCGATGCCTTCACCTGTACTAAATCCGAAAGATATTCATTGCCATCATTTGTTTTTATCCTCAAGCGGTATTTCCTGGCATTGTCAATAGCTAATGGTGCAGATGAATAAGTTCCTTTACCTGCTTGATTAAGCGGGTAGTTATTACTTTGATTATCTTCTACAGTAACGATGGCGCCATCTTCGGCTGTACTGCTTACGTTACTGTTCAAGCTTACCGTACGGCTAAGCTTAATGACCGTTGGATCGATACCGCTATTTATAAACCCCTCAACCACAAGATAATTTTGAGATGTTGAAATTACATGCGGACTGTAAGTTTTTTTACAACTTAATAAAATTATTAGTGCAAAATAAAATGCGTAGCGTTTTATCATCATGAGGTAAAACGCTAATTTAACATAGACCTGCTTTATTGCGCTTTTTTATTTTGCTTTTTGTCCTAATGAGAACCAATTGCCCGAATCGTCCTTAAAAAGCGCTTCGAAACCATAAAACTCCTGTGTTGGTTCTTTTGTAAATTCAACGCCTTTAAGTTTCAGTTCTTCATAAGTGGCAAGCAAGTCGTTGCATTCAAATACGCCAAAGCCAAAAGTGCCCTTGCTCACTAAATCGCGCATGGCTTTTGCAGCTTCTTTATTGAACATCATACCTTCGTCAATAGCCATCAGGGAGATCTCCAGGTCGGGTTGCTCGGGCGGGCAAACGGTTAGCCACCGCATACCCGGCCCCATCGGTGCATCTGTGTGCACTTTAAATCCGAGTTTATTTACATAGAAGTCGTAAGCACTGTCCTGGTTTAGGACAAAAAGGCTCATGTGGTTTAATTTCGTGATCATGATTTGATTTGATTTATCGGAATAAAGGTCGGCAGAATGCTATGCCTGCGCTTCTCCAAAATTGCTCTTTTTTGTCCAGCCTTTCATTTCAGCAAAGCAATTCGGAATGTATTTTAACGGGGTAGTTTTGATCTCTTCGGTTTTTATTTTGCATTCCTGCTGATAGGCAGCCGGCGTTTGGCCAACATAACGTTTGAATAATCCGGTGAAGGAACTCACACTGTCAAATCCAACAGCATAGCAAACTTCGGCTACAGGCATAGGGGTTTGTAACAGGAGTTTCGATTTTTCTATCCTCACAAAGGTGAGATACTGGTGTGGTGTTTTGGCGTACGTTTTTTTAAAAAGACGAATAAAATGGAATTTTGAGAAAAACGCCTCATCCGAGATATGGTCCAGGTCGATATTATCCGCGTAGTTGTCGTCAATAAAAAGTTTGGCCTTTACAATGCGCCGGTATAAATATACTTTGGGATATAGCTCTTTTGCCATAAGAGATTTTGCTTACCCAAAGCTACTATTTTTAATACCGATTGTTTATAAACAGCAAAGGCCGCCAATCGGCAGCCCTTGCATATAAATTGTATCGGCAACTATTTCTTTTCGTTTCGGGCAGATTGATTAATCGAACTTTCGGCAATTTGAGTTAAGGTTTCGTCAGCGCCTTTTTCTTCCTGTAACGTAGCATTTAGTAATTCAGCAGCTTCACTATAGCCCAGTACAGTTGCGAGGGTTTTCAGCGTGCCATACGAGGCTATCTCGTAATGCTCAATTTTTTGCCCGGCTGAAATGATTCCTGCATCGCGCGTTACGGTGCCTTTTTCGGTGTCGGCTACAATTTCGTCGCCCTCTTTGATCAGGCCGGCCATCGCTTCACATTTTTTTGCGACAGCTTTTTCACCGATAGATTCGAATGCCTGTTCTAAACGGGTAACGTGGTTTTCTGTTTCGGAAAGGTGCTTTTCGATCGCGTTGCGCAATTCATCCGTAGTAGCGGCTTTTGCCATTTTTGGAAGCGCTGTTGTTAAATGCTTTTCGGCCCAGTAAATATCCTTCAGCTCATCAATAAACAATTCGTTTAAAGCTGAATCGGTTACTTCCGCCGTCATTTCTGATTGATTTGATTTTGTCGTTCTCATATATAATGTTTTGAATGTACTAATGAGAACAAACAGAATGCATTCAGGTTTTAATTAGAGGCTAAATTATTTAATTTCTAATTACATTACAGTAGCTATTATGTTTTTTTCAATAATTCCAAAGCTCTTTTTAAATCTCCTTTGGTTTTGGTAAGATCCTTCCATGGGTCATCAATTTGTTTTACCCGTTCGCGCATATTATGGATGGTAAAATCAGATAACTTAAGGTTATCATTTACCTCATGCCAATGCAACGGAGCCGAAACCGTTGCGCCCGGCTTAGGTCTGACAGAATAAGGACAAGCGATAGTTTGGCCTCTGCGGTTTTGCAGGAAATCGATATAGGTTTTGTTGGGCCTTTTTGCCGGGCTGCGCTCAATACTGGTAATATCCGGCAGTTCATCGTGGACGAGTTTTGCCACGTATTCTGCGAACATTTTCGTGAAATCATAATCATATTTTGCGCCTACATAGCAATAAATATGCAGCCCTTTGGAGCCGGAGGTTTTAATAAATACATCCAGCTCCATCCGGTCAAACACTTCTTTTGTTTTTAGTGCGATCTCAACTGCTTCGGTAAAAGGAACATCATGCGGGTCAATGTCTATCACCACAAAATCAGGGTTTTCAGGCTTTTTGTACGAGCTGAGCCAGGGGTTTATTTCAATACAGCCCAGGTTTACCATATAAAGCAAGGTGGCCGCATCGGAACCGATGATGTAATGAATGTCTTTGTTGTTGCTTTCAGAATGCAGCGGTTCCGTCTTTATCCACGCAGGCAAATGTGATGACTCAGTGTCCTTCTGAAAAAACCCAGCGTCTTCAATACCATTGGGTTGGCGGCGCATGCTGATGGGTTTATCTTTCAGATAAGGAATGATATGACCGGCCATATCGCGGTAATAATGCAGTAGGTGACCTTTGGTTATGCCCTCATCTTTCCAGAATAATTTATTGAGGTGCGTAGCCTTAAACTTCTTTTTGCCGAATTCAATGATCTCATCGTCGGCTAACTGTGAATCAGGTGTTTCCATAACTACTTTTTCCTTGTTTTTATCCGTGCGCAGTCCTTTGAAAACGGGCTGACGTAAATGATTTTCACCCGTCCACTCTGCATACCACACCTCACATACTAATTTCGGCTTTATCCAGGTTACTTTGCTGCGCTGATGTACTTTTTCTTCTAGTGGCTTTTCGCTGGTCTCGAGCGGTTGCATTTTTGCATAAAGTTCCTTTATCGATGTTTCGTTAAACCCCGTACCGCAATTGCCGATGTATCTTATTTTTTTACCTTCATTGATACCCAATATTAGTGCGCCGAAATGTTTTCTTGATCCCGTCGGTGCGGTGTACCCGCAAATAATAGCCTCCTGTGAGTTTTGCAGCTTAAACTTTAACCACCTGTCCGACCGCCTGCCGCTGCTGTAATAACTGTGTGCATCCTTACCGATGATGCCTTCCCATCCTTCTTTTTTAGCTTTTTCAAACAGTTTGGAACCGTTGCCATGTACATGTTCGCTATATATGATTCGCTTGCTTTTTAAAGGTTCGATGAGGGTTTTTAACAATTCTTTCCGTTTGAGGAGTTCCAGGCCGCGCAGGTCGTGCCCGTTAAGTTTTAGCAAGTCGAATACGTAATATTTCAAAGTCAATCCATTCGTATCACCGTCATAATTTTGAATATGCTGAAAACGGCTTTGGCCATTTTTATCCTCGATCACCAATTCACCGTCCAGTATTGCGCTTTGTTCTATTTCTTTAAGCTCGTCTAAAACGGTTTTGTATTTATGGCTGAAATCGATGCCGTTCCGCGATATCAGTTTGGCGCCTTTGCCGGTGTAACCAACCGCCCGGTAACCATCCAGTTTTTTCTCGTATATCCAATCTGGGTCGTCAAAAACTTTGGCTTCCAGCTTGGCCATCATGGGTGTGTAAGCCTTTTCGCCGTCAGGTTCATCAGGCTCCTCTTTTAACTCAGGAGTTTTTTTTTCAGCCCTGAATTTTTTCGATTTTGGCAATGATGTTGCCTCGCCGCTTTTGTTATTCAGCATCTTTTTGATGTCGGCAGGCACATCATCTTCACTGCTATAGGCCTTATGCACCGCAAACTTGTCATTATGTTTAATGAGCAACCACGAATTATCCTCTGCGCTATGCAATTTCACTAAAGCAAATTCTCCCTTCAATTTTTCACCGTTCAGTTTAAACTTCAGGTTACCAGATTTCAGCCCGGCCTTTAAAGCTTTCACATCATCGGCCCGTTCATCAGCTAATGAAGTGTAAGTTCCGTGGTCCCATATTAATACCACACCAGCACCGTAATTGCCGTTAGGAATAATACCCTCAAAATGCTGGTAGTCTATAGGATGGTCCTCTACCATCATAGCCAGCCGCTTATCACCAGGGTTGAGCGAAGGCCCTTTGGGTACGGCCCAGCTTTTTAAGGTGCCGTCCAGTTCAAGCCGAAAGTCATAATGTAAATGCGAGGCATGGTGTCGCTGAACGACAAAGGTTAGCTTTTTACCCGTGCCTTTGCCACCCTTAGGTTCAGTGGTTTTATCAAAAGAACGCTTTTTTACATATTCAGTCAAACTCATCGTTTACGCTCCTTTCTTCGTTTTTAAACTTTCCATCAACTGGTCGTACAGATCGTCATTTTTGGTTTTATGCGGTACCAGTTTTTTGATTGTCGGCCGCTTTCCTTTTGCCTTGGCATGGATGATCTTTAGTAATTCCTCATGGTAGTCATCCTTAAATTTCGATACATCAAAGTCCTCCTCGTACTGTTTGATAAGGGCCATGCCCATATCCAGCTCTTTTTTGCTTACGGATACCTCATCGTCAATATTCAATTCATCCGTACTGCGTAATTCCTGCGCAAAGCGGATCTTGGTTACCACTAATACATGGTCTACAGGGTGAACGATACACAGGTTTTCATTGTTCCGCAATACAAACCGTGCCAGCCCAGCCTTACCTGACTTTTTCAGCGCTTCAACCAAAAGCGCATAAGCTTTATTATTCTTCGTTTCCGACTCTGTGTAGTATGACGTTTCGTAATACATCAGGTTCACATCGACAACATTCACAAAGCTTTCTATTTCGATAACCTTGGTTTTTTCGGGCGCGGCATCTTCAAAATCACGGTCCTCCAATATCACGTAATCGTCGTTCAGCTTATAGCCCTTCACAATTTTATCGTAGGGAACTTCCTTTTTGGTGTGCTCATTCACCCGCATGTAACGGATGTGCGCATGGTCGCGGCTGTCCAGCATATCCAGGTCGAGCCCAGACGATTGCACAGCAGAATATAGTTTGACGGGGATGCTTACCAGCCCGAAGCCGATAGAACCTTTCCAGATCGATCTCATAGTCAACGTAATTTTGTAATTACTATAACTATAAAAACGGGAAAAGGGTTTTGACAGAATAGACTTACGATGTTTAAAAAACTTCGTAAGTCTGTAAGGTTAATGAATACCGTATTTCTTCGCTATCTCCGGGTACACATTGATGAGGTTGTTGGATTTGCCATCCTTATCAAAAAACTGTTCCCAAGTATTCAGCGGCTCCCATATGAATGTACCTACTGATTTGCCATCGGGTAAACTGAAGGCAATGTTATTCACTTCACTTTTTAGATAGGTGTATTCAGCCACAGACACTTGCTGCGGGTAGCGTTTTGCTAAGTCGGTCATATTGTTTTTGAGGTCGGTGAGCGTGCCGTGCCATTTAGGATAGTAGGACAAACCGATCACATCGAAAGGCACTTTGCGCGCTTCCATCGCATCCAGCCAAAAGCGCGATTCGCTGTTTTGTCCGCCCAAAGCAATGTGCAGCATAATAGTCGTGAATGGGCTAACTTCTTTAACACCTGTTACGCCTGCGTATAGAAATTGCGCCAGCGTATCGAGGTTATTAACAGCGCCGTCGGGCCATATCATACCGTGGTTGATCTCGTTGCCCACCTGTACCATATCCGGTGTGGTTCCCTGGTCCTTCAACTCACGCATTACCTTTACTGTAAAATCATGTATCGATTTTTTCAAAGCCGGAAAATCCTCGCCTTCCCAGGCCGCAGGCTTAAACTGCTTGCCGGGATCGGCCCAGGTATCGCTGTAATGAAAATCGAGCAACAGTTTCATGCCGGCAGCCTTTACACGTTTTGCCATCGCCTTAGTATGCTCCAGGTCGCAAAAGCCCTTGCCCGGCGAATAACCTTTGGGCGCTGCCGGATCATTAAATATCCTTAACCGGATATAATTGAAACCATGATCCTTTAATATCTGGATGGCATCTTTTGGTACACCATTATCCGAAAATTTAACACCGCGGCTTTCCAATTCCGGCAGGAAAGAGATATCGGCGCCCAGAATCTTGTCTTTTACTTTATGCGGTTTATACACAGTATTGATAACAGGGTGCGGTATGCCCGGCCAAACAGCTTGTATATCGGTGGAACCGGTCCACAAACTATCCGATTTCGCTTCAAATTTTAAAGCGCCTCTTTCCGTAGTGGTTTGAATGATCACCTGGCAGGTGCCTTTATATACATTGGTTTTCCATACGCCGTTATCGGGGGCGGTCATTATGGTATTGTCACCTTTTTTTATGCTGATGATCTTCCCTTTGCCCGTCGCAATAAACGTAACCACGTTATCGGCATTGGCAACCGTTTTGCCTTCGTTATCGATGATATTCACGGCAATTAACGCGGTATCCTTACCATCCGCCTTCATGGTGGTTTTATAAGGCGTTATCTGCACCTCAAAGGGCTGTCCCGGAGAGCCCTTTTTTCGTCCTTGCGCATTGGCCGGCAAAAAACTGATAACAGACAGAAGCGCGATAAGCGCAAGAGGAATGGCCTTCTTAAACATAATTTTGGTGTTTGGTTGGTTAAAGGTATTAATAAATTGTACAATTGACAATTATAATCTTTGAAAAGACCGAGTATCACTAATTTTTTACAAACGCACGCCTCTGCCGCCAACGGATAAGCAGCCAGGCGGGTATGGCTGTACTCAGCAAGCCGATAGCAAAAACGGCAGGTTCGGCCCCGCCCTGGTCGGACATTAGGGCGCCGGATAAAGCAATAACATAAACGCCAAGCGGTAATAGGGTGAGTAGTATAAGCGCCTTGATGTTCAGTTGTATTTTGAAAGGCCGAAAAGTATCAGGCTCTTTGATACGCAAAACAATTAATGCGACATATTCAAGAAACAGCCCTGCGCCATACACGATGACATCGATAATGATTAATTCCTCAAACTTCCAGAGCACCATACCGCTCACTACAGCGGAGCAAGTAATAATAGAAATGTAAGGCGTATTGAATTTGGGGTGAAGTTTATTGAACCATTTGGGCAGCAATTTATCGTCTGACATTACTTTTGGCACCCGCGATACCGATAGCAGCACCGCTGCATAAATGCCGAGGTAACTGGCCATGCCGCCCACAGCGATGATGACACCCAGCCAATGGCCACCTATAAGTGAGCCTAACGCGGGAAAGCCCTCATCTTCGAGTACTTTAAAATCGATATGCGATTGCTGCGCTACCAGCATGCTGAAAACATAGATGACGATTACCAGCGCGAAAGCTGTAAATATGGATATTAGGTACGACCGGACAGGTTTTTCGACTTCTCCTGCATAAGTGGTCACATTATCCCAACCCAGGCAATTCCACATTACAATATACATGGCCATACCCAGCGAGGGGAAAGCGATACCCTTTAACGATGGCGATGGTATGGAAATAGCTCCGGTATGATGAAAAAAGAACCATCCGATCAGCATCAACAAGGGTATTAAAACAACAACACTCAGCAGCAGCGAAATTTTGCCAACCGGGTTGATCCCCAAAATATTAAGCGCGGCCGAGATCCAAATGATGGCGAGGCATATCTCTATTTTGTAAGTTGTGATGCCCGGAAAGAAAAAAGCGGCATAGGTAACAATATAAACCGGGTAAATGGCGAGATCGCAAAAAGTATAGAGCCAGGTCCACCAGCCTTCAAAAAATCCCCATTGTTTGCCAAGCGCATGTTTTACCCATTGATAATAACCGCCTTCAACGGGCATCATGCTGTTTAGTTCTAGCACAGTAAAAATGGCGGGTATATCCCAAAGCAAGGGTGTGATTAAAAGCAACAGGAATACGCCATGGCTGCCGGCATATTTTAAAAGTGGCTCGAGTCCGTAAGGTCCGCCCGACACGGTAAAGAATATCACCGCGATAAGCGGCAACAGGCGCATTTTTTTTATGAGTGGCTTAGCGGGCATGGCAATAAAAATATTGTTTTTGCAGCTTATATTTGGATAAAATCATCTTTCATGAAAAAACTGCTGCTTCTTTTTACTTCATTGTTCTGCGTTTTCGCGATAGCCTGCGGCCAGCAAAAAGCGCCCCGCTTTAAAGTAATTGCCTTGTATGAGAATGGTGGTCACCATGTTGAATATTCCAAAGCGGCAAAAATATGGCTGGATAAACTGGCTGCTGACAGCAATTTCAGCATTGATTACATCCAGAATACTGATAAAATAAACGACGATTTTTTGAGCCATTACCAGCTTTTTATCCAACTGGATTACCCGCCTTATGGCTGGAAGCGTTATGCCATAACCGCATTCACTAAATATATAGAAGAAGGCCGCGGCGGATGGATAGGCTTTCATCACGCTACCCTGCTTGGCGAATTTGATGGTTATTCCATGTGGGATTGGTTTTCCAATTTTATGGGTGGCATTCGCTACAAAAACTATATCGCAACCTTCGTACACGCGAAAGTAAATGTTGAGGATGCGCAACACCCGGTGATGAAAGGCGTGCCATTATCCTTCGTCGTTCAAAAGGAAGAGTTTTACACTTACGATAAAAGTCCGCGGCCTAATGTGCACGTAATAGCCAGTGTGGATGAGAACACATACGAGCCAAACTCAGATATCAAAATGGGCGACCACCCGGTAATATGGACAAACGAAAAAGTTAAGGCCCGCAACGTATATATTTTTATGGGGCACTCCCCGATCCTGTTTGACGATGATGTTTATAAAAAGATATTTACCAATGCCATATTCTGGGCGGCGGCCAAATAATAGCCCTTAACTAACATTTCTGAATAACCAAAACTTCGGAGCAAAATTCACGTTTGCTATATTGCATACTTTCAAAAAACAACATTATTCGAATTCAAAAATGACAAAAGAAGAAATTTTCGGCTATGAGCCCGATCCAAAATATAGTAAATCAGTCGCGTACTTCAGCATGGAGTTTGCTATAGACCAGGCATTAAAAATATATAGTGGCGGCCTCGGTTTCCTGGCCGGTTCGCACATGCGCAGCGCCTATGAACTGAAACAAAATGTTATAGGCATTGGCATGTTGTGGAAATACGGTTATTACGACCAATGGCGAGAGCTGAATGCTAACATGAAGCCTACTTTTATTGAAAAAGGCTATTCATTCCTACAGGATACAGGCATTATGTTTACAGTGCCTATACACGATTCGCCGGTTTGGGTTAGGGCATTCCTGCTTCACCCGCAAACGTTTGGCTCGGCTCCAATATTTTTATTGACCACCAATCTGAATGAGAACGACGAGCAGTCGCGCTCCATCAGCTATAAACTGTATGACTCTACCGAATCAACACGTATCGCACAATCTATCATTTTAGGGGTTGGCGGCGCTATGTTAATCGATAAGCTCGGTTTGAATATGGATATCTATCACATGAATGAGGGCCATTCGCTCCCGCTGAACTTTTATCTCTATCAGAAATACAAAAGCCTGGATGAGGTAAAAAAGCGCGTCGTATTTACCACCCATACACCTGAAACCGCAGGCAACGAGGAGCATAATTACGACCTGCTTAAAAAAATGTCTTTCTTCTGCGGCATGGAAACAGATGAGGTGCGGAAACTATTAGGTATAGACACTTATGGCTTGAATTATACGCTTGCTGCCTTAAAATTTGCCAAAAAGGCGAATGGCGTTTCCAAATTGCATGGCGAGGTGGCCCGTGAAATGTGGAACCATAACCCCGGTATTTGCGAGATCACTTCCATCACAAATGCGCAAAACCAAACCTACTGGCAGGACAAGCCATTTCAAAAAGCATTGGCCGACAACAACGACGAAACACTTGTTGCCCGTAAAAAACGAATGAAGCGCAAGCTATTTAAAGTAGTCGCCAATCAATGCGGTAAAATATTTGATGAAAATGTGTTAACCATTGTTTGGGCGCGGCGCTTCGCCGGTTACAAGCGTGCCGACCTGATGACCTATGATTGGGACCGGTTCATCAAAATGGTTTATGCCAGCGAAATGCCTGTTCAGCTGATATGGGCGGGCAAACCTTATCCGGAAGACTATGGCGCTATAGCACAATTCAACGAGATCATACGCAAAATGTGGCCCCTTGCAAATTGCGCTGTTGTAACCGGGTATGAGCTTGGCTTATCGGCACTGCTCAAAAGAGGATCGGATGTATGGCTCAACAATCCGCGCATGTACCGCGAGGCTTCAGGTACCAGTGGTATGACAGCAGCGATGAATGGCAGTGTTAATCTTTCGTTACCGGATGGCTGGGTACCCGAATTTGCCAAAGACGGTGAAAATAGCTTCGTGATACAGCCGGCTGATGATAGCATCCCGCATGATCAGAAAGACATTAAAGAATCCCAAAACCTGATGGATATTATCGAAAATAAGATCAGGCCGATGTATTATAATGATCAGAAAAAATGGCTTGGCATAGTTAAACAAGCCGCCAAAGATGTTTCACCTGCATTTGATTCCGGTCGAATGGCCGATGAGTATTATCGCGTTATGTACAATGCCTAATAAGAAAAGCCCATCCCGACTAACGTTGGGACGGGCTTTATAAATTTGATCTTTTTAATCACTTCGACTTATTTATGATGAAGACGGTGCGGGCGATGACGTAGGTGGTGCCTTTTTATATGGCGTACTTTATGTTGCTGCGGTGCCGGTTTATTTGCCGAAATTGTTGTAGCAGGGCTTTCAACAGGACTTGCAGCAGAGGCCACAGAAAGTTGCAGGCCGAAAATTGCTAACGCTGCAACAAAGATTTTGATGAATTTCATAGTTAATAAATATTAATTGGTTACTACTAATGTACGTTTAAAAAATAGAAAACGTTTGTTGTTGCTTTAAATTGTTACACACTTAATTACGGGCGTGGTGGCAGCGGAGGTGGCGGCGGTAAATGAGGCCGTCTATGGGGCGGCAAATTAATATCCACCCGGGCGTGTCCCCTGTAATGATGGTGGCGATAGTAATGGTGCCTGTAGCGGTGATGGCGACGCTGGAATAAATTAGCCGCAGAAGCATCGGCCATACTGAGCCCGGTCAATATCAAGGCCACGGCAATTATTTTTATAAATTTCATAATATTTAAATTTAGTTATTCAGATCATTTATAAACCTTGAACCGGTACAAAAGTTTCAGTTTCTCTTTTTTGTTACATTTGGAATGCTGATAAATTTAAGTATGACCCATGGCATAGGTATTGATATGGTTGAAGTGGAACGCGTGGCATCGGGCATTAATAAGGGAAGCGGCTTCCGCGAAATGGTTTTTTCAGAGGCTGAAATGGCTTACTGCGAATCAAAGAAAAACAGATTCGAACATTATGCTGTCCGGTTTGCTGCCAAGGAGGCTTTTTTTAAAGCGTTAGGAACCGGCTGGACCGATAATACCCAATTTAACGAGGTGGAAATAATTAATGACATTAAGGGCAAACCCGAAATATATTTGTCAGGAGGCGCCAAAAATATTGCTGATACCATGGGCATAAACAGAATTTTAGTATCATTATCCCACTTAAAAACGATGGCATCAGCAGTAGTAATTTTAGAAAAATAATGACAACAATACAGGATACAGATAAAATAACCGGGATGCAAGAGCAAAAGCTGCAAGAACTTTTGCAATATGTTTCGCAGCATTCGCCGTTTTACAAGGAGTTGTTCGCGAAGCATAACATCGCTGTTTCTGACATAAAAGCACTTGCCGACCTTATCAAAATACCCACTACCGAAAAGGACGATCTGCAAAAAAGAAATAACGACTTTTTATGTGTACCTGCTGCCCAGGTTGTTGAATATACCTCTACTTCCGGCACTTTAGGCGGGCCAGTTACCATTGCGCTGACTGAGAATGACCTGCTGCGTTTAGCACATAATGAATTCAATTCATTTCTATGCGCCGATGGCTCCAAAGATGATATTTACCAGTTGATGCTAACTTTGGACAGGCAGTTTATGGCGGGAATGGCCTACTATATGGGCATCCGGAAAATGGGTGCAGGTATCATAAGGCTGGGGCCTGGTGTGCCATCACTGCAATGGGAAACCATACAGCGTTTAAAGCCGACAGCTATAGTGGCGGTGCCATCATTCATTCTCAAATTGATCGGCTTCGCCAAGGAAAACAATATCGATATTAATAAAACCCCGGTCAAAAAAGCCATTTGCATAGGCGAGAATATCCGCAACACCGATTTTTCACTGAATATGCTGGGTAAAAAGATCACTGAATCCTGGGATATTCATTTATATTCTACTTACGCCTCTACCGAAATGCAAACAGCGTTTACTGAATGCGGCGAAGGCAAGGGGGGGCATCATCAGCCCGAATTAGTGATCGTTGAGTTATTGGATGAAAATGATAAGCCGGTCGGGCCACATATTCCCGGAGAAGTTACCATTACTACCCTGGGTGTTGAAGGTATGCCTTTGATACGCTATAAAACAGGTGACATCTGCACTTATGAGGATGCGCCCTGCGCCTGCGGCCGAACTACTTTGCGTTTATCACCGCTGATGGGCCGCAAAAAACAAATGATCAAATTTAAGGGGACGACTTTGTACCCGCCTGCGCTGTTCGACCTGTTAAATGAACGCGAAGAAATACTGGATTTTGTGGTGGAGGTTTATTCCAACGAGATCGGCCTTGACCAGGTATCGTTATACCTAGTTCCAGCAGATGATAGTGAAGAATGCGACCACCGCATACGGGCTTATTTACAGGCCCGGTTACGCGTTAGTCCGC
This sequence comes from Sphingobacteriales bacterium, assembly GCA_044448765.1. Taxonomy (GTDB): domain Bacteria; phylum Bacteroidota; class Bacteroidia; order Sphingobacteriales; family Sphingobacteriaceae; genus Mucilaginibacter. The sequence goes on along the minus strand of JBIOHG010000025.1, from coordinate 28,589 downwards.
ATATTAAGTATGTAACGCCCGAGGAAATTCAAAAAATACAGTTCAACGAAGTGAGCCGCAAAGCGGTAAAGTTTATTGATAAGAGAAGTCCGGAAGTCGGGAAGTCCGCGTAAGTCCGGAAGAAAAATTCTTTAAGTTTAGTTTTTCGGACTTTCGGACTTATGCGGACTTTCGGACTAAATTCCTACTTTAGCCCATTATTTAAAAACGATAAAACCATTATTTTTTGCCCATGATAACTATTGGACAAGGTGCGCTTTCTTTAAACGATTTTGCTGAACTGCTATTTAAACATCAAAAAGTTGCTTTGGATAAAGCCGCGTTAAGCAAGGTTAACGATAGTTTTGAGTTCCTTAAAAAATTTTCATCCAATAAACTGATCTACGGTATCAACACCGGTTTTGGTCCGATGGCCCAATACAAGGTGAACGAAGAAAATATCCTTCAACTGCAATATAATTTGATCCGCAGCCACTCGTCCGGCAGTGGTAAATTGATGCCGCCGCAATTGGCAAAGGCGCTGATGGTTGCCCGCCTGAACAGCTTTATGCAGGCTTATTCTGGTGTACATACCGAGGCGGTTGAATTGCTGCGGGACATGATCAATAATGACATCTGCCCTTGCATTTATGAACACGGTGGTGTTGGCGCCAGCGGCGATTTGGTGCAGTTAGCTCATTTAGGTTTGGTGCTGATCGGTGAAGGCGAGGTATTATTTGAAGGGGAGGTTTACCCGACTATCGAGATATTTAACCGCTTTAATTTAAAACCGCTCTCTATCCATATTCGCGAGGGTTTGGCTGTTATTAATGGTACCTCGGCAATGACCGGCATTGGCTTGCTGAATATTGTACAGGCGAAAAAGCTGCTGAATTGGGCGGTTTTGTTTTCGGCAATGATCAACGAAGTGGTGCAGGCTTTTGATGACCATTACTCGCATGAGTTAAATATCGTAAAACATCACACGGGTCAAAATACGGTAGCCGGCATGATGCGCGATATTTTGAAGGACAGCAAAATGATCCGCGACCGTTCTGAGCATTTGTATAACCCTGATAATTTAGACCAGGAAATTTTTGAGGATAAAGTACAAGAGTATTACTCGCTGCGTTGCGTTACACAGGTTTTGGGGCCGATATATGATACCATCGCCAATGCCGAAACGGTATTGGTGAATGAATTGAACTCGGTAAACGATAACCCGGTTATCGATCACCAGAATCACAATATTTTCCATGGCGGTAATTTCCATGGAGATTATGTATCACTCGAAATGGATAAGCTGAAAATTGCTATGACCAAACTATCCATGCTTTGCGAAAGGCAATTGAATTACCTGCTGAATAACAAGCTGAATCAAAAGTTCCCGCCATTTGTGAACCTGGGTGTTTTGGGCTTGAATTTCGGGATGCAAGGCATGCAGTTTACCGCAACTTCAACGGTGGCCGAAAATCAAACTTTGTCGTTCCCTATGTATGTGCACAGCATCCCGAATAATAATGATAACCAGGATATCGTGAGCATGGGCTGCAACGCCGCGCTGATGACCAAAAGGGTGATCGATAATTCGTTCGAAGTGCTTTCTATTCATTTGATAACCATATTGCAGGCAATAGATTATATCGAATGCCGCGACAAGCTGGCTTCGGTTTCACGGTCGTTATATGATAAGGTGCGCATAATATTCCCGAAATTTGTGGAAGACAAGGCGCGATACAAAGAAATGGCTGTTGTAAAGGACTTCCTCGAAAATTCGGATTCATTCATTCCGCAAGGCAAATGAAATGCGCGTTAGTTACGATACCGGGAATGTATTTGTTAAAAACAGCCTTTTCCAGGAAGCGGGGTTAATGGAAAACATTGCGCAAACTGCTGCTTTGAATGCCGGGTACGTGGCGCAGGTTGAAAATAAACCGGTAGCTGTGGGCTATATCGGCGCAGTAACCAGTTTCGAGATATTTGGCTTACCAAAAATTGGCGATGAAATTATAGCCGAGGTAAGCGGCCAAAACCAAATATTTGATATCACCGTATTGGCAGGCAAGGTGTGGCTGAATGAAAAGATCATCGCCCAATGCGAAATGAAAGTGTTCAGTAAAAGTGAATAAGGAGATATGCGTGGCCCGGATGTTTTTGTAGTTGCTGAGAATGTTTACAGCCCGCTGGGTAAAACTACATCTGAGAACTTTTCAAATCTTAAACAAAACGTATCTGCTGTAAAACAGCATCAGCTTAATTCCTTAAACTATTTTGCCGCCTTGTTTGACGGGGGCGAATTTCCTTCAAACGAAAAATATACCAAATTTGAGCAGCTTTTAATAGCGTCCATCACGGATGCACTGGAACAAAGCAGATTCGATGCTTCAGACAAAAAAACCGCAATAATTATTTCTTCCACTAAAGGCAATATAAGCCTGTTGGAGACGGAAAAGAACAGTGCGAAATTACAGAAACGGATCGCGCTGTCAACATCGGCCAAATTGGTCGCTGAATATTTTGGCTTTGTCAATCAGCCTATCATCATTTCAAATGCCTGCGTTTCTGGCGTGATGGCTATTATAACCGGCATGCGTTTATTACGGACGGGGCAATATGAGAATGCAGTAATTGTGGGCGCGGATGTTATTTCGGAATTTATTCTATCAGGCTTCCAATCCTTCCAGGCCTTGAGTACGCAGGTATGCAGGCCATTTGATAGATCGCGCGATGGGTTAAATTTAGGTGAAGGCGCCGGGACCATCATCCTGTCTACCAACAAAAAATACACGGGGAATATCAAAATTAAAGGCGGCGGTATCAGCAATGATGCCAACCATATATCCGGGCCATCCCGTACCGGGCAGGAGTTGAGCTATGCCATCAACCAAAGCTTAAAAGATGCGGGGTTAACAGGTTCAGATATTGATTTCATATCTGCACACGGTACGGCCACGGTTTACAACGACGAAATGGAGGCCAATGCAATTGCTTTGTCAGGATTATCGACAAGTCCCCTTAACAGTCTGAAGGGCTACTACGGGCATACTTTAGGGGCTGCGGGGCTGATAGAGAGCATTATTTCGATACAGTCGCTAAAAGAAAACTTTTTTCTGCCAACACCTGGTTTTGAGGAACCAGACGTTACGCAACCCGTAAATGTCATAGCCTCACCTTTGCATCTGGTGGCGAAAAATATTTTAAAAACAGCCTCGGGTTTTGGCGGTTGTAATGCAGCCGTGGTTTTTGGCAAATAATCGATTATTTTTGGACGAGATAAAATAGGACAAACATTGCCGGCAGAAAAATATATTACGGGTAGCTGCACCATCAGCAACGGAATGGTTTATAAGGATGACCAGCGGCTTTTTGAAAATAAAGATGCTGACACGTCTGGCTTTCTGCTTTCGGTTTACCAGCACTTTCAATTGAACTATCCCAAGTTTTACAAGATGGATAATTTGAGCAAGCTGGGTTTGCTGGCATCTGAAATCCTATTGAAGGATACTTTTACAAAAGATAATTATCAACCGGAACAGGTTGGTTTGATCTTAGCCAATACAAATTCCAGCCTGGATAACGACATCAAATATTTTGAAACGGCTAAAGATGTAGCGAGTCCGTCATTATTCGTATATACTTTGCCTAATATTGTGATCGGCGAGATTTGTATCCGGAATAACTTTAAAGGCGAGCACGCTTTTTACATCCAGGATAATTTTGACGCCGATTTTACCGAAATGCAGGTGAATTACCTGCTGGATAATGATATTTCACAGGCTTGCATTTGCGGTTGGGTGGACGTGCTGGAGGATAAATATAAAGCGGTTTTATTTTTAGTGGAAAAGAAAAACAGCAATACAACTGTCGCGTTTTTATCTGACAATATGAATCAAATTTTTAAAAAACCGTAGAGACGCAAGATTTTGCGTCTCCGCAATAGGATAGGAAAAATATGAGTTCACAGGTATACATAGCAGGCTTAGGCGTTATTTCAGGCATCGGGAATAACGTGGCCGAGCATCTGGCTGCCTTTGAGCGCGAAGAAGCCGGCATGGCTGATATTACCCTGTTTGATACGATCTACCAAAAGCAACTCCCCGTAGCCGAAGTAAAGCTGAGCAACTGGGCGTTGATAGCGATGACTGGCCTGCCCGAAAGAAGCAGTCGCACTACTTTATTAAGTTGTGTAGCTGCAAAGCAAGCACTGGATGATGCTGCCATTCCGAATTTAAATACACTGCGTACGGGATTCGTGTCGGCAAATAGTGTGGGCGGAATGGATAAAAGCGAAGACTTTTTTGTGGAGTTTTTGGCGGATAACAATAAAGGCAAACTGCGTAATGTGTTCGACCATGAATGCGGGAGCATGACCGAAAATGTCGCCGAAAAATTAGGCATCGGCGACTTTATGACGACGATAAGTACGGCTTGTTCGTCGTCGGCGAATGCTATATTTTATGCCGCGCGGCTCATCAAAAATGACATACTGGACGTGGTTGTTGCCGGGGGGACTGATGCTTTAACCAAATTCACTCTCAACGGCTTTAACACGCTGATGATCCTGGATAAAGAATTTTGCAAACCTTTTGATGAACACCGCGAAGGGCTGAATTTAGGTGAAGGCGCAGGCTACGTAGTATTGGTTTCGGATAAGGTGATGAAGACTTTAAACAGGGAGCCTTATTGCAAACTTAGCGGTTACAATAACAGTAATGATGCGTACCATCAAACAGCATCGTCTCCGGATGGCACAGGCTCTTATTTAGCCATGACAGGCGCCTTAAAGAAAAGCGGCTTACAGCCATCGGACATTGATTACATCAACCTGCATGGTACCGGTACGCCCAATAACGATAGTGCCGAGGGAACGGCGGTTAAAAGGATATTCGACCCTCATTACCCACCGATGAGCTCGACCAAATCCTACACAGGGCATACCCTGGGGGCAAGCGGCGGCATTGAAGCGGTGTTTTCGGCTTTGGCTATTAAGCATGGCATTATTTACCCTAATCTTCGTTTTGAAACCAGGATGAATGAGCTACCTTTTGAACCTGAAACGAAATTCCAGAAAGGAAAAGACATCAAACACGTGATGTCCAACTCATTTGGCTTTGGCGGTAATTGTACCTCTTTAATATTTTCGAAAGTTTGATATGAAGATATTCATCCGCTCATCCGCCTGTATATCGGCTCAAAAAACTTTCAAGAATGGAGGCTTTTTAGATAACGTTGTTGAATACACCGGCACCCGCTTAACCGTTATCGAACCCGATTTCAAGGAATACGTCGACCCCAAACTCATCCGCCGGATGAGCCATGTCATCAAACGTGGTGTGGCCGCAGCAAGGGAATGCCTGAACAATGCTCAAATTGAAATGCCAGGTGCAGTTATTACGGGTACCGCTTTGGGTTGCATAGAAGATACCATTACTTTTTTGACGCGAATGGTAAAGCAAAACGAAGAGTTGTTGCTGCCAACGGCTTTTATCCAATCAACCCACAATACAGTTGCCGCACAAATTGCGCTGATGCTCAAATGCCACGCGTATAACAACACCTTCGTCCATAAAGGCATCTCTTTTGAAAGCGCTTTGTTCGATGCCATTATGCTTTTGAAAGAAGGTGACGCAGACAACATCCTGGTCGGCGGAACGGAAGAAATGGTGGATACCAGTTTTAAAGTGTTAACCCGGTTAGGGCTATACCGTCGCTGGCCGGTCTCGAATCTGGAGCTTTTCGCGACAGAATCCAAAGGTACTATAGGTGGCGAAGGTTCGGTTTTTTTCCTGTTGACGGATAAGCCGTCTGCTGAGAATCATGCAGAGCTAACAGCAATTAAAACGCTTTATAAACCGGCAAATATTGAAGAAAGTATCAACGCTTTCCTGCAGGAAAATGGGTTAAATATGGACGACATCGACCTTGTGATCAGCGGCAAAAATGGTGATGTAAGGAACGATGCCGTTTATAAAAATCTAAGTTCTTCCCTTTTTAAAAACACGGCTTTAGCCAATTATAAGCACCTTTGTGGTGAGTACCCGGTGTCGTCGTCGTTTGCACTGTGGCTGGCGTCAAATATATTGGATAAGGGTATTGTGCCGGAAATTGTGTGGGAAAAGAAAATGAGTTCGATACCAAAAAGAATACTCATTTACAATCATTACCAAAACAAGTATCATTCGCTGATGCTGCTTGCCGCTGTATAAACTGACGCTATGCCAACCCAAGATCACGACCTGTTCAGCATCAAAAATATAGCGCACCAGGATGGTATTATCCTCGCCTAATTACTTTTTGCCGTTTGCTGAATGTACTCCGCCATCGTATTCACATCAACCAGTACTTTGCGGCCTACTTTCGGGTCCTTGATATCGATGCCGTATTCGCGTTTAAGCAATACGATAAGTTCTAATGAATCGATCGAATCCAAACCCAGCCCATCGCCGAAAAGCGGCTCATCGTCCTTGATGTCAGCGGGTGTAAGGTCGGTTAAATTGAGGAATAATATGATCTGGCTTTTCAGCTTTTCTTTCAGTTCTGTAGTTTCCATTCAACAATTATATTAAATTTTTTCTTCTCAACCCCCATAAGCTAACCAGTTGTAATATTAAACTGATCGCCAGCAGTGGGATTAAATTCCCAAATACATCGCGCAGCCTGCCGCCTTCCAGGAATAAACCATAATAGGCTTGCAGGCACCAATGCATTGGCGACAGGTTAGCAAACGTTTTAAGCGAGGTATCCATGGTAAATGTGGGTACCATTAATCCGCCAATAGCTGCCAGTATCACAATGGATATAGCACCGAAGCCATTGCTTTGCTGGTGTGTTTCGGCAAAAACGCCTACGCACATGGCATAACTTACCGCGCACCAGCCGCAAACCAGGGTCACTAAAAACAAGCCAAAAACATCTGTGGGCAGGTTTAACCCCGGCAAATTTACCAGCGGGAAAACCCATATACCCAGGGCAAATATCACGGATGCCTGTATTACGGTAACGCCTACATAGGTGATCTGTTTGGATAACATGCCCACCATATAATTAGTGGGTAGTGTTTTAAGGCGGATAAAACTGCCGCTTACTTTTTCGCGCACGATGCTGCCTCCTAAGGACATCACCACAAAAAACATGGCAAAAATGGTCCACGAAGGTACATTATGCTGGGCCGCATTTGGCGCACGAAGCGAGCCATTTTTTGAGACCGGGACCTCGTTAATGACTGTCCGGTTATTCAACATCTCGTCCTCCAGTTTGGGCGGGAGCGGCTTTTCGTTAATGGAAAAATACAGACTGCGCAAGGTTTCACGGCTTTCAACCAATTGCAGGGCGCTTTGCAGGCCACCTTTTACCGATAGCCGCATCGACTCTTCTATAACCGGGTTATAATATAAAGTGAGCGGGTCAACTTCTTTAGGTGCTTTTTGACCTGAATCAGGCTGTAAACCAAAACTTGTTAAAGCTTTGCCGGCTGTATTTTTTGCTTTTGCCTTTATCCTTACCGTGAAATTGGCCGGTATAACGATGCTTAGCAAGGCATTAGTTTGCTTCATCGAATCGGCTATGGTCTTCACATCCTGGTTTTTGGGGAGCTGCGTCACTTTAAACATGCCTATCTTATTGATAGCCTCCAGGAATTGCTGACTTGATTGGCCCGTATCACGGTTACAGATCAAAACCGCCAGTTTATTTTTATTGATCAGCTTAAAGGTGCTGTTTTGAATATCGGTCACTACAAAAACCAATACAACCGGCATAATAAACATCAGGGCCAGCCCCATCCCGTCGCGGACAAGCACCCTGAAATCTTTTACAATAGCTGCCCAAAGTTTAAACATCGTTCCTGTATTCCTTGCCGGTTAAATCCAAAAATAAGCCTTCCAGGCTTTCCTGATTATGCTCTTTTAGTAAGTTTTCCAGGCTGTCCTGCACCACAATTTCGCCGCTGTCGATCAAGGCCACCTCTTCGCACAAACCTTCAGCTTCATTCAACTGGTGCGAAGTATAGATCAGCGTCGTACCGTTTTTATTGAGCTCCATCAGGTAGTTGATAATAGCGTGGCGGGTTTGTACATCTACACCAACTGTAGGCTCGTCCAATATTAATATAGACGGGTTGTGCATCACGCCTATAGCCAGGTTTACCCGTCGTTTCATCCCGCCCGAAAATTTATCCACTTGTTTGTTCCGTACACTCGTCAAGCCCAATATTTCTAGCAATTCATCTGTCCGGGATTTGATCTTCTGTTGTGACAAACCCGCCCAGGCGCCAAAAAATTCCATGTTTTCCACCGGGCTCAGTTCCTGGTAATAGGAAAAATCCTGTGGCACAAAGCCAAATAATTTATTTACTGAATGGTTGTGTCTTTTTACGTCAAGGCCCAGCAGTTGTATAGAGCCTTCGTCGGCCATTAGCAACCCGGTCATGAGGCTAAGCAGGGTGGTTTTTCCTGCGCCGTTTGGCCCGAACAGCCCAAACCGTTCACCTTTTTTAACCTGTAAATTCAGCCCTTTAAACGTTACGCCATCATTGCCCGGGTAGTGAAAACCCAGGTTTTTGATGTTTACAGCCAATGCATCGGTTACTGCCATTTTATATTTTTCAAAGCTATGAAAGCGCTTTTCTCCAGCGCAGCAATTTCAATTAAATAATCGCCCATCTGGTCAAAGTCTGCCTGGCTACCCAATCTGCCTTTGTATATCCCTGCAGCGTGTACGGCTGCGGTGCGCCAAAGGTCGCCTGCCTGGGTAAAGATTTTTGAAATTTCCAGCAAATCATCATTCTTAACATAGGCATAAGCCTCCTGTAAAAATGCCGCATAAATATACCTGAATCCGCCGCCGCCGGTGCCAATTTCTTCCTGCATGCGCACCAGTTGCGCCAAATATGATCCCGCTTTTTGCAAGCCTAACCTATCGCGCCATCTTTTGATCTTTTCGCCAGTGTACCGGATGCCTTTTACGCCCGCAAAACCGCCGGGTATGCGCAGCATTTGATTCACGTTTTGTTTAATCCCTTTGATGATCGCTTTGCGGATCTGCTCGTCCGTTATTTCTGTATCGTTTTCGGGATAATAGAGTTGGCCCTTAGGCGCCAAGGTGCCTTTAGCAAAGCGTACGCGTTCCAGTTCATAACTGGTAAGTTTGGTGGGGTTTTCCATCACCGGGTCGCTGATGAGGTAATTATCATCTTCCTTACCAAAAACAATCAGGTTATGCGCGTTAAAGTGGAAACGGTACTCTCTTGGAAAATAGGATAAATAATAAACCCCTACCTGGCACCCAACGGGTTTACCTTCAGTCAATCGTTGTTGTAAAAAGGTTTCAGCTTTTTCTTTAGAGCTGAATTTTTTTCGGATAACCGGGATGCCTAAAGCAATGCAGGTTCTCTTAAATATTAACCCCGGAAACGTGCGGAAGGCGATAGCCGGACCATTATTGATCTTAATGAGCGGGATATAGCAAAAAAACAAACCCGCGCCTATGCCAAAAGCAAGCGGCTCCGTTATTTTATTCCCCGATGTTTTGCGTAATAAGCTGCTGGTCACCCCCGATTCGCAATGTGCCGACTGGCGGTGTTCAAAATCAAGCTTCATGCACAGTCATGGTTTTAAGCTCGTCCACCTTTATGTTAAAGGCATCTGCATATTTCTGCAGCTTTTTATCGGACAATTTTTTAAATACTTCGGGCTTTAGATGCCTTTTGATCTGCCATTTCCAAAAGCCGGAATAGTCGGATAATATGTTTAAATCCATCAGCCGGTATTCCATAAAGAAAAGCAAAGGACTGGCCTCGTTATTCAACACTTTTTGTTTGGCTACCGCGATGCGTTCCTGTACATCTTTCCAGGCGACATCAAGCGCATCTATCTTTACATTCCAGCCATTACTTAATTCGGTTACGTATTTGCCGGAACTATCGGTAGCGTAACAAACCTCCCTGGTGATCTTCCCGAGCGCGCTCATATCCTGCGGCACATTTTCCTTCTTCATTGCGCAATATCATTATTAGCAGACAGTTAGCAACGCATACATATACGAGAAGCGCGCACTTTCGGGAACCAGTAAAAGAATTTTTTCGCCTTTTTTCAGCGTGCCGTTGTTGAACAACTCATCGATCATCAGGAAAACAGAAGCTGCGCCCACATTACCTACCGTATAGAGGTTGATGAACCATTTTTCGTAAGGGATGCCGCCGCCGTAAAACTCTACCAGGTCATATATCTTGCTTTTGAAAAACTCGCTGGATATGTGTGGCAAAAAGTGGTCGATCTCTGTCATCAGGATGCCGTGTTTGTCCAGTATTTGTTTTATTTTCTTCCCGCCCAGGTGAACAATGTTATCACTCAGTAAGGTAATATCTTGTTTAATGCTGAATACCGACCGGTTCATGATCTCTTCCGGGGTATAATCCATATATCCTTTCAGCGTACCGTCTTCCATTTTCTCACCGCCCATGTACATACAGGTTTCCATGTTATTGGCAAAGGATGCTCCTTCGATCCAATCAAGCCGCAAACTCAAGCCATCAGTGTTAGGTTTATCAGACATGAGGAATGCGGAAGCACCGTCTGATAGCATCCATCTCAAAAAATCTTTCTGAAAAGCGATGAAAGGATTTTCCTCCATTTCCTTCAGCTTTTGTGCTTCTTCTTCAAACACATCGGATACCAGTAATCCCGAAAATCTTTCCGAACCGGTTGCTATAGCCATGTTCATCTCGCCCGATTTTATGGCCAGGTAAGCGTATTTGATAGCATGCATACCGGCGCAGCATACACCGGCGGGCGAAACCACTTCGATAGATTCCATTTCGGGCAGCCAGCCGTGCGTCATTACACCATGGCTCGGCATTACCTGGTCGGGCGATGAGGTGCCGCATGATAGTAATTCAATATCCTTTAGCTTACCGGGGTTCTTTTCTAATAATGCCTTAACAGCCAAAGCGGTCATTTGCGCGTTGGTATGGGTTGATTTACCCCCTTTTTCTAAAGCATAATACCGGTTTACGATTGCGTTATTGCGCAATACTATTTTTTTTGATTTAGAGGGGCGTCCATCAATAAAGCCTAAGTATTCCTCCATTTCATCATTTGAAACGGGGTTATTCGGAAAGTACGAAGAGGTTGAATTTATATAAACTTGAATTGAAGACATGGTATTATATTACTTGTAAATAGTTTTGTTTTTTAGCGTTTATCTTTTTTGATGAAAACGGTCTTTTAAAAATCGCATCTAATGTAAGAAGAATGGGCGCACCAAGAAATAATGCCACATAAAGATAGTATTTAAATGCCATAAGCCATGGGCCGCGGTTCTGTTTGCTGGTGATAATGCCTACCCATTTAGTGTAAGTTGGTACGGCGGTAGTCTCCAGCAGCATCAGCGGGTATTTTACCCTGACGGCGTTTTGTTTCAGCAGCTCATCTTGTAATCCTTCCCAGTTGTCCGTCATTAAATGTTTTGAAACGGTTTTACCGTAAACATTAGTATTGGCAATATCGTCGTCCGATACGCCCGGCTTTGGGAATATATTGAGGTAGCGGTCCTTTGTACCCCCAAGCATCCAATGAAAAATAGTGAAAAAACTGATGGCGTTGGGATGTTTATCCACCAGCGCGATATTGCCTACGAGTTTCGCGCCGGCATCCTTCAATTTTTGGCGGACACGCTCGTAAGCGTTAAGCCACATGTTACGCGCTTCGCTGATGGTAACCACTGGGGTATCTTTCAGGATGCTTTTTACTTCCGGGGTATTTAGTATCGAGTTGGACGGTATGCTCGGCCATAAGAACCAGGGCTGATAACCCAGGATCACCAAATCGTATTTTTTTTCTTTCAGGTCTAAAGGCTGTAATTCTGCCGGAATCTCCTGCACGCAATCGGGCATTACAGCATAAAAACCGGCACCCGTCCAAGGAAAAGCGTAATCTGATACCAGTTTTACCTGTACCTTTTCAACAGTTGCCCCTGCTTCAATAAGCGGGGCGGTGAATGAATCAATGATATCCCGCATTTGTCCCGTTTGGGTATAATAAATAGCTAAAACCTTTTTATTCATTCTCCGGCAAAGTTAAAAATATCTCTTATCGAAGCTAAAAACTATTTCTTTAGCGAAGCTGAAAACTATTTCTTTAGCGAAGCTAAAAATCTTCCTTATGCAGCACTTTCGAGTTGGCACAATAATCCAATATGGCATGCTGAACCGTAGGCGATAAGCTTTTAAAATTTTTAATTACCAATGCTTTGTCTTTTTCTATATCGGCGTGATATCTTACGATCTTAGGGGCATGTTCTTCTATGACCAACCGAAGGAAATGGAACTCGGTGTTGTCGTGGTCGGCCATTAAAGCGGTCTCCAGTTTAATACGGCCTTGTTTGAAAAACTTTAAACGATCTTTCGGCTTTTTTACCAGGCCTGCTTTCTTCATCAGCAATGCGCCTGCGTAGCCATCTTTTTCCTTTGCGGGCGCATTATCCAGCACGGCTATTTCATTATCTACAGCAGTTACATCACCTGATTTCATTACTGAATAAAACTCCGCCTTTTCAAATTTCTGTTGGGCGTATGCGCCCACAGCCGATGTGGCAGCAATAAACAATCCGCAGATAAAAACGATAGTTAGTCTCATAAACCAGGTAAGAGTACCAAACATAATAAATAAAATATGTCGGCACAACAAGTGAAAATGCTATTAAACCAATTAACTTTTACTTACTTTGAGGCTGCAATTTTTTGTGGTATGATTTTATCACGCTAAATTGAAACCCTTGTTAAGACAGGTAAGTACCATAAAAGTTTAAAATAAATACGGGTGAGTACAAACAATACATTTTCAGGCTTGTGGGCCATTATTTTGGGTGGATCAAGCGGCTTTGGGTTGGCGACAGTTGAGAAACTGGCAAGCCATGGGATGAATATCGCCGTACTTTACCGTGAGCCATCTATTCGCGAAAAGCCGTTGTTGGAGCAATATGCTAAACTATCGGCTGAACAGGGCATTACTATTTTGCCCGTTAATGCCAATGCATTGACAACCGAAGCCCGCGAAGCATTTATACAAAAATTCACCTCTCAGGATGGCGTGGGTAAACACCAGGTAAAACTGCTGCTGCATTCCATAGCCCGTGGTAATTTAAAACCTTTGACCGGAAACGATCCGCTTACGGTGGAGGATATCCAGTTTACGACTTATGCTATGTCGAACAGTTTGCTGGATTGGACACGCGATATTTTGAAAGCGGAACTTTTTCATGCTGATGCCCGCATTATTGGTCTCACCAGCGAAGGTTCGCATAAATATTGGGATGGTTACGCGGCGGTATCGCTGGCTAAATCGTCACTTGAAAGTTTGGCTACTTACATGGCGGTTGAGTTTGCGCCGTTTGGCATCAAAACAAATATTGTGCAGGCGGGTATTACTGCAACCACATCGTTAAAAATGATACCGGGCAGCGATAAGTTGATAGAGATAGGCAACAAGCGTAACCCTTTGGGCCGCATCACCCAAACCGAAGATGTGGCAAAGGTGATATACTTATTATGCACCGATGACGCCTTTTGGGTGAACGGGGCATTAATTCATGTTGACGGGGGCGAACATTGCAGGTAGATGTGCAGATATGCGAATTTCAGATGTGCAAATGCCTTGATGCGGGCGATTAATGATTTGAAAATAAAAACAATCATCTGCACATTTGCACATCTGAAATTTGCACATTAAAATCCGCACATTTGAAATTAGAAAATTTTATGATTGAAGAAATACTTAATTATCTACCATATAAATCTTCCTTCCGGTTTGTTGACCACATTGCCGAGTTGAGTGAAGACGGCGTGGTGGGTGATTATACTTTGCGGCCCGATTCGTTTTTTTACCAGGACCATTTTGTGGGTAACCCAGTTACGCCCGGCGTTATCATTACCGAAATAATGGCGCAAATTGGCTTGGTGGTGTTGGGTATATTTTTAATAGTGCAGGAAAGTAAAGCGGGAAATGCGCCGGACGAATCCAGCTTCCCATTGCTGGTTTCAACCGAGGTTTCGTTTCATAAAATGGTTTTGCCCGGCGAAAAAGTAACCGTTACTTCAGAAAAGCAATATTTCCGTTTCGGAAAGCTGAAATGCTACGTGGAAATGAAGGATAGCGCAGGCGATATCGTGGCAAAGGGCATGTTTTCGGGCATTGTAAAAAATCGGATACATGGGTAAACGTGTTGTTGTAACAGGTATGGGGGTTGTTTCTCCCAATGGCATAGGTATACCGGCTTTTTTAAATGCTATTCAAAATGGTATATCAGGTATCAAATTCGTCCCGCTGTATGAAGAATTGCAGTTTGCCTGCCAGGTAGCCGGAAGGCCCGATTTTGAATGGGAAAACCTTAAAAATTATATTTCCGAAGTATCGTACCACGGCTTGAAAGGCACCAATATAGCTTATGGCATTACAGCCGCGCTGGATGCCTGGGCAGATGCAGGTTTGCCTTATGATACGGATGAAGCACGTTGGGAAACCGGCTGCATTTTCGGCAATAGCGCCCCGGATACCGAAGCCACCAAATTTGCGATTGGAAAAATAGATAATAAAGAATCCAAAAAATTAGGCTCGCGGATGGTGGAGCAGGTGATGAACAGCAGTATTACCTCTTATGTCTCCGGTCGCTTAGGACTTGGCAATAAAGTGATCACCAATTCAGCGGCCTGCGCTACCGGTACCCAGTCTATTTTAATGGGTTACGAGTATATTAAATATGGTATGGCCGACCGCATGCTGGTGGGCAGCAGCGAATATATCGATACTTACATTTATGGCGCATTTGATGCCATGCGGGTATTATCGCGTAAGTTTAATGACCAGCCCGAAAAGGCCTCGCGGCCAATGAGCGCCACCGCAGGCGGCTTTGTTCCCGGTTCGGGTGCAGCAGCTTTCATTTTAGAGGACCTTGATTTCGCGTTAGCAAGGGGAGCAAAAATTTATGCCGAGGTTTTAGGCGGCTCGTGCAATTCAGGCGGGCAGCGCAGCGGCGGCTCTATGACGGCACCCAACTCTGCCGGGGTGATGCGCTGCATTGATATGGCCATGCGCGAATCAGGCATAAAGCCCAATGACATCGACTTAATAAGCGGGCACCTTACCGCAACCATGGCCGACAGGCTGGAGATACAAAACTGGAGCGATGTATTGGGTCGAAAAGGAAAAGACTTCCCTTATGTTAATTCGCTCAAGTCCATGATAGGCCATTCGCTTAGTGCGGCGGGTTCTATTGAATCCGTGGCGTGTATATTGCAAATAATTCATGGATTTGTGCATCCAAATATTAACTTAGAGGACCCAAATCCGGGAATAACTGATATTATCGACATCGACTGTATGCCTGTGAAAATGATCAACAAAGAAATCAACGTAGTAGCTAAAGCAAATTTTGGCTTTGGCGACGTGAATTCCTGTTTAATATTTTCAAAATTTATAAATTAAAATGACAAGAGAAGAAATTTTAACCGAACTAAAAAATGTTGTCGCGCCGTACACTACCAACAAAGAGGCGCTGGCGGGGCTAAATGATCAAACCGATCTGATAGCCGACCTGAAGATCAATTCGGCCAATTTGGTAGATATTATTATTGATGCGGAAGCAAAATATAATATCGAGATCGATTATGATTCGGCCGATAAAATGATCAATGTAGGGAGCTGCCTGGATGTGATATACGACAAAGTGAACAATAAATAATGCTGGGTACGGGTAACGATATTGTATCCCTGGCCGCTATTAATGTTGAACGTACCAACCAGCCTAATTTTTATTCCAAGATACTTCCCCCTTCTGAGAAGCAACTTTACAGCACGCTTCATTTGCAATTACCGTTTGAAAATTTTGTTTGGCTGGCCTGGTCTGTAAAGGAATCTGCGTATAAATTTCTGAAGAGGTTTATGCCTGACCTTGGTTTTTCGCCGGCTAAAATCGTGATAACAAAACTGGAGCCGGGTTCAGACGGATACAACGGTACTGTTCAGTTCGATATTCATCAACTTCATTTCAGGACGGTCATCACCGAAGATTATATCTTTTCGGTCGTAAATTTTCGTGATGATTTTACCGACACCAGGTGGGGCATTGAGCAGATCGATTCGTCGCATCATGCTGATCAATCGCTTGAAGTAAGAAAACTGTTGCTTCGCGAACTGAATGAATTACAACCCGGCAATAACTTTACCATAGATAAAAGCCCAGGCGGCTGGCCCGTCATTTTAAAAAATGATCAGGAAATATCCATGCCCGTCTCCCTGGCCCATCACGATCGTTACGTAGCCTATTCGTTCCAAATCAAATAATCAGCTTATGGAAAATTCATCGAACAGCCGCCGCAGTTTTGTTAAAACAACAGGACTCGGCCTCTTGACCTTACCCGCGCTTTTGCACGCAAAGCCAATGGTGGCAGCGGACAAAAAGAAGATCGTATGCTTTGGCGGGCACCCGGACGATCCGGAAAGCGGCTGCGGCGGAACACTGGCTAAACTGGCTAATTTAGGGCATGAAGTAACAATTATTTACCTGACAACCGGCGAAGCTGGCATCGAAGGCAAAACACACGCCGAAGCCGCCGCGATACGAAAACAGGAAGCCATCAATGCGTGTGCGATGCTAAAAGCTAAACCCGTATTCGCCGGGCAAATTGACGGCGATACCATCATGGATAATACCTGGCTCGCTAAGGTGCAGAAAATGATAGCCGATGAAAAACCCGACCTGGTTTTTACGCACTGGCCCGTTGATTCGCATAAGGACCATCAAATAGCCAGTTTATTGATGATACAAACCTGGGTGCGTTCATCCAAAAAATTCCCGCTTTACTTCTTCGAAGTTTGCGCCGGCGAACAAACCATGATCTTCCGCCCGACGGATTATGTGGATATCGGCGATACGCAAGAACAAAAACGTAAAGCCGTGTATTGCCATGTAAGCCAGGACCCGCCCGGTATTTATGGCTGCGGCCATGCGGCGATGGAAGATTTCCGCGGGCGCGAGTTGGGTGTAAAAGCCGCTGAAGCCTTTGTTTATATGACGGGAAAAGGCATGGGATCTATAATACCTCTTGTTTAGGAATTGAAAACCAATCCCTAAGATCATCGTTACTGTTACAAATACGGTCCCGGGTTCGTAATGTTTTTAAAGTTGATGACATGGGAAAGAAATCGCTTGTGGTATTATTGACATTTTTTGCACTATGGATGTCCTGCAAAAATACTCCTTCCAGTAAATGCGGGCCCTGCCCTGAGTACGCCCAACTGGCGCCTGTTTTGAACGTAAGAATAGTCGACAAGACTACCGGGCAGGATCTGTTCTTATCGCCAAATTCGCCTTATACATACTCTGATCTGAAAGTTACTACCTCTTTACCCGGGCAGGACGTGTATATTACGGTAGACAGCACCCAAAAGGACGATCGTGTTCTACGCATAATAGCTCCAACTTCTCAAACATTCACCATTAAACTGGCTGCGTTATCTGCAAATGAGCTTTCAATCGTAACTAAGCAGGACTCGCCCTCATGCTGCCCTGTTTTGAAAGTGAGCAAAATAACGTTGGACAATACTGTGATCTGCAGCCCTTGCAGCTTTGGTGATACGGTTACCATTAAAAAGTGACCTGATCTGGAGCGCCCGTTAATAATATTTTCAGCATTGATGCTGTCAAGGTACCCGATGATTTTACCCTGATCTATTTTTCATAAAAATTATTTTATCTTTATGCTATCTGTTAAAAACCGTAAGCAATACGCTGTAAATGAGCCGATCCAAACGCTAAGATGGAAACTATCAGGCATAAGCGCTGGGTTAAGGGCGCACACTTTATTATCACATTAAGTTTCCTGGCGCTTACGGTAAGCGGGTATGTTATCCTCATGTCGCATCCGCGGCTTTATTGGGGCAAGGCAGGCAATGACCTTACCCCGGCATTATTCGAACTGCCCATCAGCCGTAATTACCATCATGGCGGCTGGGAAAAGCAAATAACGTTTAAGCACTTAACGGGTTCGCAGGTAAGCGCTGTGCGTACCTATGATATTTTTAATGAGAATGGCTGGGGTCGCAGTACCCACTTCCTGGCAGCCTGGTTTTTGGTGATAACCGGCCTGGTATATTTTATAACGGGCTTTTTTAGCGGGCATTTCCGTAATAACCTGGCGCCCCGGCGCGGGGAATTTAGTTTTAAACTCTTCTGGCGCGATCTCACCGGTCATTTCCGAAAACAAACGCATTATACCGACAAATACGGGCTGCTGCAAAAGGTCACTTACCTGTGGGTTATTTTCTTCCTGTTCCCCGTGGTTATCTTAACGGGGTTTACCATGTCACCAGCTATTACCGCATCTTACCCCATCCTGCTTAAAATATTTTTTGGTCATCAATCGGCGCGCACTATACATTTTTTTTCCGCCGTCTTGCTGCTCCTATTTTTGCTGGTGCATGTTGTTATGGTCATCAGGTCGGGCTTTAAACGAAATTTTCTGGCAATAACTTTTGGCAAATCAAAATGAAAGCAAAAAGATCGATGACCAGGCGCCAGGCCATTTACGCGGGACTTACCGCTGCGGGCGCATTGCTCCTTTCAAGCTGTTTTAAAAAGCAGCCGCCAACCTATGGCAATATCCTGCGCATGGGCGATGATCTTACCTATACAGCCCAGCGCGACCTGCTTTCGCAACGCGCATTGGCGATGGAATATGAAAAAAGCGACATCACTTCCTTTCCGGTCACGGATATCGGCGATCCCGCCGACCCGGCAAGCAAGGCCGCTTACAGCAAAGAATACCAGGAACTACAGCATAATGACTTTAAAGATTGGGTGCTTTCCGTTGAAGGCAGCGTGGCAAAACCCCGAAAATATGCTATGGACGACCTAAAAAAGCTTGGCGAACGAACCCAGATCACCCGGCATACTTGCGAGGAGGGTTGGAGCGCCATTGCCGAATGGACGGGCGTACCGCTTGGCGCACTGCTGAAAGACGCGGGCATCCTGGCAAGTGCGCGTTTTGTGAGTCTTTATGGCTTCGACAAGTACGCCGAAAGCTTCGATATGCTTGATGCCTTTCACCCGCAAACCATCCTCGCCCATACCATGAACGGTGAAGACATTCCCGCATGCAACGGCGCACCCTTACGCCTGCGGGTTGAAACCCAGATCGGCTACAAAAATGTTAAATTTCTGCAGCGCATTGTGGTGACCGATAAATTTGTCGACCCCAACTCGGATATTTCCGGGGGCTGGTCGTGGTATACAGGAATTTAGATCGGTAATCGACATAGCTAATAATCCTTTTTGATCTTCTCGGCAGCGAAAATGCTGTCAGCTTGTTGGCGGGTTACATAGCGGCTGGTGTCAATCCCTGGGCTATACCAGAACGAAATAAAATCACTACTATATCTTCTTTTATATCGAGTATCGATTGATAGCGACCTGGCTTTGCCATTGATAGATTTAAGTTTGTACTCGTCGTTTTCATACAATATTGCGCATGAGGAGTCCACCGCAATTTCTTTAGTTACGTGCCCGATCGTGTCTTTCGCTTTCCAGTCAACTGAATGCCGAAACTCATAATCTACCTGCCAACTCACGGGAATTTCGGGTACTCCAAGCTTTCGCCGGGTTTCATTAAACTCACGGCCGAATCGATCATTGCATTTTGAATCTTTATATTTTCTTATTTCCTTGTAACCATAATATGCTGTCCAAAGGATCCAGAAACAAGAACCAAAAACAAGAAGAATTTTTGAATTATCTTTATCCTTGAACGAGCTATATAACAAACCGCATAATATTATGATTAAGCCCACCAGTTTCGTGGCTAACCAATAAACAGAATGTGGCCTGAAGTGATCATCAACATACCAACCCCCGCCACAGTACAGAATAGTAAAGCATATAAAAAATATTCGAAAGGCTTTCATTTGGGGTGGATTAGCTTAGGTATGTTGAAAGATATTTGATCCAGTTCAACATAAATATAGAACAAATAAAAGAAAGAAAAAATCAGGAAGCTCAACGTTAACGAATATTCGGGTTCATTGTCGCAAACGCCCCCTTCGATTGACGTTTACCACCCTTTGTAAACCCGATTCCCGGCAGTAATTTTATTAGAGATATAGTATGCAATAAAGCATTGCTATCTAACCTTAATATGAATTACCTAACCGGATTGAAAAAGAAATGCAGGCTATCTTTATTATTAGCTGCAATGCTGTTTTTATTTACCCAAAGTTTTGCGCAAAAACCTGCCAATTGGAAGCTTGAAAAAATGCCGGTAAAACTGGAGACCGATTTCGCGCTAAGCTGCCTTCCGCCATACCTGCGGGCCAACGCTACGGTTTATTTGATCGACCCGGATAAGGGGTATTATGTAGGACGCAAGGGATCGAACGGGTTCGTATGCTTCGTTACGCGGACGGAATGGGAATGGGGCGAATTCAGGAATGATATTGCAAGTGCCATTAGTTATGATGCCGAAGGCGCCCGGACAATTTTCAAGGTTTACCAGGACCTGGAAGCAATGCGGGCCTCCGGGAAATATACCGCCTTGCAGGTCAAAAGCATCATTACCGACAGGATCAGGAAAGGGATATACAAAGCTCCGGCGCGCACGGGTGTCTCGTTTATGCTGGCTCCTGTAATGCGCAGCTACACCGGGTCGGCGGATCAAAAGGACGTGATGACCATGAACATGCCGCATTATATGTTTTATGCACCCTATTTAACCAATGCCGATATCGGCAACAAACCGGATGGCAGCGAAGACGGGCCGCTGATAGTTAATTCGGCCGCACCGTTCCTGGGGGATAGGAAGGCTCCATTCGGTTATATTATTGTATCCGTCGGTCAGACAAAAAAGGCAAAGATTATGAAGGATAACCAAGACTTGCTAAAAAGGCTGATAGCCTATAAGGCTTATTTTGGTACAATGAGTAATATGAAGCATTGAGGTTGAGCCCGCCGCTTAACGCGTGTGTAATTTGTTAACTGAACGGAGGCCGCCCCGCAAAAATCGGGGTGGCAGCGGCGATTTAAAATGCTGGTAATTAGTTGGTTTTGTGAATAGAATATCTAATTTTATATAAACAAAACCTAAAAAAGATGAAATTATCAGCCTTCGCAATCCTCATTACTATCCTCGCAATTGGCTTTGGCCTCGCGTTTTTGATCGTCCCCATTAAGTTAGCGGCCTTTTACGGCATCAGCCTTGGTGGCGGCGGTGTAGTAATGGCGCGCTATTTTGGCGCTGCCAACTTATTTATCGGCCTCATCTTCTGGTCGTACAGCAGCGTATCACCCTCGGCAAAATCGTGGCCCAAATTGTTATTGTACAGCCTGCTTTACGATATTTTAGCGCTCGCAATTACCGTAAAGGCGCAATTAGACGGCGGAACGAACTCCATGGGGTGGACAACCGTTGGCTTATTTGCGCTGTTGTCCATAGGGTCGGCCTACTACCTTACGGTATGTAACAAAGCCCGCTCGCAAGCGATATAATTTTCTTAATTACCGTATCCGTGCCAGGTATTTTAATGTCGAACACCGAATAATGAATGTCGAATAATGAATTTAAAACTTCGGCGTTCGATGTTCAGAATTCATTATTCGATATTATTATTTTAAGGCCGTGCGGGCGTACACGTGCAATTCCTGGCCCGAAAAAACATCCATCCATCAGGCATTGCCAAACCGCTTCGTCAGCCACTTTCTTACAGGTTCATCATAAAACTTCAGGTAGCAGTATGCCAATGTGATCGCTGTTATCCACACGACCACAGCCCATGGTATCGCCTGCTGAAGTGTGGTCACTTTATTCCGCGATATCCAGGCCCAGTAGGTATAAACGAGCGGGTAGTGTGTAATATAAAGCGGGTACGAAATTTCGCCTAAAAACTTGCATGACCTGGTGGCAAACTTGCCTACCAGTGTACCGCTTGCGCCGAGGTAAACGATGAGCGGGAATATGAAGATGATGGTAAGCGATTCGTACAGGCCGTTCATCCACAACTCTTTTGCGCCACCGACACGTGGCATGGCAAAGAAGATAACGAGCAGCAGCGTACACCAGAAAAAAGCGTTTTTGACGCTGCCGACCTTCACCATGCGCTGCAATAACAAGCCTGCAAAAAACGGGTACATCATGCGGGTGAAACCGATGCGTAACTGCAATGAATCGAGCGACCAGCCGCCGACCACGTCGCCGGTTGCGCTGGTAACCGTATACTGGAGGAGTGCGATGCCGCTGATGATGACCAGGATGGTAAGTAAGGTTTTAGAAAACCTGCGCACAAAAAGCGCGTACAGGATATTGGCGATATATTCGAAAAATAGCGACCAGCCTGGTCCGTCGAGCGGGTGCATTTCCTGCCAGCCGCGGATATCCATCGAGATGGGCACCGGGATAAGCGTACAGCCGATGATCATTACCAGCATTAATTTGCTAAAAGGAACTGTGTGTATCAAAGGCCAGTTGGGCGAATCCTGAAAGTAGAAAAATATGGCGCCGACGATCATACCGATGATGATCATGGGCTGCAAACGAATAAGGCGCCGTTTAAAAAATCCCCAGGTCGTGAGCTTGTTCCAGCGGTCGTCATAGGCGTAGCCGATCACGTAACCGGACAAAAGGAAAAAGAAATCGACCGCAAGGTAACCATGGTTCATCATCAGGTCGAGGTGACTCGTTGAAAGCGGTTCGAGCGTATGGAAAATAACTACCATAACAGCCGCAACACCGCGCAAGCCGTCGAGAATAGGATAGTGCGGCTTGGAAGCCAGTGAATGAGGTTGCATATTGTGGGTTTACGGTAGCAATATAATGATAAAAGTAAATTATTTATTAATGTGTCAAAAAAACGCAATAGCGGACTGTAAATTTATTATAGCGTTTACAAACAAAGTAATCTGGTTGCGGGTTAACTACTTACCTGGTCTTAAGCCCATGCAGAAAAATTTACTGATCATTGATGATGACGACGACATCCGTTATGCGCTCCGCGAAGTTTTTGAACCGCTGGGCTACCGCGTGTTTTTAGTTCGGGTGGTGTATGATATTTTTGATGCCATCAGGGAATTTAACCCCGACCTTATCCTGCTGGATTACCAGCTGACCGAAGGCAATGGCGCCGACATTTGTTACGAGGTTAAAAGCAATGCCGGCACGCACCACATCCCCATCATCATGCTTTCCGCCTATCCGCATGCCATGCTCGCCAACGGCAATTATGGCTGGGATAATTTTATGGCCAAACCATTTGACATTACCACCTTAGAAAAAATGGTTGAGCGGTATTTAATGCCGAAGGCGGTTTAGGTTTTTGCAGATCGCAAATCTGTTGTTAGTGCAATTCCGGATTGTAAAACGGGGCCAATAAATAGTCGCTTAAGTTAAATTTCTTAACTATTAATGCGTTCCAAAAGTGATGCCCCAAAAAGTGGGACACTTAAACCAAAGACCCTCAATGCTTTAGCCAACCCTCATATTGCAGGAATTTGATCAACTGCGCATCATTTACCGACACTGCCGGTATCCAATCGCCGATGCGCTCACGCGTCCAATAAAGCCCCTGCGGGTTGCCCGGTTTAGCGAAATGGTAACGATACAGCACTGCCCGGATATAGCGCGGCCGCTTGTTGGGGAATGGGTTGCCGGCAAATAAGCTAACAGCACTTGGGTCGTTATGCAGCAGCTTCCAAACCAGGTTGTAGGTCCAGGGGTATTGGTCGGCGGTACTCATGGCTGCAAACCACATTTGCCAGTCGAGATGCGGCTGATAGGGCGCTATTTGCGGGGGCACTTTATCCAATAACACGGGCAGGTCTTTATAGATGTAGGGTTCCCAGTTGGCTTTGTTGTTGGTGGTGTCGTCAGTCGTACCTTCAAAAACTACGTTCAGGCGTTCCTGCCCTACCGTACCGAAAGCGCCGTAAGTATTAACCAGGTCAAATGGGTCGAAGGAAGTGTTCATCACCTGTTCTGGCGAGAGCATATTGATCACAGGCTGTATGCTGAGGATAGCGACGATAGCAGCAACCACCCAGCCGATAGTGAGGCGGTGAACGGTATCTTCCTCGGCATTAGCGGCGGCGGTTTCTGCCCTGCGAACAAGGGCCTTGGGTAACAGTTTGGCCCAGAAACCATCGTCAAAACAAGCCAGCGCAGGAACAATGGTAAGCCAGTTTAAAAATGATAGGTTACCGCTGAAGATCAATACCACCTGCAGCAGCACGATAATAACCCCTGCGACGTGGCGCCCGATGCGTGGCCAAAAGATAAACCAGGGGGCCACAAGCTCGGCCAGCCAGTTGAACCAAACACCTATTTTCAATACCCCACGCGGCAGAAAGTGAAACCATCGGCTCAGCGGACCAGGAATAGGCTGCGTTTCAAAATGATAATACAGGGCCGTACCGTCGCGCCATATTTTATCGCCCCGGAATTTGATCAGCCCCGAACCCAGCATGATCCGGAAAATAAGCCAGCGGAACAAAACGATGATAACCTTAAGTGGAGCACGTTTGGGAAACGGGCGCATATCCCACAATGGGCAAAGAAATATGGCGAGAAAACCGGTTTCGGTAAGTTGTATCTCCCAGCCATATTCGTACCAGTCCTGCCCGGCATGAACGATGGACATGTATAGGAACCATGTGACGCCCATCATTGGCGCGTTCGTAAAACCCGCCACTACGATGAGTGAAAGAATAAAACCTATCCAGGCTACGGTTAATAGTGCCGTATCAGAATGCCAGAGCCAAAACACCGAAGGCAACCGCATAAAGCCCGATCCTGTCGACCCTAATGCGCCGCTTACCTGGTTTAGGTAGTGCCCCAGCGGAAGCAACCCGTTCGATCCGATCAACGGAATGATTTGATTAATGGCAACAAGAAAAGCTACGGCATAAACTATCCCCAGTAGCCGCAGGATCATAAAACGGGTTAGCCAGTAGGTTGGAGGTGTGCCCGGCATGAAATGTCTTTTTTACCTACAACAAATCTAATCAAAAACGTTCAAGGGAATAATGCATTCTTGCCGCAATTGGCTCTTTAACTTGTCTAAAACCGGCCCTGTTAATATTGGTTTATATATCATAGTTTTGTTGAATACAGTTACTTAAAATGAAAACGATATCAGACAAAACTACCAGAGAGACACTTATCAGCCGGATTAATACCCTTAACGAGAACAGTACAGCCCAATGGGGAAAAATGAATGTTCACCAAATGATCGAACATTGCATAAGGTGGGAGGAGATGATATCAGGTACGATCGTTTGCAAACAAGCATTTATTGGCCGCTTGTTCGGTAAAATGGCGTTAAAAGGTCTGCTGAAAGATGAAAGCCCCTTGAGACGAAGCACACCCACCAGTCCTGAGCTTAGAGTGACTGAAACAGACGGAAATGTGGCTGCGGAGAAAGCAAAGTGGATTGCGCTGATCGACGAGAATACAAATTCTTCAAACCCTGGCTTTGTGCATCCTTTTTTCGGAAAAATGACTAGCGAGCAGGTTGGGTATTTAGCATACAAGCATATTGATCATCACCTGAGGCAATTTAATAGTTAGTTGCTTTAACCAAAAAAGCCCTTAGGCTTAACTAAGGGCTTCTTCGGATATTTCGTATGTTGGGTGTTTAGTTACTGCTACTGATAACCAACTGGAATCTTTGGTTGCCGTATGAATTAGGATCAGCTTTAACTACTTTAAAAGTGTATTTCTTTGCGCAAACGTCTACACTGTCTTTCAGGTAGTTATCCTTAAGCCAAACGTGAACATTTGCCGGAATGTTCTTTTCATAACTTAGGTCCAAAGTATATGCGCCGTCCGCCTGCACGTTTATATCTAAGCCTATAGCCATACCCGACCGGTATGGCAGCCTGTATATGGCCAGGTTGGTGCCGTCAGTTGAAATACTTGATAAACTCTCCTGACCAAAACCGGTAAAATACTCTGCATCTACGTCAGCATTATAGTTTAATGATGATGTTTTGTCGAATATGAACATGGTCTCATCGTAGTTATCATGGTCTTTCACCAATTCAACCTTAAAAGCAGCCTTATCAGGAATCGTATCTTTTTTAAGAGCGGCTACATCAGCGTATTTTAGCGGTGCCGGTGCCGGGGCAACCAATGGTTCCTTTTTGCAAGCGACGAAGGAGAATAATATAACTGATAGTAAAATTGACGATTTCATGATCCAGGTTTTGTAGCGTTATTTACAGTATTGTCGTTAATTGTGATATATGTGAACTGGATTAGGCAATCACCATGCCATTATTTTTAATTCGCTGTATTTCAATTGTTTACATAATAGCATTTGATGCCCAATTTCCCCGGATTGGGGATAAAATGTTTACTTTATATTTCCCAACACACTCAATTGCAACAGATTAGATGCCAATTTAGCCCAAAATGGCTGTTAGGCATAATTGCCGGGTTTTCACGATGATAACAGTGTTAATTAAAGCAACAAATACTTTACGTTCAAACTACATTTCTTTACCTACCTTTGTGCCCGATAAATGAGACAATTAAAGATAACCCAATCGATTACCAACCGGGAATCGCAATCACTTGACAAGTACTTAAGCGAGATAGCAAAGGTTGACCTGATAACCGCTCAGGAAGAAGTAATATTAGCCCAAAAGATACGCGAAGGCGACCAGGCAGCTTTGGAACGTTTAACCAAAACCAACCTTCGTTTCGTAGTATCTGTAGCCAAACAATATCAAAATCAAGGACTTACACTTGGTGATTTGATCAACGAGGGCAACCTCGGCTTGATCAAAGCTGCAAAACGCTTTGACGAGACCAAAGGCTTCAAGTTCATATCCTATGCCGTGTGGTGGATACGCCAGTCGATACTTTCTGCTGTTGCAGATCAGAGCCGTATCGTTCGTTTACCCCTAAACCAGGTAGGCACTTTAAGCAAGATCCGCAAGGCATCATCCAAACTGGAGCAGGAATTTGAGCGTGCACCTACGCCCGAAGAACTGGCTGTTGACCTGGAAACCTCTGTGGAGAAGATAGCCGATTCCCTTTCCAACTCAGGACGCCATATATCATTTGACGCGCCGTTTGTTGAAGGTGAAGAAAACACGCTGCTTGACGTAATGCAAAGCACTGATGGTGCAACAGATAGCATGCTAATTACCGACTCGCTTTCCCTCGAGATCAAACGCTCGATGGGCATTTTAGCCGAGCGCGAGCGTGAAGTATTAACCCTGTTCTTTGGCCTGTGCAGCATGGCACCTCACTCATTGGAGGAGATAGGCGAGAAGTTCAACCTTACCCGCGAACGTGTTCGCCAGATAAAGGATAAGGCCCTGATGCGTTTACGCCAAAATTCAAAAGCGCGGATACTGCAATCGTATTTGTAAAACCGCGTATAACTGCTTTATAATATTGAACGCCCGAATCGCAGGATTCAGGGCGTTTGTTTTTTATATCAATCAGTCCACTTCTATCCACACCGGCCCATGGTCGCTGGTCTTTTCCCAACCGCGAACGTTACGGTCAACGCCGGCAGCCTTCAGGCGGGCGTCTAATTGCGGGCTCAGCAAAAAGTGGTCAATGCGTATCCCTGCATCGCGTTTATAAGCATCACGGAAGAAGTCCCAATAAGTATAGATGATCTGGCCGGGGTGCAGCTTGCGGATGGCGTCCGTCCAGCCCTGCGCCATCAGTTTCTCAAAAGCGGCAACCGTGTCGGGCCGAAATAGCGCATCCTTCACCCAGCGCTCCGCCTTGTAAGCATCCAGTATGGTAGGTATCACGTTATAGTCGCCTGTCAACACCACCGGCACGCCCTCTTTCAGAAGATCGGCAGCATGCAGGGTCAGCCGTTCCATCCATTTTAGCTTATAGTCGAACTTTGGCCCCGGCGCAGGGTTGCCGTTGGGCAGGTACAAACCACCCACAATAATGCCGTTCACCTCCGCCTCAATGTACCGACTGTGCTCATCCTCCGGGTCACCGGGCAAAACACGGCGGCGCTCCTTTATCTCTAGGCCGCGCGCCAGTATGGCCACACCGTTCCAGCTTTTTTGCCCGTGCCAAATCACATTATAGCCTGCATCGCGGATTGCCTGCTCGGGGAAATTCTCCTGCGGCGCCTTCAGTTCCTGCAGGCACACCACATCCGGCGTGGTCTCGTTCAGCCAGCGCAGCAGCACCGGCAGCCGCGCGCCAATACCGTTTACATTATAAGTTGCTATTCTCATGGTTCGGATTCGATTATGGACAGATATTCGTTAGCGTTCTAAAATTAGATAAAATGATAAGAAATAAGCAAGGGGAGCAAAAACATTTGGGTTCGGGCCCCATCATTTATCCAAAAACTTCGTAAGTAAATTGTAAAGCCCTGATACACTGCTGTTTCAAGTGTTTCACTTTTAAATGTGGAACACCCGGAACAATTTGGAACACCCGCAATAGTTGTGTCGTCCTAAAAAAAGTTTACACTTTTGATGATTAATACTGGTGTAGGTTTACACTTTGTTTTAGTCCTAAAATAGGTTTACACTTTTTAAAGCTAAGATAAAAACTATTGTTGTTTGTTTGTCGTGTTGGAATGTGT
>JBIOHG010000024.1:0-56132 GCA_044448765.1 Sphingobacteriales bacterium | reverse complement strand
GATCGCAAAAGGAAAAGCTAAGAAGCAGGCATTGATAGCAGTAGCAAATAAACTGCTAAAACAGGCGTTTGCCATCGCTACACAAAAAACAAAATACAATGAAAATTATTCAAAATATATTTGCTTTTAAACACAGTTCATTCTGAGCATAGCGAAGAATCTTGCCGAAGCAACTAGCACCCCGGTTTCTAACAGAACCCATAAAATGCGGGGCGTATAAGATGCTTCACTATCGTTCAGCATGACAATGCTCTTTAATTTCGGACTATTCAGCCATATTATGATAAACCGCCTGCACGTCATCATCCTCTTCCAGCCGGTCGATCAGTTTCATCACATCGGCAATTTGCTCTTCGCTTACGTCATGGAATGATTGTGGCACGCGCTCCAGTTTGGCTGATTTCGCTTCTATACCCGCTACTTCCAAAGCCTTTTGCATCTTGCCAAAATCCTCAAAAGCAGTATGGATAACGGCAATATCGTTTCCTTCTTCGTCAGCTTCAACAAACAGGTCTTCCAGTCCGGCATCTATTAGTTCAAACTCTAACTCTTCCAGGTCGCGGTCGCCGGGTACAAAAGTAAATACCGATTTGCGCGTAAAAATAAAATCCAGCGAACCTGTTTTGCCTAAGCTTCCGCCTGTTTTGGTAAAGTAGCTGCGCACATTGGCTACGGTGCGGTTGATATTATCCGTAGCTGTTTCCACCAAAATGGCCACGCCATGCGGCGCATAGCCTTCATATACAATTTCTTCGTAATCTTTCTCGTCCCGGCTGATGGCACGCTTTATCGCAGCATCAACGCGGTCCTTCGGCATATTTACCGCCTTAGAGTTTTGTACCGCAGTACGCAAACGCGAGTTGGTATTCACATCGCCGCCTCCGGCTTTTACGGCCATCACAATTTCCTTACCCAAACGGGTAAATTGCACGGCCATTTTGCTCCAGCGCTTCAGTTTTCTTTCTTTACGGAATTCAAATGCTCTTCCCATATTTTATTAGTCGATAGTCCATGGTTGATACTCCATGGCGCGAAATGCAAAAGTAATATTTGTTTGGCTAAGTGAGGCTATCTAAGTTAAGGATAGGTTAGTTAGAATCTGTTTTATTATCTCATGAATTTAAAGCTATATATGAAGAATACCCCAATCAATAAAACTATAATGGCGCTAATGCGTGTATACTTCCGCTTTTCGTCAAGAGCCATCTCATCAAACTCTTTGAAGTATTCTAAATATTTATTATTCCTAAATAAGATGAAGTAATTAAAAATGAAAGTTGGTATTATTAAGATGATTATAAATAAAATACTGTCAGTGCTATTTTTAAAGATCCAATTACTCAAAGATTTTTGAGACAAACACTGGCTTAGATTAAATATACCCCAACTTATATTTATGATCAAAATGCCCATGAATGAGCCCGCATGTATGGTTGGACGTGTAAAAGATTGATTTTTCAAAAATTGATAAACTGAATAATGTATCACGTTCCAATACCACGTAATGTTTTTTTCCATAAAAAAAGCCACCGTTTAGGTAGCTTAAAGTTACAATTAAGTTCAGACTTTAATCACTGGCTTTAAGCCAACCGTGCGCCCTTATCCTTTCACCTCAAATAATAGTCTTCAAATTCACCAGCATATCCTCAACCATTTTCGTTAGGTCATACTCCAATTGCCAGCCCCAATCGTTTTGGGCATAACTGTCATCAATAGATTTAGGCCAGCTATCGGCAATGGCCTGGCGCGGATCACTTTCGACGTAGCTGATCTCGAAGTTCGGCATGATCTTTTTTATCTCGGCTGCCAGTTGTGTCGGCGTAAAGCTGATACCTGCCAAATTGTATGAGGAGCGAATGGTCAGCTTTTCAGCCGGAGCATCCATCAATAGTAACGTGGCGCGAATGGCGTCATCCATATACATCATGGGTAATGCGGTTTCGGCAGATAAAAAGCTTTGGTATTTGCCTTGTTTCAGGGCTTCGTGGAAAATATGCACGGCATAATCTGTGGTGCCGCCGCCCGGGTTTGCCCGCCAGCCGATCAATCCCGGGTAACGGATGCTGCGCACATCAAGACCGTATTTTTCGAAATAATATTCGCACCAGCGTTCACCTGCCAGCTTGCTGAAACCATAAACCGTATTAGGGTCCATCACGCAATATTGAGGCGTATCATGCTGCGGCGAATGCGGCCCGAAAACGGCTATGGAGCTTGGCCAGAAAACCTTTTTTACTTTAAACTCAACCGAATAATCCAGCACGTGCAGCAGACCGGTCATGTTCAGGTCCCAGGCCATTTTTGGTTTTTGCTCGCCTACTGCTGACAATATCGCGGCAAGTAAATAAACCTGGGTTGGCTGATGTTTGTTAAAAATGTGGTGCAAATTATCTTTATCCAGCACGTTCACCAGTTCGAACGGCCCGCTGTGGCGGATGGCATAGATAGGACTTTTTATATCGGATGCTATTACCGAATCGGCGCCGTGTATTTGCCGTAAAGCATTGACCAGTTCTGTCCCTATCTGGCCGTTGGCGCCTATCACTAATATCTTTTCACTCATGTGAATTCAGTTAAAGGACAAAGGTAATTTTTTTTGTCTGAACCGGAATTTTTGGCATTCGAGAATTCGCAGAATTTAAAATTATCACTATTATTTTTACAAATACGAAAATTTATGGTCTGCGACGTGTCAATAAATTAGCAATCAGATAATTCTAAACAGGGAATATCTTAAAAAAGTTAAAAAATTCGGATATTTGGGGTTCAATTAATTTATTATTTAACAATTTAAACAAAAATGAAAATCGCAGTAGTAGGTGCCACAGGATTAGTGGGCACTAAAATGTTGCAGGTTCTGGCAGAACGCAACTTCCCCGTAACAGAATTGATCCCGGTAGCTTCAGAAAAGAGTGTTGGTAAAGAAGTAACATTCAAGGGTAAGCAGTATAAGGTGGTTTCTGTAACGGATGCGATAAAACAAAAGCCCGACCTGGCCCTGTTTTCGGCCGGCGGAAGCACTTCACTAGCCCAGGCGCCATTGTTCGCCGAAGTTGGTACAACGGTAGTTGATAACTCTTCAGCCTGGCGCATGGACCCAACAAAAAAATTGATCGTGCCAGAAGTAAATGCTGATGTTTTGACAGCCGAAGATAAAATTATAGCCAACCCAAATTGCAGCACCATACAAATGGTAGTGGCCCTAAAGCCGTTGCACGATCGTTATAAGATCAAAAGGATCGTAGTTTCAACCTATCAGTCGGTGACCGGTACAGGTGTGAAGGCTGTAGAACAATTATTCAACGAGCGTAAAGGTATTACCGATGGCCCGCGCGCTTATACTTATCCTATCGACCTGAATGTTATTCCTCATATCGACGTATTTACCGACAACGGTTACACCAAAGAGGAAATGAAAATGATCAAAGAAACCCAAAAGATAATGGGCGACGATAGCATTAAAGTTACCGCTACTACGGTGCGTATCCCGGTTATTGGCGGGCACTCAGAGTCGGTGAATATTGAGTTTGCAGAAGATTTTGACCTGGCCGAAGTAAGGGCCATTTTAGAAAAAGCACCTGGTGTATTGGTTGTTGACGACGTAGCCAACCTGAAATACCCGATGCCATTAGATGCACACGAAAAAGACGAAGTATTTGTAGGCCGTTTGCGCCGCGACGAAAGTCAGCCAAACACGCTGAATGCCTGGATAGTATCCGACAACCTGCGTAAAGGCGCG
Source organism: Sphingobacteriales bacterium (assembly GCA_044448765.1). Classification (GTDB taxonomy): domain Bacteria; phylum Bacteroidota; class Bacteroidia; order Sphingobacteriales; family Sphingobacteriaceae; genus Mucilaginibacter. Next base: position 52,393 of record JBIOHG010000024.1, on the reverse strand, counting down.
GCAACTAATGCCGTGCAGATCGCTGAGTATTTGGTTGCGAAGCATTTGATAGGGCAGGCGGTGGAAGCGTGATTTCGTGATTAGAGACTGGAGATCAGAGATTAGTTTTTGATCTATAAATGAATGGGGATGATCGGTGGATTATCCCTATTTTTATTTGCGGAATTATGTATGGAGAATCTCGAACTTAGTTTTTACCGAAAAGGTGACTATAAAAAAAGCACAACCAATTCACTTATTATAAATTTGGTTGTTTCCGCCATATCTTTCTCATTGGTGACGATCAAATTCGATTGGATATATGGTGCATGTGCAGGGATAATTATTTTTATCATCCTGGTATTGAAATCCGGTAATCGGGACAGATACTTCATTTATTCCATCAGCATAAACTCATCCGAAGTAGAATTAAATTATGGCGATAAAGAAGATACGAAGACGGTTAAGGATGATCCTAAGTTTTTTAAGTTTAAAAAGCACAGTGCATTTAGCAGAAGCCGGGTTATGTATTTGTCAGTTTATTATAAAGGGAGCCTGCTCCTGGAGCAGTTCGAAAGTGGTACATGGGACGAGTCGAAATTTAATGAAGTAATAGATGCAGCTTCTGAATTAAATAAGTAAAATTCATTTACCCTAAATAATCACCAGACGTTCCTATGGAACGTTGATGCTCCTGTAACTTTTCCTACCGACCAGTCGTCCCGAAGGGACGTTTCGTTGGTAGAAATAAATAATTGAGGTTTTTGCGTTCCATCGGAACGCTTCGTGATAGCCGCTTTGCAAGAGATGCGTTAAGTGGTATAGAAAATCAACCCAATCAACCACGCACTTAATCAACTCAATCAACTACATTTGCCCCATGATCTCCTTCGCTCACCGCGTATTTATGGAAGTGGCTGCCAACCTGAGTTTCTCAAAGGCGGCGCAGGTGCTGTTTGTAACGCAGCCTGCTATCAGTAAACATGTGAAAGCGCTGGAAGATCAATACAAAGTGCCCTTGTTTGAACGCAAGGGAAATAGCATATTATTGACCGAGGCAGGTAAAAAGCTAAACGAATATCTACTACAGGCTACAGAAATTGAGCGTAAAATAGAATACGATCTGTCCATCCTCAGTAATTTATCCCATGCCGAGGGGCATTTACGCCTGGGCGCAAGTACTACGATAGCTTTATATATTTTGCCGCCAATACTTTCCGGTTTCCAGCGCGAATACTCCAATGTACATGTGCAATTGGTTAATCGTAATTCAGAATATATCCTGAATGCACTTCTGAATCACGAGGTGGATATCGGTATCATCGAGGTTGACAATAAACTGACCACCGTATCCTACAAACCTTTTATGAGCGACGAGGTGATACCTGTTTGTTCGGCAAATAGTCCGCTGGCGGGCAAATCGCTTACTTTAAAACAGCTTTTGAAAACACCGGTTGCTTTGCGCGAGCGCGGATCTGGTACGCTGAATGCTTTGCTGAAATCGCTGTCCGATCACCATATCAAACCCGCCGATCTGAATGTAAAGATCCGCCTTGGCGGGACAGAAGCGTTGAAAAACTTCTTATTAGCCGACCAATGCCTTGGCTTTATGCCACGCCCATCCATTATTCGCCAACTGGCCGAGGGCGACTTGGTCGAGGTGCCTGTTGAAGGCCTTAAGATTACCCGCGATTTTTATTTCATCCGCCGTAAGGGAACTGAGGACTTCGGCCTCACCGGGAACTTTATGAATTATGCACTGCAATACGTGTAGCGTCATCTTTTCTGAAAAACCTAAAACCATCTTTCCTGCCGAATGTAGTTTTATTAAGGAATTTAATCTTTAATTAAACGCATTTATTATGGCAAGTTTGAATGATCGTAAGGTAGCTATACTTACAGAAGAAGGCTTCGAGCAGGTTGAGTTAACCAGCCCGAAAGAAGCATTGGAAGCGGCAGGCGCAAAAGTTGATGTGATATCGCCCAAAAGCGGCAAAATAAAAGCATGGAACGAAAAAGATTGGGGCATCGAAATTGACGTGGACAAAAATTTAAATGATGTAAGTCCGGATGATTACGATGCGCTGGTATTGCCCGGCGGCGTTATGAACCCGGATAAGCTGCGGCAAAATGCCGGAGCCGTTGCCTTTGCGTCCTCGTTTTTGGAGGAAGGTAAACCGGTGGCAGCCATTTGTCACGGACCACAGTTATTGATAGAAACAGGGTTGCTTGAACATCGTAATATGACGTCGTATCCATCCCTGCAAACAGATCTGACAAATGCCGGTGCACGCTGGGTTGACCGCGAAGTTGTAGTTGACCACGGATTAGTGACCAGCCGCACGCCAAAGGACCTTGAGGCCTTTAATAAAAAAATGATAGAAGAAATAGGTGAAGGGCATCATCATCACGCTTAACCTAATGTCGTAAATTCACAAATGAGGAGAGCCCCGCACGTGTTGGGGGTTTTTTATTTTGACGTGGACATCTTCGCCAGCGCCTCAATAAACTTTGGCGAATCGTTCAGGCTTTCCACTAATTGTACTTCCTCACCGCCAAGTTTTTTAAATTCGGTGCCGTACTCAACAGGCACTTCGTAAAGCGTTTCGAGGCAATCGGCAACAAAGGCTGGGCAAAAAACCAAGAGGCGCTTTTTGCCTTCTTTTGCCATCTGGTGGATGATATCAATTGTATAAGGCTGAACCCATGGATCGCTTCCCAGCCGTGATTGAAAACAAACGATATATTTCTCTTTCGGAATATTTAGCTTTTCGGCGATCAGCCTGGCCGTATGATGTGATTGCGCTGAATAGCAATAGCGATTAGCATCTGTAAGCGTTTGGCAGCAATCAGATGATTGGAGACAGGTTTTATGAGTGTGATCTGATTTGATCAGCTGCCGCTGGGGCAAGCCATGAAAGCTGAACAATATTTGGTCGAAAGTTTCGGGTTTGTGTTTGCGGGCGTTGTCGGCAAAAGTCTCGATCATCAGCTCATCATCGTGAAATGAGTTGATAAACCGGATGGTTGGCTTGGTTGGCCAGTCGATAAGCAATTCCATTAACTTATCGTATACTGAGCCTGTACTTGCTGAAGCGTATTGCGGGAATAAAGGAATAACTACAATATCGTAGATCAGTGCGTCCTTAAGCCGCTGCAAAGCCGAGGCCATTGAAGGGCTCTGATAACGCATAGCCAACTCGACAACATATTCCCCGCCTAATTTTTCCTGCAATAGTTGTTGCTGCAACAGGCTATAATGCAGTAAAGGCGAGCCGGTTTTTTCGTCCCATATTTCCTTGTAAAGCCGGGCTGATTTTGGTCCGCGTGTTGGGGCGATGATGCCTTTTACCAGCAGCGTACGCGAAAACGCGTTAATGTCGATCACCCGGGGGTCCATTAAAAACTCCCTCAGGTATTTGCTTACATCGGCTGCTGAAGGACTATCCGGCGTACCCAGGTTGATCAGTAAAACTCCCTTTTTGTTCATATATCGGGCGCAAAAATAAAATAATTTTCGCCCTAAGATATTCAGCGACAAATTAATTACGATTTAATGAGAAAGTTAGTTTTTGCTCTGTGCGCCGTCTGTAAAAAACTCCGTGACCTTTGCGGTTATTTTTTTAACCACAGAGAGCGCAAAGGAGGCACAAAGAACACAGAGAATGTCTCGTTAGAATTTTTCCAGTTCCGCCTTCACATCCTGCATCAGCCACATTGGGGTGGATGTAGCGCCGGCTATACCTACTTTATCGCCGGGGGCAAACATGGAGGCATTTAACTCATCGGGAGACGAAATAAAATAAGTATCAGGATTATGCTTCTTGCAGACTTCAAACAAAACCTTGCCGTTGGATGATTTACGCCCGGACACAAAAACGATCTTATCAAATTTCGCCACGAATGCGGGCAAGTCTTTATCGCGATTGGATACCTGGCGGCAAATCGTGTCATTCGCCTTTACTTCGTATCCGCGAGAGATCAGTTCCTCTTTAATGCTATAAAATTTCTCGGTGCTTTTGGTAGTTTGACTGTACAGCGTGATCTTTTGCGGCAGTTTGGCATTATCCAATTCGGCAATATCCTGGAAAACCAATGCCTCATTATTGGTTTGCCCGGCCAGACCTATCACTTCCGCATGACCGTGCTTGCCGAATATCAATATTTTCTCGTCGCTATCATGCGATGTTTTGATCCTGTTCTGTAGTTTTAAAACTACCGGGCAGGAAGCATCTATCAGCATGATATTGTTTTCGAGCGCCAGTTTATAAGTTTCGGGGGCTTCGCCGTGCGCGCGGATGAGCACTTTTTCGTTGTGCAGGTCTTTTAGTTGTTCGTGTTCAATAATACGCAGGCCTTTGGCTTTTAAGCGCTCAACTTCTTCATCGTTATGCACAATATCACCCAGGCAATACAGGTAGCCGTCTTCGGCCAGTATCTCTTCGGCCATATCAATAGCGTAAACCACGCCAAAGCAAAAGCCCGAATCCGCGTCAATGGTTACCTGTAAATTGTAATTACCCATAGCAGTACAAAGTTACTCATTTTTGATTACACAGATTTATTTTTGATTACACCGATTAATAGCAAAATACTCGCCCTTCAGCGGGGCGGCTATATTTTCCTGCCTTTCCAAACGGTAGTTTTTGTGAGATATTTTTGAATGGCCGAAAAAGCGATGAGCAGCATACTGAACATCTGGAGCGGGTGCAGCAAGACATTCATAATTGGGTTCTGCCCGGCCAGGAAGGAGACCATGATCCGCGTCAGTATAATGAGGCCAACCAGTAATGCGATAAGGTTAAGGCTAAACGTCATAATGACGAACATCGGCCCTGCGATAAGCAGCAACAGGAACAGCAGAAAGCTGAAAATATTGTAGTTGAATGCCGCCAAAAAGTTTTTACCAAACCCGTTTATAGCAGCAGCATAGGTCTTATACATGCGGCATTTGATCATGCCATTGGCCAGCAGGCTTTCGGCGTTAAACCCGGCTGCCTTTACCTGTCTCATTATTTGGCCATCCTCTACAATTTCGGCTCTTGTTATTTTGTGCCATTCGTTTTGCCGGTAAACTTCGGCATTGTACAACATAAACTGTCCGCTCGCCGCTGTTACCGATGTGCTTTTACTGAGTAAGATGAGCCGTAACGGCAATAAGTTAAGCAAGATATAGTGCATCAGCGGAACCGTCAGCTTTTCGCCAAAGGTGTCCATTTGCTGATTTGTAAAAAGACTAAGGAGCCCCAAATTTCGGAAATACATACGATGTACAGCGCTGTTGATAAGGCCGTTGTATATAGTATCATCCGCATCCAGGAACAACATGAAATTGCCTTTAGCCAATTGCGCAAGTTGGTGACAGGCGTAATTTTTACCGAGCCACTGTGAGTTTAAGGCCTTACCCTTTACCACACGGAATGCATGGTGCCTGGCGGCGAAGTCCGAACAGATCGCATAAGTATTATCCGACGAATCATCATCCAAAATGATCACCTCATAGTTTTGATAATCCTGTTCGATTATAGAATTGAGCAGGGTTAGTATATTACCTTCTTCGTTTCTGGCAGGGATCAATATGGACACCAAATCGGTGTAGGAACGGCTAACCCGCCGCAGTTTGGGGTCGGATACAAAATTGAAAAGCGTTACTACGAAGCGCAGCACCAGGAAAATGAAAGTAATGTATATGATCAGTATCACGCTTAGATAACTATCTCGGTTTGCTCTTTTTTTACCCTATCGAAAAACTGCTGGTAGGCAGTTTTTAGTTCGTCAAGTGTCTTGTCTGCAGATGCAGCATTTTCGAGATAAATGGTGACATTAGGCTTTTTACTCCTCATATATTGGATAAATGTGGCGACAAATATCAATTGAAATTTTCCTTCAGCTTTAGCCATTATTTTGGTTATGCCCTTTTCGAAATGCACATCATTTACAAAGTTGGAGTAAAGTTTTCCTTGCGGGAAGATCAGCACCATATTTTGCGGTGATTGTAATAATTGAGCAGCATAATCCAGCGATTGCAGCATATCCCTCGACTTTTTATTAACCGAAAAGGCCCCGCCATATTTAAGATACTGGAGCTTTACTGTTGTATCCTCGCGCACCATGACATGATATTTCCGCTTGAATAATTTTCGATTGACAATGTATAATATCAGCGAGTCCCAATAACTGAAATGATTTGCCAGCAGAAGGATGGATTTGCTGGGATCTGTTTCTACCTGGTTGAAAATGAGCTCATGCAGGTGCCTTTTGATGGTCCGCATTACATAGGTGTGCAGCACCCAGCGTATGATAAAGTTTTTTTTATTGCGAACCACAGGTTAATTTGAAAATTTGAAGATTTGTTAATTTGAAAATGGCTGTGACATTATCAATATGCTAATCTATCATTTTCAAATCTTCAAATTGCCAAATCTTCAAATTAATGAGCAACGTTTACCTGATCTTTTAATGCCTGTTGGTGAAAGGTATTGATGTTTTTTACCATATCATCAAAGGGTACTTGGCCGGCAACTCCGCAATCATGCAGATGGATATAGGCCGATGGTTTGAGGCTTTCGAAATAGTCGATCAATACACACGAGTAAACGATCTGGCAGGGACCCTTGATATTTTTTATCACCCGCTCAATTCCCCGTTCAATAATTACGTCGGTAGCGTGGTTTGAGATCAGTTCGCCCTGCGGAAATATAACGACCAGGTTTTCCGGATTATTCAGTAGCTCAGCAGCATATTGCAGTGATTTCACCGTTTCGCGTGACCCTTTTTCTATAGAAAATCCGCCAAAGTAATTGAACAGCCAGCGTTTTTCGAGGTGGTCCTGCTGCATCATAATATATAGCTTACGCTTGAGGTGCCAGTAAGCTAAATAATTGCCAAAAAAACCATCCCACCAACTAAAATGATTGCAAAGCAGCAGGATAGAGTGACCCTCTTGGGGTTTGAAAGGCATTACAACCACCTGGTTAAATGCCTTGTGAATCCGGTAGCGCATATATTTTGCGAACCAGTTGCTCATCCAATTAACTCTGCGGGCGGGTATCATTTGTTCAAATTTACTAAATACTCATCCAATGCGGGCACCACCAGCCAATGGCCCAGTGGCACTTCATAAACATTGGCATCATCCAGCATGTTTATAAAGGGCATGGCTGCCGATTTTGGAAACAATTTATCATCGCGCCCGAATATCAGTGTGAACTTAATTTTATGCTGATTGATGAGTGAAGCAACTTTTTCAGTATCTGGTTTAAGTTGTTTAATGATGTTAAGGGTGTAATAAACATCCAGTCTTTTCTTTTCAGTATCCATTTCACTGTAAGCGATGTTATATAATGCCTCATCAATAAAGTGCGCTTTTTTTAGGCTTTTAAGCAAGGTCGGGGCCAGCCATTTACTTTTGGTAACGCGCCGGAACATGCCTTTGCCCAAAGGTTGGTGCATTAAAAAATGAAAGCCTTTATAAACTGAGAGACCATCCGGTGCCATTAAAATAATTTCGTCAATCACATCAGGATATTCTTCAAGTAGTATCAACGCAATATTAGCCCCGATGGAATAAGCCATCAGCGAGATGCGTTGTTTGTCATAAATTTTAAACCACTCATCCAGGTAGGCCTTAACAATGGTTTTGGGCATACCTTCCAATATTTGCTTTTCGGTCCAGCCCTCTAATGCACTTTCTCCGTGAAAAAAATGATCAAACCCGTAAACATGGTATGGGGTTAAAATGGAATCTTTTAAAACATGGAATTGTTTGCCCGTCATGCCATAGCCATGAAAGGCCAGCATCGGTTTGCTGCCGCTGCCGTATTCATGAAAATGTACCTTGCCCAGGCCGGGGATTGATAAGAAACCCATAACGGGCAATATTAAGGAATTTTAGAGATTGATGGACCGATATAAAAAGAGGTGTCACCCTGAGGTACTCGAAGGGTGAGCGGAAAGGCCTTGCCCGCATGTTTCGAGTGCCTCAACATGACACCCCTGCTGTAAGGTTAATATTTAGCAATGTACTTCATTATCGTCTCCGTCGCGCCGGTATGATTTTGTACATATTCCTTCACTTTCGGACTTATCACTTTACATTTATCACCTTCGAGCAATTCACGGAAGATACTTTTCAGTTCCTCTTCATTGCTGATACTATATCCCAATTGCATGGCAACCAAATCTTTTGCTTCCCTAAATCTCTCATAATTCGGCCCAAATATTACAGGTAAACTAAAAGCAGCCGCTTCTAAAGTATTATGTATTCCCACGCCAAACCCCCCGCCTATATAGGCGATCTGTCCGTATTGGTACAAGGAAGACAACATGCCGATATTATCGATGATCAGTGATTGGAGTTGTGAGTTTTGAGTGGTGAGTTGTGAGTATCGTATTGCTGAATTTTCAGGTAGAGAGCTAATTAGTTTATTGATATTTTCGTCTTTGATCTCGTGCGGTGCAATAATGAATTTCCAACCGGGTTGTTCCTTTATCAATTGAACCAGCAGCCTTTCGTCTTCCGGCCAGGTACTCCCGGCGATGAATACTTTATGTCCTTTGGTAAATTCTGCAATTTCCGGGAATGATTTTGGATCTTGCGCATTTGCCCACACCCTGTCGAAACGGGTATCGCCGCTTACGGTTACGTTGATTATGTTGATCTGCGCAAGCAACGTTTTTGAATCCTCATCCTGCACAAAAAAGTGGGTTACAAAGCCAAGCATCCTGCGGTGCAGGCCACCATACCATTTAAAAAATACCTGCCCCGGCCTGAAAATTCCGGAAATAACAAACAAAGGAACATTGGCACGGTTTAATGCGTAGAAATAGTGGTACCAGTACTCGTATTTGGTAAATACGGCTATGGTAGGGTTAATGGCATTGATAAAATGCTGTGCATTGACGGCTGTATCCAGCGGAAGGTAATACACGGCATCAGCATAAGGTGTATTTTTTCTGATCTCATATCCTGATGGTGAAAAAAAAGTGATCACTATCGGGATGGAAGGATACTGTGCCCGGTAAGCGGTCAGTACAGGCAGGCCTTGTTCGTATTCGCCCAGCGAGGCAAAATGGAACCAGGCGCTTTTGTCGAAATGCTTATAGTTAACATTTTTTCGACCATTGATCCAAAGCTTTGCCTTTTTGTTAAAAAAGGATGAAATATATATTAAAAGGTAATAAAATCGAACGCCCAGGTTATAAAGCAGTAGCATTAGTTTTTGATTAATTGTTATCTTAGCCGGGCATAAAAGTAAAGAAGATAAAACACAAATACGTATGAAACCATCATGCACGGCCACTCGAAAACAAAATGGCTCATGATAGCTTCATAACCTTAAAACAAAAACTGAATATCTATGAAAATCGCTGTTGTAGGAACCGGGTATGTAGGATTGGTAACAGGCACCTGCCTGGCCGAAACAGGCAACCAGGTTATCTGCGTTGATATTAATGCAAAAAAAGTTGAAATGATGAAAAACGGCAAGGTTCCGATCTATGAACCGGGCCTCGAACTGCTTTTCAACCGTAACATAAACCAGGGCAGATTACATTTTACTACCAGCTTAGCCGAAGCTGTTGCTGACGCAAAGATCATTTTTATGGCGCTGCCAACCCCTCCGGGCGGTGATGGCGCTGCCGATTTGAGCTATGTACTGGGCGCTGCAAAGGACATTGCATCTCTGATCACAGAATATAAGGTTATCGTTACCAAATCAACAGTTCCGGTTGGAACTGCTGACAAGGTGACCGCCGTTATGAAACAGCATACAGGTATTGAATTCGCCGTGGTATCAAACCCCGAATTTTTGCGTGAAGGCGTTGCGGTGGATGACTTTATGAAACCCGACCGCGTGGTTATAGGTACTACCGACGAACGCGCACGTAAACTGTTGGCCGAATTATATGGCCCGTATGTGCGCCAGGGTAACCCGATCGTATTTATGGACGAGCGTTCTTCGGAACTCACAAAATATGCGGCTAACTCATTCCTGGCCACCAAAATATCTTTTATGAATGAGATCGCCAATGTGTGCGAACTCGTTGGTGCGGATGTAGATATGGTTAGGCGTGGTATTGGTTCAGATGATCGTATCGGAAAGCGCTTCCTGTTTGCGGGCATTGGCTACGGTGGTAGCTGTTTCCCTAAAGATGTACAGGCATTGGTAAAATCTTCCGAAGAGATCAAATACGATTTTAAAATTCTAAACTCGGTTATCGAGGTAAACGAGATACAGAAAAAGGTATTGGTGGAAAAGGTGAAAAAATACTTCAAAGGCGACATCAAAGGTAAAAAATTCGCTCTTTGGGGATTGGCCTTTAAACCTGAGACGGACGATATCCGCGAAGCACCTGCTTTATATATCATTGACGAATTGCTTAAAGCCGGTGCTCACGTAAGTGCATTTGACCCTGAAGCAGCAAATAATGTGAAAGCATTGGTTGGCGACAGGATTGAGTATGCTGATAACCAGTACGACGCCTTGAAGGATGCTGATGCACTGCTGATCGTAACGGAATGGTCGCTTTTCCGCACGCCGGATTTCAACCAGGTAGAAGAGCTGTTAAAAAATAAAGTTATTTTTGACGGTCGTAATTTATATGATCTTCAAAAAATGATCGACTGCGGCTTTTATTATAACAGCATTGGCAGAAAGGTAGTTCAATAACCCATGGCAGAACGCAAAAGAGTACTCATAACAGGGGCCGCAGGTTTCCTGGGTTCGCATTTGTGCGACCGTTTCATTAAGGAAGATTTCCACGTTATTGCGATGGACAACCTGATAACAGGCGATTTGCGCAATTTAGAGCACCTGTTCAAACTGGAGAATTTTGAATTCTATCATCACGATATTTCAAAGTTTGTGTATGTTCCCGGCGAACTGCATTACATATTGCACTTTGCTTCACCGGCAAGCCCCATTGATTACTTAAAAATACCGATCCAAACTTTAAAAGTTGGCTCGTTAGGAACACATAACCTGTTAGGTTTGGCGAAAGCCAAAAATGCACGGATGCTTATCGCTTCCACATCAGAAGTGTATGGCGACCCTAATGTAAACCCGCAACCCGAAGAGTATTGGGGCAATGTGAACCCTATTGGTCCGCGCGGCGTATATGACGAGGCCAAACGTTTCCAGGAAGCCATTACGATGGCTTATCATACTTTTCACGGATTAGAAACACGTATAGTAAGGATATTTAATACTTACGGCCCGCGCATGCGGTTAAATGACGGGCGTGTATTGCCGGCTTTCATAGGCCAGGCTTTGCGCGGCGAATCGTTAACCATGTTTGGTGACGGCTCACAAACCCGCTCGTTTTGTTACGTGGATGACCTGGTTGAAGGTATCTATCGTTTGCTTTTCAGCGACTATGCTTTGCCGGTAAACATTGGTAACCCGGACGAGATCACTATCCGCGAGTTTGGTGAAGAAATTATCAAATTGACGGGAACCGATCAGAAACTGATCAGTTTGCCATTGCCTACGGATGATCCAAAACAACGCCGCCCGGATATTACCAAGGCAAAAGCGTTGCTGGGCTGGGAACCAAAAGTTTCGCGCAGCGAAGGTTTGAAGATCACTTACGAATATTTTAAATCGTTACCTGAAAAAGAAATTCAGCATAAGGATTTTACCTACTACAATAAATAATAATGTCGAAAATATTAGTTACCGGCGGTCTGGGTTATATCGGCTCGCATACTGTGGTCGAATTAATTAGTGCGGGCTACGAGCCGGTAATTGTGGATGACCTGTCCAATTCTCATCCAAAAATACTAGACCAGATCACCCGGATAACAGGTAAAAAACCGGTATTTCACCAGCTTGATCTCTGCGATGATGCGGCTATAAAAAACCTGGCCACTGCCGAGCCTGATATTACCGGTGTTATCCACTTTGCTGCCTCAAAAGCGGTGGGCGAATCGGTGCAGCAGCCTTTAAAATATTATCGTAATAATATTTATTCATTGGTAAACCTGCTGAATGTTTATTATGGCAAGCCATTAAATTTCGTATTCTCATCAAGCTGTACGGTATATGGTCAGCCCGATCATTTACCTGTAGATGAGAGCGCACCGGTAAAGCCTGCTGAATCACCCTACGGTAATACTAAACAGATCGCTGAAGAAATACTGAAAGACACCATCGCCTCCGGTGCAAACTATAAAGTTATTGCATTAAGGTATTTTAACCCGGTTGGTGCGCACGAGTCGGCCCTGATTGGCGAATTACCTATCGGTGTTCCGCAAAATCTTGTTCCCTATATCACGCAGGTAGCCATCGGCAAACGCGAGAAAATTACCGTTTTTGGCGATGACTATAGCACCCCCGATGGCAGCTGCGTACGCGATTATATACACGTGGTTGACCTGGCAAAAGCGCATATTGCCGCTCTGAAATTAATGGAAGGCAACTTTAAAGGATACGATGTATTTAACATTGGCACCGGCAGCGGAACCTCGGTTTTGCAGATCATCAATGCTTTTGAAAGCGCAACCGGCGTTAAACTGAACTATACCATCGGTCAGCGTCGCAGCGGCGATATAGAGCAGGTTTGGGGTGATGTTACCAAGTCTAAAAATCAATTGCACTGGCAAACCGTTTTAGATATCAATACCATGATGGGCTCCGCGTGGGAATGGGAGAAGTATTTATCGAATAATCCTTTGTAAGTTTGCGGCATGCAAAAGATCATTATTACAGGGGGCGCTGGATTCATCGGATCGCATGTGGTGCGCCGTTTTGTAAAAAATTACCCGGATTACAGCATCATCAACCTGGATAAACTGACCTACGCCGGGAATCTTGCCAACTTAAAAGATATTGAGCACTTACCCAACTACAAATTTGTAAAGGGAGATATTGTAGATACCGCCTTCATCAATAATTTACTGATAGAAGAACAGCCGGATGCCATTATACACTTAGCAGCGGAATCGCATGTCGACCGTTCCATAACCAACCCGCTTGATTTTGTAATGACCAATGTAGTGGGTACCGTTAATTTATTAACGGCAGCCCGTCATTACTGGAAAGGGCGTTATGATCAAACACGCTTTTATCATGTATCAACCGATGAGGTCTATGGAAGCCTGGGCGAAGACGGTATGTTTACCGAAGAAACTAATTATGACCCGCATTCACCATATTCAGCATCCAAAGCAAGTTCCGATCATTTTGTACGGGCTTATCACGATACTTACGGGCTGGATACGGTAATTTCCAACTGCTCCAATAATTACGGTTCGTTCCATTTCCCGGAGAAATTGATACCGCTGGCAATTAATAATATCAAACAAAATAAGCCGGTACCTGTCTACGGTAAGGGCGAGAACATACGCGACTGGTTATGGGTTGAGGATCATGCACGGGCTATTGACCTGATATTTCATAAAGCCAAAGCGGGTTCTACCTACAACATAGGTGGCCATAACGAATGGAAAAATATCGACCTGATCAGGCTGCTCTGCAATATATTAGACAACCGCTTAGGCAGGGCAGAAGGTGAATCGGCGAAGCTGATCACCTTTGTAACAGACCGGGCAGGGCACGATCTAAGATATGCCATTGACGCCGGTAAATTGAAAAAGGAGTTGGGATGGATACCATCCATTACTTTCGAAGAAGGATTAGAGAGAACGGTAGATTGGTACCTGGCCAACCAGGAGTGGCTGAACGATGTAACATCAGGCCATTACCAGCAATATTATAATGAACAATACGCTAATAGATAAGCATGTTTAATTTCTTTAAGAAGAAAAAAGAAAATTTAAATACCCCTGATTATAGTTCTATCGTAGTCGACATGCACTCGCATGTTTTGCCCGGTATTGATGACGGTGCGCAAAATCCGCAGGAGTCGGTATTCCTGGTGCGCAGGATGATGGAACTTGGCATAAAAAAAATTATTGCCACGCCGCATATCATGGCCGATTATTATAAAAACACTCCCGAAACGATAAACGGCGCGTTAGCATTACTGAAAGCAGAATTACTTAAAGAAAATATTGACATCCCTGTAGAAGCAGCAGCCGAACACTATTTTGACGAGACATTTGAAAACCGCGTTAATGAAGGCCGGTTGATGACGATGGGCGATAACTATGCACTTTTCGAATTATCATTTGTTGGGCAACCGCCGAATGTGCTGGCAGTTATTCAGCGGATGATAGAATTGGGTTATAAACCCATTTTGGCGCATCCTGAGCGTTATTCGTACATGGAAGTGGAGCAGTTGCGCGGCTTGCGCGAGTGGGGCTGCGCCCTGCAACTGAACACCATATCCTTAACCGGTTATTATGGCAAGGAAACCAAAAAGACCGCCGAGTATTTGGTTGATAACCAATTGGTTGATTTTATGTCGAGCGATATGCACCATCCCAAGCATGCCGAAGCGTTAAAAAATGCACTGCAAACCTCGCATGTGCAAAGATTATTGTCGGATTACCCTATCAAGAATATCCTGCTGAAATAAGAGCAAGAGTCAAGGCGGGTTCCAAATTCAAAAAATCTTGATTCCTGGCTCTTCCTTACTCGTACCTCAGCGCCTCTACCGGGTCAAGCTTTGATGCTTTTTGTGCAGGATAAAATCCGGAAACGAGGCCTATTAATGTACATACAATTAGGGCCATTATCAGAGCGCCCCAGGGGAAAACAAATGAAGACTTAAATACGCCTATGGCGATCAGGTTGCCTACCCCGATGCCGAGAACGAAACCGCCAATGCCGCCCATAATACAAATTACGATGGCTTCAATTAAAAATTGCTTTCGTATAATGGCAGGTGTAGCGCCAATGGCTTTGCGCACACCTATTTCGCGGGTGCGTTCGGTAACCGATACCAGCATAATATTCATGAGCCCTATGGCTGCGCCCAACAAGGTAATAACACCTATGGCAACACCACCTGCCGTCATGCCGCCCAACTGGCCGGCCAGTTGTTGCTGGATAGAATCACTGCGCGATATTTCGAAATTATTAGGCTTAACGACATTAAGGTCCCGTACATTTCTGAATGTGGAAGTTGCCTCGCCAATAGTGGCTTCCAATGCCCCGGGGCCGGCTACCTTTACGGTTACTGTAAATGATGGATTGGCAACGCTGTCGATCTGCTTGGCTTTTAATACGGGTATCAGGCAAAATTTATCGCCGCTGCCGAAGCCCGAACTGGAGCCCTTGGATACAAATATGCCTACGATCCTGAATTGATTTTTACCAATAAAAATGTATTTATCAATCGGGTCCTCCTTTTTAAAAAGGCGTTTTCTTATCTCGTCACCTACAATTACAACGCCCTCGCCGTGTTCAAGCTCCGAAGAAGAAAAGTTCCTTCCGAAAGCCAGCTTGCGCCCCCCTGTGAGCAGGTAGTTACCGTCGGCGCCATCCAGTTCAATATTAGGATTGGTTTTCAGGTTGCCCCGTTTTACTACTGCAGTACCTGTTATGCCAAGGTTTATACACGTAGTAACCGGTAATGTTAGCTGCTGGGTAAAACGATAAGCCTGAGCGTAAGTGATTGGCGGGTAAACCTTGCGGTGACCACCATTGCCAAAATCGAGCCCGTCATTTGTATTTTGTAAGGTGAATGAATTAGCGCCCAGGTCAGAAAAGGCATCGTTTACTTTTGATTTAAGACCGCCGATAGCCGTCAAAATACCCACAAGCGCCGTAATACCAATGGCAATAATTAACGACGTAAGCGAAGCCCGCAGCCGGTTACCGGCTATGGACTGTAAAGCAATGGATACGTTTTCTTTAAAGGTAACTTTTACGGCCATCAGGTATTATAAAATTGTGGTTGTATGACTATAACAGGTGCTGGTTTGTTACAGGCACTGTTGATTTAAATATTCCTTTTGCGCAAGGTAATAATACATGGCACAGTATTGCCGGAACAATTAAGAATTTATACTTTCACAACAGCCAAACCGAACCAATGAAAAAGATCATTTTAATCATAATAGCAGTAATAGCTATAAATGTAGCCACAAAAGCGCAAACTACGCACACTACCAGGCGCGTTACGTTGGATAAAAACACTGTAGTTAAGGACAGTACAGGTAAGGCGATGGCGTATACCGACTGGAACACCAGGCTCATGTCGGGTGATTATAACCTTAGGCCAATTGATCCGGGCAGTGACAGCACCGCGTATATATTATACCGTTTAACAGCCGAAGAAAAGGACATTCGGCTACAGCGGATGGGTAAACCGGAAGAAAGCAAATTTTTTATAACAGGAGCTAAAATGATGCGCTTTACGGGGACGGGTATCGATGGAAAAGATATTGACCTGGATGAGTTATTAGGCAAAACGGTTGTGGTCAACTTTTGGTTTATAGGCTGCCCGCCTTGCCGGCAAGAGATACCTGAGCTTAATAAGATCGCCGCAGCTTACGCCAATGACCCGGATGTAGTGTTTGTCGCTATTGCACTCGACCGGAAAGCAGACATCAAGGACTTTTTGAAGAACAACCCATTTAATTATCATATCATCGGTAATGGCGGTGAAATAGCGAATCAATATCGCCTCAACCTGTACCCGACCAATGTGGTGGTAAGCAGGGAAGGAAAAGTGATGTTTCACTCCTCAGGCTACGGCATCAATACGCCTTATTGGATAAAGAAAGCCATAGAAGTTTGCAAGGCGCAATAACCATCAAAATATCCACTTCAAAATATAAGGAGCGGCAAATACACCCAGGGTTAATCAAATATTTAGGCGGAATCACCGTAGTTCCAGCTAATGGGAAGTTGCCGGATCTTTTGGTCTCGTAAAGGAACGGATGATATTATTTTGAGCCAGGATATTCCCTTTTTTATTGATCTGGTAAAATTGTTTGGTTATGGTGATCTTGTCATTACTGCTTTCCGGGCAGTAAGTCCAGGTTTCTGTGGTCGAGAAGGAATTATTATCCGATATTTTGTAATTCAGAACAACTGAATCAAAGCTGTCGACATCGCCATCCATCCCTACGATCAAACTCGCCGTGCATTTTCCGCGTTGGTTAAATACTAAAAGAAGCTTTTTATTTATCCGGCCAACACGGAAACGGATAATGGCAAGTGGGTGTTTGCCTTTGCGGTACCACACGGTGTCGCCAGTAAATTTCACATGTTCTTTGTAATAAGTACTATCAATATTGGTGTAATCCTTTACCTGGTCAAACGACAGATATGTCTTCATCAGCACACTGTCGAGAAAGTCTTTCATTGGGACTTTATTCACCGCATCAACGGGTGCAGGGTTATCTTTCTGGGATTGCGTGCCCGGATAGTTACAGGTGCAAAGCATCAATAATATTATGCCGGAAATAAGCGTACGCTTTGAAGTAAACATTGACGATCAAGATTATTGAAATATAAATGTCACTTTACGGTGAAGCAAAAAGGCTGAGCGGGTCAGGTCTGCGGTATGCTCACCAATGCCTTTATACGTAAAGCCCGGCAATAGGATACATTAAATGAAAGGATGGGCGGTGCGGATCGCAGCGTCAATGAATAAACAACTTCCAGCGTCCTTCGGAAACCACCTCGAAAGTTCCGTCGACCAATTTGATCGCAGTCTGATCGTCAATAGCGTATACCGGCGTCGAAAGCCTGGCGGCCCATGCCTGGGCATTAGCCGTTGAAGCGTCCGGGTGATCCGGGTTATTGAAATGTGGTATCAGTGCAAAATCAACCAATCCGGCTCCGTTTGCTGTCATTAGGGTCTTTGTTACTTCTCCTTGCGGGGTAGAAAATACGATACTTTCGGAAGTCAATGCTGTACCGCTTCCGCCACGTTTGGGATTATCATAGGTTTCTCCGAATACCTTAGCCGTCGCCATGCTTCCGGCGCTTACGCCCACATAAACCGTTTTTTTCAATAGCGATGGCAGTAAGTCGGCCAGGCCGGACTGATGCAGCCAGTAGCTTAAATATAAAGGATCCCCTCCCCAAAAAAGGAGCGCATCAGCTTCCTGTACGGCCGGTAACCAGACCCCTTTCTGAAGACTTGGGAGTGCAGTGAGTTCAAGCAATCCCATGGTTTTCCAGCCTAATCCGCACAATTGCGCTTTGGTTTGCCCGCTGATCGGTCGCCATGCGTAACGGGCGCCGTAAGTAAAGGGATATACTGCGGTGGGTATAAATAAGGCATTAGACTCTGCAATAGGTTTGCCCAAAAGGTTAACGAGGGCATTGTGAATGCTCGGGTTACTAATACCATTGGAAGTGAGAAGAAGTTTCATGATTCAAAGGTAATTTTTTCAACGATGGCATTCCGGATAGGACGCAAATCCTTTGTAGACGCTTTAAAGAATTGCAAGAACCATCATTTCAGCGTAACCTTAAAATATACCTTGGCTTTCAATGAGACTCGGTTTGGGTGATCAGGATCTGAAGCTGGGTCATCAGAGAAGATGGCAAATTGATTCATTGTTAACTCCATAATTTCTTTACGACCTTTTTCTCCTATTAACATAGAAGCTGTTTTCTTCGATGCGTCATATTCCCAAGTTCCTTTTTGAACATCGGTCGGTTGACCACCGCTCATCAAAAGAGTACCATCTTTAAAGAATTCAATATAGGCCTTTGGCTTTGAGGATGGATAATCAATTTTATTACCTTGAAAAATGATATAATCCAATTCCCATTTTTTACATAGCAATTTCGCCACGCTATCGGCCGGGACATGTATATCTTGTGCGAACGTGTGCAACTGAAATGCCAGTAACAGAGCAGCACATACATATATAAATTTCTTCATGGATGATCCAGGTCTTTTACCTAAGATAGGCTATTTCCGCCAAAACAAAAAAAGCACCCATTTTCACAGGTGCCTTTAAAAATCTTATACTATACTATGCTTATATAGAAATTTCTATTAAACAGCAGAGCTACTTTTAGTTTCTATGTGCGATTCGTGAACCTTTTTCTTATTCCGCCGTGATCTTTGAGATTTTATAAATTCACTTATTTGATTTTCCTCTTCCCTGGTGAGCGAACCCTGGCCGCCAATAAAATCCACGTCAAGTTCTATGTTTTTACTTTTCATTTTATAAATTATCAGATGCCAGCAACGCTTCTAGTATTTCGGGCGTAAGGCCATTTTTTATAGCCTCACTGCCTATTTCATCTAATAATTTACAATACTCGTCATCTTCTAACATTATACGTTCCATTGTGTGATCCACGATATATACAAATTTACAAAATTGAATAGCGAATACTAATTTGTTGTGACATCTGTAATTAAGTAATTTTACCTTATGCTCGTCTCACTTGTCATATGCGCAGTATCGGATCCAAATTATGCAGAATCTATAACCGCTTGGTCTACTTTAGCCTTAGCAATAATTACAATTTTTCTTGTTGTAGTGGGTTACGCTCAATTACCAGGTATTAATAAAGCTTCAAAAGCTGATTTAATATTAAGATATAGTTCGGAATTTTTTAGCGAGTCGAATCAAAACTTAATTCTACTTTGCGACAATTGTGCACTTGAATACAAGACAGAAAAAATAGAATATAATACCAACAATATTACCACAGACGACTTCCCTTATTTTGAAGTCAATTACTCAATCATAGAACAATTGCCTTTAGACGAAACCAAACGGAAGTCTATTAAGAAATATTACACCTGCTATGAAATAGACGATTTTTTAGGGTATTTTGAGGATATTGGAAAGTTTGAAAGACAGGGTTTAATAGCGATTGATAACGTATACAATTCGTTTAGTTGGTATATATCTATTGCAGCAGATAATAATGCAATAAATCAATATCTGAAGACTCAAAAGAACAGAGGACATGATTTCTTTGAAAACTTCAAATATATCTCTCGAAAATGTAAATCTTTGGAAATAGCTATATCCAAAGACCAAACTATCCAAGCTTGGAATATTCGATGGAAGCTTTCTAATTGGATTTTGAAACGATAAAAACAAAAAAGCACCCATTTTCACAGGTGCCTTTTATTGAATTTATGGAAAAGTTTTTTATACCGAGAATGAAGTGCCGCAGCCGCAAGTACTGGCTGCATTAGGGTTGTTAAAAGTAAAGCCACGTGCGTTTAGCCCATCCTGGAAATCAATTTGCATGCCCAGCAGGTACATGCCATGCGCCTTGTGCATAAATACGCGGATGCCTTCAATTTCGTATTCCTGGTCGCCGTCTTTTTTTTGGTCGAAGCCTAATATATAACTCATGCCCGAGCAGCCACCACCTTCAACGCCGACACGCAAGCCGAAATCTTCGCCCAGTTCCTGCTGATCCTTCAGTTTTAATAGTTCTTTAACTGCGCCTTCGGTAAAGCTTACCGGTGCCGCCTCAACAGTTGTGCTCATGTTATTTCAAAATTAACTACACAAATATAAGGTAAATTGCAGATTTTTGTCGGCAGACCAATATTTATGACTTCAGCCTAACACTAAAAAGATGCAGATAAACTTTTTACTTGATATATTAAAATACACCCTGGCAGGCGTGGGTACTATTTATGTGGCTTTTTATTTGATAAAACCCTACCTGGACAAAGCCGAAAAGGTACAACTGCTTGAGCTTCGAAAAGCAGTAAGCAATCAAACCTTACCGCTCCGCATGCAGGCTTATGAGCGTTTGGTGCTATTCGTAGAGCGGGCCAACCCGGCTAATTTGCTGGTGCGGCTGAACGATGCACCGTATTCGGCGCATGAAATGTATAGTTTGATCGTGAGTGAGATACGTACCGAATACCAGCACAACATCACCCAGCAAATATATGTAAGCGATCGCGCCTGGAACGTGGTAAAACGGGTTAAGGACGATACCATCAGCGTAGTGACCAATTCGGTTAAGGCGCTGCCCGAAACGGCCAGCAGTCTCGACCTGAGCAAAACCATACTGGCCCACATGAGCCATTTAGCAGATAACCCTTATGATATTGCAACCGACATGATCCGTAAGGATATGGCGGAGCTTTTTTGAATGCGGATTTCGGAAGTGTGATTTCGGAATTAAACTTTGTTATCCAAAATCATTAAATAAATTAATCATTCCGAAATCGAAATTCCGACTTCCGAAATAACTAACGAATATGTCCGGTAAAAAATTCACCACCACATCAGGTATCGAGATCAAAGAGGTTTATTGCAAGCCTTCGGCGATGAACGAGCTGCCGGGTGAGTTTCCGTTTACGCGGGGCATCCAAAAGGATATGTACCGCGGCAAACCCTGGACGATGCGCCAGTACGCCGGTTTTTCAACTGCTGAAGAATCCAACAAACGTTACCATTATTTATTAAGCCAGGGTACAATGGGCCTTTCGGTAGCTTTTGACCTGCCCACACAAATAGGATATGATTCGGACAGTGATTTTGCCGATGGCGAAGTAGGTAAGGTGGGTGTAGCTATTGATTCGTTAAAAGATATCGAAGTATTGTTTGATGGTATCCAGTTAAAGGATATCACCACATCCATGACCATCAATGCTACCGCGCCGATCTTGTTAGCCATGTACATCGCGTTAGCAAAAAAACAGGGAGCCGACTTGAAGCAATTATCCGGCACGGTGCAGAACGATATATTAAAGGAGTACGCGGCGCGCGGGACTTATATCTATCCGCCCAGCCCATCCATGCGGCTGATAACCGACGTGTTTGAGTATTGCAGTAAGGAAGTGCCCAAATGGAACACCATTTCCATTTCAGGATACCATATAAGAGAAGCAGGCTCAACTGCCGTGCAGGAACTCGCCTTTACTTTGGCTAATGGCAAGGCGTATTTGCGGGCGGCTTTGGCAAAAGGTCTGGATATAAATGTATTTGCCAAAAGGTTGTCGTTCTTTTTCAATTGCCATAATAACTTTTTTGAGGAGATAGCCAAATTCAGGGCGGCACGTAGAATGTGGGCGCACATCACTAAAGATTTGGGCGCGACCGATGCCGGGGCGCAAAAACTACGCTTTCATACCCAAACCGGCGGTTCAACACTCACGGCGCAGCAGCCGATGAACAACATTGTACGGGTAACCACCCAGGCATTGGCGGCAGTTTTAGGCGGCACGCAATCCTTACATACCAATGGTTACGATGAAGCATTGTCCCTGCCCACCGAAACCGCAGCCGGCATAGCTTTGCGTACGCAACAGATCATTGCTTTTGAAAGCGGGGTTACTGATACTGTAGATCCATTGGCCGGTTCTTTTTTTATTGAAGAATTGACCAACGAGCTTGAAAAAGCCGCACAGTTATATATAGATAAGATAGATGCTATGGGCGGCGCGGTGAAAGCTATTGAGCAGGATTATATTCAGCAGGAAATAGCGAAGTCGGCCTATGAATACCAGCAATCAATTGAGAGCGGCGACAGGGTAATTGTCGGCGTAAACCGCTTTACCCGCGAGGAAGCGCCTGCCGAAAATGTTTTCAGGGTGGATGACTCGATCCGTAAGATGCAGATGGATAAACTGGTTCGGTTGAGATCTGAAAGAAATAGCGAATCGGTGAAGCTTGCGCTGGATCGACTCAGAGAATCAGCGCAAGGAATACAAAACTTAATGCCTTTTATCTTGACTGCTGTTGAAAATTACGCTACCTTAGGTGAAATAGCCGACACATTACGCAGTGTTTTCGGCGAATACTGAGAATTATAAAGCTGCCAAAAAGTGACCGCTTTCATAAATAGAAAAATAGTTGCTTTTACGGACATGATAACCGACCCCGAGCCCCAACTATTATTTGTACGGCAACGTAAACAGTGATACATTAATCGGCAAAAAAGCGCGCAGGAAATACAAAAATTAGGTTTTGATAACAGGAAGGCATATTTTATCGTGGCTGCAAAATATAATATTTTATTTGGGATTTCTGCAACAATGTTGGTTAATAAAAGATGAATTTATTCAATAATAATTTCACTTTTTATTTTTTAAATAGCTTTTTTTTTGAATATTCGATGTTCCGTAGCAGCCCCATTTGAAGATGTGCTGGGGGCTTGTAAATCAAGATTTTAATAAAAACTATATGGATAAAACTTGTACTAACGTTTGGAATAGCTGCCTGCAGATCATCAAAGACAATATACCGGCCCAGAGTTTTAAGACCTGGTTCGAACCTATAAAGGCTTTGCGGATGGAAGGGAGTGTCCTGACGATACAAGTACCCAGCTTGTTTTTTTACGAATGGCTCGAAGAACATTATGTAGGGCTTTTGCGTAAAACCATCAAAAAACAACTTGGGGATGACGGGCGCCTGGAATATAACATCGTTGTTGAACAGTCGTCGTCGAGTAAGCCATATACGCAAAATATGCCTTCCAACGGGAACGGTGCCGAATCGAAAAATCAATCGATGCCCGTACCTATCTCCATCAATAAGGATATTAAAAATCCATTTGTGATACCGGGATTGAAGAAGCTAAATGTAGATCCGCAGCTTAATGCGCATTACACTTTCGATAGTTTTGTCGAGGGTGATTGCAACCGTCTTGCACGGTCGGCTGGCTACGCTGTTGCGGCAAAACCCGGTGGCACATCCTTCAACCCGCTGATGATATATGGTGGTGTTGGTTTGGGTAAAACACACCTGGCCCAGGCTATCGGTAACGAAATAAGATCAAAACTTCCGGATAAACTGGTACTTTATGTATCCTGCGAAAAATTTACGCAACAGTTTGTTGACGCCCTGAAGCATAATAATATTAACGATTTTGTGAATTTTTACCAGGCTATTGATGTGCTCATCATGGATGACGTACACAACTTTGCCGGTAAGGAAAAAACACAGGATTTCTTCTTCCATATTTTCAACCACCTGCACCAATCGGGCAAGCAATTGATCATCACTTCGGATAAGGCCCCTAAGGACCTGGCCGGTTTGGAAGAGCGTTTATTATCCCGTTTCAAATGGGGCCTCTCGGCCGACTTGCAGGTTCCAGACTTGGAGACCCGCATGGCTATCCTCAAAAACAAGATATACCAGGACGGTATCGAGCTGTCAAACGATGTGGTTGAATACGTTGCGCATAATATTGATAATAACGTGCGTGAACTGGAAGGCGCGATGGTATCTTTATTAGCACAATCAACCCTGAACCGCAAGGAGATCGACCTGAACCTGGCCAAGCAGATGCTTAAGAATTTTGTAAAGAATTCTTCCAAGGAGATCTCGATGGAATATATCCAGAACCTGGTTTGCGAATATTTTGAAGTGCCAATTGAGATGGTAAAATCTCAAACCCGCAAACGCGAAATTGTACAGGCAAGGCAGATTTCCATGTACCTGGCTAAAGCACATACCAAAAGCTCATTAAAGTCTATCGGCAGCTTCTTTGGCGGCCGCGACCACTCTACCGTTATCTATGCCTGCCAGACTGTTGAAGACCTGATAGATACTGATAAGAAATTTAAAGGCTACGTAGCCGATATACAAAAGAAACTTAAGATGTCGTAACCTACGACCCTCACAAAAAGTTTAACGCCGTTCGCTAACAAGTGGGTGGCGTTTTTTATTTGATGCCATGTTGAGCCGTCTATAAATATATTTCATAAATGCCGGCCTCTGTATTTTCAATGAAACTTATAATTTCATTTTCTAAACCAATAAGTCTATCAGAGATCATTTTGGTTGAAATATTACCGGTGCGAAGCCAAATGATTTTGGGAGGAAATGAATATAAGTTCTGAAGCTCAGAAAAATCCTCGTCAAAAGTTAAAATGTGATATTGGTTTTCTTTAGCGAATTTCCATATCAAAGCATCAGTTGATCTTTTACCGGGACTGATCTCATTTGATGGTAATATGTCCCATTGAGGGATTAGCTTTTTAATTCGCCATGAAATATTCTCATCGGCAATTAAGCGAACTTTCATGCCACTTTAATTACTCTTTCTTTGTTTGCAGCGTAGGACAGGCAAGCCAATATTTGGTCCTCTGTAATTTGCGGAAAGTCACTTATGATCTCTTGATGAGTCATTCCAGATGCCAGCCACTGTAATACATCATAAACAGTTATGCGTGTACCTTTAATAACAGGCTTGCCAAACCGTACTTCCGGATTAACTTCGATAAATTGCTTATAATCAATTTGGCTCATATACAAATTTACCTAATAGTATTGAATATTAAAACAACTATTGGCTGATCATATTTCCCCCAACCTCATCAACCCATAAAACAACGCTGTGCAATGCATAGCCTGCATGATCTTGTTTTCGGCAAGTAATTGTTTTATTTCGTCAATAGAATATTCCTCAACAATTATCTCTTCGTGGTCATCTAAGGCTTGCCCCTGCACTTTTTTGCCGCCACGGGCCAGGTAGCTGTACACCCGGTTATTGCCTGTCGACGGGTTAGGCGTAACTACGCAAAGCAATTCAAAATCATCAAACTGGAAGCCGGTTTCTTCAAGCAACTCGCGGCGAAACGCTTGTTGCGGGTCTTCGCCTTCATCAACCACGCCGCCGGGTATTTCCAGCGAAATGATGTCGGCGGCATGGCGATATTGTTTTACCATCAACACTTTGCCGTCTTCGGTGATGGCTACGCCGTTTACCCAGCTGCCATATTCCAGCACATAATAATCGTCGACAATAGTGCCGTTGGGCATTTCGCAGGTATCAATGCGTAGCGTGGCCCATTTGCCTTTGTGAATATATTTTGAGGAGAGTAATTTCCATTTAAGATTTTGCATTGTTCCTATAAATTCTTGTTAAAGTTAGAGCAAAAAGTGTCTGCCAAATGGGAAATATACTCATGATCAAAAATATTCCCGTTGATTGATGGTCTAAATTGATGTCTGAGGAATACAATATTGTTAAGGCTGTAGGCAACGCACTGATAATGCCCGATATAAGCATAAAACCCGACCCTATCCAAAATCTCTCGGTTTTTTTTATAAGATAATAATATAAAATGTACAGTAAAAATGCTCCCAACCCACTGGCCCCAATTAAATCAACAAATTCATATTCATTGGAAAACACAGAAAAACGAAAACATGCAAAATATAAGATGCCGGAAAGAATGATAAAAGCAAATGATTTATTGTTCGGACTTTTGTTGGCAAACCAAGCTATAATCATTCCAAAGGAAATCCCGGGGAAGACTATGGCAGGTATCATAACAAGTCCAGGTATTTGGGAATAATTACCAATTATGATTAACAGATATAAAATAAAACCGTTAAGAAAACAGTACCATATTAATCTGTTTGGCCCATTCATTTAATAATTCATTGGTTAAAACACTCTACCAGCTCCCGCTTGATCCGCCGCCGCCAAAGTCGCCGCCGCCGAAGCCTCCGAAACCACCGCCGCTGTCGCCGCCGCCACCGCCATCAGAGAAACCTCCCCAGCCGCCGCCACCACTTCCGCGACCCAGCAATGCTCCGCCAAGGAACCACCAGAACGGACTTGCGCCGCCCCGGCTGTCAATGATCTGACCGCCGCCGCCTTTACCACGGAAAATGGATATTAGAATAATAACGATGATGATAATTACAATGAAGCCAGCAGCGCTGCCCCCGCCTTTGCCGCCCGATTTTTTATCCGCTTTGTATTCACCTTTGGTGTATTTGATCAGGTCGTCTGTAGCCGCATTGAGGCCGCCGTAATAGTCATTATTCCTAAAGCGCGGTTTAATATCGTTTTGGATAATCTCGTTGGTTATAACATCCGGTACAGACCCTTCGGCGCCATAGCCCACCTGGATAGATACTTTACGGTCGCCCAAAGCTACCAGTATGATAAAGCCGTTATTTTTTCCTTTTGCGCCAATGCCCCAGCTTCGGCCTATCTTTTGGGCATATTCATTAATGTCGTACTGCCCAACCGACTTCATGATCAGTATGGCTATCTGTGTCGAGGTCGAATCGTCCAGCGCATCCAGCTTGGTTTCAAGCCGTTGCCGGTCATCCGCCGATAACGTATTGGTATAATCGGTTACAAGGGTACTTGGTTTGGCAGGCAGGTCCTGCGAGAAGGCCGTGAAGGCGCACAGCATAAGGCTGCAAAATATGATAAGTTTTTTAAACATAGTTTAGGTTTTTAATTACCATCCATAAAGGCAATATCATCGGGCAATTCGTTCTGGCCGTCTGTTTGATGCGGGAAGTATTTTTGCAGGTGTTCGCCGGCAATTTTGAGGCCGGTTACAATACCTTCAACCAGGTCGCCATATTTAAAGTGGTTTAGCATATCTTCCTTCACATCATCCCAAAAATCCTTTGGCACCATCTTATTGAGGCCCCTGTCGCCAATGATGGCAAACTTACGGTCAACAGTAGCCAGGTAGATCAGTACGCCATTGCGCAGCTTGGTTTTATGCATATCCAGCTGGTGGAAATACTTGGCTGCGCGGTCGAGCGTGTCCTCATTGCAGGTTTTTTCGATACAGACGCGTATCTGTCCCGAAGTATTTTTCTCTGCATCTTCAATCGCTTTGCGTATGCGCGATTGCTCTTCGTCATTAAATACTGCCATACTGTTTAATTATTGACTTAATGAATTATTGAATTACTGATTGAAGAATTATTGAATGTAGGGTTTTAAATCTATCATTCAATAATTCAGTCATTCAATAATTAGAATTGTACTTTAGGCGCAGTAGCTGATGCAGCGTCGGCCTGGAAATACCCCATTTCCTTAAAACCGCCTAAATTGGCTACAATGCTTGCCGGGAACGAAAGTATTTTGGTGTCATAAGCCTGCACGGAAGTATTGAAATCCATACGCGAAACCTTAATGCGGTTTTCGGTACCTTCAATTTGTGCCTGCAAAGCTGTAAAATTATCATTGGCCCTCAAAGTCGGGTAATTTTCTGATGCGACAAGCAGCCTGCTTAAAGCACTGGTTAGTTGCCCTTGTGCAGCCTGGAACTTTTGAATGGTCTCAGGGGTAAGTTTGGTAGGATCAACTTGTATGGATGTTGCCCTTGCACGTGCATTGGTCACATCTTCCAAAGTGCTTTTTTCAAAGTTAGCCACGCCTTTTACGGTAGCAACCAGGTTAGGGATCAGGTCGGCACGGCGCTGGTAATCTGCTTGTACGGTACCCCATTTCGCTTTGGTGTCCTGTTTTAAACTTACCATCGAGTTGTAACTTGAAGTCCAGCTGCAGCCGCCGATCAACAGGATAAATAAAATGACCCCTATTACGATATACGAAGTTTTCATGTTTGTGCTTTTTTAATTTAAAGGTTGAATTTACAACTTTGATGTCAAAACCCATACCGTTGTTACAAAAAGTGTTTAGGTGCGACTTTTTGGCAGGGTGGGTTGGAATTTGAAATACATTATCTTAGATAAATTTTACGAAAATGAAATTTAGGCTGAAATTCCATAATTCTGTGAGTACTGCTTTGGAACCCTACGAGATTCTCGCGAACATACAACTTGAATTAAAGGACAAAAAATACCTGGTTAAGCGTGTCACTGATAAGACGGTATTATTCAAAGATAATCTTTTGCGTTTTAGGTGGAGTGGGAGTCCGACAACGTTAGACGGAGGAGAGTTCGTAATTAGTGATGACCTTGACGGAAGGAGACTAATCACACTCAATTACGTTTGGAGTTTTCTTCCGTTTTTAATCCTTATAACCGTGGTAATAATCTTCTCTGTGTTTTGGAACGATTATTTTGGGTTACCATTTTTTGGTGTTTTTCTTGCAATAGTTATCCCCATCGATTTGATGAGTCATAAGGGCAAGGCGAATGAACTGATCGCTGCCGTGTCACGGCCGGATGGTTAACGGTTCTATCGGGTTCCACCCTTTATCGCCGCAACACCATTTTCACATTCTTTTTCAGAATTAACTTTTTGCCCCTATATTACGGCGTCATTCCGACACAATCAAAAACCGAGATCTGTTGAGACATTGTTACCTGCGGTTGCCCGCTCGACTACTTACGCTGATTTTTTGCTGCCTGGCCGGTAATTATGCCGTCGCTCAAAAATACAATGCCAATTACCGCTATCATATCAAAAGGGCTACTTCGGCTATTTCAATTGACGGCGTGATGGACGAGCAGGCCTGGCATGACGCCGACTCAGCCGCCAACTTCCACATGGTACTGCCCATGGATACCAGTTTGTCCAAAGCGAACACGGTGGTGCGCATGACCTATGATGATAAGAACCTATATATCCTCGTGATCAATTATAATGTGTTGCCCGGGCCGTACATGGTGGAGTCGATGAAGCGCGATTGGAATTTTGTGAAGAACGACAACTTTATTTTCTTTCTTGATCCCTTCAATGACCGGACTGACGGTTTTACCTTCGGCGCCAACGCGGCGGGCGGCCAGTGGGACGGCAGCATGTACGCCGGCGGCAGCGTGGACCTCAACTGGGATAATAAATGGTATTCAGTGGTGAAGAATTACCCGGATAAATGGGTGTTCGAAGCGGCGATACCGTTCAAAAGTATCCGCTACAAAAAAGGCATCAGGGAGTGGGGAATCAACTTCAGCCGTAATGACCTGAAATCAGCCGAAAAATCGGCCTGGGCGCCTGTGCCAAGGCAATTTCCCACCGCCTCTTTGGCTTATACAGGCACATTGGTTTGGGACGAGGACCCGCCAACATCAAGCAGTAACGTGTCAGTAATACCGTATGCTTTGGCGGGTGTTACAAAAGATTACCAGAAAGGGACAGCGCCCCAATTCAAAAAGGAATTGGGAGGTGATGCGAAAGTGTCCCTTACCCCATCGCTTAACCTCGACCTGACCGTCAACCCTGATTTTTCGCAGGTAGATGTGGATCAGCAGGTGATCAACCTGAGTCGTTACCAGTTGTTCTTTCCCGAAAAGCGGCAGTTCTTTTTAGAGAACGGCGACCTGTTCTATAATTTCGGCTATTCGGATATAAGGCCATTCTTTTCAAGGCAGATCGGCTTATCGCAACCCATAGATGTTGGAGCAAGGCTCACCGGCAAGTTGAATAAGGACTGGCGCATCGGCGCGATGGATATTCAAACCGAGAACTCGGCAACTAACGCTATTGATGGCGCGAATTATGGCGTGATCACTTTGCAGCGACGGGTGCTGGACAGGTCGAACATCGGTTTTATGTTCGTCAATAAAGATATTACGGGCTCATTGCCTGGTGTCACTAATCTTAACAACAGCAATATAGGCGCGGAGTTTAACCTCGCATCGCGCAGCAATACCTGGACAGGCAAGCTGCTGGGCCTTAAATCCTTTACACCAGGAAAGAATGGTCACGACCTGGTGCTGGCCGATAACTTTCAATACCTGAGTAAGTATTGGACGCTTTACCTGCAGGAGGAGTATGTGGGAAAAAATTACACCGCTTCGGTAGGCTATGTGCCGAGGGTGGGTTACGTGAAAGTAAACCCGCTTATCCTGCACAATTGGTTCCCCAAAAAAGGCAAGATATTGAGCTACGGCTTGCAGGGCACATCCAATTATTTTTTTAATGAAAGCTTTCATCGAACGGATAACGAGAGTGTGCTCTCCTTTATTACGACCTTCCGCGACCGGAGCACCATCACCATATCAGGCATCAATGATTACGTGAAACTACAGCAGCCATTTGATCCTACTAATACGGCCAAAGACAGTCTTGCAATCGGCACCGAACACCGCTATAACTCGCTGGATATCCTCGTCAACTCCAAGCCCCAAAGTGTGTTTACCTATTCCCTCGAAGCGATTGGCGGCAGCTATTACGACAACGGGCACCGGCTTACTTTCAGCGGAACCGTAGGTTTCCGCGTACAGCCTTATGTCAATATCGCGGTGAACGCAAACTACACCGATCTACGTTTGCCAATGCCTTACGGTGATACCCGGTTTACGCTGATCGGTCCGAAAGTGGACATCACTTTTACCAATACGCTGTATTTCACTACCTATGTTCAATATGACGATCAGCAAAAAAATATGAACATCAATACACGTTTCCAGTGGCGTTACCGCCCGGCATCGGATTTTTTTATTGTGTATGGCGAGAATTCCATTCCGTCACCCTATCAGCCGAAGAACCGGCAATTGGTGATCAAATGGACTTACTGGTGGAATATTTAAAAAATTTCGAATTTCGAATTTTCGATTTCGGATTTATTTATTGCAGAATATCCTAAATTTACGATAGAAGAATCTATTGACCTGTTTTAACCAATTATTCCAATGAAACTTTTCCTCAAATTATTGACGCTGTCTGCAATCATTTGCCTGACAGGATTTGTAATGACAAGGCGCTATGCTGCCGCACAAAAAAACGGATGGGTAAGCCTGTTCGACGGTAAAACTTTAAAAGGCTGGCACGAATACAACCGGAAGGCGCCTGTTACCGACTGGGCCGTGGAAGATGGCGCGCTGGTTAGCAAGGCACCCGCAAAAAAGGATGACCACAGCTATATTACTACCGACAAGCAATACGCGAATTTTGAATTGAAATGGGAGTGGAAAGTTGACAAAGGCAGCAACAGCGGTATGATATACCACGTGCAGGAGGATGCCAAACACCACGCACCTTACGAAACCGGCCCGGAATACCAGATTATTGACGATAATGGTTTCCCCGAAAAATTGGAAGTGTGGCAAAAAGCCGGGGCCGATTATGGCATGCATGCACCCAATGACCAGAAGAAGCTGATGCCAGTAGGGCAGTGGAACACCAGCCGGTTAGTTTTCAATCACGGGCACGTGGAACATTGGCTGAACGGCAAAAAAATAGTTGACTTTACCGCCTGGGATGCCGATTGGAACAAAAAACGCCTCGCGGGGAAATGGAAAGATTATCCTGATTATGGTAAAGCTAAAACCGGTGTTATCACTATGCAGTGTGAAGCTGGCAAGATATACTATAAGAATATTATGATAAAAGAATTGTGAGATCCTAACCCAACTAACATGTCATTTCGACGAGGAACGAGGAGAAATCTTAAGCGCCTTGCACTCGTTGTTTAACATGGGCGTCGAAGATTTCTCTCTATCGTTCGAAATGACAGCCTGTTATAAATTCAGGATAATGAAAGAAGAAAACAAACCAAACTCCCGCCGCGAGTTTCTCAAAAAATCGGCGATAGCGGCTGCTGCATTTACCATTGTACCGCGTTTTGTGCTGGGTAAGGGTTTCATCGCACCGAGCGACCAACTCACCAAAGGTATCGTCGGTATAGGCGGTATGGGCAAAAACCATATCCCATACGGCGGCACGCGCGTGGTGGCGCTTTGCGATGTGGACAAGAACCACTTGCAAGAAGCTGCCAAAATGGTGAACAACGGCGCCAAGCTATTCGGCGATTACCGCGAACTGATCCAATTGCCCGAAGTTGATATCGTACACGTAGCAACGCCGCCGCACTGGCACGCCATCATTGCTGCGGATGCGGCACGGGCGGGCAAGGACGTTTGGTGTGAAAAGCCCATGACGCATACCATTGGCGAAGGCAAGCGATTAATGGAAGCAGTTCAGCAGAATGGAAGGATATTCAGGCTGAATACCTGGTTCCGTTTCGAGGATAATTTCTATGGCATGGGCACAACGGTAAAGCCGATCAAAAAATTGGTGGAAAGCGGCTTGTTAGGCTGGCCTTTGACGGTAACCGTGGGCAAACACACCGGCTTCGACTGGAAGTTTTACTGGGTAGGCAAAACTAACCTGCCGCCAACGCCTGTTCCGCCTGAACTGGATTATGATTTCTGGCTGGGACCAGCACCTTATAAACCATACCATCCGCACCGGGTGCATCAAACTTTTAGAGGGTATTGGGATTACGACGGCGGCGGCCTGAGCGATATGGGTCAGCATTATATCGACCCGATACAATACTTTTTAGGCAAGGACGATGACAGTCCGATCAGTGTCGAACTGGATGCGCCGCAACAAAATATGGACGCCGTGGGCACCTGGCGCAAGATCACTTACACCTATGCCGATGGCTGCAAGATCATCCTCGACGGCGAAGGAAACATTGAAGGCGTGCCTTATATCGAGGGGCCGAAAGGAAAATTGTATCCCGGTTTTAAATCGGATATACCAGACCTGGAAAGGAAACTGGCTGAGTTTCCCGATCCTGAACCGCAGGTTACCGATTTTATAGAAGCGGTAAAAACCCGGAAGCGGTTCGCCCTGAACGAGCAGAACGGCTATCGCTCATGCACCATTGTCAATATGGGACTTGTTGCTTTGCGATTAGGCCGATCATTAAAATTCGACCCGGTAAAACAGGAGTTTATCGGCGATGAAGGAGCCAACCGTTTGATCTTTCCGCCCATGCGCGGCCCCTGGACTATTTAACCCGAACCGACCATGAAGAAAATATTTTACATCAGCATTTTATTATCGGGGTTAGCGGCGACGGTTCATGCGCAGTCCGACGGAATAACGGCCATTCTCAATAAAGAACCCGCCAATAACGCGGCCCAACTGAATGCGAATGCCGCCGCCACAGCTCAATTAGGCGAACAGGGCATCGTCAATATGCTGACAATGCTCCAACCAAATGGTACCGCAGATAATACAAAGATATATGATGCGATAACGGGGTTTTCATTTAATACCACGCAAACCGGTAAAGAGGCCTGGCGCACGATGGCTACACAAGCCTATTGCAAGGCATTAGCTAAAATAAGCGATCCGTATAACGAGGCATTTGTCATCAGTCAACTGCAAATTGTTGGCAGGGATGACGCTGTTTCGACACTGAAAAAGTATTTAGCAGATAAGCGTTTATGCGATCCAGCAGCAAGGGCATTGGTAAAGGTGAATACGCCTGCGGCCAAAGCGGCCTTAAGACAGGCTTTGCCGGCGTCTAAAGATTCGTGCCGCTTATCTATTGTAGAAGCGTTAGGCGATAGCCATGATGCACTAGCTGTTAAAGGCATAAACGCCGTTTTAGGCAAGGATAAAAAACTGGATAAGGTAGCACTTTACGCTTTGGCCAACATAGCCAGCCCGGTTTCCATCAACCTGATGGCGAACGCGGCACAAAAAGCGGGGCTGACCTATGATGTGACAAATGCGACGTCGTCTTACTTATTATATATCCGCAATTTGGGCAAGAAGGACGCTGCTACCGCGGTGCGACTGGCAAAAACGCTGATTAGCAAAGCTGGCCTGGCCAACCAGGTACAGACCGAAACTGCTGCTCTAAAAATAATAGTCGATATCCAGGGTGCTAAAAGTACACCAGTGCTGATAGAAGCCGCGCGTAACAACGACCCTAAATACCGTGTTGCCGCATTGAAATTCGCCGGGCCATATCTTTCGGCGACGAACAGTGCTGCATGGATCAAAGAAGCGAGTAAGGCCAATGCTGCTGAAAAAACGGCCATCATCACCATGCTGGGTAATAATCATGTACAAGCGGCGCTGCCTTCAGCCTTAAGCGGATTAAAGAGCAGCGATAAAGGCGTTGTGCTGGCATCGATCAAAGCATCGCAGCAGATAGGGCAGGATAAGGCATTGAATGACTTGTTCGCAGTTGCGAAAACCGGCGACGCTGACGAAATAAACTCTGTACAAAACGCATTGCTGGTAATGAAAGGGGCAACTGTCGTGGACAAAGTGGCTAAAGCGCTGCCGGATGCTCCTGACGCAGCTAAGTCAGCGTTGATAGCAGTATTGGCAGCCCGCAAAGCACACAGCCAGATTGGTGTGGTAACGCCGTTGCTTACCAGCCCGGACGCTAATGTTCGCGCTGCTGCTTATGGTTCGTTGGACCAGCTTTCAGGCGCTGATAACCTTGATCAGCTGTTTGGGTTGCTGGCATCCTCGGATAAATCGTCAGAAACAG
Organism: Sphingobacteriales bacterium; assembly: GCA_044448765.1. Taxonomy (GTDB): domain Bacteria; phylum Bacteroidota; class Bacteroidia; order Sphingobacteriales; family Sphingobacteriaceae; genus Mucilaginibacter. The sequence continues at coordinate 17,683 of JBIOHG010000024.1, read as the reverse complement.
CTAATGTGCAGTCGGCTATTATTGCTGTAGTTGGAGAATCAAAGGATAAATCTGCCCAAAGCGCGATGGTGCTTGCACAGATGGATAAGCAGTCTGCTGATAAAAAACCACGTTATTTCAATATCCTGGCAGCGATAGGGGATAAAGCATCGTTGCGCGCAGTGTCCGCCGCTTATGATAAAGGCGATGCCATGACACAAAAAGCGGCTGTGATGGCGCTATCGGCATGGGTCAATACCAGTGCTACGCCTGAGTTGTTATCGATTAGCAAAAAAACCGAGGATGCGGGTCTGAAAGATTTGGCATTACATGGTTATGTAGATATGATAAGCAAATCATCTTACCCGGATGATGAAAAAGTGATCTACCTGCGCGATGCGATGGAAGCGGCGCAAACCGTTCAGCAGAAGAAAATGATACTGGAAGAGATCGGTAATGATAAAACTTTTCCGGCGCTGATCTTTGTAAGCAAATATCTGGATGATAAGGATCTGCAAGGTATAGCCGCGGATGATGTGACGAACATTGCCTTATCCGATAAAAACTTTTATGGCGACGACGTAAAGCTGTGGCTAAACAAAGCGATGCAAATACAAAAAGGCGGCGACAGCGACTACGGAAAAGTAGCCATCCGCAAGTTTATTGCAGAAATGCCGAACGATCCGGGCCTGGTACCTATATTTAACAATACTGACCTGACCGGCTGGAAAGGCTTGGTGGGCAATCCAATTGAGCGCAGCAAGATGGATGCGCAGACCTTAGCTAAAGAACAGCAAAAAGCGGATTCCATTATGCGCAAAGGCTGGTACGTGGAGAATGGGGTTTTGAATTTCGGCGGCGAGGGCGAGAACATCTGCACCACCAAACAATACCGCAATTTTGAAATGTACGTGGATTGGAAGATCGGTCCGAAAGGTGACGCCGGCATTTATCTCCGTGGCTCGCCACAGGTGCAGATATGGGATACCTCGCGGGTAGATGTGGGCGCCCAGGTTGGCTCAGGCGGGTTATACAATAACCAGGCGCATGAAAGCAAGCCTTCAAAATTGGCCGACAATGCCATCAGCGACTGGAACTCGTTCCACATCATTATGAAAGGCGATAAAGTGACCGTCTACTTCAACGGTGTGCTGGTGGTGGATAACGTGGTAATGGATAACTACTGGGACCGCAAGCTGCCAATCTTCCCGAAAGAACAGATCGAATTACAGGCTCATGGTACACACGTATATTACCGGGATATTTATTTGAGGGAGTTGCCGGAGTAGTATTTTGTCTGAATCAAAATTTACAGAATTAACGAATTCGCAGAATGAGATATCCTTTTGTAAGAATTCTGATCATTCTGAAATTTTGTAAATTCTGATTCAGACAATTTTAGCTTTTATCCACAAACTTCTTATTCACTTCGCTGTAACGATCACCAACATTTGGATATTTCTGAAGCAGGGCGTCTATTTTCTTTTGATCTTCATTGGTTATTATCACATCCACGCTTCCTGCGTTATCGCGCAGCTTATCCTGTTTCTTGGTGCCAGGTATGGGGATAATGTTATCACCCTGCGCCAGTACCCAGGCCAATGCTAATTGAGCGGGTGAACAGCCTTTTGCTCTGGCGATGTCCGCAAATCCGGCTGCTAGTTTTTCGTTGTTATCCTGGTGCTCCTGCCCGTAACGCGGCAGGTTCTTGCGGAAATCGTTATCAGCTAATTGATCCAGTTTGAGCGTGTTGGTCATTAGGCCGCGTGCTAATGGGCTGAATGGTACGAAAGTGATGCCCAATTCTTTGCAAACCGGTAATATCTCCGTTTCCACTTCTCGCGTAAGCAAGGAATATTCACTTTGCAGCGCGCTAATAGGATGCACTGCATTTGCCCGGCGGATGGAATTGGGAGATGCTTCCGATAATCCTAAATAACGCACTTTACCCTCGGTCACCAGTTCAGCCATAGCGCCAACCATCTCCTCAACCGGCACATTTGGGTCGATGCGGTGAGCGTAGTACAGGTCGATGGTGTCGATCTTCAGGCGTTTCAGGCTGGCTTCAACGGCTTGTTTGATATAGGCCGGGCGGGCGTCAAAACTCGTCAGCTTAGCATCGGCATCGGTACGGAAACCGAATTTGGTTGCGATGAATATCTTATCGCGGTTTTGGGGTAAAACCTGCGAGATCAGTTCTTCGTTCCGGCCGTTGCCGTACACGTCGGCTGTATCCCAAAAGTTGATGCCCAGGTCCAAAGCAAGGTGAAGGGTACGGATAGATTCCGGGTCATCCGGTTCGCCATAAGCATGACTCATGCTCATGCAGCCGAGGCCGATAGCGGATAGTTTTTCGTTTTTTGCAAAAATTCTGTATTTCATAAATGGTAATGTTATTTTTAGCAGGAATTAAAGGCAATATCCTATTAATAATACGAACCGGTTTAATCGGTTTGTAAAAATATCATACATGTCATCTCGAACGATAGTGAGAGATCTTAAACGATATGCACGGACGCGGGTCGCTTGTCGAAGATTTTTTCGCTCGCGCGGTCAAGGCACGGCCCGCTCAAGAAAAAGTTCTCCTCGCTACGCTCGTTCGAAATGACATCGCTTATTTATATATGAAAAAGATCATCAACACCGGCCTCATTGGTTTCGGCAATTCGGGACAAACATTTTTCGCGCCGTTCATCGCGGCTAATCCAGGTTTTAAGCTGGCTAAGATCAGCACTTCCGACCCGGAAAAAGTCGCGAAAGCAAATAAGGTTTATCCAACTGTCGAAGTGGTGAATAGTGCTGATGATATTATCAATGACCCCAACATCGACCTCGTGCTCGTGGGCTCGCCTAACACCTCGCATTTTGAATTGACCAAAAAAGCCCTGCTCGCTGGTAAACATGTTTTGGTTGAAAAGCCTTTTACCGTTATCACTGCGGAAGCGGACGAGTTGATCGCGTTAGCCAAAAAACAAGGCCGGGTATTGTCGGTTCACCATAACCGCCGATTTGACAGCGGGCATAATACAGTGAAGAAAGCATTGGTCAGTGGCATCTTGGGTACGGTGGTAGAAATGGAAGTTCACTACGACCGCTACCGCCTCGGCCTCCGTCCGCAGGCCTGGCGCGAGAAACCGATGCCCGGCTCCGGTATATTTTACGACCTCGGTGCGCATTTAATAGATGCCACGCTCGATCTTTTCGGCAAGCCAACCGAATTAACCTGCATGCTCACCACCCAACGCCCCGGCGGACTGGAAGTGGAAGATAATTTTGAGCTTATTATGTGGTATCCTGGTTTAAAAGTAACAATGAAGAGTGGGATGCTGGTGAAGGAAGCCGGCCCGGTTTATACTATTTATGGTTACAACGGCACCTTTATTAAATACGGCATGGATGTGCAGGAAGAAGCTTTAAAAGCAGGGCATAAGCCATCCGAACGCAACTGGGGCGTGGAACCGGAATCCATTTGGGGGCATGTGACTTTGGACGACAACGGTAAAACTATCACCCAAACCATCCCAAGCGAACCCGGCCGTTACCAGGATCTGTTCCAAAACGTGTATGAAGCCATCGCCGAAGGCAAGGAATTGATCGTGCAACCTGAGCAGGCCCGGACGACTATCCGCATTATTGAGCTGGCTTTCCAGAGCAGCCGGGAGAAAAGGACAGTGCCTTATTCGGACTAAAAACCTGTTGTTTTTTACAAAAAAAGCTTAACTTTAATCTATGAAAGCAACGCTTACTTCGCTAATTATCATTACATTAATATTTGCCGGCTGCAAAAAAGACAACCCGCAAAAAACAAAAACCTACCAGCTTAATTCGGTAACCTATACCGCAAATGGCGTTAATAGCAGTGTTATTTACACTTACGACAGCCAGGGTCGCCTCAGCGGCTATAACGACCCACGTTTAGGTAATACTTATAAATACACCTACGGTACGGATGGCAATGTAAGCTCGGCCGACGTATTAGACAGCCATACCTCCTTTGTGCTGGAGACAGATAAACTCACCTATTCGGGCAGTACGGTTAATGTGCAGGGTACGGGTGGGGATGTACAGATCCAAAATTTCAACTACACCTTCAACGATAAGAAGCAGCTGATCAAGGCCGATAACTACGATAATTCTTATGTGTCATTCACTTATAATGATGCCGGTGATATTATTAATTCAACGCAATACAGCAAATCGGACGGCTCGGTAGTTTATTCGGCCAGTTACACTTATGATAGCAAGCCCAACCCCCTATATGCGTTGGCGGTTAGGAATTTGCACTTCGCCATTTTTGCGAACACGGCTGCGGCATTGTCTATGCATAATATGTTAACCAGCACGGCATCCATAGGCGTTAATAATTACAAGTACCTGGATAATGGCTTGCCGTATAGTATCACTACACTTTCCTCCGATGGCGAAGCGGCCACCTACGTCACCTATAATTATACCACGAAATAGAAAAACTGCCGTTTGCCATAATACCCGGTAAACTGCCCTGTTTTTTCAATCACCCGCCCCGTTAAATATATAGCGGCATCCGTTGAATAGTTGACCAGGAGGATTGAAGCCTTTATGCCGTACCTGTAAGCAACACTAAACTTGCCGCAAATCAAGTTTATGAAATCATTTGTGCTTACAACCATCCTGCTAACTTTCTCCATTCTCAGTTATGCTCAAACCACTATCAAACCCGGCGACAAGGCCATCCGTTACGATTGGATACAACCGGGGCACGACTTTTATCGCGCTACAATAACCGATACAGCGGGCAAACTTTTGAACGACTATGTGTTAGAGGATTACATTATTATCGATCCTTCAAGCAAGCAGATCACCTTTGCACGCTACCGCCAGGTGCCGGCCGGTCAGTTTGAAACGGATACCTCCGTTACCGATCAATATTTGAAACCCATCCGCATGCACGAGATCCATTACCAGCGCAATGTGACCTTTGATATGCAGTTCGGCGAAACGCAGGCAACGGTTAAAACCACGCGCAAAAGCGTTGAAACTACCAAAGCCTATCCCATGAAAGCGGGTTACTTTGAGAACAACATGACCGAATACATCTTCGGCTACCTCGACCTGAAAAAAGGAGTGACGTATACTTTGGACAATTTCAACAGAAGCACTCCTGCGCCATCAGACCCGTTCACGGTTGAATATGCTTTTGATGATGTGCTAACGGGCGCCGCAGAGCGCAATGCGGCATGTACGGTATTGCATTTTATTCATGGCGATACGTCGGGCTATATGTGGATAGATAAGGCCAGCCACCTCACTGTAAAAACCGTGGGTAATTTTAAGGGCGGGCGGTATGTGATCACGAAGGTTTAAAAGGCGAATTACCTGAAATATTATCAACTAATTAATGACCGGGCCTGCCGGCGACGTTCAAGTTGTGATTTGCTTTCAGATTTGTACTTTGCGATATTGAACAACAACTACCTAACACCTTTTCACACACACTAAGTAGTTGTGATTTGCTTTCAGATTTGTACTTTGCGATATTGAACAACAACGGTAGGATGTGGCAACTAACGCACCTTTTAGTTGTGATTTGCTTTCAGATTTGTACTTTGCGATATTGAACAACAACGAACGCGGCAAGGCTATGAAGGATTTTGTTGTTGTGATTTGCTTTCAGATTTGTACTTTGCGATATTGAACAACAACATGGTGTTCCGGGTTGCCGTAGCCCTCGTAGGATTATTCCGTTGTGAAATAAAGGGCGGCGCGAGTCGCCTTTTTTATTGTGCCCTGATTTCCAGGTTAAAATCAAACGATGAATTTACGGTTAATCGTGTGATATTATCAATACGTGAAAACACCCTATTTTAAAGTTTATTATTTTTTAGAATTAAAGAACGAACAGAATTCTAAAAATTCTGCTTCAGACCCCCGGCCGGCGGAGAATTTTTATTTGTGTAACCAACTTTTCGCCCTTCGCCTAAAGCTTATCAAGAGTTAATGTACACTAAGCCCGTTTCAGGTGATTGCAACGAGGGGGAAATGAAGAAATTTGTAAAAAAGTGAAAATTCACAGACTTATTCGTCCGGATCGGTCGATTTTGTGTACACCTGCCAGCGGGGTTTAACTAACTGTATTTAAATTAGTTAACCTTTTCATGTTCACGAAACAAGCAAAGTTGGTAAAATTTAGAGGCTTAGTGTAAGTTGTAAATAGTTTAAAATCAGTCATTTTTGTATTCAAAAGTGCCCCAAAGTAACCTGAACGTGAACGCTGTGTGTATCCTGTCACGGCAATTCAACCAATTTAACCCATACAACCGCTACAACCAATACAACAATCCCTCTATATTTGGAGTTCATGAAAAAGCTTCTTCTCTCAATAATAGCTGCCCTGCCCATCCTGGCATCGGCACAAAGTAAAAGATCGGATAATTTAGTTCAGTATGTGCACCCCATCATCGGTACGCAGCGCATGGGGCACGTGTACCCGGGAGCTACGGTGCCCTTCGGCATGGTGCAGCTGAGCCCCGAAACGGATACCGTAAGCTACGAGCTTAACGGCAAATACAACCCCGACGTGTATAAATATTGCGCCGGTTACCAATATGATGACAAAACCATTGTGGGCTTTAGTCATACCCATTTCAGCGGCACCGGCCACTCTGACCTGGGCGACTTTTTAATTATGCCAACGGTTGGTCAGCTTAAACTAAACCCCGGCACGGCGGATAAACCCGGCAGCGGTTACCGCTCCGGCTTTTCGCACGCCAACGAAGTGAGCGAGGCCAACTACTACAAAGTAAAGCTGGACGCCTACAATATCATGGCCGAAATGACCACCACTACCCGCGTGGGCTTTCACCAATATACTTTCCCGAAATCGGATAACGCACACATCATATTGGATCTAACAGCGGGCATTTACAACTACCCCGATAAAAACGTGTGGACCTACCTGCGCGTGCTGAACGACAGCACCGTGGTTGGCTACCGCGAAACCAATGGCTGGGCACGCACGCGCAAGCTGTTTTTCGCGATGAAATTCTCGAAGGCGTTTATAAGTCACGGTTATAAAAAATACGACAAGCACGAAGTGTACGGCGGTTTCTGGGGGCAATTTAACCGCACGCCTAACTTCCCGGAAACAGCAGGCAGGCAGATCAAAGCTTATTTTGATTTCAAAACCAATGAAGGCGAAAAGATCAAAATAAAAATGGCGCTATCGCCGGTAAGCATGGACAATGCCATGGCCAATATGCAGGCCGAATGCCCGGGCTGGGACTTTGAAAAAGTGAAGGCCGACGGTCAGGCGCAATGGGAGCACGAGCTGCACAAGATCGTGATCGACGGCAGCGAAACCGATAAGGAAAACTTTTATACCTCCATGTACCACGCCATGATAAACCCCACTATTTACATGGATGTGAACGGCGAGTACATGGGCCTGGATAAAAACGTGCACAAAGCCGACGGCTTTACCAATTATACCACCTTTTCGCTGTGGGATACGCACCGCGCGCTGCATCCGCTGTTCAACATCATCGACCCGAAACGCGGCTCGGATATGGTGCAAAGTATGATGGCGCATTTTGACCAAAGTCCGGAGCACATGCTGCCGGTGTGGAGCAATTCGGCAAACGAGAATTGGTGTATGAGCGGCTACCACGCCGTATCGGTCATTGCCGACGCTGTAGTAAAAGGCAACGCACCTTTTGATACCAATAAGGCGTTGGAGGCCTGCGTAACCACCGCGCGCAACCGCGACTATGCCGGTCTGGGCTATTATATCGACATGGGGTATATCCCGGATGAAAAGAACGGTAATTCGGTATCCTCCACCGAGGAATATTCGTACGACGACTGGTGCATTGCCCAAATGGCGCAAAAATTAGGCAAGCAGGATATTTATAATGAGTTTATCAAACGTTCGCAAAACTGGAAGAACCTGTACGACCCTAAAACCGGCTTTATGCACCCCAAACTGGCCGACGGTACTTTCCGCAAAACGTTCGACCCATTCACCACCATCAACATGGGCTTTATCGAAGGCAACGCCTGGACGTTCACATTGTATGTTCCGCATGACCCTGCCGGACTCATTAAAGTAATGGGCGGCGAAAAACGTTTCTTACGCTATCTCGACTCGCTGTTCACACTAGAACTGCCCGATAAATACTTCGCCGAAACCGAAGATATTACCAAGGACGGCCTTATCGGCAATTACGATCACGGCAACGAACCCTCCCACCACGACGCTTACCTGTACGATTGGACCTCAAAACCCTGGAAAGCGCAGGAGCGTGTACGCATGATACTGCCCCGAATGTATAAACCCACCCCCGACGGCCTCGGCGGCAACGACGATACCGGCCAAATGAGCGCCTGGTACATCTTCAGCGCCATAGGCTTTTACCCCGTAGCACCGGGTTCGGATCAGTACGCGATTGGCAGTCCGGCGGTTGAAAAGGCTGTCATCAATTTAGACAATGGCAAAACCTTCACCATCAACACCAAAAACCAGGGGGAAAAGAATGTTTATATCCAAAAGATCGAGCTGAATGGTAAAGAGTTGAAGGGCAATTTTATCACTCATGCTGATATTATGAATGGGGGAGAGATGACGTTTTATTTGGGGGCGAAACATCGGTAGTGATTATAGATTAGTGACGCAAATTAATAATAGACAGGAGCGCCGCGAATGGAAAAAGCATTAAAGGAAATATCGATCATCGCTATTCCTTTAAATAGGAGTGTATTTACAGATGAACAAAAGAGTTTGCAATGGTTAGGCAGCCAACCTGCATCCAGGGCGGCCATAGCTTTAGCGGAGCGACGATTAAATACTGATTTGCCGGAGGATTACTTGAAATTTCTTCTAATAACGAATGGATTTTTTACGCCGTGTGATAGCACAGAGCCAACGTTCGAAAATGTCAGTAAGATTGACTATTTAAAAAACGTTGACCCTTTTTTGATTGAAATTTGGCAACAGGAACCCTTAATTGAAGAAGGTAGGAAACTGGCGAGAAGTATTGTGGTGGCCGGCCTCAATGATGAACAATATTTTTTATTGATTCCTCCTGATGTCGACAATAAAAAATGGGAATATTGGAAATTCGCAAGCTGGATTCCTGGAGAAGAATCTTATAATGGCTTAGAAAGTTACTTTGTTTCAGTATTAGATTTTATTAAAACTGTGGAATAAGTAGCGCTTAGGCCGTTCCCATCGCAAAGGCATAGGAAAGTAATCGAATTCAATCCTCCTTCCTAAAACGACCGGAATAAGCGATGATGCTAACGACCATCGCAATGGCAAAGAACAGGAGTACCTTCCATATATTCACTGCATCGGAGTTGTGACTTTTGCCCGATCCCGCCCAACCGGCAGGACCGTGACTAAGCCTATATGTTGATGGATTGATTTTAAATCTTTCCCCCTTTGGGGGGCAGGGGGCTATCCCGCCAAACTATACCGTTCAATATTAGTCAACTGCATTAATTTTTCTTTCAAAATATTGCGTGCCCGGTATAGCGTAGTACGTGATAGTAATTCGGTAATACCCAATTTAGTACCAATTTCCTGGTGTGAATACCCTTCGATGGCATATAAATTGAACACCGAACGGTATACCTGCGGCAACTGCTGTATCAGTTTCATCAGGTCGCTAACCTCCAAATTATTGGCGTTATCAGAAGTAGTACCTGATTCATGCGTTTCGGCCATATCCTCAACTAAAACCATTGGTTTCAATTTGCGGTAGCGCGAAATAGCGGTATGCACCATAATGCGGCGTATCCAGCCCTCTAAATTACCATCGCCCCGGTATTTATGTACGTTATTAAACATCTTGATGAAACCTTCCTGCAAAATGTCCTGGGCCTCGTCTTTATCATTGGCATAGCGCATGCACACGGCCATCATTTTTGGGGCCAGCGCTTTATATAGTAGTTCCTGTTGTTTGCGGTCATTTTGCAGGCATCCGGCCCACAATTGGCTTAACGTATCGTTGGTATTCATGAGATTGATATTTGATTAGTCCATGCCAATACTGATGCCAACAAGCAAGTAGTTGATTATCAGACAAATAATTTATTGCCATCTACGAAACTGTTCGTTTTCGTACAGTGGGTGATACGAAGGCGGACGCTTTTCACCCTTTTACTACTATAGGATTAGGAGTTTTAAAAACAGCCTTTGTGCATATGAAAAGGGCAAAATCTTCGTTGCCGCTGAGGGTCGGGTATACTGACAAACTCGTGTCACCACTTTCATCAAAATGGTTTCGTAAATTTGTAGGTATCAATTATTCTCCTCCTTTCACGGAGACGTTATTCAAGCCGGGGATCATTCCCAACCCATTCAAATTTTCATTTTGAAAATTACGCAGATCCTTTTTTTAGGTGTGCTCCATCATATAGGCTCAGTTGTGAAATTGAGCGCAGTGTTCTTTGACGTACGAAATTATTTTAAACCAAACCCTCTTTGTCCGCTAACCATCGGAGAGGGGGGGCAGGCGTAGTCCCGCACGTGCGGGAACCATGTAGGCCACCGCGTTCCGGCTCGACGGCAGCAATAGCTAAAATTTATCCGGCTGAATATCAGCACGTTTAGATAGATGCCGTAACTAACTGAAAATCATATCCGTAAACGGGCTAAAATCAAATGGATATGAAAGCTAATTACTTGTTTGTGTTGTTTGCGGCCGTGGTGTTGGTGAGCAGCTGTAAAAACGAAATTGTAAAACCGGCATCCACAACCACAACAACCATTGTTGACGAACCTTCAACAAACATCGCTGGAAAATGGAACCTTGTTAAAGATTCCACATCAAATCAATTTATAGGCCCGGTACATAATACCGTATATATCGGCACCCCAAGCGATTATTATGATTTCAGGGCCGACGGCAAATGTTACATCAGCAGCAATGGAAGCAATGATACCGTTTCGTACAAAATGGGAACCAATAACAGCCTTATATTTGGTGATCCGGTGGCAGAGATAGATGCAGCCACGGGTGAAACGGTTTACCAGGACCCTAACCCAACACCTATTGATCCGTTAACAACCCATAGCGCTACGATCATTTTTGCTACTGCAAGCCCGGGGGGCGCCCGTTGTGAAGCTATCTATCTTGCCAGGTAAAACGTGTTTCGGACAACACTAATAAAATTGATAAGAGAGCTTATACCTCAAAAAATAAGTCACCTATAATTATCCTAATACAACGCACAACCCTCTCTGCGGCTTTTCGTAAAGAGGGTTGTTGCATTTTAGGCCTGTGGGTAATTATCCCGGTCATTTTTTTAATTTTGTTTAGGCCACAATGCCGACCAATAAATGATAAATACAAAAAAGCTGGACAAGAATTTAAAAATTACCGAAAACGTAATTTTCATATTCGCGTTTGGCTTTATCATGTACAAGCTGGTTTCGGAGTACGGCATGTACATTTACGACTCCATCAAAGGCAAAGGCTATATCGGCGCCATCGTCGACCCATTTATCACGCACCAGTATTATATGAGTGTGGTTTCGGTCATCATCATCTTAAATACTACGCTTGTCTTATGGGAGATCATATCCTTCATTGTCCAGGCATTGAAACAGGATGGAAGTAGCGCAAAAGGTTATGCCAGGTTTAAACTCATCTATAAAAAGGTCGCAGAGAATTTTAAATCGTCGTTTATTGCTTTATTGATATTAGAGCTTCTGCCCAAGCTCATCCTGTTTCATACGTTTTGGATATGGTGGCCGCATTTTCAAAAATTGCAGCCATTTACTATTGATATGTCCTGGTACAGTTGGATATACGGCTATTTATGCTGGGAGTTTTCTTCGTGGCTGTTCCATTTTAGTTCGCACCGCGTGCGGCTTTTATGGTGCCTCCATGCCCCGCATCATTCGCCCACCGACCTGAACATGACCGTAAACTGGGTGCACTTTTTTGCCGAAAGCTATTATTCCACCCTGGTTCGTTTGGTGATACTGACCTTTTTGGGCGTTAACCCGGCCATGTTTTTGCCCATGATATTGATCGACAGCGCCTGGGGGATATTTATCCATGTAAGCGAGCGGACGGTAAAAAACGGGCAATTGGGTTGGCTTCACCATTTGATCATCACCCCGGCGCATCACCGGGTGCACCATGCCAAAAGTCCGCTTTATATTGATACCAACTTTGCCAATGTGGTGCCAATTTGGGACTGGCTGTTTGGCACACTGCAATCCATCAAGGAAGAAGTAAAAACCGAATACGGCGTTACGCGTGAGCTGGACGTTACCAATTTTTCCGACCTGTATTTTGGCGAGATATACCTGCTGTGGCGGGATGTGAAAAAAGCTAAAGGCTTTAAAAATAAGTGTCTATACATCATCATGCCTCCGGGTTGGACGCCGGTATCAAAAGCCGCCACGGCTGCTTCGCTAAAACGCGAATTTTTAAAAACCAATCCAGCCTTGGGCATAACCAGCAGAAACTTGGTTTTGACTAAGATCAGGTCAAGGTTTAAACTAGATAAGATTGATCCCCAGGAAGCTCAAATTCAGGAATCATATATTGGGGGATTAAATAATGAAGTGTAAATGAACTTTTTATACGTATTGCTGGGAATTGCCTTAATAGTAGGGGGTATATGGCTTACAATTGCCGAGGTAAAATGGTATCAAAAAGGAATAGATGACTTTTCAGGAGGTCATGTTAGTTTGTTAATATGCGGAATCGGACTTGTGGCTTATGGAATCATAATAATTGTTCAGCATATTTAAAATAAGTGAACTACCTAATCACTGGCCACTAATCTCTAATCACTATCTTTGCCCCGTCCCGGATAAAAACCGGGCACGATCATGACCAAAGAAACTGAAATTGTTTGTTCGCCCGAACAGCACGAAGACGAAGCCGTTTTAGTACGACTGGCAGCAGCTTCGTTCAAAATATCACCCCATCAAATTACGGGTTTAAAAATCCTCAAACGTTCTATAGATGCGCGTGGCCGCCGTGTGCTTTATCGTATGCAGATGCAGGTTTTTATGGGCGAACCGTACGTCCCGGAAAGTTATACTGTCAATTACCCCAACGTTAAAAATGCTAAACCGGTAATTATCATAGGCGCCGGTCCTGCCGGATTATTTGCCGCTTTGCAATGTATCGAATCGGGTTTTAAACCCATTATTTTAGAACGCGGTAAAGATGTAAAACAACGCCGCCGCGACCTGGCTAATATCAACAAACAAGGCTTGGTTAATCCTGAATCCAACTACTGCTTCGGCGAGGGCGGTGCGGGTACTTATTCCGATGGCAAACTATACACCCGTTCCACCAAAAGGGGAGACGTAAACCAAGTGTTAAAGACATTCGTAGTCCATGGCGCGTCGGAAGATATATTGATCGACGCACGTCCGCATATCGGTACCAACAAATTGCCGGGCATTATTACCGCCATTCGCGAGAGCATACAAAACGCGGGCGGCGAGGTGCATTTTGATACGAAAGTGACCAGTCTTATTGTGGATTCGGGTAAGATAAAAGGCGTTAAAACCGCTGACAGCGAAAACTGGAAGGCGAACGCTGTAATATTAGCTACCGGCCACTCGGCACGTGATATTTTCGAAATGCTGTATAAGCAGCAAATTTTGATAGAAGCCAAGCCATTTGCATTGGGTGTACGTATTGAACACCCACAAGTAATCATCGATCGTGCCCAATATCATTGTGAAGATCGTGGCGAATTTTTGCCGCCATCCTATTACAGTTTGGTGGAACAGGTGGATGGCCGCGGCGTATTCTCATTCTGCATGTGCCCGGGGGGCATTATCGCGCCATGTTCGACGGAAGATAAAGAGATCGTCGTTAATGGTTGGAGCCCGTCAAAAAGAAATAACCCTTACGCCAATTCGGGCACGGTGGTGCAGGTAAACCTGGAAGATGTGAAAGGCGATAACGCCGATCCATTCAAGCTGCTCAACTTTCAGCGCGAAATAGAACAACTGGCCTTCACCGCTGGTGGCGGAAGCCTGGTTGCCCCGGCTCAGCGCATGGCGGATTTTGTGAATGGACGAACATCCGCCGATCTGCCCAAAAACTCCTATCTGCCCGGCACAAAAAGCGTAAATTTAGCCGAAGTTTTACCGGGCTGGATAGCGGAGCGTTTAAAAAAAGCCTTGCCCGTATTCGGGCAGAAGATGAAGGGCTATTACACTAACGAGGCGATATTGGTGGGTGTGGAATCGAGAACCTCGTCGCCTGTAAAAGTGCCCAGGGATAAGGAAACGCTACAGCACCCGCAGGTGGCAGGCTTATTTCCTTGCGGAGAGGGTGCAGGCTACGCTGGAGGTATTATTTCTGCAGCGATTGATGGGATAAATTGTGCAGTGGCGGCAGCGAAAATTGTCTGAATCAGAATTTTCAGAATTTGTTAATTTTCAGAATTCGGTTCATTCTTAAATTTTGTAAATTCTGATTCAGACAAAATATTTATGACAACATCCACCAAACTCAGCAACGAATTAGAAAAGGTATTATCCGGTCGCCCCTGGTACGGCAATTCGGTTTACAGTATTATTGAACAGGTGAGCTTTGAAGCCGCTTACGAGAAATTGCCCGGCGCTTCGCACAACATCGCGGAGATAGTATTGCACATGATCGCCTGGACCGAAGAGGTAATGGACCGTCTAAACGGCATGACCGCCGGCGTGCCTTCAAGCGGCGACTGGCCCTCCACCGGCGCGCCCGACGAACAAAAATGGCACAATTATGTTAATGATTTGAAGCTGGTGAACGTAAATTTGCAGGGGCTCATCCAGGATTTTCCCGAGGAGAAATGGGATGAGCCAATAAACGATGAAAGAAACCGCGAATTGGGTACGGGCGCGAGTTATAAAGAATTAGTGAACGGATTGATACAACATCACGTATACCACTCGGGGCAGATAGCCATATTGAACAGGATCATAAATGGATAAAAAGACATTGGTTTTAGGTGCAACGCCCGACACGAGCCGCTACGCAAACCTTGCCGCGAACAGGCTGGTGCGCAGCGGGCACAGTATAGTAAATGTGGGTATCAAAACCGGCGAGGTGGCGGGCGTGGCTATAGAAAAACCTGAAACCATACATAAAGATATTGACACCATCACCCTATACGTGGGCCCCCAGCACCAGGAGGATTTGTACAATTATATATTAGATACCCATCCCAAACGCCTCATATTTAACCCAGGTACCGAAAACTCAGAACTGCGCCGCATGGCTAACGAAAAAGGTATTGAAACGGAATATGCTTGTACGCTGGTGTTGCTTTCTATAGGGCAGTATTAAAACACCCTGCCCATAATGGACTTGAAATTAACGGTCTGACGGTATCTTGTCGATAATAAAACTCACAGAACCCTCTTCTAAAGATTGCCAGGTATCATAATGAAAATGTGTTCCTACTGGAACATTATCCTGAGCAAGAGATAGAAGCTGAATAGCGAGTGAGATTAGCCCTTCTTTGTTGGCTTGGATCAGAAATTCATTGTCTTTGTACACAGTCCTTATTAAAGAATCATCCTCCCAATGGCCTACCAATCCAGTTCTTTTGTCGTAGTCTGTAACTTCTAACGTGATCTTCATGTTGCTTAATTGTTGGTTGATATAGATATAATAATTCAGCTTTCTGCCTTTGAAAATATCCTGATCTCCTTCGGATAATAATTATTGATACGATTCGGCAGCAACTTCGCCCAACCCAAGGCATGGCCCTCGTAGGTCATCAGGCTCCAGCCTTTGTCTGTGGTATCTAAATTTGAGATTTCGGCACGCTGTAAGTATTGGATGGCTTGCTCCTTAGTGAGTTCTGTTTGCAGGAACTCGTCTTTATTAATAATAAGGCTCAAGGCCAGTTCGTGGTCGGGTATCAGGTCCCTGCCCGCCATTTTACCTATCCGTACACCCGATTTTTTTAAATAGAGGTATTGTGATAAAGTAGCCAGGCTTTCCTTGTGGACTTTATCAATCGCCAGCCAGTCGTCGTTTACTTTAAAGTAATAATAATTGTCCGGTTCATTGATATAGGGTTTTACCAGGTCAATCTCTTTAAAATTAGCTTTTTGATTTTCCTTGTATTTGGTGTTCGACAATTCGCCTGTATCCTCCTTTTTCCGCAGGCAGGCGGCAAATAAACCTTCACCTTTTACCTTATCGGGATAAAAACGGTATCCCCAGGCTTGTTTTTGGGGCGATTGCGTTTCTACAATGCCCCATTCTTTATCAATAGGTATACGTACGCTTTCCAGCTCAAATTCTGTACACAGCCAATCCAGTATATCCTCGTTCTCCGCCATCGAATACGAGCAGGTACTATATATAAGGTACCCATCCTCCTTTAACGCCGGGTAAACATCAGCCAAAATACGCTCCTGCCGCTGATGGCAAAGATTAACGTTGGCTTCGCTCCATTCGTTCATCGCCGCCGGATCTTTCCTGAACATCCCCGAACCCGAACAGGGTGCATCTACTAATACAGTGTCAAAAAAACCTTTGAGGCGACTAAAATCTTTAGGGTCGTTATTGGTGACGATTGTATTACTGGTCCCCCAGCGTGTTAAGTTATCGCCCAGTACAGGTACACGCGTTTTAATGATCTCGTTAGCCACCAGCAGATCATCCCTTTTTAATGCCGAACTGATCAACGTGCTTTTACCGCCCGGCGCTGCGCAAAGGTCGAGTACTTTAATACTATCGCCATTATCCTTATATATATGGTGTAAAATATGGCCGATAAACATGGACGATGCCTCCTGCACATAATAACACCCGGCATGAAACAGCGGGTCGAAAGTAAAGGAAGGGCGGCTATCCAAATAATATCCTTCGGCACACCAGGGCACCCGGCTATCGCTTTTTATGGATAATGGCTTAAATGGATTGAGCCTTATAGATGTAGGCGCTTCTGCGGATTGATGAACATTTATAAAATTTTCGCGGTCAAATCCCGGCGAACCGGATATGCCGGGTAAAAAATTTGGTGGAAATTCGGCAGAGCTCATATGGATTCTCAAAGGTACAAAATTCAGTTGCTTTCATTTTTGAAGAATTAGGCCGATTTTGACTCGATTTATTCGGCTTAGTTTACAAGGAGTTAAGCATTAGTTCGGATTAATTTAACATTTCTTTTGGCAGGCCGGGGTATTCTCCTTACATTTGTGTCCCCTTTAAAAAAAGGCGTTGTTTTTTGAAAATTTGGGATTAAAAAATACACTGAAAAAAAAGTGAAAATAACACTTGACATGTATGCATATTTATTCCCATCTTTGCAGCCGCTTCGGGAACGAGGCAAATAGTTAAAAAATTTAAATCCTGCGGGATTTCGATTATAAGTTCACTGCGATAGTGAACGATAAAAGTTCTTTAAAACATTGGAATAATCAAAATAAAGCGCAGCGGGGCTGATAGTGAAGTCGGAGGTCGGAAGGCCGAAGTCGGAATGATCAGCACTGTCAATTTAAAAAGGAATAGGGTACTGTAAAAAGAATAAGCGAAGCGCGCGGGGAGCGTGGAGCAAGGCGGAAACGCCGTGCACCAAGCGCCGAACGCCAAGCAAACAAGAACAGATTTCTATTTTGAGATAAAAATGGGGTCTGGATCGAAACAACATTTATACAATGGAGAGTTTGATCCTGGCTCAGGATGAACGCTAGCGGCAGGCCTAATACATGCAAGTCGGACGGGATTGAGAAGCT
>JBIOHG010000023.1:0-56681 GCA_044448765.1 Sphingobacteriales bacterium | reverse complement strand
TCGTATTTTGAATTGCTAAAAAACTTGTCGCATGTGTCATTTGGCAGTATGAACAGGCGCTTTGAAGAAACTTCCAATACAAACCTGGTAAATATGGTAGAGGGAATTACCTGTGTAGCATTAACTCCAATGCAACGCTCAACTATAGATAAAGGCGCAACCGAATTGGAGCTTGTAAACTCAGGTTTGGAAGATACCATGATACGTTCGTATCACGAGATCAGGGAAACTTTTATTAATACTCCCAAAATAGATACATTACGCACCTCAGCATTTGTGGGGGCTATTAATAAAATAGCAGTATCGTACCAAAACCTTGGTGTGTGGCCATAATTAAGGCTGTCGTAATTAGCAACTAAAAAAACCTTTAATGTCATTGTATTTCGTATTTCTGAAATACAGTGACATTTTTTTATTAATATTAATGAAATATTAATAGTTTGCATTTTATATGGAGCACCGACGCAGGTCAAGGCGACGATCCCCGGAAAGGGAAATAAAAAAGATCAAAAGGGTTTTAAAACAAATAAAACTCATTTGGATCATTAAGGCCATGCTATACGGTTTAGGCATCTATTCCTTTTTTTATTGCCAAAGAGAATACGCCGTCACCCTCATTAGTTTTCAAACAGTTGTAACTATCGGCGTCATCACAGGCCTTATCGCTTCGATCTTTTTGGAACGGGAACTTAAATACTATCTCTTTTCCATCATTTTACTTGGCAGCCTTTGTATGGGCGCATTTTTCAAACTTAACCGAACTTTTCAACACTCCCAGGAGGTTAAAATAAAAGCCAGGATATTAAATAAAACGCTCCAGTCTGCAAAGATCGAGAAGTCCCGTGTCACTATTGAATACGATGATTTTAATAAAGATATCCCCATCGAATACATCCAGGAATCATTAATTGGCCAATCGCAATTTATAGAGCTAACCGTGCATAAGGGTGGTTTGGGCTATTATATCATCACCTATCACGAATTAGTTAAGTAGCCTGAATGGCATTACTTATCAGGAATAATTCTAAATAAGATTAAAATCTTGTAATAAACATTATTAACTGTACGTTTTGTACTTTTGTGGTTCGGAAACAGGAGTTAAACAGTTAATGAAAAAAAGTTCGATCTTAGGTTTGGTGGTAATAGCAATTGCTATTGCTGTGATAATAGGTTTATATTCCAGTGCAAGTTCCTACGGTTCTTTTAGCGATGCCAAAAATACCAGCGGCGAGTTGCACGTGATCGGTTTCCTGGATAAACAAAAGGAATTGCATTACGATGCAGTGAAGGACGCTAACTACTTTAGCTTTTACATGAAAGATAAAAAAGGCGAAGAATGTAAGGTGAGTTTTACCGGTACCAAACCACAGGATTTTGAACGCTCGGAGCAAATAGTTTTGGTAGGAAAAATGGTGGGGAATGAGTTCCAGGCTTCACACATACAAATGAAATGCCCTTCCAAATACACACAGGACAAGGTTGAAATTACAGAAGCCAGCGCAAAAAAGGCCGATAACTAAATATTAATGGATACAGCTTTTAAGGGCGAGCACCTTTTGCCGGGTCACCTGGGCCAATTTTTTATCATTCTCTCATTTAGTTCGGCCCTGCTTGCAGCGATCAGTTATTTCTTTGCAGCGAGTGACAAAACAAATCCCAATAATTCGTGGAAACGCATTGCGCGTTATAGCTTTTTTACCAACACCATTTCGGTAGTGGGTATCGGCGTTTGCCTGTTTTACATCATATATAATCATCTTTTCGAATATCATTACGCCTGGGAACATTCGTCCAAAAGCTTGCCGGTTTATTATATCATTTCGAGCTATTGGGAAGGCCAGGAGGGTAGTTTTTGGCTTTGGTGCTTCTGGCAGGCGGTATTAGGTAACGTGCTGGTATGGAAAGCCAAATCGTGGGAAAGCCCGGTAATGGCGGTTATATGCCTGTCGCAGGCGCTGCTGGCCTCTATGCTTTTGGGTATAGAGATATTTGGCACCCGCATTGGCAGTTCGCCGTTTATCCTGCTTCGCGAAGCTATGGACTTAAAGGTATCCGTCCCGATATTTGCTACACGGCCGGACCTCTACAAAAATTACCTCAGTTATATAACCGATGGCAACGGATTAAATCCTTTGCTGCAAAACTATTGGATGGTTATACACCCGCCAACTTTGTTTTTGGGATTTGCATCGATGGTAGTACCATTTGCCTATGCTGTTGCAGGCTTATGGCAAAAACGCTATAAAGAATGGGTACAGCCCGCTATTTCGTACGCACTGTTTGCGGTCATGGTATTGGGTACCGGTGTTATTATGGGTTCGTTTTGGGCTTATGTGTCGCTTAACTTCGGCGGCTTTTGGGCCTGGGACCCGGTTGAAAATGCGGCTTTAATTCCATGGCTTACCTTAATTGGTGCAGTGCACGTATTGATCGTATATAAGAACACCGGCCATTCCTATTTTACGGCTACTTTTTTGGTATTGATCAGTTTTATACTGGTGTTATATGCCTCATTCCTAACCCGCAGCGGTATTTTAGGCGATACGTCGGTACACGCCTTTACCGATCTGGGTATGTTCTGGCATTTGGTGGTAGATGTGGCTGTATTTCTGATCTTAGCTGTGGGGCTTATCATATGGCGATGGAAAGAACTGCCCATTACCAAAAAAGAAGAAGATACTTATTCGCGTGAGTTCTGGATGTTTGTGGGAGCTGTTTTCCTGGCCCTGTCGTGCCTTCAACTGGTTATCGTCACTTCTATCCCGGTATGGAACAGCATATTCGGAACCAACGTTGCACCGCCTAATAACCCGGTTACTTTATACAATGTTTTCCAGGCGGGTTTTGCAGTAGTGGTTACCTTGCTTACCGGCATCACGCAGTTTTTAAAATATAAGAAGACGGACTCCAGCCGGGTTTTGATCACCGGAGCTGTTTACCTGGTACTGGCGGCGGTTATTACCGGGTTGGTTGTTTACGCAAGCGGTGTTTATCATATTCGCCTGGTGTTCTCGCTGGTGATGCTTGGCGCTGTTTATACCATCCTATCTAACATCAAAGTATTTACCGATGCGGTTAAAGGCAAAATAAAACTAGCCGGATCAGCTGTGGCGCACATTGGCTTTGGATTGATATTGGTAGGCGCCGTTATTGCAGCGGGCACAAGTAAAGTGGTATCTATCAATAACACCGGCGAAACGTACAGCGCTGATTTTGCAAAACGTAATGATCCGCGCGAGAATATCATGCTATATAAAAATCAGCCAATAAAAATGGGTGATTACATGGTAACTTATTTTGGTGATTCGATAGCTATGCCGAACCACTACTTTAAGGTGGATTACAAACTAATGGGCGACGATGGCAAAGTGAAGGATGAATTTGTACTGAAGCCTAATTCGCAGGCCAACCGCAAAATGGGACTGGTTTCATCACCAGATACCAAGCATTATTTTCTTCACGACCTGTATACCCATGTTACCATGGCACCGATAAGGTACGAGGAGGATGATCCAACCGGCGGTGCGGGAGGAAATGCACATTCGGAAGCCAATGACGACCTGAATTACGATGCGCCTGTACCACATGAAGTTGCAGTTGGTGATACCATCCGTTTCAGGGATGGCTATATTGTATTTACCGGGCTGGATAAAAATGCCAAGGTTGAAAACATTACCCTCGGCAAAGATGATATAGCAGTGGGTGCCCAGCTTAAAGTAGTGTCGAATGGTAAAACATGCAATACCGAACCGGTATTTATGGTTAGAGATAAAAGAGGTTTCGATTTTGCCCGCAAAGTGGACGATGCTGGTTTAAAACTCCGTTTCTCGCGCGTACTGCCGGATAAAGGAAAGGTTGAGATCACCGTTTACCAGCAGCCCGAAAGCAAGAAGTCCTTTATTGTAATGAAGGCTATCGATTTTCCCTATATCAATTTCTTCTGGTCAGGTACCATCATTATGATAATCGGCTTTTTGATGTCGATATTCAGGAGAAATAAGGAGTTGAAGACGGTTTAATTCACTCCCTTAAAACTTACGAAGTTTTAAAAACTTCGTAAGTTTGCCACAATGCGCATCACCCTAATCGGTTCAGGCAATGTAGCCACACACCTGGCAGCGGCTTTTAAAAATGCCGGGCATGCCATAGTGCAGGTATATAGCCGCGATATGCAAAATGCATCGCTCTTAGCCTATCACGTTCGTGCCGAGCCTGTGGATGACTTCGATAATATAAATCCCGAAACCGACCTGTTTATCATCGCCGTTAAGGACGATACGATAGGGGACATCGCACAAAAATTAGCAACGCATAATAAACTGATCGCTCACACGTCAGGCGCAACTCCATTAGATGTTTTGACTCAACATACGGCCAAAGCAGGCGTTTTCTACCCGCTACAGACTTTCAGCAAAACCAAAGAAGTTGATTTTAGAATGGTGCCGCTTTGTATCGAGGGCGCAAATGAACAAATAACCATTCAACTGGAAGAATTGGCCAGGACTGTTTCCAACAATGTTTCCCGCGTCAATTCCGATCAGCGCAAGACATTACATCTCGCAGCGGTGTTTGCCTGTAATTTTCCTAACTATCTTTATTATGCTGCCGATAAGCTTTTACAGCAAAATGATCTTGATTTTAGCCTGCTGAGGCCGCTTATCCTGGAAACAGCGCAAAAGGTGCAGCAATATTTACCCGCTGATGTGCAAACCGGTCCTGCGATACGGAATGACGAAAAAACGATGGCAGCGCACCTGCAATTATTGCGCGATGATCCCGAATTAGAACGTTTATATAGGGAGTTAAGTCAGTTGATTATCAAAATGGATAATGGGGGGCACGGAGGCGTATAATTTTGTTACTTTTGCGCCAATGGACATCTATAAAATAAAGATAAACTTTGAGGAAAAGGGGCACGAACCTGTTGAGCTGCCTATTGCCGAAGGTGAATCTGTGCTGGATGTTTGCCTGGAGAATGGCATCGAACTGCAGCATAATTGCGGCGGTGTGTGCGGTTGCAGCACCTGCCATATCTACGTAAATAAAGGGATGGATAACATCCAGGAAATATCAGATAAAGAAGAAGATTTTATCGACCGTGCGGTGAGCCCGCGCATCAATTCGAGATTAGGTTGCCAGTGTATAATAATCGATGGCGATATTGAAGTTACGTTGCCTGATCAGTCGGGTTTTATGGGCCATTGATATAGGATTACACCGATATAATATTTGATTACACTGATATAGTGTTACTTAAGACATATATGACAGATAATAAATTTGCCTTACCCATCAACTGGGGCGACCACGAGGATATTGCCATTGAGCTTTACGAGAAGTTCGGCGATGATTTTGATGAATCGAAAATATACCGCATCCGCTTTACTGACCTGTTGGAGTGGGTATTAACCCTGCCCAATTTTGTTGGCAAACGTGAAGAATCTAACGAAGGCCACCTGGAACAAATACAGTCTGCATGGGTTTATGAATGGCGGGATAATCAATAATTTTTGTTGAAAAGTTGGAATGTTGTAAGGTTGAAATGTTATTCAATGACTAAATGCCCCAATGACTTAATGACTAATAAATCGGTGTAATCAAAAATTAAAATCGGTGTAATCATACAATAATCAGTGGAATCCTTCCTAAATAAATTAAAAGATATCTCAACGTTCATCTTTGATGTTGATGGTGTATTGACTGATGGATCAGTTTACATAAGTGACAATGGCGACCAGTTCAGGCAGTTCAACATTAAGGATGGTTATGCAATACAGTTGGCTGTAAAATGCGGGTACAATGTATGTGCTATATCCGGCAGCCGTTCAAAAATAGCCATTCACCGTTTAAACAGTTTAGGGGTAAATGATGTATACGTAGGGGCTCATACCAAATCGCACAATTTCAAACAGTACCTGGAAGATAAGCACGTTTTGCCAGCCGGTGTATTATTTATGGGGGATGATATTCCTGACCTGGAAGTAATGCAAATGGCCGGACTGGCGGTCTGTCCTGCTGACGCTGCTGAAGAAATAAAGGCTATAAGTCAGTATATTTCACCCTTTGCCGGTGGTAAAGGCGCGGTACGCGATGTGATAGAGAAGGTACTAAAGGTACAGGGCAAGTGGATGAGCGAGGAGGCGTATAGCTGGTAGATCAGTTTGCAGTTTTGAGTTTGCAGTTAGCAAGTGTTGTAAAGTTGGAAGGTTGAAATGTTGTAAAGTTATTTAATGACTAAATGCCACAATGACCTAACGACCAAAACAATCGGTGTCATCATAAACAAAATCGGTGGAATCAATAAAAAAAATAATTCTCGCATCCAAATCCCCGCGCAGGCAGGAGCTATTGCGCTTAATGGATGTTGATTTTCGCATTGTGTTAAAGGATGTGGACGAATCTTATCCGGATAATCTAAGCCCCACAGAAATAGCCCTTTACATTGCGGAAAAAAAAGCGCGGGCATTTGATGAATCGATTGATGATGAGATCGTGCTTACTGCGGATACTATCGTTGATGTTGACGGGCAAATATTAGGCAAACCGGAAAATAAGGAGCACGCTTTTGAAATGCTTCAAATGCTGTCCGGCAAGGTACACCGCGTTGTTACCGGGGTTTGCCTGTTGTATAAGCATAAATACAACCTGTTTCATGACGTATCCGAGGTGTTTTTCCGTACGCTTACGGATGACGAGATACGCTTTTATGTAGATAAATACGCTCCTTTGGATAAAGCAGGCGCTTACGGAATACAAGAATGGATAGGGCTAATCGGCATTGAGCGTATTAATGGTTCTTATACCAATGTGGTGGGCCTGCCTACCGAGAAATTATTTCAGCAACTGAAAAGGTTAGTTTAGAAACCAGATTTATTTTTAAATTTATCATTGTAAAAATAAACCTGTTGCAAATGGAAGATCCAGAAGTACCCACCGAACACCTGCACGAACATATACACGAAGCCGTACACGAGGACCACAACAGGTGGTCAATGGCAGTTGCTATATCTACGGCTTTGATGGCAGCTTTTGCAGCCGTAAGTAGTTTAATGGCCGGCCACCAAAGTAACGAGGCGCTGATAACCCAGGTAAAAGCTTCAGATCAATGGTCGTACTACAATGCAAAGGGTATCAAAGCTGAAGTAGCCGATGCTGTTCTGCAACTGCGTGATATCAAAATAGATACCTCCAAGATTGCAGCAGCCCGAAAGGAAAAATTAAAAAAAGACCAGGAGAAAATACAGGAGAAGGCTACAGAATTGGAGAAAGAATCGGAGGATCACCTGAATAAGGATATGTTGCTGGCGCGTTCTGTCACATTTTTTCAAATAGCGATATCTTTATCGGCGGTTTCACTCCTGTCAAAGAAAAAATCGCTATGGTATGCCGGCCTGGTGCTCTTTGCGTTAGGGATACTACAGTTTGCCATAGGTCTTCATCCCGACCTGTTCGGGTGGTTCAAAACGCTCTAATCAATTTCAGACTATCTAAATACAAATCCATTATTGCCCCTATTGGCATCGGGGAGTGCATTGTCGGGATCGATCGTTACGCTTTTGGCTTCGCCGGTTGTGAGTATAATAAACGAAACCATGTTGTTTTGCAACCACGATTCTACCGGCACCTGTATCCGTTGTTTAGTGCCGTCTTTCAACTTTACTTCAACGGTAAAAGGCATGGCCATCTGCTCTAAATTAGCTACAGTTACTTTTAAGCCCTGTTTAGGGTCGTTATTTACATATTCAGCGCCTACCAGTTCCAGGTCGAGTTTCAGGTTATTATAAAACCAGCCTTTCCAAAACCAGCTCAGGTCCTCACCGCCGCCATTATCCATCGAGCGGAAAAAATCATCCGGTTGCGGATGCTTATATGCCCATTTGTGAATGTAATTTCTGAATGCATAATCAAACCTATCATGCCCCAATATTTGTTCGCGCAGCAAAACCAAACCAAATGCAGGTTTGAAGTACTCTATTGCATGACGGTATTTTTCTGAGACCGCATCCGCAGCGGTCATAATTGTAGGTGCATCCGGGTCGAGTATGATAGGTATTATCTCGTTTGCAGGGTTACCGCCACCAGGCGCATATTCACTGTCGCGTTTTGGCGCATACTCGCCTTTGTTAAAGGCATCAGCCGCATAGATGTCTATGAAAGTATTAAACCCTTCGTCCATAAAGGCATAGCGGCGCTCATCCGAGCCTACGATCATCGGGAACCAGTTATGGCCTATCTCGTGTGCGGTTACCCAATAAAGATCCTTACCTTTATCTGTAATACCGTCAAATACAATACCCGGGTATTCCATCCCGCCGGCTATACCCGCTTCGTTTACGGCAACCGGGTAGGGGTAAACAAACCACTTTTCAGAGAAGTATTCGATAGATTTTTTCAAGTATTCTGTAGCTCTGTTCCATGCACTGTCACCAACGCTTTCAACCGGGTAAACTGACATGGCCAGCGATTTTTTACCGCGGGGTAAATTAACCCGTGCGGCATCCCAAACATAAGCTTTGGAGGCACCGAAAGCCACATCGCGGGTATTATACATTTTAAAGTGCCACGTTAGCGTACCTGAATGTATTGGGCGCGATGAAGCTTCATTTACCTCATTAGCGTTACGGATCATGATCGTTTTATCGCTTCCGCGCGCTGCATCAAGCCTGCTGATCTCAGTTGCTGTTAATACCTGCGTAGGATTCATTAATTCACCCGAACCGGCCACGATCATATCCCATGGAACGGTAACTTCATAATCGATGTCGCCATATTCAAGGTAAAACTCACCGCTGCCAAGGAACGGCAGAGTATCCCAACCCTGGCTATCATCATAAACACACATGCGCGGGAACCATTGCGCTATCTCGTATATCTTTCCGTTTTTGGTGTCAGAATAATCAGTGCGACCACCGAAAGCAGCCGGAATAGTATAGTGGTATTTAATGTGCAGTTTTATGGAACTACCGGCTTTAAGCGCATTAGTCAACCGTATTTGCATGCGGGTGTCTGTAATAATATAATTGGCTTTTTGGGTTACGTTGCCAAAATCTATGGCCACTGATTCGATCTTGTAACCATCGGTATGCTGTTGCGCTACAGCAGTAAAATCGGTATAAAAGTTTGAGCGTGCGCCTTTTTTATAGGTGTTTTGATCGAGTTGCAGCCACAAAAATTGCAGCGCATCCGGGCTGTTGTTTTTATATGTGATTGTTTCAACAGCACTTAACGTTTTGGTGTTTGTATCAATATTGGCCTTCAGGTTATAATCGGCCCGGTTTTGCCAGTACTTAGCTCCGGGATCACCTGTTGCCGAATGAAATTCATCACCCTTTTCCGGGTAAAATCTTGGCGTGAAAAGATCCGCAGGCTGGTAGTTGGATACAATGGTATCAACGATTACCGGTTTGCGTTTTCTTTGCGCCTGTGCGGCAATGGTTAACAGGATAAGGGATAGCAGGGGAATAAATTTAACTTTCATAGCATCTGAGGTAATAAGACCTGCAATATACAAATGATGCCTTTATTTTTTGATGATTTATGGAATTGATCGTTGTGCAGCATCCTTAAATAAAACAATAGTATGACAGTGATCAAAACCATCAGTATCCCACAACCCTGCCGGCAATTGTGGCAGCAAATGACCATTGAAAAAGAAGGCAGGCACTGTGCCGGTTGTAGCAAGACGGTGCTGGATTTTACAAGAATGAGTAATGAAGAGATCATCAGCTATTTGTCAACGAAAACAAATGTTTGTGGCAGGATTGAACAATATCAGCTGGCGCATATCAATAATACTTTACCTTACCAAAGGCCTAAAGGTAGCTGGTGGAAAAGTGCACTTGTGATTTTTAGCCTTTTAAGCGCGGGGTCATTTAAAGCAAATTCGCAATCGAAGGTCACGGTTAAAATGTTTCGTCATAAACGAAAAGAAGACATAGGCATTAAAAAGCCTAAAAACGATGGGCCTAGCCAAAAAAGAGTTGATTCGTTAGAAGCGAAATCATTAACTCTTGCATCTCCAAAAATTTTGGTAGATACTAATCAAGTTAAATCATACTCGTTAGAAAAGGAACTACATTGTACTGCGTCAATGGGGGCGATGAGCGTGGTGTCCACTACTTACAATCTTTCGCCCCAAATGGTATGGATAAGAGTTAGAAAAGGATTTGCAACTCGTTCGGAGTTATTAATTATCGATTTTGTTAACAGTCGGTCTAATTTCTAAATTAAAGTATTAATTGCTATCATCTCCGCCAACACTCCTTCTTTTAACGAGTAAGTACAAAGCGATATTTTTGTTAAGCCCAACTTCTTTATAATATAACGGCTTATCAACGATGCCACGACGATCATATCCACACGCACCGGGATAATGGCTTTATTGGCTTCGCGTTCGGCATGCGTGGAGAGGATTATTTCGTCGGTTACAGTCAGCAACTCTTCGTAATCAAAAGGATAATTTTTGATGTTTTTAAGGTCGAAGGTGTCGCTCCTTTTTAGAGATGCCAATTCGGCAAAAGTTTCAAAAGCGCCGGATGAACCTACCAGGTTATGTATAGGGTTTTGTTTCACAGCGGTAAGCAGGTCGGTTAGTGTATCTTCGAGATATAGGTTTATAGCTTCAATTGCTGCGGGCCGGATGGGGTCGGTATGATGAAAACGTTCCATTAGTCGCGCCGCACCGATCTCGAAGCTTTGTTTCCATAATATGCCTTCTTTATTCCCGATAATAAACTCAACACTACCGCCACCGATATCCAGTATCAGCGATGTTTCCGCTGATAATAGCCCGGCGGCTTTTACACCACTATAAATAAATGCTGCTTCTTTGTTACCGTCGATGATCTCAATAACTATTCCTGTTTCCTGTTTTACACGATCAATAAACTCCTGTCCGTTTGAGGCATTGCGTAAAGCGGATGTAGCTATTGCCCTGATTTTTTGAACCTTACTTGCATTGATCTGATTCTTAAATCCCTTCATCGTGTCTATGCCGCGCTCAAACGCCAGAGGAACAATAATATTTTTATTGATACCACCTTCACCTAATTTTACTGCAATATGCTCATGTACAATTTCATGAAAATCATTGATCGTTCCCTCGGCTATCAGCAAATGAAAAGTATTTGTACCAAGGTCCATCACGGCTACGCGTTTATCCATGCCTCTAAAATAAATAATCCCTCAAATTGTTTAGTATCTGAGGGATCATTAGATGTAGTTATGTTAATAAGCTATTACTCTTTATAGAAGAACCATTTAGCCATCTCTTTAAAACTGGCCTTTTTACCGTACATCAAAATACCAACGCGATATATCCTTGCGGCAATGTAAGTGCAGAAAATAAAAGCGACTACCATGAGGCTCATAGACAAACCCAACTGCCAAGCTGGTGGGTGGAACGGTACTCTCACCATCATGGCGACAGGAGCCGTGAATGGTATAATAGATAGCCACACCGCAAGGGTGCTGTCGGGTGCCTGGAACAAGTAGGATACTGATAAAATATAGGTGAACAGCAATGGTAGCGTTATCGGGAACATAAACTGCTGTGTTTCGGTCTCGCTATCCACCGCAGAGCCTACAGCTGCAAAAAGTGCACTGTATAACAGAAACCCTGTGAGCCAGTAGAAAAAGAAACAAGCCAGTTCATAACCCGCGCTAGAGGCCATGGTCTGGATAAACTTAAATGTCCCGCTTTGGGACGCCCCATTCTGGCCTAATAGTTTGCCGACGAAATAAGAAAGGATGATCCACAGTGCAAATTGGGTAAGCCCAACCAACCCAACCCCTATAATTTTCCCTGCCATCAACTGAAATGGCTTCACCGAAGAAACTATAACCTCAATAATACGGCTCGTTTTCTCTTCAATTACACCACGCATTACCTGCGCACCATATATAAACAGCGACATATAGATCAAAATAGCCCCGGCAAAAGCGAGTGCGTAAGCCGTACCGATATTCGTGCTTTTATCTCCCTCGGCAGTTATTTCCCTGGTTTTTACCACAATATTGTTTTTAACGCTGTGGAGGCGGGCGGTATCGATGCCCATTTTTATAAGGCTTGCGTTCGATGCAATATTGTTCATCTGCTGTTGGATCTGGTCAGACAGCGCGAGCGTATTCTTTTTTCTGGCATATACTTCCGCAGTATCCTTTGTTTCTGCGGGGATCATCAGTACAATATCGTCGTCGTTTAGCTTAGCTTTAACAGAGTCGAGCGATTTACTCGTGTTTTGGAATTTTAAAGATTTGGTGCTGGCGAATTTGTCCCCGAACTGGTGACTATTATCGATAACATTTACAATATGAATCGTTTGATCCTTATTGTTAGCCAGGTATGAAATGGTGGCGAACATACCGCCAAAAAGTGCCGGTACCAGCAAAGTCATCACAATAAATGCCTTTTTCCTTACCCGCGTAACGTATTCACGTTGTATGATCAGTAATATCTTATTCATGGCTTAGGCGGATTTTTGATTTAGTTTTCGATGATTTAATTTGTTTTTTAAAGGTATCGAAGCAGTCATTCGCTATTGTTTTTTTATTGATTGCGACTGACAGTTTCAATAAATATTTCATTCATGCTGGGTATTACTTCCTTTAGCATATTGATGTGCCCTTTTGGAAGCAGGTACTGCAAAACATCATTTGATGAATTACCCTGCTTAAGTTTAATGCGAATCGTGAAATTACCATCTTCCCCTGCGATCTCATCAATTACATCATAAGGCTGTTTTTCATCGTTATCAATGCGTTTGCCAATATATTCAACCAGGTAAGTATCATTCCTATACGCATTTTTGATGTTTTTTATTCGCCCATCCAGGATTTTGTGTGAAAGATTGATCAATGCTATTGAATCGCAAAGCTCTTCAACGGACTCCATCCTATGGGTTGAGAACAGGATAGTTGCGCCCTTTTTATTGAGCTCCAGTATCTCATCTTTGATCAACTCGGCATTTACCGGGTCGAAACCACTGAACGGTTCATCCAGGATGATCAGGTCAGGCTCATGCAATACAGTAGCCACAAACTGCGCTTTTTGCTGCATGCCTTTGGATAATTCTTCTATTTTCTTTTTCCACCAGGATTCCATACCCAGCTTCTGAAACCAAAGTTTTAAACGTCGCGTGGCTTCATCCCTGCTTAAGCCTTTAAGGCGTGCCAGGTAGATCATTTGCTCGCCGATCTCCATTTTTTTATAGAGGCCGCGTTCTTCGGGCATGTAGCCGATGCGCTCGATATGGGATTGATTGAGTTTCTCCCCGGCAAAATAAACTTCGCCTGAATCAGGTGCGGTAATTTGGTTGATGATGCGTATGAGCGAGGTTTTGCCGGCACCATTCGGCCCCAAAAGGCCGAAAATTTGCCCGCTTTCAACTTCTAAACTTACATCAGTTAATGCCTTATGGCCGGCATATTGCTTTTCGATGTGTCGAATACTTAGCATATAAAAAGGTCAGTTATTATAATTGGATTAGCGTCGGTAATAATTGTTACACGTTGACAAGATACAAACGGTTTGATATAAAAATAATAAATTAGTAAGCTATACCAATTTAAGCCTGATGAAACAAATTCTACTATTAGTCTGCTTATGTGCCCTGCTTGCGTCTCATACGCAGGCTCAGCAAAAACCTGTTAGTATCATTTTCGATAGTGATATGGGCCCTGACTATGATGATGTGGGCGCTATCACCATTTTACATGCTTTGGCAGATAAAGGTGAGGCTAAAATATTGGCTACCATAGCCAGCACCAAATATCCAGGTGTGGCTGGCGTAATGAATGTTTTTAATACTTATTTCAACAGACCGAATATGCCTATCGGAGTACCCAAAGGTGATGCCTTAGAACTGCGCGACTGGCAACACTGGACGGATACCTTACTCGCAAAATTTCCGCATAAGATCAAAACAAATGACGAAGCCTGGGACGCCATAAAGCTTTACCGCAAGATATTAGCGTCGCAACCGGATAAAAGCGTGACCATCGTAACAGTCGGTTTCCTCACTAACCTTTCTAACTTATTAAACTCGACCGGCGACAATTATTCTTCTCTTGGCGGGAAAGAATTGGTCGCCAAAAAAGTAAAGCTGTTGGTTTGTATGGGTGGTAAGTTTCCCTCAGGCTTTGAATTTAATGTGATGAAAGATGCTAAGGCTTCGCAGAATGTTTACCAGAACTGGCCGACGCAGGTTATTTTCAGCGGGTTTGAGATAGGGCAGAAGATTCATGTCGGTCTACCCTTGATCAACAACCAGGCTATCAAAAATGATCCCGCAAAAGATGTTTTTGCGATATGTATACCAAAAGCCAAAGAAGATTCCGCAGGACGCATGAGCTGGGACGAAACAGCAGTTTTGGTAGCGATAAAAGGATATTCAAAATACTATACACTTCATCCCGGAAGGATAAAAGTAGCTGATGATGGCAGCGACATTTGGGATGACAATGGAAAAGGGCAGGCTTATTTGGTTGAAAAAGTGGATTATAAAGAAGTGCAGGATTTGATCAATAGTCTGATAGCGCATCAACCTTCGCAGGTGAAAAACTAACAAATGTTGTCATCTCGAACGATAGTGAGAGACCTTATACACATGCACAGCGGACTATGCAGGGCGTACAAGATTTCTCTTCGCTGCGCTCATTCGAAATGACATTTTTCTTTAATTAAAAAAAGCCCGAAATCAAACTGATCCCGGGCTTTATATTCTTTCGGACTTTCCGACTTATGCGGACTTGCTGACTACCTTACTCAAAATACTCCTTCATCCGCTCAAAAAAGCTTTTCTCGTTCTTACCCGGACTTGGTTTAAAGTTCGGCGAGCTTTGCAATTTCTCGAGCAGCTCGCGCTCCTCGCGGCTTAATGCTTTTGGTGTCCAGATATTGATATGCACCAACTGGTCGCCGCGGTGATAGGAGTTTACTTCCGGTACGCCTTTGGCTTTTAGCCTTAATATTTTACCACCCTGTGTTCCTGGATCTATTTTAATTTTTGCTTTGCCGTCAATGGTGGGTACTTCAACAGTTGTGCCAATTGCTGCATCAACAAAATTGATATGCAGGTCATAAACCACGTTATTGCCATCGCGTTTTAAGGTTTCGTGTGGTATTTCTTCTATCAGGATGATCAGGTCTCCCGGAACACCGCCACGCGGGGCCGCATTACCTTTGCCGCTCATGCTCAATTGCATGCCTTCGCTTACACCTGCAGGTATGTTGATGCTGATGGTTTCCTCGTCACGCATAACACCCTCGCCATGGCAAACAGTACATTTTGCGGTGATGGTGGTGCCTTCGCCGTTACAGGTAGGGCAGGTGCTGGTAGTTTGCATCTGGCCCAGTATAGTATTGGTTACCCGGCGCACTGCACCCTGGCCGCCGCAGGTTTTACAGGTTTGCATTGATGAACGGTCCTTTGCGCCCGTGCCATCACAAGTTTTGCAGGCAACCTGTTTGTTTACTTTTATCTTCTTTTCGGTACCGTTGGCAATTTCTTCAAGTGTTAACCTTACTTTGATGCGCAGGTTGCTGCCGCGCTGTACACGCCGGCCGCCACCGCTTTGCCTTCCGCCGCCAAAAAAGCCGTCGAAAGGGCTACCACCGCCAAATATGTCGCCAAACTGGCTGAATATGTCTTCCATATTCATACCGCCACCGCCGCCATAACCGCCGCCGTTTGCCGAATGTGCATTAGCAGCGTGGCCGAACTGATCGTAACGGGCCTTTTTATCGGCGTTGCTCAGCACCTCGTATGCTTCGGCAGCTTCCTTAAAGTTTTCTTCGGCTTGCTTATCGCCCGGATTTTTGTCAGGGTGATACTTAATAGCCATCTTACGATAAGCTTTCTTGATCTCATCCGCGTCCGAACCTTTGGAAACGCCTAAAACATCATAATAATCTCTTTTTGCCATCTATGTACAATTATTGAATTACTGAATTATAGAATTATTGAATAAGGATTCCCAAGTCGGTTAACTCAATCAATAAATCAGTAAATCAATAATTCAGTCATTAATTAGTTTCCAACCACAACTTTTGCATGGCGGGCTACCTTATCATTCAGGTAATAACCTTTTTCAACTTCGTCCAGCACCTGGCCCTTTTGATCTTCGGAAGGCGCCGGAACATTTGTTATAGCTTCGTGCAACTCGGGATCAAATGCGGTACCTATGGATTGCATTTCTTTTAATCCTTTTTGCGCAAGTATATTTTTAAATTTTTGCTGGATCAATCCAACGCCCTCTTTTACGGCATTTATATCAGCAGCGTTATCCATATGGCGCACTGCGCGGTCAAAATCGTCCAATACAGGCAGCAGGGATATGATGACATCTTTACCTGCAGTCTGCAGCAATTCAGCACGTTCTTTTTGTGTACGGCGCCTGAAATTATCAAATTCGGCATAAAGGCGCAGATATTTATCATTAGCAAGCGCAACTTCCTGCTTCAGCAATTGCTCCGGAGTTTCCTCTTCAGCCGCTACTTCATTGCCTTCGGTTGCAGGTATTTCGTCCTGGTTTTCCAGGTCCTCTTTCTTTTTCTTCTTTAACATATCACTAATATTCATGATTCAATACGGCAAATCAACTTTCTTGCCATTGTTTAAAAACGGACATCGTGACAGACGATATTGAGTCGACAATTACATGTTGGCAGTTTGCAGAATGGATGGCAGATAATGTCAGGAAATGATCCCCGCAGCATTCATCAAGTGATCAGACAGTCGCAAGGTAAGCGCAACAAGCGTGAGGGTAGGATTGGGGGCTGCTGCGGTAACATAACAGGCGGATCCTGCGACGAAAAGATTGGATATGCCATGTACTTTGCAATTGGCATCAACTACGCTGGTTTTAGGGTCGGTACCCATGCGTGTTGTGCCCATATGGTGCCAGCCGCCACCCGTAAATTCGGGCCATGAGTTATCATCAGGATCACGCAAATATTCCATCAGCCGCACGCGGCCTTTTTCGGCAATACCCATTTGCTGACCGACGATCTCATAAATAGTGCGGATGCTGTGTTTTTCGAGTGGTGTCAATTCCCAATGCAGCATAGCCCGGCGCATGCCCAGCGCATCGATTTCGGTATCCAGGGTAATGCGGCTATTTGGATTAGGGGCCTGTTCTATCCTGGTGAACATCTGGTATGAATTGTATTCGTTTTTTGTTTTTCCGTGTGCAACATCAAATTTCCCGAAGGCTTTTGACCGCTCTTTGGGATCGCTTGATTTCCAGATATCAATGAAAGCGGGCTGATGTTCGGCGGCTTCGAGCGGCGTGAAGGATGCGGTACCGTTTAGTATGCGGTACTTTTCCTGCGTACTTGCAGTAATGCCCAGTTCAGCGCGCCACTTGGTTTTACCATAGTCTATTGAATATAGTTTTAACGGGTCGGGGTCAGGGAACCAAATCTCGGCCGATTTGATCTCCAGGTGCTCCATGAAATAACGGCCCACATTATCATTGTCGTTACCCAGGCCTTTTGGCGCCTGTTTGTTCGATGCCAGCAGCAGGCGTGCATTCTGTATGGCGCAGCAGGCCAGTACAAATACCCTTGCTTTTACGGTATGCTGCTTGCCGGCCAGGTTTTTAACCGTTACCTGTTTTATTTTTGAAGCATGTTCGTTAGCCGTGATATCTGTTACGTTGGCGTAAGTGTACAAATAGATATTTGGCGCGTTGACGATGGTATCCCGGTACTTTGTGCCGAATCGTGTCGGCGGACTAAACTGCCATATTTTATTGTACAATACCGACTGATCGAATGGTAATGATACTTTAGACTTATCAGTTTCGCGCCAGTATTCATAGTGCCATTCGTACGGGCCCAGGTCGAGGTTTTTTTGAGCGCGAACATAGTACTGGTCCAGGTCACCTCGTTTGATAGGCCAGCCGCTGTACGGCACCCAGTCACGTTTTTCAAAATCCTGTGGTTCAAATACAGAGCAAAACCCCGCCCAGTGCCCGGTAGTACCGCCGAAATAATGCAGCCGTGCCGATTCGAGCGGGTAATACCTTTGCCCTGTTTCTTTGCCTCTGTACAGATCCTGCATGGCCGCCTCATAGTCAAAACCTCCGCCTTCCAGCAATATGACACGGTAAGGGGTATTGATCCATTCCAGCGCCATGGAAATCCCCGCTGCACCGGCGCCTATAATGCAGATGTCGCCTTCGATTACTGAGTTATTGTCTATTTGCCGGGCGTCTATATGCATGGTTATGAATTAAGGATGGAAAATAAGGCACACTGTCTTGCTTCGGTGACGGATATCACCCATCCGCTGACGGTGATGATGGTACCTGCCGTAAATTCCTGTTTCACCTGGAAATCCAGCGCTCTTCGTAACGCATCAGCATCCATGGTAGGCATCCCGCGTGATAATTTTTCGCTCAAAGCATCCTTACTATCCTCGTCCCGGTGCATTTTGCGATAGGAATTACCTACTTCTATCAGCGTTTTTTTATCTGCGATCTTAGAAAACTGGAGCGGAAGGTTTACAGGGCTATTCTTGTTGCCGCAACTTTCCATAAACGGCAGTGTAACTGCCAGGGCCGTGTAAGCAGACAATTGTATAAATATTCTTCGCTCCATGGTTTAATTAAACGCGCAGGAAAAGCTTCTTTTTGTACATAAAATACAAAAACAACCATTTTACCGCCAATACACATATGGCCAGCATAACTGCGCCCCAGGGGTCGCCACAGAGCTGTATCAGCCATTTGAAAAACCCGTTAGTGGTATAATGCCAGTTGATAAAATGTCCCGACATGTAGATGAGTATCGAATTCATGCCGATCACTTTAAAAAAGAACGCCCATTGTTTATAGCCGAGTACATCGATCACATAATAAAACAATGCCATCAGCAACAGGCTTATCCCGCCAACATTCAGTAC
This sequence comes from Sphingobacteriales bacterium, assembly GCA_044448765.1. Taxonomy (GTDB): domain Bacteria; phylum Bacteroidota; class Bacteroidia; order Sphingobacteriales; family Sphingobacteriaceae; genus Mucilaginibacter. The sequence goes on along the minus strand of JBIOHG010000023.1, from coordinate 37,773 downwards.
AAACGAACTTGTCCAAAGGTTTTTGTTAATGGGGAAATCGAAGTTCCAAACCAGCGCCAGGATAATAAAAATTACGCCGATCAATGCCATACGCCCGGTTTTTTGCATCTGTGTCAAATTTGTTTTTTTTAACAGCGTGCCTGTTAGTATGCCTAATAATCCAGTACTTATGGCTGGTATAGTTGAGAACAATCCCTCCGGGTCGTGCATATTGGGGCGGCCATCCGGAAACGGTACGTATAAGTGGCCGGGTAGTATCGTTCTGTCCACATAAGATGCAAAGTTGCCTTCAGGTGTCAGATCGCCGGGATGAAAACCGGGAGCAGAGGTAAACTTTAGTAATAGCCAATAGCCAATGAGTAATGCCCAAAACCATATCATTTGAGCGATCTCGCTGGAATAAAGGTATATGATATTAGCAAGCATGTAGGCGATACCTATGCGCCCCAACACCGATGGGAACCGGATATCCGCCAGCGGCCTGATCTCCAATCCATTATTTGCAATAATGCCAAATAATACCAGTATCAAACCTCTTTTAACCACCCGCCAAACGAGTTGAGGGCGGCTTTTTCCTTTTTCCAGCTCGCGGCCAACCGAAAATGGAGTGGACACGCCTGCCATGAAAAGGAACAAGGGGAAAATGAGGTCGTAAAAATGAAAGCCATTCCAAAGCGGGTGCTCCAACTGATCGGCAAGGACTTTCAGAACACCTGAATTGGGAGCTGCTTTGCTTAGTGATTGAAATAATGCATCGGCGCCCATGATCCAAAACATATCAAAACCGCGAAGGGCGTCTAAGGAGTAGAGGCGCGTTGGCGCTTGCTGAATATCATCAGCCCGTGTTGCTGTCATCTTTTTAAAAGTTTAATAAAAGTGAGTTAGGTTATGAAAAATAAAGCTAAAGTATTTTATACAATAGTACCATAAAATTAATGTTACACAAGGTTTGCTGCAACACCCCCGGCAAAATAAAATCAAATAATTTCATTCAACCAAAGAATTACTCATTTTTGCAAATAGAAATTCCTGCTTCACTAATGAAGAAACTCACAGAGGCCAATGCGGCACGTTATACAATAATCTTAATTCTCGCCACTTTCGTAATCCGTCTTTTTATTGCGGCGTATACGGGCCTTGGCATTGGCGAGGCTTACTATTTCCGTGGTGCGGTGCATTTGGAATGGAGTTATTTTGATCAACCACCTCTTTTTTTCTGGTTGAGCGGTCTCAGTATAAAAATATTCGGCTTAACTAACCTTGGCCTCAGGTTTCCGGCAGTTGTACTTTTTACCGGCACAAGCTGGCTTTTATTCGCGGTTACAAAACAGTTATTTAATGCAAAGGCTGGTTTTTGGGCTACCGTAGTGATGAACTTAAGTGCCTTATTCACGGTCTCGGTAGCATGTTGGTTCCAGCCTGATGCACCCTTAATGTTTTTCTGGCTGGCGAGCTTGTATTTTATGGTTAAAATATTTTTCGGGCAGCAGTCAACTGATATTCAAACGATCAGGAACAGCCGCCAAACCTGGCTGCTTTGGATCATGACCGGTGTTTGTCTCGGCCTTGCAACATTGAGCAAATACCACGTGCTATTTATTTTTGCCGGGGCCTTTATGTTTTTGGGCACCAATAAGGATCAACGACACTGGCTTTGGCATCCGGGGCCATATTTAGCTATAGTAATTACCTTGATCTTTGCCACGCCCGTACTCTGGTGGAATTACAATAACAACTGGGCCTCGTTTGTATTCCAGGGTTCAAGAGCAGGTACTGGCTCAAATTTTCAATTGCATTTCGATTGGTTTTTCCGCAGTATTGGCGGCCAGGCTTTGGTTATACTGCCCTGGATATGGATACCGACAGTGCGGCAGCTGTATCAATCTTTCAGACTAAGAGATACATTACAGAAATATGGTTTTTTCTTTTGGCTATCGGTGTTACCTATCGTTTTCTTTACCGTAGTTACCTTGTGGGCCAACCTGCAATATCATTTTCACTGGCAGGCACCGGGCTACATGATGTTGTTCATCCCGCTGGGGTTTGCTATCGATAAAGCACTAACCACGGAAAGCAAACGGACACGGTTAACCCGCCGGTGGATAAGGTTTTCAACCTGTTTTACCATCATTACCATCAGCGTGATAAGCCTTCACATGGTTACCGGCTTCTGGACTTTTTATGGCCCTAAATGGATGGTAAAGGAGTTTCATGACGACAATGTCGATCCAACTATCCAGGGGATAGATTATAACGATATCGGAACGCGTTTTGAAAAAGAAGGCTGGATGCAAAACAAGAAAATATTTGCCGGCAGTGTGCGCTGGTGGTTAACCGGAAAAGTAGATTGGGCGCTGAAAGGGCAGAAAGCCGTTATCAGTTTTACTAATGATCCCAGGAATACGGCATTTCTTATTGATCCAAAAACAGTTATCGGTTATGACGCAGTTATTATCGTACAGGAAAACCAACCAAGTGTCGACGCGGATGTACGGCCATTTTTCGACAGCGTGACGCAACTGCCCGATATTGCTGTGATGCGCAGCGGTGTCGACGAATTACATTTGCAAGTTTATTACTGCAAAAACTTCCACCAATCGGCTAAACCGAGGAATGACCTTCCCCTTTACCGGCAACTAAATGGCCAGCCGCCGTTTGGGAAATAGAGCTCATTTTTTAAAGCTCCCTGGATTATTTCACAGGAAAAAACAGCACACCCGAGAAGATGAGCTTTTAATTGTGATAAGATATAGTCTGTTAGTTTGTAGGTGCCTGCCAGTCATCCTGAGCTGTTATATTGCCCACATTGCTTGCAATTTGTATTTTCTGATACGTAAGGCTTAGTTTAACGATGTAGGGTCGATCCGTTGCGGCACCCGTGGCTGGTTTTTCAACCGACTGATCCACTTCTGAAATGTTAGCATTGGTGAGTGTTATGGTTGAAAAATTTGTTGCCAGGCCATTTGCGCCCACTTTGAAAAATTTAAGAACAACCGTTGTAAGGTTTTCATTGGTGTATAGTGAATTTAACAAAAGCGGGCCGGATGATAAGCCCTAAGCCGCGTCACGCGGAGAGATGTCTTGTGTGCTGAAAGCAGTACACCCGATAGCATCCTCTAACCCTTTAGTGGTAACGCTTCCTTTAATCTTGCCCTGCTTTAACCTCTGATAGTGGTGTAAATTGTAACCAGGGCTGATGAAATAAGCGTAATAAATTGAAATAATACCGCGACTAATAAGACACGAAAGATTTGGTGAGTTTTCATAATATTTTGTTTTAAGTGATTAATAGGTTGAATAAATTTACACACTTTCAATTTATTGTGGTATCGCATTTTAGTGTGATTTTTATTGATATTTACAATGACATGTATCAACAGAGGAGATAATACCTCGCATCTCAATATCCTTATTTATGAAAACTACATTATTTGTTTTACTATTGGCCTTAGCTCTATTCGCTTCTTGCAGCGGAGATAATAATTCGCAGCAATTACAGTCAAAAATTGACAGTTTACAGCAAAGACTAAATAATACCTATAAACCAGGCCTTGGCGAATTTATGCTCGGTATACAGCAGCACCATGCGAAATTATGGTTCGCGGGAACAAATGCTAATTGGGCATTGGCCGACTTTGAGGTTCACGAAATAGGCGAAACACTTGATGATATTAAAGAATATTGTACAGACAGACCCGAAATAAAAAGCATTGATATGATAAATCCGGCGATAGCAAGTATCAACGCAGCGATAAAGCAAAAGGATGTTGCGGCTTTTAAGAAGGGTTTTGTTGATTTAACTAATAATTGCAACAATTGCCATAAAGATAATAAGCATGAATTTAATGTGATAACCATTCCTACAACTGTGCCGGTGACAAACCAGGAATTTAAACCAGGCAAGTAAAATAAAAAATGCCCTGTTTTACAGGGCATTTTTTATTAGAAGCTGCAACACTTAGTGTTTGATCTTAATGGGGTGACTTCCTTCTGGTTGGCTAAGCCTAACTAACAAGCCTTTTTCATTTACGCCAAGGTCGCTAAGCTCTATGTGATTTCTATATTCTTTCCTTCTGGATCTGCGAAACGGAAATATCATGGTGAATAGCAGTGCTGTGATTTTTAGGGCTAAATATATCGTCGTCATGGCTGTTTGTTTTAATAATTAAATACACAGCAATTTTGCTGCCATTTTTACGGAATTGATTTAAAACTGTTGTATAAATACCTCAGAATTTAGTATTTACATGATAGGATTTTATCCAAATTGCCGCTTTATTATAGAAACAACGCCTTTTGCCTTTTAGTTTTATAAAAATTTAAATGCAACGGCTTTTTTACTAACATTGCTATAAAAAAAAATTGGCCTGGGCGGAAAATAGAAATATTGAAGGATAACCGGTTTATATCGTTATCTTTAAAAAAAGCGTAGTATTTTGCGCATTTTCTCCCTTCCTTGGACATTACCCTGAGCTTTAACGGGTAATATTTAAGCAATTTCAATACCGCTATAAGTAAATAAAGCGAGAATAAAATAATGCCCTCTTTAATAGTTTTAACTATTTGAAATTATTTGCGGGCATATCTGAAATCAATATTAAAAATTAAAACAATGAGTAAAGACAAAGGCGTTAAAGAGAAGAAAAAAGCACCCGATCCAACTGCAAGAAAGGGTCAATCAGATTACCAGGCCGGCAAAAAATCGGCATCAGGGAGCGAAAGCACTTTTAATAAAAAAGGTAAATAACAATGGCGAATTAATTAGTGGAACCCGATCATTCCCATCACAAATAAAAAGCGGTTAATATGTACTCATCTTAACCGCTTTTTAACAATATATTGTTCGATCTGTCCTGTCAAAAAAATTGTGCGTTAGTCATATAATAAACACTCAATTTATCAACGCTGGTTGATCCGGCTGAGAGGCCGGTTAACATAATGGTATAAACATAGCCTGATGTGAGCGTAATATTGCTAAGCGAGGCCAAAACGGTGGTAGTACCTTTTTTGAGCACCTGGAAACTGTAGGTTTTGTTACCCGCGACAGGGATAAATGAGGAAGCGCCTTTAAAACTCTTGTTTGAAACTTTTACGGAATCATTCAGGGCCAAATCAACGGTGGGCGCATCAGGGCTCAAATCAACAAAGCGGATACTTGCTGTATTGGCTGCCGGCTGATTGATCGTATCTTTCAAAACGACAATACCCGGGTTTGCAGGGGTATTCACCAGGAAAAGGGAATAAACACCACTCGGTTTCAACGTGAGTGTATCCGAATACACCTTAGTCATGGTATTCTGTAGATAAAAATTAACAGTTCTGGCCCCTGCGAAAGCATTAAAATAATCCAGCCCGCTTCCGTAGCTCACCGGGTTCCAGTTTACCCTGTTATTGTTAAAATATACATCGAGTGAAGGCTCATCCGGCGAAGCCTGGAAAAAAGAAACTAATGCTATTGGAGGATTAACAAGCGATGGGTTGCTTTTAAGACAAGAGGATAATAATGATAGCAAACATACCACACTGAGCGCTGCTACCGATCTTTTCAAGTTTTTCATAACACAAATACTGGGGTATATATATCTGCCATTACGTATGTGATCTAAAAGATGCTACAATATCCGAATTTTTTTAAAAAAATCATTACCGGTATTTGGTAACTTTATTAAAATAAACATCCGCCATGAAACAGCAATTCCATTATGCCACTATTACCGAAGCCATTGAAAACCTGCATCAACAAGGTTATGTGCTGGATTTTAACCTTGAAACAGGTAGACTGATAGCTGGAAATAAAGCTTACCTGGCCGAAGAATTTGAGATCGCCGACCTTTACCGCTATGAAGGCGCTTCAGATCCTGGTGACGAAGCCACAGTATATGCCCTGGTATCCAAAACGGGCGTCAAGGGCTTGCTGGTTTCAGGCTATGGCATTTCATCAGATTCGGCTTCAGAGGAAACGCTGAAACTGTTGCATTATAAATATCAGCAGCAACTGATTTAGTCAAATCTTATTCGGCAGGGTTTCGCCGCAGGGAATTCATATCAATTTGACCAATTTTGATGATCACTCCATTTGCGGGTTTATTCACGCCTTCAGTCGTGGATCTGTGATATGCGCCTGCTAATTCATCAAAAAGTTCGGCTTTAACATTAAAGTAAACCGGGAATATACCGTGCCATAATAAACGTATAACCACGCGATAAAATACCGTTAAAACACGGTGTTTATTTTCATATATATGATTTACATTTATATATTAAATAACAAAAAGCCAATCACTTACACTGATTTCCTGAATTATGAGCGCAACAATAGATCATGCAAAAATTGATGATGTCATCAAAAGGAATATCCCGGTTTTTAATAAGCCGGGTGCACTTACTATACGGCCAGGTTTTAAGATGTCCAACGGCTGGATAACTGATAAACCTTCCATCGTGGTTACTGTAGACAAGAAGTTGGACGGATTGCCCGATGATAATAAACTTCCGACCTCGGTAGAAGGTGTTCCTGTAGACGTGCGTGAAGCCACAGGTTTACAACGCCTGCGTGCAAAGGATCCGGCCAGTTTCCAATTAGCCAAGGTGCACGTTAGGGACCAGAACCGGGAGCCTGCTTTTCCGCTTGAACGCAGCCTGCCTTCGGGAAATTTTATTCCGGCGGCACAAAAGACCGCTGCGTCCACCAGTGCACCAAAAGGGCCGCCGAAAACACCGGTACAATACACAGCGCCGGCAGGACAGCCTTTAAAAAAGTTTACCAAAAACATGTCGCTTATCTGCTGGGCAAGCCCGGATGATGGCTTTACGGTATTAAAGGACTTCTTAAGTCAAACCAAAACCGATCTGACCATTGCCATGTATGATTTTACATCGGCAGATATATTGAAGGAAATGATCAGCGTGATCGAACCTGGTAATATGCAGTTTAAATTAATATTGGACCATCCGCCGCGTAACCCAACAGCAAATCAGACAGATGATGTTACCCGTACCGACCTGTTAGACGCAGATACGAACGCGGCGATCAATTGGGCGCTCACACGAAGTGATCCTGTTGTTACCGAATGGATATACCCAACCGCTTACCATATAAAGGTAGCCGTTAGGGATTCCAAAGCATTTATGCTTTCGAGTGGTAACTATAACGTGAGTAACCAACCTAACCTGGCAGCGGGCAATGCTGTGCAGGGCAGTTTGAAAAATGCCGACCGCGACTGGCACGTAATCGTGCTTGACCCTGAAATGGCGCTGCTTTTTAAAGCCTATATTGATCATGATTTCGCGGCTGCTCAAAATGGACAAAGTGCCGGCAGCCCGATCCTGCATGAGTCAATTAAAAGTGCTATGGCCAGTTTACAAGCCGAGACGGATCAATCGTCGTTTAAGGCGGTAAATAATGCCGCCGTATCTGTAATAGGTAAGCAAAAACTTTTTAATAATGTCCCGGTTTCAATTCAACCGATTTTAACGCCGGACCCCGGCGTTCATACCAGCATGTATGTCGATAATACATTAGCGCTTATTGAGTCAGCAACTCAAAAGGTATATATGCAAACCCAATATATTCATCCTTCTTCTGCCGCGCTGGACCAGGATTTTATGTTACTGGTTAATGCATTGGTTGGTGCTGTAAAGAACGGGCTCGATGTGCGGCTGATCACCAGTGAATTTGAGAACACGCCCCAATGGATGGAAAAAATGAAAGAAGTTGGGCTTGATGGCGTTTTGAAAATTCAGCAGCGGGTACATAATAAAGGCATTGTGATAGACTCTAAAACCGTAATGGTGAGCAGCCAGAATTGGTCGGCAGACGGCACGTTGCGTAACCGCGACGCAGGCGTAATTATTGAAAATGCCGATATAGCTAAATACTACGAGGCCATATTTTTGGACGATTGGGAGAACCGGGCCAAAAAGAAAGTTACCGATGTTTCGCAACCGGCACCTGGCGGCGGAGAAGGTTAATTTGTTTATGCGTGCGATTGGAGGATAGATTGCCGAAACATCTGCAATATGTCCTCCAATTTTTGTACGCCCTCGCTTAGCTGAACAGGTGCGTTGCTATGGTTAGCCAAAAGCTTTCCTTTTTCGCTGATTTGCAATAGTCCTTCTTCTACCAAAATAATCACCTGCGAAACTTCTTTTGGAAACGATACATGCCTGTAAAGCCCAAATGATGGCCCACAGGTTTGATTCGGGTGTTCCGGACCTGCCGGTATCAGGGTTAGTGCTTCTCCAAGCGGTTTTAAAACACGGGCCATCATTTGAATTGACGTATTGGCCAATTGCCGCTCCATTTGCCCCGGCAACGGCCCCGATTGAAAAACATACTGCAAAATGCGCAGCATCAGGCTATAAACATTATCGAATAGGGCTGATACGTCATTACCAAAGGGATTTGTTATTCGCTTAGCGTCTGCAGGTGCTTGTCCTGTATCAAATGCTGGTACCGGATTACTGATGCATGGACGTGACGGAACAAATGGTTTTCCCGCTTTTTCTGCATCATGAATGATCTTACACAGGTCATTATCGACATTTACAAACAGGCCGTAATGGCAATCTACCTGGTCGGCAGGTACATCTTTACCTTTGGTAGTGCCTTCGCCCTGTTCGGTGATCGTTTGAATAGCCTTAGCCGTACTCGTGCGGTCGGTTACTTTTACTATATCGTTAAAATGACAGGTTTCAGGACCAACCTGCAGGCTTGGATCGCCGATAAAAAGTTCACGCTCATCTATGGATAGGATACCCGCCAATATGCTGTCGTATAATTCGCCTACGGTGTGTGCTTTTTTAATATCATCGCCTGTAACACCAAACTTTGTTTCTAAAAATTCCGGATCATCTATATGTGATGGTAATTCGTAAAAGATGAATCTTCGCATCGCTTTTTTACCAAACGGCTCTAACGCCAATTTCAGATGAAGCGGATAGTATTTTTTTCCTTGCGGAAAATTCGGGCGCATATAATAAGGTGTACCGCCAATGGCAGTTAACAGGTTCCATGCCTGGGACAAATGAAACATTTCCTGTGAGGCTATAAAATAGATTTGCCCGGCCCATTTACGGATATATTGCACCTGCTCCCAGGTGAGATTGCCTTCAGTTGCGCTTTGCTTTATCGAAAACGCGGCATAAAGATATGAGCAGGCAAGGCCGTGTTCCAGTTCGCAGGCTTCGCTCAATAAGCTGATAATATCAGACCTGGTTTTGGGTGTAGCGTTCATGATTGCAATTGAGTTACGTTTACAGCTTGGGTTAGATCTTTTAAAATGGTGTCTGCGATACGCAGACTAAGGGCGGCAAGCGTAAGCGTAGGGTTGGCTGTGCCGCCTGTAGGGAAAACACTTGAACCTGCAATAAACAGGTTTTTATTTTCATGCGACCTGCAATCCCGGTCAACTACAGAGTCCTTAGGGTCATTACCCATACGGCAGGTACCCATTATATGCCCGGCTGCCATAAATGGCGTACTGCTGGTGGGCAGCTTTATATCCTCCAATTTGGAGCCTAAAGCAAGCAGGATAGATTTCATCACTTCGGCAATTTTATCGAAGCCGTTTAAGGTATAATCATCTACTCTGAAGTCGATCTTCGGCCTCGGAACGCCAAAATCCTGGATAGGGGATACGGTTACCCGGTTCTCTGGTAAAGGCTTCATCTCCGAAAGGAAGCTGATCCTGAATTGACGGGTAACTTTTTCGCGTAACTTGTTTCTCAATACCTGGCCAAACGAGTCCTGTACCATGGCGTTCAAGACGTTTGATGGTGACTGACTACGGCCACCGCCATCATTACCCATAGACATCCTGAACGCGCACATGTCTTTTCGAAACGCACCATCCCGGAACTTATCTATACCTGAAGTGGTTGGCGGCCCGCGGAACGGAAACAAGGGTTCGCTGGCAATGCATAAGCCTTCGCCCTGCGGGTGGTCCATCAGGTTTCGCCCAACCTGGTCGCTGCCGTTGGCGATACCGGACATCAGCAATAATTTTGGCGATTCAATGGCATTTGCAGCCAGTACATAAATTTTAGCCGTTACCGTAACTTCTTTGTCATCCCAGGTTTTGTATACTACTCCGGTTATTTTGCCGCTCGTGTCAGCAACAATACGGGTAACAATAGCTTTTTCGTGCAGTTTAGCGCCGTTATCCTCTGCTTTTTTAATGTGAACGCTTGCATCATATTTGGCGCCAACCGGGCAAATAGGCACGCATGACGAGTTGCCTGTACAAACAGGCCGTCCATCATAGGGACGCGAATTACGTGCCTGTGGTGTCGACATTAATACCAGGTCCTCATGGTTATATTCAGACCATAAGTTTTTATATCCGGTTAATGCTTCTGTTATTTTCAGATCACTGTACGACGGCCATATCTTTAACATGGGGAATGGCTTTGAGCGGTGAGCGCCAAATAAACCGTCCAGTTCTTCATGATCTCCTGACACGCCAAGCTCATGCTCGGCTTTGCAATACCAGGGTTCCAGGTCATCATAAGTTATAGGCCAGTCGCGTCCAAAACCATATAAGGTCTGCGATCTGAAGTCATTGGGTAATAAACGCGGGCAGTTACCCAGCCAATGCCAGGTACTTCCGCCTACTCTACGTTCATAATTGCTCTTAAAAAAACTGTTGGAGTTAGGATTGGCCGGCTGATCATAATACTCGTTCAATATCCCGTCAGGGCTCGGTGCTTTGTTGACCATACCCGGCGGAAAATAGGGCGAACCCAGGCTCCTTGTGGTTGATTTAAGGTAATTGCCGACCAGCCCGACACGGTTATCGTCCTTTACGCCGGCCTCCAATATCAATACGCTTTTCTTTTGCCTGGCGACTTCATTGGCAATTAAACCCCCGGCCACACCAGCTCCAATTACAATTACATCATAATTATCTTCCATAGCTTTAATTTTCAGGGGCATACCTCCAATAGCCGAAATAGCCACCTGATATTGCCGGTGGGTGTGCTTCAACTGCTTTCCATAATAGCGCGTCAAAATAAAGCTCGGGCGGCGCCACCCATACCGTATTGCCGCCTACTGCAATTGACGCATTGTACCAAGCCAGAATGATAGACTGGCAAACGGATTTATAGGTCGGGTCTGACCACAGGTTTGTCCTCACCAATGCTTCGGGGTCGCCTGGCTGATCTCTTACTTTGGCATCGAAAGCAGCCAAAAGCAGATCCAATGAAGAGCCATTAAGTGAATGTAACTCCTGATAATAAACTTCCGCAATTTTAGCATCCAGGTTATTAAACCCGGTCAGTATTTTTGATAGCTTCAGGAACGAATTATCCATGACGTTTATCTTAATGGTCAAATACCAGGTATCTCTTGCTGTCTACTTAATAGCATTGAACAGGTCTTTTATTCGGAAATTCTTGCCACCCAGGCTTTCTAAAGGCTCCCAATCGGCATGTTGCGACAAAAAGGAATGCTGATCGCCTAATAAAAGTCCAATAAATGTTTCCGCAACTATAGTTCCGCCAACAGGACCGAGTTTGATCGGGGTGTTATTGTTCGCAAATTGTTGTTGCGCTTCAGCCAGTATATAATACCATAAAGGTGCATTATCGATGAATTCGGGCGAAAGATCGGTGAGCAAAGGATTGGCTATTTTGCCAGTTTTGGGATCTTTATTCTCACCATCCTCGTTTGCTTTACCCACTCTTAACAGGTTATCAGGAATAACATCAATGCCGAGGTATCGTGCCACAGCCTGGCCTGAAGGCAGGTTGAATTCCCTGCCCCGTTTAAGGTTACGATCTGCAAGGTTTGTAGGCGGCCCTGACACTTCTTTAGCCTTAACAAGATGCCCTAATGGGTTAACAATGGAGGTATCAATCTTATAAGCTTTTTGTATCCGGTTTTTACCGACCAGCGGTGCACCACCCGGATTAAAAAACAGGTCCCAGTCTATAGCCCAGCCCGGAGGAAATTCCCTGAAGCCGTTAAGGCTATCGTCCTCCACACCGGAAAAGATCGTTTTACGATCGAGCGTTAAATTTAAACGATATATGGGACGCACCATGGAGTGGCCGAAACGATAGGCAGCTACCGAAAACTCAACCGGGATAAATGGATATTTTTTGAAGGTATAAAGGCTGAGCTTTGGCGGATCATGCTGGATCTTTTTCTTTGAATTTAGGTGGGGCAGTATATCATCGATAAGTTTTTGATCGACTATAGTAGGCAAAAAATCATGCAGCACCAACCATTGGTAATGCCACCTCACCACCCTTTGAATTCTATGAAAAGGAGTGTGACGGTTCTCACTGATCATTTCGTCGGCAATGAAATTATGAAACCTTAAAAAGCCGGCCTGCATTTGCGAAACAATTACATTCTCATCATTTCTTGGGTCGCCTATTATGGCCCGCTTTGGCATGCTGTTATTTCTTGGTAAACCGGTTGCATTCGGATCCTTATCGTTTCCGCCTAAAACAGGGCCAACGATCAGGTGGATGCCATCCGATTCATACATATAAGGCTGATCATCAGGGCCTCTGCCGTATAAGTTGTCCAGATCGAACCGTGGGGTTCGATAATCGATCAGGCCATTTGGGTCATCCTGCTTCTGTAGACTGCTTGCGGGATCAAAAGTTAGATCATGATCAATGAACTGGCCAAAATACGTATAGCCCGCATCTATACCCGGATTTTCCTCATCATCTACCTGGTCCTCGGGTGTTGCCGGATCTGGCCCTGCGAGCATTTTTTCTGCGAGGTCTTCCAATGCCTTGTTTGAAAAATTAGCTCCGGGGAGCGAACGAAATAGCCTTCCGAAAACGCCTTCAAAAGCCGGTGACGATGGGTGGTTTTGCAATCCCCTTGAAGGGGTTCCATGTGGTCGTTTCATAATATGGTCTGGTTAAGTGTGCTTGATGTAGAAAAGGCGTTGTGATAAGAACAAAATGCTGATAATCAAATTTATGTATTTCGATATGAATAATCATACCGTGTTTTCACGGTATTTTTAAAGAAATGTTTACGGTTTTTACGCAATATGCGGAGCGCACATCTATTTGGAAGACAGGGAGATCAACGAGTTGATCTCAACTCAATTTAATAAAGCAACAAAAAAGCCATCCCGGTAAAGAATGGCTTGCTTATTTTGAGTGAAATATTTTCGCGCTTACGGGTTATCCGCAGATACATCTTGTGCGAGTGTGGCATCGTCAGGCTTGCCGGCTAAATCCTTATCAAGCGCGTAGAGAGCTTCATTAGGAGCGTTCTCGCCGCCGGCCACTTTTATTTTCGATAATAAATCCATTGCCAGTGTTTCCTCTTCGGTTTGCTCTTTTACAAACCATTGCATAAAATTCCAGGTGGCCCAGTCCTTTTCGGCCATGCTCATGTTTACAATATTATAAATGGAAGCCGTGTTCTCAACTTCTGATTTGAATACCTTTTCAAAACAATCATTTATACTAACCGGGTCGGGTCCGGGTGCAGGTATGGCGCTCACCACCACTTTGGCACCCCGTTTTAAAATATACTCCAGTATTTTCATCATGTGATTGCGCTCTTCATTAGCATGCCTGAAAAGGAAATTTGAAATCCCGTCATAGCCTTCGCTGTTGGCCCATGATGCATAAGCCAAATAGATCTGTGCGTTTTGGGCTTCATTTGTCATTTGTTGATTTAAAGCCTGCGCAAGTGTTTGTGATAACCTGTTCGTGTCCATAAAATGCTTAACTAAAAATAAAGATAATGGTTTTAATATGTACGTACTAATTGACTGATCTATTTAATGATTGCCAAAATGGGCACCTGAGCTTTAAAATCATTTCGCAACTCAAATACAACTCCTGTTATTTTTTATGTTTAATAACTTTTTAAAATTTTCTGTTTTACATATTTAATTAGCTGTAAATCAAATAATTAAATAGTATGTAACATTTGTTGTATAAACATTAACAAACGTGTTACAATACACGAAGTAACTCCTATAATTTCACATTTCGGATAGCTATGCTAATGATAAGCCGATTTTGATGGCAATCCGATCAAACCATTTATACAACATTTTATTAAAAAACCTGAAAGATAACCGGACGGTATTTTTTGTTGCCTCAATTTTTAATCTCAATAAATGTCACTATAACAACAAACCAATTTCACAAACCAATTAAGTTCAAATGAAGAAAAATGTACTTCTAAACAAACTAAATGCCGGCAAAAAATCATTATTGATTTTTCTGCTGACTATTTGCACCTGCTATGCCGCGTTTGCACAAAACAGGCAAATCACAGGAAAGGTATCATCAACAGATGGCACCTCTGTGCCCGGTGCAACTGTTAAAGTTAAAGGGAGTGCGGGCGGCGTCACAACTGATGTCAACGGCACATTCAAATTATCAGTTCCGGATAATGCAACGCTTGTTGTAAGTTTTATCGGGTACGAAACGCAGGAAGTTAAGCTAGGGAGTGGCAGCGTTTACAATATCACCTTATCACCATCGGTGAGTAATTTAAATGAGGTGACGGTTGTATCTGTGGGTTACGGTACCAGCAAGCGCACCGACCTTACCGGGGCTATAAGCTCGGTGAGCGGTGCTACCGTAGCAAAAGTACCTGTTACCTCCATAGACCAGGCTTTGCAGGGGCGTGCAGCAGGCGTGCAGGTTACCAATAACGATGGCGCCCCGGGCGGTAATGTCAGCGTATTAATAAGGGGTGTAGGTAGTTTGGCCAGTTATGGGAACGGCCCATTGTATGTGGTTGACGGGTACCCCGTAAGCACAGGTATTAACAACATTAATCCAAACGACATTGCTACCATAGATATATTGAAAGATGCTTCGGCAACGGCCATTTATGGTATACGTGCTGCTAATGGTGTGGTATTGATTACAACAAAACGGGGCAGAAAGGATGGCCTGCAGGTATCGCTTGATGCTTATGATGCCTTCCAGAGCAAGCCTAAAGAATACAAAGTATTAAACGCAGAGCAATGGGGCACATTGGCTAACCAGGTTGCTGCAGCAGACCCGCTTCACAATTTTGGACCGGCAGAATTGCCTCAATGGGCCAATCCGGCTTCACTTACCAATGCTGATTGGCAAAATGCGGTTTATCGCGGTGGTTTAACGCAGAATTATACGCTGGGTATCCGCGGTGGCAATGACAAATTGCAATCATCAAGTTCTATCGGATATTATGATCAAAAAGGCATTGTATTAGGCTCATACTTTAAAAGAGTAACCCTTGGCCTTAATTTGGATTATCAGCCTAACAAATGGCTCAAATCCTCAACAAATGCCAAATACACTTACCAGAACTCAAATGTTCCTTTTGGAACTGGAGCCAATGGGTTGAATTTGTTAACTATATTAATACCAACACTTGACGGCGGTAACAAACTAACCAGCCAGATAAAGGATAGTAATGGTAATTATGGTTTTTATAACCCGATAGATACCTATACGGCAAAATACGGTAATCCCGTTTTTGGGATTGAAACGAACTCATACCAAAATATTAACCAATATTTTTTGTCTAATTCTTCATTGGAAGCAACCATTATTGACGGGCTTAAAATTAAAACCAACGCAGGTATCAATTTAAGTACCTACAATGGTTCCTATTTTCAACCGGAAGATGACCGTTTAGTGCAGCAATACGGCGCTTCGGCAGGTGCAACGGCCAACGCTTTTTATAACCAGCACTTGACAAATACTTTTGAGTGGCTATGGGAAAATACCCTATCATATGACAAAACATTTGGCAAACACACTATTAGTTTAGTTGGAGGCGTATCTGAGCAGGAAAACGTGGCCGCATTTATGGGTGGCAGCGGTATACCACCGAACAACGTTATAAGGGACCTGTCGCAGGTTACCAACTTAAAGCTTGATACTTACAATTATGGTAATGGCGGCGGACCGGGTAATGGTCAATCCATTTACTCCTTAGCCTCACAATTTGGACGTGCAACTTATAAGTTCGAAGACAAATACCTGATAACAGGTACGATAAGACGAGACGGTTCTTCAAAATTCGATGTTGGCCACCAATATGGCGTATTCCCTACAGGTGCTGTGGCATGGAAGGCGAAAGAAGAATCATTCCTTAAAAATGTTGACTGGCTTTCTGAATTGAAATTCAGGGGCAGTTATGGTAAAGTGGGTAACCAGGGCTCCATAGGCTTATACCAATACCAGTCGTTATATTCAACAACCGGTAACTTGTCAGCTAATGATAACCTGGGCTATCCTTTTAATAAAATATACCAGGGTGGTATTTCATCGGCTCAGCCGGCAAATCCTGACCTGAAGTGGGAAACTGATTATCAAACCGATATTGGTATGGATGCTTCATTTTTGCATGGCGAACTGACCTTAACAGTTGATTGGTTTAACAGGAAGTCGCAGGATTTCTTATTAACACTTGCTGCCCCTGCACAATCCGGTTATAACTATTTGACCCGCAACGTAGGCAGCATGGATAACAAGGGCCTTGAGGTTTCTATAGCCTATAACCATAGCGTTAACAGGGATTTAAGATTTGGTGCAAGCTTATCAGTTGCAACAGTTGACAACAAACTTACCAGCATTACTTCGGGTACTAACTTTGTAACCAACTTTGGCGGGCTCGGCTTACCGGGTTTAGGCTGGGGAACATTTACAGAAACCCATATCGGGCAACCCGTAGGCGAATTTTACGGATATAAATCAATTGGCATCATCCAGTCGCAGGCGCAGATCAATGCTTTGAATGCGCAAGCAGCAGCAAAAAATCCTGCCAATCCTTACTATCAACAAACAGGCACCGGGCCGGGCGACCGTCTTTTTGCCGATGTTAACGGCGATGGACAGGTAACCTCGGCTGACCAGGTGAGCCTGGGAAGCCCGCAGCCGAAATTTTACGGCGGGATAAACCTCGACGCCTCCTACAAGCAATGGGACTTTAACGCTTACTTCTATGGTGTTTACGGAAACAAGATATTGAACTACCAAAAAAGTACCCTTGAAAGCTTCCAGAACCGCAGCTTTGTTGGTGTAGAAAATGTTAGCTACGATTATTATGTGAATCGCTGGACGCCTACTAATCCGTCAAACACTTATTCACGGGCTACATATAATGATGATGCTATTGGCAGTAACGTTCCGTCAAGCGCCTGGATCGAAAATGGCAGTTTCCTGAAATTAAAGAACCTGACCGTTGGATATACTTTAGCATCTGACCTGGCGAGGAAACTCTCGGTATCTAAGATAAGGATATATTTTTCTACCCAGAACCTGTTTACAATCACAAGTTATACAGGCCTTGATCCTGAGATCGGGATACAGGGTGGAAACCCAACTCAAAATGGTGTGGATAATGGTACTTATCCTTCATCTAAATATTACACCATAGGGTTAAACGTAACATTTTAATAAGAAAGACAAAATATTAAAGATATGAAAATTAATAGAAAATTCATTACGCTAATAGCCCTTAGCGCAGCGTTAATGCTACCCCTGGGCTGCAAAAAGAACTTTTTGTCGCAGACCAATACCTTTCAGTCTACACAAGGTGCAACTTTCCAGCATTCACAGGATGTAGTCGCACTTGTAAACGGTATTTATGATGCCTATCAGTCGAGCGATTTGCTAAAGAAGTCAATTTGGTATTACGCCAACTTCCAATCTCATGATTTTTTCAATTATGGTGCGGATATTGTATGGAACAACTACCAGATCACCTCGTTATTCGCTCAGCTACCCGTTTTTTGGGATGACAGCTATATAGCTATTGCAAGGGCAAATTCGGCCTTTGGCATCATAGCAACTGCGAAAGCCAACGGTGTGGTTACCTCAGCATTAGCCGACCGGTTAACCGGCGAGGCTTATTTTATGAGAGGCTTAACCTATTATTACCTGGCAGGTTCTTTTGGCGGAGTCCCCCTTGAACTAAATGCAGTAACCAATGGCTTAACGCCAAGAAGCACACAAGACCAGGTATTTACGCAGGTTGTAGCTGATATGCAAAAAGCAGAAACTTTATTACAATCAAAAACTACTTTGCCTGCTACAGAATTAGGCCGTGCTACAAAAGGAGCAGCCTATGGTTACGAAGGCGCAGCCCAAATGTGGCTGAAAAATTATGCAGCGGCCTTAGTTGCCTTTAACAATCCGGAGTTAACGGCTAATTACCATTTATTGCCAAACTTTATGAATGTACATGAGTTTGACCATCAGAACAACGATGAATCACTTTTCGAAATCCAGTTTGATATTAACGGGTCACAAAGCTGGGATGGCGGCTGGCAGGATGGGGGCGAAATTGCCTGGATAGATGATTTTAGCTGGCCGGAAGAAGTATCGGGCTTTGGTTATGACTATGCAAACCCGGGTCTTTGGTATTCATACCAGGCTGGTGATACCCGTAAGGCAGCTACTATCTTAGGTCCCGGCGATGCCAATCTTAGCCCTGGCATTATTGCTAAATGGGGTGGGATAAAGGGTTATCCAAATGTGCAGGGCGGCTATGTTAGCAACCCAACAAGATATTCTGACGGCGCTGGTAACCCCATTAACACTAATGGTACGCTTACTCACCCATGGTTTGGGGTATCCGACCAGAAACGTTCTGGCTATATGTGTGCTAAAAAATGGAGGGATCCTACATTGACCGGCGCCACAGGTAACCCGACTAACATCTTCGGCTCTCAAAACCAGATATTACTACGCTATGCTGAAGTGTTGCTGGACAGGGCAGAGTGCAAGATTCGGACAGGTGATGTTGCAGGTGGAGAAGCTGACATAAAATTGGTTAGAGACAGGGCCTGGGGCGGCAGTGCGCCATTGGTAATGCAGGACGGCCTTAACTACGATGGCACAGCTTCGGCAGCAATAACCGATCCGCTACAAATGGTTTACAGCGAATACAGGCATGAGCTTACGGGCGAATATTCAGTATTTTACAACTTGCGAAGGGCTGGCCCGGGCGTAGCCGCAGCCTTTATTCATGCTGCTTATGGTACGGATGGCACAACCGATCCGCAACCTTACCCATTTGGTCCAACAGCCGATGGCAATTTGCATGGGGTTTGGAGAACGGCGCTTCCAACCGGACGTGACCTATTGCCTATCCCGCAAGTAGCGATCGGGCTAAATCCAAATTTAACCCAAAACCCGGCTTACAATTAATTTATTGTTGTGTTGAATAGACAAAAAGTGCTGCCCCAAAAGGGCGGCATTTTTTGTCTATGAATATTGGCGTCGAGAATTATTTATCCGGCATAGCTAATATCTTTCTTACTTCATTCGGGTAGATGGCAATATGATGAGTGTGCACCAATATGTCGGCAAACGAGGTTTTATCAACCGTGGATGAAACAATTGCCGATGAAGGCAAAGCAGGCATGTGACATTGTATGCAATTGCTTTTGATCATTTGCGCATTTAACGTGTTAGCTATTTTACAGTAATTGTGATTTGCTGTACTATGGCAGTTAAGGCATTTTTGTATGAACAATGCCGTATTGCCCCGTTGATTTTGATGCGTATCATGGCAAGTTGAGCAATCCATCCTGCTGTTGATGAAGCATTTACTGCTCTCCAATAATTGTAACTGGTTGCCATGTACATCCAGGTGGCTGTTATCTATAGCTATTCTGAGGCCGGGTAATTGATAATTGTCAAGTGTATCGCCGGGCCTAAAGCCAAAGATCGGCCTCAGCATTTGGGTATTATTGCCTGAATGGCATTGACCGCAAACCTCCAATTTTCGCATCCTGGGTAACGAGCTAAAGCTGGCTATAAACTTAGCCGTTTTAACCCCCGGGTTATTGGTTTGAAAATCAACATGCTGCGCGCCGGGTCCATGGCAGCGTTCACAATCGACACTGTAAATTAAGGAACTTTTATCAAATTGTGGTGCAGCATTCAACCGTTGCGCATCATCAGCCAGGCCTTCAATATACGAAGCGTGGCACTCCATGCAGCGCGAACTAATAGTACGGTTAAAATTGACATAACCAGGCGCAAACCTGGGGCTCAATATCCATTTGCCTTGTTTTGTGTAATAGGAAACAGGCAGTTGGTTAAGGCCATTACCCTTCCACGACAGATAGCTTTCGCCTTTTACGGCACCCAAAACAATATCAAAGCGGTGGCTTTCTTTCAATTTTCCGTTTAAATAATAGGATTGAAACAAAGAATCGCCATGCTTCTCCATAACGATCTTTTGCGCGGCGTTAAATGCAAATGTGTTTGAATCGGGGTTGAAACTTCCGTGTACCGTTTCCGGCGTGGCGGGTAACGATGCCATATAATGCGCGGTATGTAAGTAGGATCTGTAAATATCGCTGTGGCACTTCATGCATTTTACCGCGCCGGCGTATGCATTGCCACGTGGGTCAGATGGCTTATTGGTTTTGCACTGCATGTAAACAACCGTACACATCAGCACACAGATAGCAGCAACAATATTTATTTTTTTCATGGGATTTTGCTACTCTTTAAAAGGTGAAGTCACTGCCGGCACGATAAGCCCACGCCCTTTTTTCATTGATGATATAAAATTTTATGCTATGGTCTTTTAAAACTCCTATCGAACCGGTATTCAGATAAAACATTTGATCAACATCACCCGGACTGGTAAAATCTATTCCATCCTGGTAGGTCCATGCGCCCTGGGCGTTTGACGTGTAAAATTTTACAGTCCGCCCGTTTCTTACGCCTATAAAACCAGTGCTCATAAAAAATGCACCGTCAATATGGTACGGACTGGTAAAATCTTCGGTGGGTAGGTAAGTCCAAGTGCCTTGTTTACTGGTTTGATAAAATTTTATCGACGTTCCTTTCCAGGCACCCACCGAATTACGGTTAAAGAAAAATATGCCGTCGGCATCGTCAGGTATTTCTAAATCCTTTCCCGTTACGTAGTCCCAAACTCCCTGTTTATTTGTTCTGTAAAATTTTACGGTTTTGTCCAGTCGCACCCCAATAAAGCTGCCGCCAAAATAGATCACATCATTAAGGTCAGTCGGGCTAACGAAATCTTTATTTTGGCCATACACCCAATTTTTTTGATCACGTGTTCCATAGAACTTAACGGTTTTTGCTTGGCGGACACCTATAAAATCACCATCGAGGTAAAATGCTTGTGCGGGGGAGGAGTTTTTGCATTTTGTAAATAACAGGATAGAAATAGCCAATAAGAAGGCCTGTATTATTTTTTTCATATATAATTATAGTTCAATGTTTCTTTTTTAATAAATAAGCACAAAAAATATTTTTTATTTTGCAATCCCAGTGTTTTCAATCAGGATATGGCCATTCGTTTCAAAAACTTCATTAAACAGTAAAAATGGCTTGATCGCACGATGACATACTTTTTCAACTCAAAAGTTACTAATAATTATCCTCTAATGCGTAATTAATTTTAAGAAAAATCGGCGAGACGTTTTTGTGCAAAAAAGTCATTACAACACAATTCGAACCGTTAATTATTTGTAAATTGAGTAAGCAAATGATAACGGTGTGGTTCGGATAAAAGTTGATAAAAAAGTATCAAAATGTACTTTGTTGATATTTTAGATTTGATGCCGGGCTAGATTTTCCAATAGATATTATTATACTTTTTAATATTTTACTTTATTAAAGATTATTTGATAATAATTAGAAATAATTATAATATATTAATTGAAACCAATATTCCTAAAATGAGATATAAACTGATCTTTACCACAATACTGGCAACCTGCTGCTTAATGGCCAATGCCCAGCAAACCGCAAAACCCGAGGAAACCGAATATTATTCACCTGTTCCCAAGGTAGTCACGCCCGGAAAATCATATGGTGAGCCGCCATCCGACGCTGTCGTGTTGTTTGATGGCAGAAACCTGGACGAATGGGTAGCCGCATCAGATACTACCAAGCCTGCCGGATGGACGGTTGCCGATGGTATCATCACGGTAAATAAAGCCACAGGAGATATCCAAACCAAACGTCATTTTGTGGATTATCAGTTGCATATTGAATATCGCATACCGTCAAATATCACAGGCTCGGGCCAGGCACGCGGAAATAGCGGTGTGTTTTTGGCAGCATTCCCGTTTGGCGCAGGTGGATACGAATTGCAGGTACTGGATAATTACAACAATCCTACTTATGTAAACGGCCAGGTTGGCAGTATATACAAACAATCGCCGCCATTGGTTAATGCCGCATTGCCACCCGGCCAATGGCAAAAATACGATGTGGTGTGGACAGCCCCGCGTTTTAATGATGACGGTACTGTAAAATCACCTGCACGCGTAACCGTTTTTCATAACGGGATACTGGTGCAAAACAATTTCACTTTACGCGGGGATACCCCGTACATCGGTCAGCCATCATATCACAAACATGGTCCGGCGCCTATCAAATTGCAGGCGCACGGCGATAAAAGCGAACCTATTAGCTACCGTAACATTTGGGTGAGGGAATTATAAGAACAAAAAATGAAGAAAACTACTGCTTTATTGCTGGGGATGATGTCCCTTGCAATCGGAAAATCTTTTGGCCAGTTAACCGACAACACCATACCAAAGATCATCGAAAAAGATGGCCGCCATGCTCTTTTGGTTGATGGGAAGCCTTTCTTTATGCTTGGCGCGCAGGCACATAATTCAAGCGCATGGCGGGGCATGATGCCGCAGGTATGGTCGGCGGCTGAGGCAATGCACCTGAATACGCTCGAAGTGCCCATCTATTGGGAGCAAATTGAGGCTCAGCATGGCAAGTTTGATTTTTCAATAGTAGATACCTTGCTCGCACAGGCTCGTGAGCATAATGTTCATTTGGTGCTGCTGTGGTTCGGTACCTGGAAAAACGGCAGCAACCACTACATGCCCGAATGGATGAAGCGCGACGCCGCAAAATATCCAAATATAACCGGCAAAAATGGTCAGCCTATAGATTCGCCTTCGCCGCATAGCAAGGCCACGTTAGAAGCTGACATGGCTGCTTTTGCCCAGGTAATGCGGCATTTAAAACAGGCTGACGCACAACACACGGTAATTATGGTACAGGTTGAAAATGAAACAGGATCGTGGGGAAGTGTGCGGGATTATTCCCCCATGGCTCAAAAACTATTTGAGGGGAAGGTACCCGCCGAGTTGCTCAAGCCATCAGTACTCAAAGCGCTGAACGCCCCGGTTGTTTCCGGCGGCTCGTGGCAGCAGGTGTTTGGCGACCGTGCTGATGAATATTTCCAGGCATGGTCCGTAGCAAAATTTGTGGGCCGGGTTGCTGCTGCAGGTAAGGCAGAATATTCCTTGCCTTTGTATACAAATGCCGCATTACGCGATCCGCTTACTAATCCGATGGCCAATAACTACGAAAGCGGCGGGCCAACCGATAATGTGATACCGATATGGAAGATTGCTGCCCCGGCACTTGATCTGGTTGCGCCGGATATTTACCTTTCGGGAAGTGAGAGAGCCTTAAAAGTACTTGACCTATACGGCATGCCGGATAACCCGCTTTTTGTGCCTGAGGCAGCTTTTATCCCCGAGAACGCCAAATACGTTTATGAAGTTATTGCCCGCGGCGGCATTGGTTTTTCGCCTTTTGGCTTGGACGATAACGAGCGGGGGAGAACACCGCATGAAATGGCGGCGCACCTTAAGCCCTTCGGACAGGAATATGCGATGGCTGCGCCAATGATGCGCGAACTGGCCGAATGGGGTTTTGAAGGAAAGATAAAAGCGGTTGTGGAACACGACGATCATGCTCAGCAAACTATCGACCTGGGTGCGTGGCAGGTTTTGGTGTCGTTTGGCGGAGACGGAAGAGGAAATGCACCGCCTGTTTATAATCAGACTACAGGTAAATTAATGGTGGTTAAACTGGATGAGAATAAGTTCATTTTGATCGGTACGCGTTGCCATGTCACATTTAAACCTATAGGCAATAATACAGGCAGGGCCTGGCAATACCTGAAAGTTGAAGAGGGTAGTTTTGAGAATGATGGATTCAAATTACTTCGTATCCAAAATGGCGATGAAACCGATTGGGGCGGACCGGGTTTTGGCAACGCACCAACAGTATTACAAACCACATTGACGATACGTTAAGGCAAGATAATTTACGCCTTAACATTTTTTATACTAAACATTAACTACGGTGGTAGGCAAAAAAAAGCCAACAGGTTAGCTTTACAATAAGAGTTAACCAATATCCGTAAAATGTTACTGCAAAAAATTGTACGGGAAGTTTCGCCGTTAAACCCCGGCGACTGCTTCTCCATATCATCAAGAGAGTTAAGGGATTTTGACCAGCTGCTGCATTACCACGATGAGTACGAACTTACGTTGATCTCAAATGCAAAAGGCGCTAAGCGTGTAGTAGGCAACAGTATTGAGATAATAGATGATCTTGACCTGGTTTTTATAGGCCCTAATGTTTACCACTCGTGGCTTAAACATCAAAACTGCCCGGGATTGATACACGAGATCAGCATCAAGTTTCATAAGGACCTGTTTGATGAGAGCTTTTTAAAACGTAACCAGATATGCCTGGTTAGAAGCATGTTCAATAATGCACAGCGGGGTGTCCTGTTTCCTAAGGAAACTACGATGAATATGGTTGAGCGCATTATCAATCTGAAACAGAAGACCCTTTTTGATGCCGTGCTTGAACTGCTCTCCATATTGCATACTTTGTCGGCCTCCCCTAATACCAAACTACTGTCAGATCCGGGGTTTCTCGATGAGAAATTCTCCTACAAAAGTCGCCGCATCGAGCGCGTTTTTGAGCATCTGAGCGCCAATTATGAAAAAAATGTAACACTTGAGGAAGCTGCCAACCTGGCCAACATGCCGGCAGCATCTTTCAGCAGGTTTTTCAAAAAAATGACCGGTAAAACTTATATCGATAGCCTGAACGAGATACGGCTCGGTCACGCTTCCCGTATGTTAGCCGACACGGATCTTAACATCGCCAATATTGCTTATAGATGCGGTTTTAATAATATCTCCAATTTTAACCGAACCTTTAAACGGAAGAAAATGTGCATCCCACGGGAATTCAGGGAGACTTACACATCTGAGAAAAAAGTATTTATATAAATCTTCTCCACAAGCCGGCTTAGCGTCGGATAAAATTTAGGTAACAATCAATTAGGTTAACATTTATTGCATCAAGTTTAACATTTGTTGTATCTTGTAATTGAGTAAATTGATACTTTTACAACAGCGCATTACATACCAATTACGAGAATAAACCTATAAACGCGCCAAATTTGAGTACATACTGCATAAAAAAATGATAATAGTCCCTCGGTGGTCATTATTCGTAATCATGGTTGCAGGATTATTAATGTAAAATGTACAATTATTTGGTAAAATAGTATCAGTACTATTATGTCACAAAGTATTGCGCATAAATTAAATGCTATGAGAACTAAATTCTACTTATCATTTATTCTATTTGCATTGTTGCAGCAATGCTTGTTTGCGCAAAGCGACCAATATAAATTCTCGCATTTGGATATTACGAATGGCCTGGCGGACAACCAGGTAAATTGTGTTTTTAAAGATGATAAAGGGTTTATGTGGTTTGGCACCACATCGGGCTTAAGCAGGTACGACGGTTACCAGTTCAGAACATTTAAACACAACGCGAAAGACCCCAGCTCGTTAGGCGAAAATAACGTGGGAATTATTAATGAAGGCCCTGAAAATACATTATGGATATTTACACACAGCGGCATAAGTATTTATAACCGGACCACCGAACGTTTTTCCAACAACATCGGCGGTCAGCTAGCCCGCTACAAAATATCAGCAAATCAAATCAGATCTGTAAAAAAGGATAGCAACGGCAATTTTTGGTTCATCACTAATAACAAGGGGCTGTACAGTTACAACCCAAAGAATAATACAACCGCATTTTATAGCACTTCTTCAAGGTCAAAAATAGTGCTTCACTCCAACTACGTTATGGATGTTGCCGAAGACAAGAAAAATAACCATTGGCTCGTTTATAGCGACGGAGCAGTTGATGAACTCGACCTGCATGCAAATAAAACGGTATTCAGATACAATGGTATAGCAAAGGCTAACGAAAATAAGCAACAGGCATACAACATGACCATAGATAGCAAAAGCAACCTGTGGATATATTCAAGTGGGGGACCGGTTGGCGCTTTTTGCTATAATACTTACGATAATACCTTATTGCATTTCTGTAAAGAGGCGCAAAAAACCAGGCTTAATTCAAATGTCATCAACAGTGTTGTTGAGGCCGATGATAATAAAATATGGATAGGTACAGATCACGGTGGTATTAACATCGTCGATCCGCTGACTTATAAGATCGCCTATGTCGTAAACAAGGAAGATGATCCCAAGTCGCTAAGCGGCAACAGCGTCGCCTTGTATAAAGATAATGCAGGCATCATTTGGGCCGGTACATTTAAGCAGGGGCTGGATTATTACCACAGCGGCATTATGCAGTTCCCGCTCTATAAACATTTTATTACCGATAAAAACAGCCTTCCTTTTGAGGATGTGGATTGCTTTATAGAAGATAAAACAGGGAATTTGTGGATAGGGACGAATGGCGGTGGTTTGATCTATTTTAACCGTAAAACTAATACCTACAAGCAATACAAACACGACCCTGCGAACCCCAACAGCTTGTCAAACGATATTGTGATCAGGTTTTGCATTGATCACGAACATAAATTATGGATAGGCACCTATTTCGGCGGTTTGGATTGTTTCGACGGTGAAAAGTTTATCCACTATCAGCATAATGACAAGATTCGGGGTAGTATCAGCGATGACCGGGTGTACGGCCTGCTTGAGGATTCGAAGAATAACCTATGGGCTGGTACTTTTACGGGCGGCCTTAATGTGTTTGACCGTAAAACCAACTCATTTACCCATCCAAAATATGGACTGAGTTCGCAATATACGTCAACTATTTTTGAAGATAAACAACATCATATTTGGATAGGGCGCGACCAGGGTGTGGACGTAATTGACCCGAAAACGAACAAAGTACAGCATTATTTTAATCAGCCTAAAAACCCAAACAGCCTTGTAGGGAATGATGTAAACATTGTAACACAGGATAGCCGCAGATTGATGTGGATTGGCACTAAGGATGGCATAAGTGTTTTGAATGCGCAAACTGGTAAATTTATAACCGCAGCCGACGGGTTCAACTTTCCTTCAACTAATATTTCAAATATTTTGGAAGATAATGAGGGGCAAATGTGGGTGAGCACAAATAACGGCCTTGCGAGTATCAGGCTGGAGAAAGCTGGCGGCTCGTATAAATTCCAGGTCAACAACTTTAACGAATTTGATGGCCTGCAGGGGCGTGGGTTCAATTTAAATGCTGCCTACAAAATGAAAAGTGGTGAGTTGATATTTGGAGGCGCTCATGGTTTTAACTTATTCGACCCATGGCTGGTAAATACCACCCGGCCGAAGCAGAATTTGGTATTTACTGATTTCCAACTGTTTAATAAAAGCGTAACCGTTGGCGATACGATTAAGGGCGATGTTATCTTATCCAAATCGATATCCGAGACGCAGGCGATCACGTTAAAGCATAATGAAAATGTGTTTGCCATTGAATTTGCTGCCTGCGATTATTTTAATCCCGGCAAAATAAAGTACCAATACACCCTTGAAGGATTTGATAAGGGCTGGACAACCGCACCGGCCGGCGACCGTAAAGCCATATACACCAACCTGGATGGTGGCGATTATACCTTTAAAGTTCGTACTCAAAATGCTAATAATGCCGGCATGGATGGGCTGATCACGCTAAAGATAAAAGTGCTGCCGCCGTTCTGGAAAACCCCTTTAGCTTATGTCAGCTATATATTGGCTGCGATTGGCCTTTTGCTTTATATCCGCCACCGCGGAATTATGAAATTAAGGCGGGAGTTTGAATTGCGGCAGGCTGAAAATGAAGCAGAGCGCAAACTTGCCGCCGAGCGCGAAGAGGCCCGTCGTATGCATCAGCTCGACCTGATGAAGATTAAGTTCTTCACCAACGTAAGTCACGAATTCCGCACGCCCTTATCACTGATTCTGTCGCCGATAGATGGCTTGATCAAAGCAACCGATAGGCCCGAGGAGCACCACCATTTGGTAATGATCAAACGAAACGGGAAACGCTTGCTCAACCTGGTTAACCAGTTGCTCGATTTTCGTAAGATGGAATACAATGAGCTGAAACTTTGCCTACGCGAAGGGGATATTATCCAATTTATAAAGGAAGTCTCATCTTCATTTACCGATGTTGCACATCAGAAGCAGATACAATACCTTTTTGAGAGCGAAGTTTGTTCTTTGATCACCAGTTTTGACCATGACAAGATCGAAAGGATATTGTTTAACCTGCTTTCGAACGCATTTAAGTTTACGCCATCGGGTGGGCATGTAAGCGTGATGATAACCCTGGCGGATGCCGGGCCATTTGTGCCAGGGCAAAAAATGCTACAGGTAAAAGTAATAGATACCGGTATCGGTATCCCGCAGGAAAACCTGGAAAAAATATTCGATCGTTTCTTCCAGGATGATATGCCCGAAAGCTTGCTTAACCAGGGTAGTGGTATTGGCCTGTCTATCACAAAGGAATTTGTTAAAATGCATGGCGGGACGATCAAATTAGAGAGCGAAGTTGATTATGGGAGCTGCTTTATTATCGACATTCCGGTAGGGGATGAGTACGAAAAATCATTTGTTGACGCCTTGCCCGAAGATGAGACGTTATATCCTGTTTTGAAGCATAATCATAACGAGGAGATACAGAGTTCGACCAAAAAGCCAACCATTTTGTTGATAGAAGACAATGATGATCTGCGGTTTTATCTGAAGGATAACCTAAAGCACAATTTTCACATCATAGAGGCCGTAAATGGCCGTGACGGCTGGCAAAAGGCCCTTGCTCAACATCCTAAACTGATCGTGAGTGATATAAGCATGCCCGAGATGAATGGGATTGAATTGTGCAAGAAGATCAAGGCAGATACCCGCACCGCACAAATACCGATTATTCTGTTGACAGCATTAACTACCGAAGCCGACCAACTGGCGGGTTTGGATAGCGGCGCTAACGATTATATTGTAAAGCCGTTTAACTTCGAGATACTGCTGTCAAAAATTCAAAACATATTGCGGATGCAGCAGACGTTTAAGGATAAGTTCCAAAAGCAGATCGAAGTACAAGCGCGGGATATTGTTGTGGTATCAGAAGATGAGAAATTCCTTAAAAACACCTTTGAGTGCATTGAATCGAATATCACTAATCCCAATTTCTCTGTAGAGGAATTAAGCCGGAACTTAAACCTGAGCAGGGTATCGCTCTATAAAAAACTACTAACCCTAACCGGTAAAACTCCGGTGGATTGCATCCGTACCGTTCGCTTAAAACGTGCTGTGCAATTATTAGAGAAAAGCAAACTCAGTATCGCCAATGTAGCCTATGAAGTTGGATTTAACAATGCCGCGTATTTTGCCAAAGTGTTCCGCGAAGAATTTGGCATGCTCCCCTCAGAGTACATCGCCAAAATACAGCAGAAGGAAAGCGAAGAGACCGTTAGCTGATTTTGTGAAACCGCTTGAAAATCGGATATTGCAGCACCGAATTCTCTTATTGTACTAAATACACCCGGTCAATTCGGCAAAAAGATGGGTTAAATTGTCAATTTGCCCCTTTAGTAAACATTTGTATTATATTTATTATGAATTCTGTTATTGGTTTTTACTAAACGACGTTAGTTTTACTCCCAAATCTGTAGCATTCTCCCTGCAAAAGCCAATATTAATTTAACAAATGAATAAAAATTTTAAGTTGCTGATATTAAACTGTGCAATACTTTTGATAATCGGCCTGGTATCTCTCCAATCGGCACAAGCGTCCGTCATCTCTTATTCCAAAAAGCCTGGTGAGGTTGTTTTTAAACTCGATAAGGGCTTAATGGATATCAAAGTATGTAAGGCCGATATTATTGAGGTGAAATACACCATTTTTAATGCTTTCCCAGCTAAAACTTCATTGGTGGTTAATAATGCCTGGAATCAACCAACAAGTTTCACCGTAGCTGAACATAACGAGCAGGTGGTTATCACCACAGCGAAATTGATCATCAGTGTAAACAAAAAATCCAATGCCATCACTTATACCAATTTAAAAGGGGCAGTAATAACTTCGGAAACCGACGAAAACAAAAGCATGAATAAGGCCACTATTGCGGGTATCAATACCTACAACTGCAATACCGCTTTTAATTCGCCAACTGATGAAGCTCTTTTTGGGTTGGGTTGCCATCCAGAAGATACCCTTTCTATCAATTACAAAGGCCGTAACCAGGAAATGCTGATCAAATACATGACGGGCGCTATCCCGGTTATGTTATCCACCAAAGGCTATGGATTATTGTGGGACAATTATGCGGCGTCAAACTTTTATGGCGCCGAGGCAGGTAACACCCAATATAAGTACGTGTCCGAAAGCGGCAAGATGATAGATTATTACTTCTTCTACGGTCCTGATTTCGATCGTGTTATTGACCTATATCGTACAGCTACCGGAAAAGCACCGATGTATCCTAAATGGGTATTTGGCCTTTTTCAGTCGCAGGACAGGTATAAAACACAGGCCGAAATATTGAGTGTAAAGGATGGTTACCGCAACAACCATATCCCTGTCGACGCCGTGGTGCAGGATTGGTACTGGTGGTCGCCGCTGCCAATAGGTTCACACATTATGAATAAAGAAAGGTATCCGGACCCCAAAGCCATGATCGATGAACTGCATAAAGCCAATATGCACGCCATGATATCGATATGGCCGGTATTTGGTAGTGGTACTAAAGATTATGATGCGCTCAAAAGCAACGGGTTTTTAACCAGTATTACCTGGGACAACTTTGTTACCCATACGTTTGATACTTATTACGATGCGCATAATCCCAAAGCACGCGATCTGTATTGGGCGCAAGCCCGGGATAGTGTAGTAAAACGCTATGGCTGGGACGCCTGGTGGGTTGACCAATGTGAACCGGATAACGGCAGCCTGCTGGACGAACGCCGCAAAGCCGTTTTTTCGGTTGGAAAGGGCATTGATTATTTCAACTCCTATTCGTTGGAGCATGCAAAGGGCCTTTACAAAGGTTGGCGAAGGGACATTCCCGGCAAAAGGGCTTACTTTTTGATAAGGCAGGCATTTGCGGGCTCACAGCACAATGCTGCAACCTTGTGGTCGTCTGATGTTACCACGACGTTCAGGGCGCTTAAGTCGCAGGTTCCGCAGGGAATTAATGCCTGTGTGTCGGGTATCCCTTACTGGACTTCAGATATCGGCGGCTACTTGTCGCGTACGTCGCCAGAAGGTGCCCCCGATTGGTCACAACCACAATACCGCGAATTGTTTATGCGTTGGTTCCAGTTTGGTACGTTTTGCCCTATCATGCGTATCCACGGCAAAGGCGAAAGGGCGCTGTTTTCCAAAAATTGGGATGATAATACCAAAGCTATTTTGCTGAATTATGACAAGCTTCGTTACCGTTTGCTGCCATATAACTATTCATTGTCGGCTAAGGTTACCAGTGATAATTATACCATCATGCGCTCCCTGGCATTTGATTTCAGGAATGATGCTAATGTGTACAATATCAAAGACCAATACATGTTTGGCCCGGCGTTTTTGGTGAACCCGGTAACCGAGCAAGTCAAAACAAGAAAAGTATATCTGCCTAAGGGTACAAATTGGTTCAATTTCTGGACCGGCGAAACCCTTAGTGGCGGCCAGACCCTTGATGCCGATGCACCGGTTGAAACGATACCGCTTTATGTAAAAGCAGGCTCAATAGTACCAATGGGCCCAAATGTTGAATATGCTACTCAAAATCCCGGTGGCGCAATCGAATTGCGTATCTACCCGGGTGCTAATGGCGAGTTTAAGCTATATGAAGACGAAAATGACAATTACAATTACGAAAAAGGCGCTTCTGCAACCATCAGCTTAAAATGGAACGACAAATTACGCCAGTTGACTATATCCGACCGCAAAGGAAATTTCCCCGGTCTGGTAAAAAAGCGCACGTTCAATATTGTTTTGGTGGGTAAGGATCACGGCGTAAATGCTGCAGTTACAGCTAATGCGGATAAGAGTATTACTTACAGCGGAAAAGCGACTATAGTAAAACTTTAATATATTTCACACAAAAACAAAAGAGTCCCGAAATTTCGGGACTCTTTCTCTTTAACTATAAAGCTAAACTTTAATCTTTCTGCCTATTACTCATTAAACCCTGTATCTCTCAGGCGAATATAATCATCCAACGTATGCAGTTGCAGCCCCTTGCCTTTCATCTTTTTGATGAATGCTGCATTAACGCCATGATTTGCTAACTCTTCAGCTTTATCCAGGCTAATATCTTTATAACCAAGGTCAATAAATCCTTTTATAAAATTGGCATTGACGCCGTGATCTACCAGGCTCATGGCTTTATCCAGCGTTACATTTTTGTAACCCATATTTGCCAGGCTGTTGATAAACCCAATGCTTACACCATGGTCGCGCAGTTCCTGCGCTTTCTCAAGTGTCATGTTTGGATCCATCTTTTTCAGGCTAGCCACATATTCGGAGCTTACCCCGTGGTCGCGCAGGCTTTGAGCTTCCTCGAGCGTAACATTTGTTTTGCCCATTTTTCTTACTTCAGCAATGTAATCGGCAGTAACACCATGGTCGCGCAGTTCAAGCGCCTTGTCCAGTGAGAAGCCTTTATAACCCATGGCATGGATGCTGGCTATATATTTTGCGCCAACGCCGTGCTCACGCAGCTCAACCAATTTATCCAGGGATTGGTGCCCGTAACCTTCTGCTTTAAACAGGTTGAAATAGTCTTCAAGTACCTTGCGGCTCATATCCTGTTCGGCGAGGTCCTTAAATTGACTATTCGAAATCTCGTTATAGCCATTTTGTTTCATAAAATCAAAATAGCCTTTGTTAATGTCGGTAGTAAAAACGCTCATCATCAGTTCATCATCCAGGCCGCTGTAACCCTTTTGTTCCAGGTGCGATTTGAAACCTGCGTTTTCTTCAAAATGGTAGGTGCCATGCCCCCAATGCCCCTGGAAAACACCTTTGAAACTCATTTTACCAGACTCGCGTGTCAAACTGAACTCGCCAATTTTATCTGTTGGCAAGGTGCCAAGTTCAGCAGCGTCAAAATTTCTGCCGTTGCTCCAGTGCCTCCCATAAAACTGGATGTTTACAATGCCATCCTTTATTTCTGCATCCCAGGTGCCGGGCGCATGGCCCCAGTTGTCGTCCTGCTCGTCATCGCTTTTCGCTTTTTGCTGGGCAAATCCTTTGCAGCTAAAAGCTGTGGTTAAAGCTGCCGCAACCAGGCAGGTTAATATTATTTTTTTCATGTGATATATTTAAAACTCTAAATACTACTAATCTCTGAACTCCAACCTCTAATCTCTACACTCAGTTAAACGAATTCTTCAACTGGATATACTTACGCAAGTTATCCGATTTAAATCCCTTCTGCTGCATTGAAGCCACGTACTCAGGTGTTACACCGCTTGACTTCAACGCAGGCAACTCATTCAGCGGAATATCTTTAAAGCCAAGTTTCTTAAAGCCATCCACAAATGATGGTTTAATATCCATTGATTTTAAGGCAATAATGTTGTGGGCCTCTATATCCTTATAGCCGATATCCATAAAGCTTTTGATAAAGGCCGGAGTAACATCCATTGACTTAAAGGCAACCAGGTTGTGGATAGCGATATTCTTATAACCGATATCATTAAAACCTTTGATATAATCGGCTGTAATATCCATCGATTTAAAGGCGATAACATCATGCGCAGGCACATCATTGTAACCCATTTGCCCGAGACCCTTTACAAATTCGGCTGTAATATCCATCGATTTAAAAGCCACCAGGTCGTGGATCGGCAGGTTTTTGAAACCGGCATCGCTAAAACTCTTTACATAAGCTGCATCAATGTTCATTGATTTAAACGCAATAATGTCATGTACCTTTACATCTTTATAACCCATTTCGGCAAAGCTTTTGATGTAATCGGGTGTGATATTCATTGATCTCATGGCAATCAAATTATGAATGGGCTCATCGCCGTAACCTGCCCCTTTAATGCCTTTGATAAAATCTTCATTCACACCAGTTGCGTACATTGCGACCAAATTATGAGCGGCAACATCCTTATAGCCATTGCGTTGCAGCATTTCCACATAGCCTTTTTGAAGGTTAACAGTAAAGAAAAGGAAAGCCGACCTGTCTGTTATACCGGTAACACCTGTGCTTTTTATATAATCGACAAATGCCTTATCAGGTGTAAATTTATAAGTGCCGAAACCCATGTCATCATCGAACTTGCCGGTAAAAACAATGGCACCTGCCTCTCTTTTTAGCGAAAACTCGCCTTTTTGCCCTTTAGGTAACGAGGAAAATTCACTCACCTTGAAATCGGTACTACTGTTCCAGTTATGTTCGTAGTCGCTGCCTGTTCTGAATTCGATCCTGATCTTGTCCCCTTTGATGGTGGCAAACCATTTGCCTTCGTTCATATTAGGGCCAACTATATTGACATCTATATCAACATTCACATCGGGGTTAACGTCCACATTTACGTCTGGAATTACCGGGTTAACATCAGCGATTACCGGCGGTACAATTACCGGTGTAACCGTGGACGTAATAACAGGGTTTACAACAGGTGCCACCACCGGCGTTACGGTTGTAACAACCTGGGCATTTGATGATCTGCTGATCAGTAACGAAATACCTATCAGAAAGCCATATTTCCGGGATAGGGTTAGTATGGTTGAATTGCTCATAATGCTCATTTTTTGAATTGATGAATCGTTTATGTCAAAAATAGTACTAATTCATTAGGAAAAGTACTAATAGATTAGTATTAATACTTAGTACATTGATTATCAGTGTATTATTTTTTAATCAAAACTTCATTAATGTTGACGGCCCGCGAAAGCGTGCTGTATCGATGTACCATAACCGAACACCTTTATGTCCGTTTTCGACACAATTCAATCATTTTTCGAATACTTTTTGCTAAAAAAAGCCCGTTTTAAACCCGTTTTGCTTTCGGATGGCTCCGAAAGAAACGTAATGCGTTTTTTAACTTTTTCTAAAACAATCTGTGATCGTTGCTGTTAACAACCTAATCTGATCACAATTTCAATTTAACTCCGCATTGCTTATAATTCTTAACCCTAACCTGACCCTCACGTGAAGAAGATATTGATTATTGAAGATGACGAGGATATTGTGAATTTAACCGTCCTGCTTTTGGAACGGGAAGGTTACGAAGTGCATAGTTTTACCAGGTACCAGGGCTACGAAAACGCGGTTAATGAGTGTAATCCGAACCTGGTATTGCTTGACCTTAATTTGGGTGGTTATCATGGTAAGGACATTTGCCGTTATATTAAGCACCAGGACCATTTGAAACAGATCAAAGTGATCTTAATGTCGGCCAATCTTGATATCGAAAAGGTGAAGGATGAAGTGGCTGCAGATGCATTTATATGCAAGCCTTTTAACATTGCAGATTTTTTACAAAAAATAAAAATAAATATCAACTAGTAGGAAATTTTCTACCCAATCGCGATATTTTTTTTCGCCAAAAAAAGGGTTAGTTAATAGCTCAGGATTTGCGAAAAAAAAACTAAAAAAAGTAAAACAAAAAGCCTGGATAAATTATTTGTGATACAGCTATGATAACGAATCTTAGCTATAATTCCCTGGATTCCGGGGAGAATTTATAGCTGAGATTCTGGCACGGGTGAACGAAAAAATATTAAAAAAAAATTAAATGGTTGAATTTTCCATTTTAAGTTTTGTTTGCTTTCTGATCCCAGTGTGCTTTCTTGCATTCCCGGGGGCAATAAATTTTTTGATTTCGGGTTTCTTTGTTAAAGAGCAAATTTTTTCGTATATTTACCATATAGCTACCCCCTGCAACTATTGGTCAATAGGCTTGTGGTGTTTTATTTTAGAGCCGGTCTTCCAACCAATACCTGTTACTCACCCTAATTTGAAAAACTAATTGTCCCCCATGGAACAAGACGTGATTGATATTTCCAAAAAAAACGGGGCCCATTTAAATGGTTTAAATGGGGCCGACGACTCACTTGATCTGAAAGAGCTTTTAAAAGTCCTTTCGTTAGTCAAAAACGGTAGGTTGGATGTGCGTATGCCGGTTACCCAGGCAGGCATAAACGGCCGGATATGTGAAGTACTGAACGACATTATTGATATGAACGAACGTTTAGTAGCTGAGATATCCTCTGCAGAAACCACCATTGGCAAGAAAGGCAACCTCTCCAAAAGGATTGAACTGCCTGATGCGAAAGGCGAATGGGCCGATGGTGTAAATTCGCTAAATAACCTGATATCGGACTTGACATCACCAACGCTTGAAATTGCGGGGATGATCAACTCTGTAGCCAATGGCGACTTATCCAAACATATTCCGCTCGAGATCAGCGGACACCCGTTAAAAGGCGAGTTTTTGCGTATTGCAAAGGAATCCAACCAGATGCTTTCTAAATTGAGGCTATTCTCAATGGAAGTAACGCGGGTAGCAAGGCAGGTAGGTTCCGAAGGAAAATTAGGCGAGCAAGCCAAGATTAAAGGTGTTGCCGGGGTTTGGGCCGAATTAACCGATTCGGTAAACCAGATGGCCGGTAACCTTACCGCACAGGTACGTAATGTTGCTGCGGTAACCACTGCGGTGGCAAAAGGTGACCTTTCGCGTAAGATCACCGTGGAAGCAAAAGGTGAAATATTGGAGCTGAAGAATACTATTAATACGATGGTGGACCAGCTCAACTCCTTTTCATCAGAGGTAACCCGTGTGGCGTTGGAAGTAGGTACCGAAGGTAAACTGGGAGGCCAGGCCAAAGTACCGGGCGTTGCAGGTACCTGGAAGGATTTGACGGACTCAGTAAACCGCATGGCGGGTAACTTAACGTCGCAGGTGCGAAATATAGCAGGTGTAACCACCGCCGTGGCAAACGGTGACTTATCCAAAAAGATCACGGTTGACGTGAAGGGAGAAATGCTCGAGCTAAAAAAGACCATCAATACCATGGTGGATCAGCTAAACTCCTTCGCATCCGAAGTAACGCGTGTGGCGTTGGAAGTAGGTACCGAAGGTAAATTAGGGGGCCAGGCCAGGGTGAAGGGCGTCGGCGGGGTTTGGAAAGACCTTACCGACTCGGTAAACCAGATGGGTAGTAACCTGACCGACCAGGTGCGAAACATAGCCGGTGTAACCACAGCGGTTGCAAAAGGCGACTTATCACGAAAAATTACAGTTGATGCCAAAGGCGAGCTTTTGGAATTAAAGAATACCATTAATACCATGGTTGACCAGTTGAACTCCTTCTCCTCGGAAGTAACGCGTGTTGCGCGTGAAGTAGGTTCGGAAGGGCAGTTGGGTGGCCAGGCCAACGTACCGGGTGTAGGCGGTACCTGGAAGGACTTAACCGACTCGGTAAACCAAATGGCGGGTAACTTAACCGGCCAGGTGCGTAACATAGCCGAGGTAACAACTGCGGTGGCAAAAGGTGACTTATCCAAAAAGATAACGGTTGACGTACAGGGCGAAATGCTGGAGCTAAAAATTACCATCAATACCATGGTGGATCAGCTCAACTCATTTGGTTCGGAAGTAACGCGTGTTGCGCGTGAAGTAGGTTCGGAAGGGCAGTTGGGTGGCCAGGCGAACGTACCGGGAGTAGGCG
>JBIOHG010000022.1:0-58319 GCA_044448765.1 Sphingobacteriales bacterium | reverse complement strand
GTATATATGTACGCGACAGTACGCTGCAGAAAAGCACCTTATCGACCGACTTAAACCTGATGCAGGAACAACACGATCAGCAAGAGAAGCAAAAGGAAAACGAACTGATCATCGAACGCCAGAAAAACGACCGCGTTAAATTTTGGTGGGCAGTATCCGGTTCGGGCCTGTTATTGGTAGTTATTGTCTTATTAATAGGTAATGTAAAACGCAAAGCAAGAACCAACTCGCGCCTTACCGAGCTGAATAGCGAGGTATCAAGGCAAAAAGATAATCTTGACCGTATAAACCATCACCTGGAAGAGATCATCGATGAACGTACGCGCGATCTCCAGGTCAAGAACAAGAAACTTTCTGAATACTCATCCTATTTATCACACCAGATACGCGGGCCTATTGCCACGCTGAAGGGCCTCATGAACCTTGAAAAAGAGGGGCTTGTTGACCAACCGGAGTGTATTAATATGATGAATAAATGCGTATCGGATATCGACGATAAGATCATCGATATGACAGATATCCTGCATGATCCCAAGCGCACAAGCTTTTAAAAAGCCTTAAGTCCGAAGTAAAAAGTCTTGATTCTTTATTAATGTACGCCCAATAGTCCCAATCTCAATCTGACTTAAGACCCTGGACTCGAACTTTCGACTTATAAAGATGGCCAGTTGGCATGTATTTGTGCCCCTACAAGTCCCAGGTACACACAATACCATGATATCATATGTAATATAAGCAGGGTTTGGTGCTTTTTGTAACCGTCAGTTTCAAATGCCAGGGTTTCGTTGCCCGCTGTAACAAAGTATCTCACTTCTCCTTTTTGCGGCCTGAACTGCGAGCGTAGCCGATCATATACCTTGATCTTAAGCTTGGTCTTAGGATCGTGAATAATTTCCTTTTTATCCGGACCACCGTTGGTAGTCGATATTAAATAATTCAGCATCATAGGTAGTAGTATTTCCTATACATGCCGCAATAGTTGCTCCAAAACACTATTTAACGCAATAAAAATGCGCTTATTAATGAATTGGAAATTAAAGTTTCTAATGATTAATAATATTAAATAAAAAGAAATAAGTTGATTCTCAGCTTATTTCTGTGATAAAGGATATTCGGTAAAAAGTGTCGGCTTTACTAAACAACGGTGGTTAAACTGCAACCGAATTTTTGTTGCGCAGCTCTTCGTAAAGTTCTATAACCTTGCGTTGTAAGCTGGCTATTTCTGCTTCGCGGTCGTTAAGTTTCTTTTGCATCACATTTAAATGCGAAGGAACCGGTTCGGTTTGTTCGCCGTCAACAGTCAGTAACTGAACTACGCTAACTTCATAAATATTTGCGATCTGTTCAAGACGTGATAAGTTGACATCGGTAACACCGGTTTCGATTTTTGAAAATGCAGGGATCGATATACCTAATCGACTGGCGATATCTTCCTGGCTCCATCCATGCTGATGGCGTAATATCCGAATGCTTTTGCCTACGGACTTGTTTGCTGTTCTTTTTGTTAAATCATTCATATTCAATGTTCCTCAATAATTAGGGATTGAAAACATTTATCCAAAGCACGTGCCACATTTTTTTTGCTTAAAATATTGTGGTATTTACATAAAAAGCAAATCAATAGTGCGTACTCCGGGGAATTAGTTCTACAATATTAAAAAAAATAATGACATTTTTTTAACCAATTGTAAATGAATTAATGTTTTTGGAAATACTTAGCAAGAATAATCGAAATAGTTAACTTTCGCAATAACAATTGGTTAATTAAACGATGCGAAGTTTAGCGAACTTTAAAAGCAATTGTTTCTGGCCTATTTCTTTAAAGAAAATAGTTGCTTTAACGTCTGGTTTATTGCCTTCCAGGTTAAGCACTTTGCCAAACCCAAATCGTTCATGCTCCACTTCCATACCTGCCTGCAGGTTCGAGGTATCTGATGGCGCGAAGCCCTCAGTAGGCACATGGGCCTTGGCTAATATGGACGTTGTTTTTACCGTTGTTGCCGGTTTGGGTTTCGAGAAGGTATCTGTACGCTTGCCCCATGCCGCCCGTTCATCATCAAAAAATGAAGTAGTAGCCGGCTTGGCTGTAAAATCCAACTCAAGATATTTGGCGTCTATCTCATCCAAAAAACGGCTCGGTTCGCAGCTGATCAGCGTACCAAACTTAAAGCGCGAGGTAGCATAACTAATAGTTAGCTTACTTTCGGCGCGGGTTACGGCTACATAGAATAGCCGCCTTTCTTCTTCCAGGTCGGTACGGGAGTTAAGCGACATTTGCGACGGGAATAAATTCTCTTCCAGCCCCACGACGTATACCTGCGGGAATTCGAGGCCTTTTGCCGAGTGTATGGTCATTAATGATACCGTGTCGGCACCCTTGTTTTTATCATTATCATCATTGGTTAGCAGGGCCACGTCCTGCATAAAAACGGCAAGGCTTTTATCTTCGATATCTTCGCGCTCCGAGAATTCCTTGATACCATTCAGCAACTCCTGGATGTTTTCGTACCGGTTAAGGCCCTCAACCGACTTATCCTCATACAGGTCCTTTAATAAGGCTGAATGTTGTGCGATATGCAGCGCTGCATCATAAGCCGAAAGCGTTTTAGTGATCACCTGGAAGCTTTGTATCATAACCGCAAATACGCTAATATTCGCAGCCGTACGTCCATCAAGATATTTAGCCGGGTCGACAATAACTTCCCAGGGAGTTACGCTATGCTGGTCGGCACTAAGGATGATCCTATCTACAGAAGTATCTCCGATACCACGCTTGGGATAGTTGATAACCCTTTTCAGCGCCTCCTCATCATTAGGATTGATAGTAAGCCTGAAGTAAGCGATCAAATCTTTTATTTCCTTACGTTGATAGAAGGATAACCCGCCATATATCTTATAAGGTATATTCAGCTTACGCAAACCCTCTTCCATGGAGCGCGATTGGGCGTTGGTACGATACAGGATGGCGAAGTCGTGCCAGTTTAAGCCTTTGGTACTGCGCTCCTGCATAATGCCCTCGGCTACTATCTTACCTTCTTCATTATCGCTGAAGGCACGCATTACCTTTATTTTGTCGCCTTCTTCTTTTTTGGAGAAGACTTCCTTTTTGAGCTGCTCCTTATTATTAGCAATGATGCTGTTAGCTACATTGACGATATTTTGAGTAGAACGATAATTCTGTTCCAACTTAAATACTTTCAGATCGGGATAGTCCTTCTCGAAATTCAGGATGTTTTGAATATTAGCGCCACGGAAAGCGTAGATGCTCTGGGCGTCATCGCCCACCACGCAGATGTTCTCGTTTACTGCAGCCAGCTTTTTAACGATCAAATACTGCGAAAAATTGGTATCCTGGTACTCATCCACCATCAGGTATTTGAATTTGTGCTGGTATTTGTTGAGTACTTCGGCGTATCGTTTGAATAGTTCGTTGGTTTTAAAAAGCAGGTCGTCAAAATCCATTGCCCCGGCGCGGAAGCAGCGGGTAGCATACGCCTGGTAAATAACGCCTAATTGCCCGCGGCCGGTAGAAAAATCATCGGCCTGTATCTGTTCGTTCTGCTGGTATTCCTGCCACGATATCAGGTTGTTTTTTGCTGCCGAGATACGGTTGTAAACAAAATTTGGGTTGTACAGCTTGTCGTCAAGTGCCAATTCTTTCAGGATAGCCCTTAGTACGCTTTTGCTGTCGTCAGTATCATATATGGTGAAGTTATTGGGGTAGCCAATTTTATCGGCTTCAATACGCAGTATTTTGGCAAAAACGGAGTGGAACGTGCCCATCCATATATTCTTAGCCTCGGTGCCAACAACCTGTGTAATGCGGTCGCGCATCTCACGTGCGGCCTTATTGGTAAAAGTTAGCACAAGTATATTAAAAGGATCAACACCGCTTGACACCAGGTGCGCCACGCGCATGGTTATTACACGTGTTTTACCCGAACCTGCACCTGCAATGATCATTACCGGCCCCTTGGTTTGCAATACTGCGGCCTGTTGGGCCGGGTTTAATCCCTTTAAATAATCCAATTACTGTTCCTCTTTTCTGCGACTGCGAAATTACTTTTTTGAGGCGAAAGGTGAAAGGATAAAGGTTCCGAATTTCGGAATATTTCAAACTGTAATCCCAATGTAAGCTTTTGCCCTTTCATCTTTATCCTTTCACCTTTTTACTCAATTTCGTCACAGGAAAAAAATCAGGATTACGATCGCGATCATTTTTATTCATCACTTTGATATTAAAAAAACAGAAACTTATGATACCAGCAAAAAGCTATGCAGCCCAAACCCACAAGTCCGATCTGGCCCCATGGGGTTTCGAACGCCGCGAGGTAGGCCCCCACGATGTTCAATTTGATATTTTATTTTGCGGGGTTTGCCACTCCGACCTGCATCAGATACGCGATGAATGGTTTCCCGGTATTTTTCCAATGGTTCCCGGTCACGAGATCGTAGGCCGTGTAATTAAGGTAGGCGACCATGTAAAAAACTTTAAAGTAGGCGACCTTGCCGGTACTGGCTGCATGGTTGATTCATGCGGGCACTGTGAAAATTGCAAGCAAGATTTAGAACAATATTGCCTTGAAGGTAACACGCAAACTTATAATGGCTATCAGCGTGATGGTAAAACACCTACTTATGGCGGTTATTCCAACACGATAGTTGTGAGAGAAGAGTTTGTATTGCATATTTCAGATAAACTCGACCTGGCTGCTACCGCGCCATTACTTTGCGCCGGTATTACTACTTATTCGCCGCTGCGCCACTGGAAAATAGGTAAGGGGCATAAACTGGCCGTTTTAGGGCTGGGTGGCTTAGGCCACATGGGCGTTAAATTTGGTGTGGCATTTGGAGCAGAAGTTACCGTACTTAGCACTTCACCAAAGAAAGAAGCCGATGCTAAAAAATTGGGTGCTCACCATTTTGTTGTGACATCCGATCCTGCGCAGATAGCGGCTGCTAAAGGCAGTTTTGATTTTATTCTCGATACCGTTTCAGCAGATCACGACTTTAATATGTATCTCTCACTTTTGAAACCCAATGGTGTGATGATGTGCGTCGGCGTGCCATCTAACCCAGCCGAGATACACCCATTCAGCTTACTTGGAGGACGTAAAAGCGTAGCAGGCTCTGGTATCGGCGGTATCAAAGAAACCCAGGAAATGCTGGACTACTGTGCCGAAAACAATATTGTTTCGGATATTGAACTGATCGATATCAAAGACATAACAAAGTCCTACGAGCGCATGGTAAAGGGAGATGTTCG
The DNA here is from genome assembly GCA_044448765.1 of Sphingobacteriales bacterium. Lineage (GTDB taxonomy): Bacteria > Bacteroidota > Bacteroidia > Sphingobacteriales > Sphingobacteriaceae > Mucilaginibacter. Next base: position 53,053 of record JBIOHG010000022.1, on the reverse strand, counting down.
CTACCGTTTTGTGATCGATATGGCGACGCTGTAATTAACTACTAAGATAAGGACAGATCTCCTGTCCTTATCTTCCATAATATCCACCCGAACGGAACGAGCCATACCCGGTCGTTTAATAACTGACGTAAAGGAATTTCGGTGTCAATTCGCCAGCCAAAATATAACACACCGATCCAATAGGCCCTAATATCTTCCCGATAAACCCAACTAGTATCAAGGGCCAATACCGCACCGATCTTTTGATGCGAAATAATAGGCTATTACGTAAGTACACCAGCATCTGGTTTCTAAATTAGGTTACCCGCAAGCATTAAAAGAACCACGCATGTAACAGTTATCCGCAAAACGCATCCAATCATATAATGGCTTAATTCAATCAGGTTGAAAAAAATATTTTATCTAAGCTGGTTCCTGTTATATGTTTTAAATGCATTTACCGGTTATTTTGTTCACCATGTTTTATTAGGAGATAAATATAAAGCCATAGCCAACGCTTTGCATGCTGATGTCAAAAGCAGGTTATGGGCTTTCATCCTGATCAGTATTTTTGGATCATTCTTTTGCACTTTTTTCTTTTCAAAGCTAAAAAGATACCACTCTGTGAATGGCGGTGTATTGTTTGGTTTCCTTGTGGGTATATGGCTGACCACTGGCGAGTATCTAAGCGCTTATGCTTCCTCTAATGCCATCTCATTGAGCCTGGCAGTCGAGTGGATTATACTGGGCATTATACAATATATGATAGCTGGCCTGGTATTGGGGTTATTATTTAGCCGGCAAAAGGAGTCGGTTTGAAAATAAAAAGACCGGATCTTTTAAACCCGGTCTTTATCATTTTAGCAGGATCGACCTTTCAGCTTTTACCTCTCAACTTATTGCGCTTTCCAAACATTATTCTTACGATCAACATCTGGTAATTGGTGGTCAGGATCGATCTCCATAGCTGTTATTGCCGATGTGGATGGATAAATGAACGTCCACACACCACCGCGCTGCCAAACGTTAACCGGCAAGTGTAGTATTTCTGTTTTACCATTGGCCTGGGTTATTTTCAGGTCAACAGGCATGGCCATTTTTTCTTTGTTAACAAGGGTGATCTGGGCGCCGTTTTCAGGCTTGTCCTTCACATATTTTACACCTTGTATAGACTGGTCAATTTTCCAGGTAGTAAAGAACCATGGCTGGAAGAACCAGTTCAGGTCTTCGCCTGAAGCATCATTCATCGCCCTGAAAAAGTCATAAGGCAGCGGATGTTTAAATGCCCAATGTTTAATATAATTGTGAAAAGCATAGTCAAAACGATCCGGGCCAAGCACTACGTTACGCAGCATATCAAGTCCCATAGAGGTTTTAACATAGTACTGGCCATACTCATTTTGCGCTTCCGGGGCAACCATCAGCGGGTCTTTTTCGCGAAGCATCATAGGGGCTATCATGTTTGCAGGCCTGTTTTTGGCATTAAAATACTCGCCGTTATTAAATTTCTCAGTCGAATACTGGTTGATAAAAGTGTTAAATCCTTCATCCATCCACATGTATTTACGTTCGTTTGAACCAACGATCATCGGGAACCAGTTATGACCTATTTCGTGGGTGATATCACCCCAAAGGTTACCATTTTTCAAATTGCTCAGGCAGAAGATGATACCCGGATATTCCATACCCAATGCAACGCCTGATACACTTACAGCTGAATTCCATGGGTACTCAAAATATTCCTGTGAGTAAATTTCCATGCTGGCCTTCAAATATTCGGTCGAGCGGCCCCATGAGTTATTGCCCGAACTTTCAACCGGGTAGGTTGACTGCGCAATACCTTTACGTCCCGAAGGGAAGTTAACCCTTGCTGCATCCCAAATAAAAGCGGTTGATGCCGCCCACGATACGTCGCGGGTGTTCAGCATCTTAAAGTGCCAGGTTTTGGTGCCGGTAGCATTGTTATTTTTTCCAACCTCGTCCGGTGTGATGATCATTACCGTTTTATCGCTGTTGCGTGCTTCGGCTAATCGGCTTTGCTGCGTTGAGCTAAGAACATCTTTAGGGTTTTCCAGGTCGCCGGAACCGGCTACAGTCATATTAGCCGGAGTAGTTATAAAGTAATCATAATCGCCATAATCACAGTAAAACTCGCCTAAGCCCATATAAGGTAAGGTGTTCCATCCCTCTACATCATCATAAACGCACATACGGGGGTACCACTGGGCAATTTCGTAAACGTAGCCTTGTTTGAATTTTTTGCGGCCCATACGGTCGGCACCGTAAAATGGTATCGAAAAACTATAGTTAACTTTTACTTTGATCTTTTCGCCTTTACCTTCCATGGGGCTGGTTAAGCGTACCTGCATACGGGCATCCGTAATCACCGGGATAACGGTATAGGTATCGCCTTTATAAGTAACCGATACCGACTCGATATGGTACCCCCCACGGCTGAAACCCCGTACATCAAAGCGGTCGCCGCCGATTGGAACTGTTGCCGCTCCCCGCGAATCGGGTTTAAATAAGTTTTGATCCAATTGCAGCCACAGGTAATCTAATTTGTCGGGACTGTTATTGGTATAAGTGATAGCTACCTCTCCGGTTACTGTCGTGTCCTGCTGCCCCTCGTTAAGTGCCGCGTGGATAGTATAGTCGGCACGGTTTTGCCAGTAATTTACACCCGGCTGTCCGTTAGCCGAACGCGTGTTGCCGCTGGTAACGGGCCAGGTAATAGGGCCAAACACCTCCTTATGATCGTATTTGATCGAATCGGGGGTTTGGGCAAATGCATTTGCGGTAAGCAAAAGCGCAGCGGAAATAGCGCCAATGCGGTTTAATTTGAAAAAGTTCATTATTTGAGAATTTTTGAAGAGCAAATAAACCAAAATTATTTGAGTATGTTCAATTTATGGGTTTGAATGACCGAAATTGTGACAATGGCACATTTTTGAAAAACAGATCAGCAATTTGATCGCAAGTTTTTTATTTGATTGGAGAGATGACGCTGATACTCGAATTATTTAAAAGGATTTTTATATTTTTGTTTATGGAATCTATACTGATACATCCTGAAAGTACAGAGCAATTAAAAACTGTAAAAGCAGTTCTCAAAGCATTAAAGATACCATTCGAACCACAAACAGGTGCTTTTCCTCCTCATGTATTAAAAAATATTGAAGAGGGCATTAAACAGTATGAGAATGGGCAATCAATTTCAATAGAGGAATTTGCGGCACGACATTTTACCAAGTTATGAGCTATAGTGTGAGGTTTACTCCTAAAGCGGAGGAAACTTATAGTGCCTTGGTTGTTCAGCTTCGTCAACGATGGGGCGACAAATTTGTAATCAAATTCGAAAACAAATTGCGAAAAAGCATTAATACCATCTCAGTATCACCTTACATGTATCCCATTGCTGAAGACAATACTGAAATAAGAAGGTGTGTGCTTCATAAAAACTGTTCAATGCTTTATAAAGTATATGATAACGTTATTTTAATTATTTGTTTTTGGGATAATCGTCAGGAGCCATTGTTTATTTTATAATTAGTAATCGCTTTTCTTAGTTAATATATCTACAAGTTTTATCGTTTGTGATATTGCAAATTGTCTTAATAATTCACTATGAATCGCCTCGCCAATTCTTCGTCTCCATATCTTTTACAACACGCCAATAACCCGGTCGACTGGTATCCGTGGGGTGCCGAAGCCTTACAAAAGGCAAAGGATGAGAATAAGCTGATATTGGTAAGTATAGGCTATTCGGCATGCCACTGGTGCCATGTAATGGAACATGAAAGCTTTGAGGATGAGAAAGTAGCCGCAGTAATGAACGAATATTTTGTCTGCATCAAGGTAGATAGGGAAGAACGGCCCGACGTTGACCAGATATATATGAGCGCTGTTCAATTAATGACTGGTCGTGGGGGCTGGCCGTTGAACTGCATTTGCCTGCCCGATCAGCGCCCGATCTATGGCGGTACCTATTTCCGCAAAAATGAGTGGGTGAGCCTGCTATTCAACCTGGCCGATTTTTATAAGACAAAACCCGCCGAAGCCGAAGAATACGCGGTGAAATTAACCGAAGGCATACGGCAATATGAATCCATTCAATTCAATAGCGAACACGCAGAATATGAAAAGGAAGATATTGAGGTCATCGTCAAAAATTGGTTGCGTTATTTTGATAAAAAAGAAGGTGGAATGGGCTCATCACCCAAATTCCCCATGCCGAATAACTGGCAGTTTTTAACGCGTTATGCCCATTTAATGCGGGATGAAGCTATCGCACAACAGGTAAAAATTACCCTCCGTAAAATGGCTTTTGGAGGTATCTATGATCATATTGGAGGTGGTTTTGCACGGTATTCGGTTGATGGCCGCTGGCATGTGCCGCATTTTGAGAAGATGCTTTATGATAACGCACAGTTGTTGAACCTGTATTCTGAGGCATCAGTATGGCAGTTCGATCCCCTATACCCTAAAATCGCAGATGAGATCATCACCTTCACCCAACGGGAGTTGACGTCGCCGGAAGGTGGCTTTTATTCTGCATTAGATGCTGATAGTGAAGGAGTTGAAGGCAAATTTTATGTTTTTAACAAAGAAGAAATCGAAGAGATATTAGGCGATGAAGCTGAGTTTTTCTGCATTTATTACAATGTAACCGACGATGGTAATTGGGAAGAAGAGCATACCAATGTGTTTTTTAGAAAAGATAGCGACGAACAGTTAGCGGGGAAACTTGGACTGACTGTTGACGAACTCACTTCAAAAATTGACACGGTCCGTTCAAAAATTCTGATGGCCCGTAGCAAACGTATCCGCCCGGGATTGGACTATAAAATATTGGCCTCGTGGAATGGATTGATGCTCAAAGGGATTTGCGAGGCTTACCGCGCGTTTGGCAAACCGGGATATCTTAAGTTAGCGTTGAAAAATGCCGGGTTTATTTTGAACAATCTTATAAGTGAGCAGGGTAGAATAGCGCGCATATATAAAGGAGAGGCAGTAGCATTTTTAGATGACTATGCCAACGTGATCGATGCTTTTATCGCTCTTTATGAAGTCACTTTTGACGAGCAATGGCTCCATAAAGCAAAAGAATTGACCGACAAGGCCATACTATATTATTACGATGAGCAAAATGGGATGTTTTTCTACACAGCCAATGACGATGAACAATTAATAGCCCGAAAATCCGAAATTATGGATAGTGTGATACCGGCATCCAATTCAGTTATGGCGCATAATCTGAAAAAGCTGGGCTTATTATTTGATGATGATAGCTACTCCCAAATTTCTGCAAAATTGCTGCACAATGTTGCCCCCCAGGTAGCCCAATACGGCTCATCCTATTCAAATTGGGCTATGCTGATGCTGAATGAGGTGTTCGGCTTATACGAAGTTGCCATAACTGGTAACGGCTTTGAACAGGTTAGGCAGGAATTTGAAAAAAGTTACGTGCCCAACAAAATTATCTTGGGCGGCACAAAAGGAAGTTTACCTTTGCTGCAAGGTCGGCTGGCCGAAGCAACACGGATATATGTTTGCAGGGACAAAACCTGCGGCTTACCGGCTGAAAATATTGAGGCCGCACTAAAACAAATCACCAATTAAAAACTTATCAAAAAAAAGACAGCATGAAGATTGAAGCACAAAAGGTAGTATCGTTAACTTACGACTTATATGTTAATGACGAACAGGGTAAAGAAGGTTTGGTGGAAAGCGCTACTGAAGAGCAGCCTTTAACCTTTTTATTCGGGGCGGGGCAGATGCTGCCTAAATTTGAGGAAAACCTGAGCACACTGTCTACCGGCGATCAATACGATTTTCATCTGTCGGCCGAAGATGCTTATGGCATTTACGACGAAGAGGCTGTTGCCAATTTGCCCAAACAAATGTTCAGCGGCACCGATATGCCCGAAATAGGCAGCGTATTGCCTTTGCAGGATAATAATGGTAACCATTTCCAGGGCCAGGTAGTTTCAATTGCTGAAGATTCTGTAATTGTCGACCTTAACCACCCCATGGCCGGCCAGGAGTTACATTTTAAAGGTAACATCATCGATGTACGACCTGCAACGCCTGAGGAGTTATCTCACGGCCATGCGCACGGACCTGACGGACACCATCACCATTAAATTTAAAATATTGAATTTTCTCGGATATCCAATTTCGAATATTGAAGCATAGGCTTTGATGTTTGGGATTGGATATTTGGTTTAATAATAAAAATCAAGGCTGCCATTATTGGTTACCCTGCATTGGATAATTATGCGGGATAATATAGGCTGATGATTAAATGTAGCCGGTATAAACTTTTTTTGTTCTTCACTAAAAAGATTAAGTGAAAGGGTTACATTTTGTTGATAGGGGGCTATAAGGTGCACTTTGTAACTGGCAAGCCGTCCCATGGGGCTTATTAACAACTCCACTGTTGCAAGGGAAGATTCTTCATCGCCGGGGTACATGGCTTGCGATGCTTTAAACACATTAATATAAGGCAAAAAGCCATAGAAGCGCCCACCTCTTCTCGTTGGCAACGTGATCCAGTCCGAATCAGTTATGGTTTTGTCTATCAGGTAATGAAAATTGGATGGCAGCCGCACACTTGCTTCATATTCAAGCGAGTCTTTGTTGAAATTGTATCGCTCTAATAAATTACCCCTTGTGCCATAAAAATTCCATATCCCAATTTTTTTTCCGTCGATATAGGTTCCTTCCGCGATAAGATGTTTTCGCTTGTAAAAAGCCTGGTAAGCACCGCTTTTTATTTGCGGCTCCGCCTTTAAAACATAATAGCTTTCCGTAACATGGTCGTTTAGCCGGCTTTTCGTTTCAATAATTTCCTGTGCGAAACAGTTTATCGTACAAAAAAGAATTAAAATTATAGGAAGTAATCTTTTATAAGGTATCATCAATCGTCCAATATAGGGCATCCCTTATGATAATTCAAAAAATCAATGATATATTGGTACCCAATTCCCTGACTAATAAGACATTTTTTACCCGACCCCTTTATCATGGCAAGCACAAACGACACAACATCCTATAAACCGGTCAGTTTTTCGGTAACTGTAATTACCGAACTCATGATACCTTCCTATTCCAACTTTGGCGGAAAGATCCACGGCGGAATTTTACTTTCATTAATGGATAAGGTAGCTTACGTTTGTTCCGCCAAACATGCGGGCAACTACTGTGTAACGGCATCCATTGATACCGTCGATTTTTTGGAACCGGTTGAAGTGGGCGATCTCGTATCGCTCATGGCCTCAGTTAATTATGTGGGCCGCACCTCGTTGGTCGTAGGTATCAGGGTGATCTCCGAAAATATTAAAACCAACAAAATAAACCATACCAATACCAGTTACTTTACCATGGTAGCTAAAAACGAGGATAACCAGCCTGTTGAAGTGCCCGGATTGATATTGGAGGACCGCAACCAGGTAAGGCGTTTTATTGAGGCACGAAGGCGCAAAAAGCTCAAGCAAATTTATAAGCAGGAAGCCCAGGAAATTATCATGCCCGATGACGAAGAAATGTGCCGGAAAATGCTTGTTGGTGAACGTTGTATAATTATTGATTGAATAAATACTGTTACTTCCGCATGCCTTTGTAAAAATTACATGCAGTATTTATGTTTTTTCTAAATGTAATTTATAAATTAGACAGCCCCAATTAAGCGTAAACCAAACACCAGTCCCGATGAAAAATAAATTTTGCTCCAGGCTTGCTTTAATGCTTTTCTGTGTCAGCTTCTTAACGTTATCAACCCGCGCACAGGATAATGCTTTAGGCATATTTGACGGCCAGGGCGATATTGGCCCGGTAAAGCATGTTGGCAGTGGTACTTACGACAGTAAAATGCAGCAATACAAATTGCAGGGTTCGGGTACTAACGTATGGGCCACGCATGACGAGTTCCACTATGTATGGAAAAAGATGAAAGGCGACTTCATCCTTCGCACCAATATTGCCTTTATAGGCAAAGGTGTTGAGGAGCATCGCAAGGTTGGATGGATGGTTCGCAGCTCGCTGGATACCAATTCAACACATATAAGTGCAGTAGTACACGGCAGCGGCTTAACTTCACTCCAATTCAGGCGTAAGGTTAGCGGCGTTACGGAAGAAAAGAAATTTGAACTAACCGGCGCCGATGTTATTCAGCTCGAACGCAAAGCAGGTGTTTATACCATGTCGGTAGCGCACAAAGGCGAAACTTTCGTTAGCCAAAAATTGGATAGTCTTGATATTGGCGATGATGTGTATGTCGGTCTGTTTATTTGCTCACATAATCCGAATGTTTCTGAACAGGCGCTTTTTAATAACGTACGTATTGTTGTGCCCGCTCCAAAAACACTGGTACCTTACCGGGGTTATATCGGCAGCAGCATCGAAATACTGGACCTGGCCGATCAGAACAGTAAAATTATTTACCAGATATCAAGCTCATTACAGGCTCCAAACTGGACACAGGACGGCAAAACGTTGATCTATAATCGTAATGGAACACTCTATCATTTCGACCTGGCAACAAATACGCCAACGCCAATCAATACCGGGGCGGCCAATAAAAACAATAACGACCACGTTATTTCATTCGACGGCAAAATGCTGGCGGTAAGTAGCGGCAACGGCGATAGAGGTGCATCAGTAGGTTTCACCGTACCGATTGACGGCGGCGAAGCCAAACAGATAACCCCAACCGGCCCATCATATATGCATGGCTGGTCGCCTGACGGTAAATACATCGTATTTTGCGGCGACCGTAATGGCAATTATGACGTTTATCGTATCCCTTCAGGTGGTGGTCCGGAACTAAGGCTGACCGATGCACAGGGACTGGATGACGGCCCCGAATACAGTCCCGATGGAAAATATATCTATTTCAATTCAGTACGCAGTGGTTTAATGCAGGTTTGGCGCATGAAAGCCGATGGCAGCGAACAAACTCAAATAACCAATGACGATTACGACAACTGGTTTCCGCACGTATCGCCTGATGGCAAATGGATCGTGTACATCACCTTTAATAAGGATGAAGTGGCGCCCGGCGATCATCCTTTTTATAAACACGTTTATTTGAGGGTAATGCCCGCAAACGGCGGCCCGTCAAAAGTTGTGGCTTATTTATATGGTGGCCAGGGTACTATCAATACCCCATCATGGGCGCCTGATAGCAAACACCTGGCATTTGTAAGCAATTCAAGTTTGTTATTCCCGGTATTCCCGATAGGTCAATAGCACAAGATTTGACAACTTTTTAAAAGTTGTTAAATCTGAGATATTAAATAAGCAATCAATTAAAACCCAATAAAATGTATAATTCACGCAGAGATTTCATCAAAAACACAGCCCTGGTGGTTGCAGGTTCAGCCTTATTGCCAAATAATCTTTTTGCAGCACCCAAAAAGATAGAGCGGGTTGGTTTACAGCTTTATTCGGTGCGCGGAGCTATGGCAAAGGACCCGAAGGGTTCGCTTAAACAACTGGCCGACATGGGCTATGTTTTTGTTGAGCATGCCAATTATGTTAACAGGAAATTCTATGGTTTCGACGCTAAGGAATTTAAAAAGATATTGGCCGACCTTGAGCTTCAAATGCACAGCGGGCATACTGTAATGACGGCTCATGACTGGGATGATTCAAAGAATGATTTTACCGATAAATGGAAATATACGATTGATGATGCTGCTACCGTTGGGCAAAATTATGTAATAAGCCCATGGCTGGATGAAGACCTGCGCACGGATATGGATAAACTGAAAAAGTTTATGGATCAGTTTAACAAATGCGGCGAACTATGCAAAAAATCCGGAATGAAGTTTGGCTACCATAACCACAACTTTGAGTTCAAAACTAAAATAGGCGACGGTACCTTATATGATTACATCCTCGCCAATACTGACCCGGCATTGGTTGCCCAGCAAATGGACGTGGGTAATATGCTTGGCGCAGGTGGCATAGCCTTAGACCTTTTGAAAAAATATCCCGGCCGTTTTGAGCTGATGCACGTGAAGGACGAAATAAAAAGCGACACCGGTCAGGGTATGGACGGCTACGACAGCACTGTATTGGGTACAGGTGTAATGCCGGTTAAAGAAATTATTAAAGAAGCGAGAAAGCATGGCGGGACAACCTGGTTCATCATTGAACAGGAATCCTACCAGGGTAAGGACCCCTTCGATTGTGTAAAAATTGATTTACAAATGATGAAGAAGTGGGGTTTTTAACTAATTGTTTTATAAATTTCCTGAAAATTAACCGTGAGCAGTAAATGTGAAAGCAATTACCCCGTTTTTTTTGCGTTACTACTTTTATAATGTCACTTATACATCTATATTGCCTGCCGTTAACCAATATAAAATCTTAAACAGGTAATTTAACCCATCTAAAAGAATGGACAGACGTTCAGCGTTACGAAATCTGGCTTTAGTTGTTGGTAGTGCGGCTTTGCTGCCACGCTGCACCATGAAAATGCCCGTTAGGCATTATTCGCATTTTGATGTTACCATGGATCAGGAATCGCTGGTAGCCGATATGGCCGAAACCATTATTCCCAAAACCACAACGCCAGGGGCAAGGGATCTGAACCTTGACCAGTTTGTTTGGCTGATGCTGAATGATTGTTCGAAAAAAGAGGATCAGCAAGCATTTTTTAAAGGTATGGGCGAGTTTAATGATCTTACAAAAAAGCTATACAACAAAAGCTTTTCAGAGTGTACTAAAGAGCAAAAGCTGGCGGTATTGAATACCTTTGAAAAGAAGCCAGCCCAGAAAAACCCGAATCCTGCTGATGATAAATATTCCAAAGAGCTGCATGCTTTTTTTGGTACCGTAAAAGGGTTGACAGTTTTTGGGTATACCGAATCCCAATATTTCATGACCAAAGAAATTGTATATGAACTGGTTCCCGGCAGGTATAACGCCATGTACCCGGTTAAAAATAATGTAAAAGCGTAATGGCGAACCTGAATGTTGACAGCGTGAAAGAACGCACCTTTGATGCGATAGTGATTGGCTCGGGTATGAGCGGGGGTTGGGCAGCCAAAGATCTAACCGATAAAGGGCTCAAAACCCTGATACTGGAACGCGGCCGCGATGTAAAGCATATCAAAGATTATCCAACGACAAACCTGTATCCCTGGGAATTTAAGCACCGCGGCGAAATGCCAATGGATGTGCAGGAAGCCAACCCGATAATAAACCGTTGTTATGCTTTTCGCGAAGATGCAGCTCACTTTTTTGTGAAGGACAAGGAGCATCCATACATACAGGAAAAGCCATTCGATTGGATACGCGGCTACCAGGTAGGCGGTAAATCGCTGATGTGGGCACGCCAAACCCAGCGCTGGAGCGATTTTGATTTCGAGGGCCCGGCACGTGATGGTTTTGCTGTAGATTGGCCAATACGTTATAAAGATATTGCACCCTGGTACAGTAAAGTGGAATTGTTTGCCGGTATATCAGGTAACAAAGACGGCATCGCCGAATTGCCGGATGGTGAATTTTTGCCGGGTTATCCTTTAAATGCAGTGGAAGAATATTTTAGCAAACATGTTGCGGTTACTTATCAAAACCGCCATGTAATAAGCGCCCGTTGTGCACATTTATCCAAACCTAATCAAATACACCTGGATCAGGGCCGCTCTCAATGCCAGGAGCGCACACTTTGCCAGCGCGGTTGCCCTTTCGGCGGATACTTTAGTGCAAACGCGTCCACTATTCCATGGGCGCTAAAATCGGGCAAGGCTACATTGAGGCCGTTCTCGGTAGTAGAGTCCATTATCTATGATGAGAAAAAAGGCAAAGCTGTTGGCGTACGCATTATAGATGCCAACACAAAACAGGCAACAGAATATTACGCACGCATCATTTTTGTAAATGCTGCCGCGATAAATACCAATTTAATATTATTGAACTCTAAATCAAATCGTTTCCCTAATGGTTTTGGTAACGATAGCGGGGTATTGGGCAAATATGTGGCTTTCCATAACTATTCGGCACATATTGGCGCCGAAGTGGAAGGCTTTAAAGAATGGGCAACCGACGGCCGTAACCCGGCTGGTGGTGGTTATATTCCGCGTTTCCGCAACGTTTACAAACAGGAAACCGATTTCCTACGTGGCTATGCTTGCGGGTTGGGCGCCTATCGTGGTTACGATCATAACTATGATGGCGTAGGTGAAGACTTTAAAGCCGGCTTATCCAAAAAAGAGTATGGCAATTGGTACGTGGGTTCGCACCTGATGGGCGAAACTATCCCAAAGGCAACGAACTTCGTCGCGCTTGACGCAACTAAAAAAGATGCCTGGGGTATCCCGCAATTAAGAATATCCGTGGATTATGATGACAACGACGCCAAAATGCAAAAGGATTATGTGGAGCAATTGACAGAGATGTTTACCAGCGCCGGCTTCAAAAATATTAAAGCGCAAACTAATCACCAGGCTCCGGGATTGGACATCCATGAGATGGGCGGTGCCCGAATGGGTAACGACCCTAAAACGTCGATCCTGAACAAATGGAACCAGGTGCATGCCTGCCAGAACGTGTTTGTAACCGATGGCGCAAGCATGACCTCGACCTCGTGCCAGAACCCGTCGCTTACCTATATGGCTTTAACTGCACGCGCTGTTGATCATGCTGTAAGCGAGATGAATAAAGGGAATATTTAGTCCCAAAATAGGCCAATATTACTTATTGTGTGAAAAAAACACAATGAAACAAAAAATGAAAAATAAAAATTCCTACATTAGTCGGAGTAACCAAATTAAACCAATAAAAAATTATGTCTGCAAACACGTATGACGCTATCGTCATTGGCTCAGGGATATCAGGTGGCTGGGCAGCAAAAGAATTAACCGAAAAAGGTTTAAAAACCATCATGCTGGAGCGTGGTAGGGATATTGTGCACATTAAGGATTATGTTAACGCCAATAAAGCGCCGTGGGAATTTGAACACCGCGGTGGCCGAACTACCCAGATGGAAAAAGATTATCCCGTGTTAAAACGGGATTACCCGCTGAACGAAACCAACCTGGATTACTGGGTTAACGAAAAAGAAAGCCCGTATGTGGAAGTTAAAAGATTTGACTGGTTCCGCGGTTATCACGTTGGTGGCCGTTCATTAATGTGGGGCAGGCAGAGCTATCGCTGGCACGATACCGATTTTGAGGCTAACGCAAAAGATGGGCATGGTGTTGACTGGCCGATTCGCTACAAGGACCTGGCACCATGGTACGACCATGTTGAAGGTTTTGCAGGCATATCCGGTAATCACGATAACGTGCCGATCCTTCCTAATGGCAACTTTATGCCGCCGATGGAAATGAATTGCGTGGAAAAGGACGTGGCTACACGTTTTAACGCGCATTATAAAGACCAGGACCGCCACATGATCATTGGCCGCACGGCAAATATAACCAAGCCACTACCTGGCCGTAGCAGCTGCCAGTACCGTAATAAATGCTGGTTGGGCTGCCCGTTTGGCGCTTATTTCAGTACGCAATCGTCAACGCTTCCGGCTGCTGTAGCTACCGGTAACCTGACTTTAAGGCCGTGGTCGATAGTAACCAAAATATTGTACGATAAGGATACCAAAAAAGCTAAAGGCGTAGAGGTACTGGATGCCCAAACCAACAAGACTTATGAGTATTACGCCAAGATCGTTTTCGTAAATGCTTCCACGCTTAATTCCGCCTGGGTGCTGATGAATTCGGCAACTGACGTTTGGCCAGATGGCTTGGGCAGTAGCAGCGGTGAACTCGGCCATAACCTGATGGACCACCACTTAGGTGTAGGTGCCGGCGGCATTGTGGAGGGTTATGATGACAAATATTATTTTGGCCGAAGGGCCAATGGGATTTATATTCCTCGTTTCAGGAACCTGAATGGCGAAAAACGCGATTATGTTCGCGGTTTTGGTTACCAGGGTGGCGGGGGTCGCGAAGAGTGGGGCAGAAGTATCCCTGAGTTTGCGATTGGAGGAGCATTTAAAGATGCTTTGAGCGAGCCCGGGCAATGGACCATGGGCATTGGCGGTTTTGGTGAAACTTTGCCATATCACGAGAACAGGGCTTATTTGGACAAAGCCAAAAAGGACAAGTGGGGCTTGCCTGTATTAGCTATCGATGCTACGGTAAAAGAAAACGAGATGAAGATGCGTATCGATATGGCTAATGATGCTAAAGAAATGATGGAAGCAGCCGGCGTTAAAAATGTAGGCCTTTACCAAAGCGAACCGGTACTCGGTCGTGGTATACATGAGATGGGAACCGCACGTATGGGTAAAGATCCTAAAACTTCGGTTCTTAACGAATGGAACCAGGTTTGGGATGCTAAAAACGTTTTTGTAACGGACGGCGCCGCTATGGCATCAACTGCCTGCCAAAACCCGTCGTTAACTTATATGGCTTTAACAGCCCGTGCTGCTAATCATGCGGTGGAGGAACTTAAAAAAGGAAATATTTAATTAATATAATGAGTGAATTAGTGAGTTGCGAATTAGTGATTGGTTCAGGTTGTAAAATTGCCGATCAATAAACCGTATTAAAATTCGCTAAATCACTAAATCACTAACTCACTAATTAAACAATACCTATGACTGAAGAAACTAAGGACGCGTCTCAAAATTCAAGGCGCGATTTTATCAAGCAGAGCGCGCTTGCTGCTGCCGGATTTATGATCGTTCCACGCTATGTGCTGGGCGGTAAAGGATATCGTGCACCAAGCGACATGTTAAATGTTGCCGGCGTAGGTGCAGGTGGCAAAGGACAAAGCGACATAGCCAATTTTGCCAAAAGCGGCAAAGCAAATATTGCTTTCCTGTGTGATGTGGACGATCGGCAGGCTGCCAGGACCGTTAAAAATTTCCCGAAGGCTAAAGTCTATAAAGACTGGCGCGAAATGCTTGATAAAGAACACAAAAGCATCGATGGTGTGTCGGTATCGATTCCCGACCATAACCACGCAATTGTAGCTTATTCAGCTATGCAATTGGGCAAGGGCGTTTATGTCCAGAAACCGATGACGCATGACCTGTGGGAAGCAAGATTGCTTACAGAAGCTGCCAAAAAATATAAAGTGGTTACACAGATGGGTAACCAGGGAGCCTCAAATGACGGTACGCGCTTAATGTCGGAGTGGTATGACGCCGATTTGATAGGCGATGTACACACCATATATTGCTGGACTAATCGCCCGGTATGGCCGCAGGGTATTGCCTGGCCGAACCCGGACCCTAATATTCCTAAAGAGTTGGATTGGAACCTATGGCAGGGCACTGCTGCCACTACAGATTATGTAGATAACCTGGTGCCATTCAACTGGCGCGGCTGGTGGGCCTATGGTACCGGCGCGTTGGGCGATATGGGCTGTCATTTGGTTGAAGCGCCGTTCCGGGTATTGGATCTGAAATATGTTAAAGACGTACAGGCCAGTGTAGGTACGGTATATACAGGCGAATTTAGGCAGGGGCATTTTCCAAAAAGTTGTCCGCCGTCAAGCCATATCACCATGACGTTCCCCAAAACCGAAAAAACTAAGGGCGATGTTACCCTTCACTGGATGGATGGGGGAATAGAGCCAGAAAGACCAGAAGAACTTGGCGCTAATGAAAAATACGGCGGCGAGGAGGGTAATGGTACGCTATTCATAGGTACAAAAGGCAAAATGTATGCCAGTACTTATTCGGATGCAGCGCACCTGCTGCCAAGCTCGCGTATGCAGGAAGATGACGTAAAAAATGCTAAGAAAAAATGGGCGCGTGTTCCGGGCGGTGCAGATGGTCATTACGCCCAATGGGTTGAAGGTTGTTTGGCTGGCTATGGGAAAACTGAAATGAGTTCATCATTCGACAAGGCCGGGCCACTTACCGAGGCTTTGCTGATGGCTAATTTAGCAGTTAGAGGTCACGACCTCAATGGCGGGCAAATTAAACTGCTATGGGATAATAAGAATATGAAGGTATCAAACTTTGACGCAGTAAACCAGTATGTAAAGCGCGAATACAGGGATGGATTTGTATTAAAAGCATAATTTAAAGTATATTTAATTCGTCAAACCAGTTAACATAATCAATCATTCATTAATTCAACAATTCAATAAATAAAAAGATGAATAGAAGAGATGCCATCGGGAGAGTAGCGCTGATCATGGGCGGTACGCTTATAGGTGCAGAATTCCTGCTTTCGGGTTGTAAACCCCATCACGATGCCGCTGCGGTAGCCGACCTGTTCGACGAGGATCGCACGGCCTATCTTAATGAAGTAGCCGACACCATTTTGCCTGACACAGCAAGCAGTCCCGGTGCGAAAGCAGCAGGCGTTGGGCCGTTTATGGCCATAATGGTGCGTGATTGCTATGAACCTGCCGACCAGGATGTATTTGTGAAAGGCATTGGCAAAATAGATGCCGCCAGCAACAAAAAATTCAGCAAGAAATTTATGGACCTGGATCCAACCCAAAAAACAGCTTTATTAACCGATTTGGATAAAGAGCAGGAAGCTTACTCCAAAACCAAAAAGCCGAAGGATCCAAATCATTATTTCAGGATGATGAAAGAGCTTACTTTATTAGGCTATTTTACATCAGAAGTAGGTGCTACAAAGGCATTGCGCTATGTAGCGATCCCGGGAAGGTTTGATGGCTGTATCCCTTACAAAAAAGGTGATAAAGCTTGGGCGCTGTCCTAGGCCATTAATTTCTCTAACCTAAAATACACGTTTACACATTATTATGAGCAAAAGAAAATTGCGCATGGGCATGGTTGGCGGTGGTAAGGATGCTTTTATCGGCGCCATACACCGCATTGCTGCTAATATGGATGGCCTGATCGAATTAGTTTGCGGGGCACTCAGCATACACGAAGAAGTAGCTAAGGAAAGCGGTAAAATGCTTTTTTTACCCGAGGACCGTACTTATACCAATTACGAAACAATGATAACGGCAGAAAGTAAGCTTCCTGCTGATCAACGCATGGATTTTGTAACCATCGTTACCCCGAATTTTGCCCATTTTGCTCCGGCTGTGCTGGCGCTTGAAAACGGCTTTAACGTGGTTATCGAAAAGCCTATCACATTTACTTTGGATGAAGCCAAGCAGCTGAAGAAAAAGCTGGATGAAACCGGTTTGATGTTGCTATTAACGCATACGTACTCTGGTTACCCGATGGTAAAAGAATCTAAACAAATTGTAAAAAGTGGCAAGCTGGGTAAAATAAGAAAGATATATGTTGAATATCACCAGGGTTGGCTGAGTAAACTCTCGGAAAGAGAGGGTAACGCACAGGCTGCCTGGCGCACCGACCCCAAACGCTCCGGAAAGAGCGGCTGCATGGGCGATATAGGCACGCATGCTGCTCATTTGGCCGAATACATTTCGGGATTAAAGATCACCCAAATGTGCGCTTCATTGAACACAGTTGTAGAAGGCCGCATGCTGGATGATGATGGTGCGATCCTATTACGGTTCGAACAAAATGCAACCGGTGTGCTTACAGCATCGCAAGTGGCTGCAGGCGAGGAAAATGCGTTGAAAATACGGGTATATGGTGAAAACGGCGGCCTGGAATGGGCGCAGATGGAGCCAAATACTTTGACGATACGTTGGGGTGATAAAGCTGCCGAAACTTTACGTGCAGGTAATAACTACTCCGACAGGGAATCAACCTACGCCACGCATAATTGTCGTACGCCGGGTGGCCATCCTGAAGGATATTTAGAAGCATTTGGTAATCTTTATAGGAATTTTGCATTGACTTTGAGCGCTAAACTGAATAACGAAGAGCCGCATAAGGAGTGGCTCGATTTCCCGGGGATTGAAGATGGCATCAGGGGCATGGCATTTATTGATAATGTGGTAGCTTCGAGCCAGTCGGATAAAAAATGGAATGATTACGTCATAGGTTGATTTGTAATCAAAATGGCGGAAGACGAAATACGAAAACATGCAAAAGCGGCTTACGATACCTTAGTGGATAAAGAAAAGGATTGGAGGCATAAGTTTAAGGATATACTGCTTGAAATAGGCATTATTGTTTTCGCCGTAACTATCTCCATCTGGCTGCATAACTGGTCGGAAGCTATTAAGGATCAGCACGCTGAAAAAGAGTTCTTACAAGGTTTGAAAGGTGATATTAAGGCTGATCTGTCGGAGATGCGGAATGACCGTACGTTCGCGGGCTTTGCTTTCAATGGCGTTCGTTATTTTGAAAAGGTAGGCGCGGGTGTGGAACTGGATAAAGACAGCATGGCTAAGTATGTTGCTATATTTTTTTCGCAAACACAGATCAACCCAAGAATTGCGCGTTATGAAGCGTTGAAGAGTAGCGGCAAGCTCGATATCATTGCCAATAAAAAACTACAGTACGATATTATCAACCTGTATGAAAAGGACTTCCCGCATATATTCAGGAACAATGATTTTAACAATAAGTTGATTGCTGATAAACTGGCCGTATATTTCAGCGATAATATTCAACTGGGTGCCAAAGGCGAGGAAGTGAATGCCCAGGAAGTGCTCCGCAAGTCGAAAATGAGGATATTGTTAAGGGAGGCGGAAGGACTTTATAACGCGGTGGGTGCCTATACAAAGGGCATGGATATGGCAAATGAAATAGTTAAAGAAATAGATGCAGAACTAAAATAAAACTATGAGAACCATCAAAGGCCCAGCGATATTCATAGCGCAATTTATAGGCGACGAGGAGCCATTTAACAGCCTTCCCTCAATTTGTAAGTGGGCAAAAGGTCTGGGCTATAAGGCAGTTCAGTTACCAACAAATGACCTGAGGTTTATTGATGTTACCAAAGCAGCGCAAAGTAAAACCTATGCTGATGAGATCAAAGGCATTGTAAATGAAGCGGGTTTGGAGATATCTGAACTATCGACGCATTTACAGGGGCAACTGGTTGCCGTAAACCCGGTTTATGATGACCTGTTTGATTCCTTCGCACCACAGCAATACAAAAATAATCCTGCGGAAAGGCAAAAATGGGCGGTAGAGCAGGTAAAAGATGCTGCAAAAGCATCACAAAACCTCGGATTAAATGCCAGTGTTACCTTCAGCGGTGCCTTACTTTGGCCTATGGTGTACCCCTGGCCGCAACGCCCGCAAGGTATTGTGGAAACAGGTTTTAATGAGTTGGCCAAACGCTGGAAACCAATCCTGGATGTTTATGAGGATTGCGGTATCGACCTTTGTTACGAGATACATCCCGGCGAGGATTTGCACGATGGCATTACTTATGAGATGTTCCTTGAAAAAGTAAACAATCACAAACGTGCCTGTTTGCTGTATGACCCTTCGCACTTTGTTTTGCAATGCCTGGATTATTTGGCGTACATCGATAATTACCACGAACGTATCAAAATGTTCCATGTGAAGGATGCCGAATTTAACCCTACGGGAAAACAAGGCGTTTATGGTGGATACCAGAATTGGATCGATCGCGCGGGACGTTTCCGTTCTTTGGGTGACGGGCAGGTTGATTTTAAATCAATTTTTAGTAAATTAACCGCTTATGATTATACCGGGTGGGCCGTGCTGGAGTGGGAGTGCGCATTGAAAAATTCTGAAGACGGTGCAAGAGAAGGTGCCGAATTCATTAAGAATCATATTATACGGGTTACAGACAAAGCTTTTGACGATTTTGCCGCATCCGGAGGGGATGAGGCTTTTAACCGCAAAACTTTGGGCCTGGACTAAGAGAAGAAACCAATTAACCTAAAACAATAAATTCATGTCAGTAACTATCAATCGTTCACAGTTGTTCCGGGCAAGCTGCCTGTCGCTGCTGGTCACTTCACTATCATTTGGTATCAGGGCGGGTATTTTGAATCAATTAGGTACCGATTTTCACCTGGATACGGCACAACTATCTTTAATTACCTCAACCGCTTTCTGGGGTTTTCCTATCGCTGTGGTTATAGGAGGTATGATCGTTGATGTTATTGGTATGAAAAGATTGCTGGTCATCGCATTTTTGCTGCACCTTTTGGGTATAGTGCTGACGATATTTGCAGGGGGATTTTGGACTCTTTATATCTCAACATTATTTATTGGCCTGGCGAATGGCACAGTAGAAGCAGCTTGTAATCCTCTTGTAACAACATTGTATCCCGACAGCAAGGCGACCAAATTGAATCATTTTCATTTGTGGTTCCCGGGCGGTATATTCATAGGCACACTCATTGTGCTTTTGTTTACCAAGCTCCATTTGAATTGGCAGATACAGGTTGGCATAATGATCATCCCAACTTTAATTTATGGTTACCTATTCTCAAAGCTGGATTTTCCAGTTACTGAACGGGTTTCTTCGGGAGTTTCTACTGCGGGCATGTACAAAGCTGTAGCATCGCCTTTATTTATTTTCATGTTCATTTGCATGTGCGGTACTGCAGTGACCGAATTGTACACAGAACAATGGGTACCTGTGTTATTAAAAAATATAAGTAATCCAATACTTATTGTTACAGCAACTTCAGGTATAATGGTATTGGGGCGTGGATCGGCTAAACCTGTACTCAAACAGTTCGCCCCTCAAACCGTATTATTAATGTCGAGCATTATTGCAGCAATTGGTTTATACCTGTTATATTCTTCTACCGGAAATATTTTCGTAGATGCTATCATATTCGGCATAGGTGTATGCTTTTTCTGGCCTACTATGCTCGGGTTTGTAAATCAAAATCTTCCACAAACAGGCGCATTGGGGCTTAACCTAATGGGAGGAGCAGGTATGTTCACGGTATCTCTTTATACCATTTACATGGGTAAGCATTATGATACAATGGTTCAGCAATTGAATGGTGATACCACGCTTGCCGGACATAATGTATTATATATAACGCTCTTTATACCTATTGTATTGATCTTTGCCTTTGCCGGATTAGTGATGTACATGAAAGCAAAAAATAAAACAAAACCTTTACAGGAGGTAGCTGTATAAATTATTGCCGGATTGTTTAAATTGCGGGCTAAACAAACAAAATTAAATCACAACGATCAACAAAGTTAATTCAATGAAAAAATTATTCCTCGTTCTTGGCGTAAGTTTAACTATCGCAGCCTGCGGCGGCAATAAATCCGGTAACGATTCGGCTGCCGACAGTACTTCGGCTGCCAATAAAACAGCTTCTACTACACAGTCAGATGCAGATACTGCAAACAGTCACAATGGTACTGATAAAGCCGGAGGTACACCGTCAACACCAGGTGCGCAATTGATAGCCAAGTCGGATTGCCTGGGATGCCATAAAGAACAGGAAAAACTAATAGGCCCGGCTTACGCGGATGTTGCTGCGAAGTACTCATCGGCATCGTCTGCAATAATAGATACACTGGCTAATAAAGTTATCCATGGCGGGAGCGGTCATTGGGGCACCGTGGCCATGAGTCCGCATCCGGCAATATCAAATGATGATGCGCATACGATGATTAAGTATATTTTATCTTTAAAAAAGAAATAACCGTTCATTAAAAACTGATTAATGACGCCCTATATTCGTCTTAAGCTGTCTACCATGATGTTCCTGGAGTTTTTTATCTGGGGCGCATGGTTTGTAACGATGGGGACGTATTTGACCACAACGCTGCATGCAACGGGGACACAGAATGGCGGTGCCTACGCTACGCAGGCATTTGGTGCTATTATAGCACCTTTCGTTGTTGGCCTTATCGCCGACAGATATTTTTCAGCGCAAAAAATACTTGGGGTGCTCCACCTTGTCGGGGCGGGACTCTTATTTTATGAGGCGATAGCGCCTAATTTTGCCGCGTTTTATCCCGGCATTCTGGCCTATATGATCATCTACATGCCCACCTTAGCCCTGGTTAATTCTGTATCTTTTAAGCAAATGAAAGATCCGAGTAAAGACTTTCCTTTGGTCAGGATATTTGGCACGGCCGGATGGATGGTAGCCGGATTGCTTATCGGTTGGCTTAATTGGGAGCATACAGGCTCACTTGCCCTTACTTTTAAGATGGCTGCGGGCGCCTCGCTCGTTCTTGGAATATTGAGCTTTACACTTCCCGATACCCCTCCCGGGAAAAAAGGACAAAAAACTTCAATTGGCGATATTATCGGCCTCGATTCAATAGGCTTGTTAAAAAATAAATCGTACCTGGTATTTTTCCTGGCATCAGTGGCAATTTGTATCCCGCTTGCTTTTTATTACAATTTTACCAACCCGTTTTTAAACGAAGTGGGTATGAAACGTGCCGCAGCAATACAAGGATTGGGCCAATTTTCTGAGTTATTTTTTATGGCGGCCATGCCTTTTTTCTTTGTGCGGCTTGGCGTAAAAAAGATGCTTGCCTTTGGCATGTTGGCCTGGGGACTTCGCTACCTGTTTTTTGCTTATGGTGACGTAGGTGCTAATTATTGGATGCTGATAGCGGGCATCGCCATACATGGGCTATGTTATGATTTCTTTTTCGTGACGGGACAGATATACACGGATAAGTTTGCCGGCGAGAAATTCAAAAGTGCCGCACAGGGATTTATTACACTGGCTACTTATGGTTTGGGAATGATGATAGGCTATTTTATGTCGGGACCGATCGTGGACCATTGGCAAACGTCACCAACAACCCACGACTGGAAAACCATTTGGTTAATACCTGGTGGCATTGCGGTGGTCGTAATGATACTTTTTATGATATTTTTTAGTGATAAGAACCGTACAGAGTTGAAACCCGGCTTGGATATCGAAGAGCCGTCACCAAGCGTTGAAATATAAAACCAATTAAATGAGCAACCAGGACCGCAGATCAGCTATTAAAAACATGCTTGCAGGTACTGCGGCAATCACCGCAACAGGAATGTTATCATCATTTGCCAAAGGCGAAAAAGAAGAAAAGTTAGCGCCGCTTAAGGGGAATATCAATCACTCGGTTAGTCCGTGGTGTTACAGTGAACTGACGCTGGATCAGCTTTGCGAAACTTCGAAAGGCCTGGGCATTACAGGCGTTGATCTTTGCGGTCCAAAAGATTGGCCGACGCTGCAAAAACATGGTTTGTATTCGTCGATGTGTAACGGCGCCGAGATCAATTTGACAGATGGCTTTGGCGATACGCAGTTTCATGCGACGTTGCAGAAAAACTATACCGATATGATCCCGCTGGTGGAGAAAAACGGCTACAAAAATTTGATCTGTTTCAGCGGCAGTCGCCGTGGGAAGGACAATGAAACCGGTTGGAAAAATTGCGTCGCAGGCCTTAAACCTTTGGTTGCGATAGCCGAAAAGCATAATGTGGTTTTGTGTATGGAGTTGCTGAATAGTAAGATAGATCATAAAGACTATCAATGCAATAATGTAGAATGGGGTGTTGAACTGTGCAAACGGATCAATTCGGAGAATTTTAAATTGCTGTTTGATATCTATCACATGCAGATAATGGAAGGCGACATCATCCGGAACATTACCGACTATCACCAGTACCTTGCCCATTTTCATACAGGCGGCATACCTGGTCGCCACGAAATAGATGACACCCAGGAATTATATTACCCTGCGGTAATGCGTGCAATAGTAGCCACAGGGTTCAAAGGCTATGTAGGACAGGAATTTGTGCCTAAACGACCTGATAAGATAGCTTCGTTGCGGGCGGCTATCCAATTATGTGACGTATAATAATCTAACTAAACTAAATATAGACCTATGACTAACAGGAGAACATTTTTGGCCCAGGCCGGGCTGGCTTCGGCGGCTTTAATGGTTGCGCCAAAATTATTAAGCGCGGCGGCGGGCAAACTAACACCGGGGTTACAGCTTTATTCACTTCGCGATCAATTACCTAAAGATGTGAAAGGCGTAATAGCTAAAGTTGCCAAAGCCGGATACAAAGAAGTAGAAACCTTTGGGTATGACATGAAATCGGGCTATTGGGGGCTGCAAGCCAATGATTTCAGTAAGCTGCTGAAGGATAACGGACTGACCACACCAAGCGGTCATTACGGTATTGATTCCTTCTTCGGTAAAGGTGATACGGATGAATTGAAGAAATATATTGAGGTGGCAAAAGCTTTGGGACAAACCTACGTGGTAGTACCGTCATTAAATGGCGAATTCATCAAAACCGTAGATGAATGTAAGGCCGTGGCGGCCAAATTAAACAAGGCTGCAAGTATCTGCGGCAGTTATGGTCTCAAATTAGGCTACCATAACCACAATTTTGAGTGGAAACCACTTGGCGGCGGTGCGACATTTTATGATACGATTTTAAAAGAGACCGATCCCAAACTGGTGCACATGGAAATGGATATATTTTGGGTGGTTAGGGCTGGGCAGGATCCTATAAAAATATTGGAAAAGCATAAAGGCAGATATGCACTGGTACATATCAAAGACAGGGACAAGACCAATCCGGATATCAATACCGAAATTGGAAAAGGCAGCATTGATTTTAAAGCTATTATCCCGAAAGCAAAAGAGGCAGGAGTAACGCACTTTATTATGGAACAGGAAAACTATACCAACATAGACCCTTTTGTGAGTATTAAGGAAAGCTGTGACTACATGAAAAACACACTTCACGTGTAAAAAACTAAAAATTAATTTATTAACGATGAAATACAAGATCATATTAACAGCGCTAATGGCAGGTAGCTTATTTATGGCCAAAGCACAGGAAAAAGCAAAACCCGAAGACACCGAAATATGGGAACCCATCCCTAAAGTAGTAACGCCGGGTACACATTTGGGCGATGCACCTTCAGATGCTATCATTTTATTTGACGGTAAAAATTTGGATGAGTGGGTACAGAACAGCGATGGCTCACCGGCAAAATGGGATGTAAAAGGTGATATTTTGACGGTAAATAAAAATTACGGCAACATCGAAACCAAAAAGAAATTTACTAATTACCAATTGCATATTGAATGGCGTGAGCCGACCGGTCTCGAAGGTTCAAGCCAGGGCAGGGGTAACAGCGGTGTGTTCCTGGCGTCAACTGGTAAAGGTGACGACGGCTACGAGCTACAGGTGCTCGATCCTTACAATAATAAAACCTATGTAAACGGCATGGCAGGCAGTATTTACAAACAAGCTATACCACTGGCTAACCCAGGGCGGCCTAACGGCGAATGGCAGGTTTATGATGTGATCTGGACTGCTCCGGTATTTAACACTGATGGCTCGGTAAAGTCACCCGCCTATGCAACAGTGTTTTTTAATGGTGTACTGGTTGAAAACCATTTTGAACTGAAAGGCCAAACATTATATATCGGCAAGCCATCATACAAAGCGCACGGTGCCGCACCAATAAAATTGCAGGCGCATGGCGATAAAAGCAAGCCACTTAGCTTTCGCAATATTTGGGTGAGAGAATTATAATCTCTGAACTCGCATTGTGCCAAAAAGGCTTTCCTTACATATTGAGGAAGGCCTTTTTGGCTTTTTAATGTGTTAAATTGACCTAATGAACAGGTTGATTTTTTGTTAAATATTCCCAACTAATTCCAATCGCTTTCGTATAAACAAGTGATTTAAATGTCCTGTTCAGTCCCACTTGAACAGTAACCTGATTAATTTGAATGTTGTTGGATGCGAAATAGTTTCAATATAGTCGCTGTGCTGCGGAATCTGGTTTTTACAGGCTTCCTCTTATTCCCATTCTTGAGTTTCTCGCAAAACCAAAGCTTAAAGTTCGAGCATTTCGGCACACGTGAGGGATTATCACAGATAAATGTAAACTGCATTATACAGGATAGCCGCGGCTTTATGTGGATAGGAAGCAGGAACGGGCTAAACCGTTATGATGGCTATAAATTTATTACCTATCGTTACGATTCAAAAAATGCAAATAGTATAAGCAACAACACGATCACCGATTTGGCCGAAGACGCCAACGGGAATATCTGGATAGCGACGCAAAACGGGTTAAACCGTTATGAAAGAAATACCGGAGTTTTTACCCGATTCATGCACGATGAGCACAATGCTAATAGCCTCTCAAATAATATCATTGCCAGGATTATTTTCGACCCGGACGGCAGTTTATGGATAGCTACCCAAAACGGAGGCCTGGATCACCTTGATCCCGGTAAAAAAACATTCGAACACCACTTGCATTCGGCATCAGATCCCAATAGTATAGGCGACAATAATGTGCGCACCGTTTTCAGAGATTCGCAGAATAATTTGTGGGTTGGCACATCAATCGCCGGGCTAAACCTTTACGACAAAAAAACACATGGATTTCTAAAATTTCCTTACAGGGAAGCAGCCGGGGGCGCCGTTTCAGGAGCCAATGTTATATGTATTATTGAAGAAAACAAGGATAAATTGTGGATAGGTACCCAGGAAGATGGGCTT
This sequence comes from Sphingobacteriales bacterium, assembly GCA_044448765.1. Taxonomy (GTDB): domain Bacteria; phylum Bacteroidota; class Bacteroidia; order Sphingobacteriales; family Sphingobacteriaceae; genus Mucilaginibacter. The sequence continues at coordinate 26,744 of JBIOHG010000022.1, read as the reverse complement.
TATTTGTTTAATAAAAAAGATAAAACGTTTAAGCGTTTTAAGCATGAAGATAACTCGTCAAACAGCATTTCGAGCAATACTATTTACAGTATGAATAAGGATGAGGCGGGTAATTTATGGATAGGAACCGAAAATGGAGGCCTGTCAATATTTGATATTAAAGCTGACAAGTTTTATAATTACCATCATGATGAGGTGGATAATAACAGTATAAACGGTAACTCTATCTATTCTGTTTGCAAGGACAGGCTGGGCAACATGTGGCTGGGCGCATTTAGCGGTGGTATAAACCTGTTTAAAAAAACAACGGCGAGCTTTCCGCTTTATAGGCATAATTCGTCCCCCAACAGTTTATCCAACGATTATGTGCTGGCACTTTACGAGGATAAAGAGAAAAATATCTGGGTTGGTACCGATGGCGGCGGACTAAATAAGTTTGACCCTAACAACGGCACGTTCACTAACTATAAACAAAAGCCGGGCAGCAAGCAGGGTCTATCGGGCAACTATGATTTAGTAGTTAACCAGGATAATGAAGGTAATTTGTGGATCGGTACCTGGGGTAATGGAATCACCGTAATGGATCCGAAGACCAATAAATGCACCTATTTTAATAAGGATGCCTCCGGGGCGCATAAGCTAAGTGGTAACAACGTTTATAATATCATCCACACAAGGGACCATAAAACATGGATCAGCGTATTTGGAGGTGGGTTAGAATGTTACGATAAGGAGACCAATACGATCAAATGTTACCAGTTAGATGTTAATAACCCAAACAGTATTTGTAGTAATTATATCTATTCTGTTTATGAAGATAAAAAAAATAACTTATGGGTTGGGACCTCTGACGGCGGACTTGACCTTTTAGATCGCAAAACCAATATTTTTACGCATTTTAAGCACAACGAGAATAAAAACAGTATCAGCAACAATGGTGTTACCGATATTTTTGAGGATAGCAAAAACAATTTGTGGCTCTGTACACTTTCAGGTCTCGATCGTTTTGACCCCCAAACAAAACATTTTACCGTTTTCAATAAAAAGAATGGCCTGCCAAGCGACATTACTTATGCTGTAAGGGAGGATGATTATGGCAAACTATGGGTGAGCACTAATACTGGCTTATCCATGTATGACCCTTCAACAAAAACTTTTAAGAATTATACTACTGAAGATGGCGTACAAGGCGATGAATTTAAGCCCCACTCTGCCTTAAAGGCCAGCGACGGAAAAATGTACTTTGGCGGTATAAACGGCTTCAACGCATTTTACCCCGACCAGATTCTTAACCCCATTTCTTTTACGCCCGTAGTGATTACCTCTTTGCAGATATTTAATAAGCCTTTGGTTATTGCTAAAGATAGCAACGACCCTTCGCCTCTTAAAAAGGATATTTCGGACACTAAATTACTCAGTTTATCATACAAGCAGTCATTTATTTCGTTGGAGTATGCCTCGCTTGATTTTGGTTCGGCAGATAAAAAAGAATATGCCTTCAAACTGGACGGATTTGATTCGGACTGGAATTTCGTGGGCAGCAGAAATGCGGCCTCATATACCAACCTGCCCCCGGGAGATTATACCTTCAAAGTAAAATACCGTAATAGTGCCGGCTTATGGTCGCCGGTTACCGAAGCGCTGAAGATTACTGTTGTTCCGCCGTTTTGGCTTACCTGGTGGTTTGAAACCGTTGCATCGATAGCGATCGTGGGGCTCATTTACGGACTGTTTAAATACCGTGTTAAAACTATCAAGTCGCAAAAGCTATTGTTGGAAAAGCAGGTTGAAGAACGTACCGAACTTTTGGCGCAGATGACGATTGATGAACGCCGGTCGCGCGAGGAAGCCGAAAAGGCGCGTGAAGAAGCAGAACAGGCTAATAAAGCCAAAAGTGTGTTCCTGGCCACCATGAGCCACGAGATACGTACACCAATGAATGGTGTGATAGGGATGGCCACGCTTTTATCGAGTACGCAATTAACCCAGGAACAGGAGGAATATACCGAAACCATAAAAAGCTGCGGTGATGCATTATTAACAGTTATTAATGATATCCTTGATTTTTCGAAAATCGAATCGGGAAAAATGGAACTGGATAATCAGGATTTTGATCTGCGTGATTGTGTAGAAGGCGTACTCGATGTTTTTTCGACCAGTGCGGCGCATTTAAACCTTGATTTGGTTTACCAGATAGATCACGACGTACCTACGCATGTTGTAGGCGATGGATTGCGTTTACGGCAAATATTGATCAACCTGGTAGGTAATGCGGTAAAATTTACCACCAAGGGCGAAATATTTATCGGCGTCAAAGTTTTATCAAATAGCAATGATAACCTGGAATTATCGTTTAGGGTACGCGATACCGGTATCGGCATCCCAAAAGACAAAATAAACAGGCTTTTCAAAGCATTTTCGCAAGTTGATTCAAGTACTACACGTAAATACGGCGGTACGGGCCTTGGTTTGGCTATCAGCGAAAAGCTGGTGCAACTGATGGGCGGTAAAATTAATGTTGAAAGTGAACACGGTAAAGGCACTACTTTTCATTTTAGTGTAAAAGCAAAGGTTGGTTCAAAAACAGCACGGACCTATGTCCATCTGAATGTTGCAGATGTGGAGAACAAACGCATACTGGTTGTTGATGATAACCTCACAAACAGGGATATCATGGCTGCGCAGCTGAAACAATGGAAATTTTTGCCTTTAATGGCTGAATCGGGAGAGCAGGCGCTTGATATACTTACGACAAACGAGAAAGTTGACCTGGTAATTTCGGATATGAATATGCCCGGGATGGACGGGATCGCATTCTCCCGTAAGGTGAAAGAGATTTATCCGGATATGCGTATTATTTTATTGAGCTCAGTAGGTAATGAACAAAGCAGGCAGGAGTCGCATCTTTTTAACGTAATATTGACTAAGCCTGCCAAGCATCATATACTATACAAACATATTGTCGACCAGCTAAAGGATACCAAGGTTGTGCAAGAACAGCAGCCTGCAAAAACACAATTTTCGGCCGATTTTGCCAAACAACATCCAATGGATATATTGATAGCCGAGGATAATTACGTGAACCAGAAACTAACAGTACACATCCTAAACAAAATGGGCTATAAACCGGATGTTGCAGCTAACGGTCACGAGGTGCTTAATTCAGTTGCTAAAAAACGTTATGACCTCATCCTGATGGATATACAAATGCCTGAAATGGATGGGCTGGAAGCTACCCAGTTTATACGCACGCATATAGCAGAACAACCGGTAATTGTTGCCATGACTGCCAACGCCATGTCGGAAGACCGCGATATATGTATCAAAGCCGGGATGGACGATTACCTCAGCAAACCGATGAAATTGGCCGAAGTGATAGCTGCACTTGAAAAATGGAGCAAACAGAAGCAGCAGGTACAATAATTCCTTGTTAATATCTCCCTTCAAACCCAAATTTATCATTCAAAGCCCTAAGGAATAAATAAATTATTTTTATTTATTCTTTGCCTTTACTGCTCTTTAACACACTAATTTTAAATTATATTTGCGTCAATTAACCCTGACTAACGAGTTGTTTTTCAACGCTATTTACTTATGATGAGAAGGCTACTTTTGACGCTTTGCCTGTTATCGGCCGGTCATTTTATATGTGCACAGGTTCAGAAAGCACCGGCTTATCCCCTGATAACGCGCAATCCCTATACCAGCATCTGGTCGTTTACTGATACTTTAACGGCATCACCAACCAAACACTGGACGGGCAAGGACCAATCCTTGTTGGGGTTTATCCGTGTTGATGGAGATACTTATCGTTTTATGGGAAAGGCACCGGTGATATATAAGACCGTCCTGCCTGCGTCCGATGAAGATGCTTATGAATGTAAGTACACCGAAACTAAGCCTGTTGCAGGATGGGCAACCGTAAAGTTTGACGACAGCAACTGGCAAAATGGTACAGCTCCTTTTACCGATAATAAAGCCGCTGCGAAAACTTTATGGACGGGTAAGGATATTTGGATCAGGAGAAAATTTGATTTGAATGATTTGAGCATAGATAAATTAATGCTGAAACTAAACCATGATGATAATATTGAGGTTTACCTGAATGATGAAAAGATATTCAGTAAGATTGGCTGGACGAGCGATTTCGAACTAACACCCCTTAGTGATGCAATAAGATCAAAGCTTAAGAAAGAGGATAACGTGTTGGCTATACATTGCGCTAATACATCGGGTGGGGCATGGCTTGATGTTGGCTTGGTTGACCAGGTAAAACAACGCGCAGATAATACAGTAAAAGTGGCCAAACAAACCGCCGTGGATATGAATGCTACTCAAACCACTTACAAGTTTCGTTGCGGTAAGGCCGATCTGCTGGTAACATTCACCTCGCCGTTGTTAATCAATGATATGGACGTTTTTATCAGGCCGGTATCTTATATCACTTATCGCGTACGCTCGAATGATGGTAGCACTCATAATGTAAAAGTGTTTCTTGGAGCATCTACAGACATCGCGGTCAACAGGCCCACACAGGATGTATCAGCAGAAACTTACATCAATGGTAAAATGTCTGTCCTAAAGGCAGGCACTGTTGAGCAGCCAGTATTGAAGAAAAAAGGTGACGACCTTCGGATCGATTGGGGATATATGCAGGTTGGGGTACCTAAAATTGATAATGATATACAATACATTACCCCGGCGAAAGATGTTGTCAATCCTTTTGTTGGCAAAATTTTAACCGGGCAGGATACTGTTAAGGGCAAACAATTGTCTCTTAATACGATCATTCCTTTTGGTAACGTCGGCAGATCTTTTGTTCAGCATTATGTGGAAATAGGTTACGATGAAAACTTCTCTGTCGAATTCTTTGGATACCAGTTAAAGCCCTGGTGGTCGGCCGATGGCACTAAGATACTAGGAAGAACTATGGATAAAGAGCTCAACAAAGCCTCGGATGATTACGCTGTAGTTATGAAAAAATGCGATGATTTTAATAGGTTGATCTATAATGATGCTTTAAAGGCTGGAGGTAATAAATATGCTGCCTTGTGTGTGATGGCTTACCGCCAGAGTGTGGCGGCACATACGTTAGTTAAAAGCCCTCATGGTGATATCCTGTTTTTATCGAAGGAAAACTTTAGTAATGGCTCCATCAATACAGTTGATGTAACTTATCCATCGGCGCCATTATACCTGGCCTACGCTCCAAAACTGATGGAAGGTATGCTGAATGGTATTTTTTATTACAGCGAAAGCGGCAAATGGAAAAAACCTTTTGCAGCGCATGACCTGGGAACATACCCCATTGCCGACGGTCAAACGTATGGCGAGGACATGCCGGTTGAAGAATCGGGCAATATGCTGATCCTGACAGCCGCAATTTGTAAGGCAGAGGGCAATGCCGACTATGCAAAACAGCATTGGGCAACTTTAACCACCTGGGCAAACTATTTGGTAAAAGCGGGTTTAGATCCCGCTAATCAATTATGTACCGATGATTTTGCGGGGCATTTAGCCCATAATGCCAATCTTTCGATAAAAGCGATTGTTGGTATAGCATCTTATGCGAAACTGGCTGAACAAATGAAAGAAAAAGCTGTGGCAACAAAATACCGGGCCATAGCGTTGGGAATGGTGAAAAATTGGATGAAAATGGCCGATGCAGGTAATCATTATGCACTGGTGTTCGACAATAAAAATACCTGGAGCCAGAAATATAACCTGGTTTGGGATAAAGTGTTAGGCTTGCATTTGTTCCCGCAAGCAGTTTATGACAAGGAAGTTAAGTACTATCTTACCAAACAAAACAAATATGGCCTGCCTTTGGACAGCCGTAAAACTTATACAAAATCCGACTGGATATTGTGGACGGCGACTTTGAGCAGTAGTTTGCAAAACTTTAAAGCACTTTCTGACCCGGTTTATAAATATGCAACTGAAACGCCAACCAGGGTACCTTTAAGCGACTGGCACGAAACTACCAATGGCAAACAAGTGGGTTTCCAGGCGCGTAGCGTAGTTGGCGGTTATTTTATGAAGGTGCTGGCAACCAAATGGGGTGCTAAATAAATCGAATTATGAAAATAAGATTGATTAATTTGTTATGGCTGTGTGGCTTGTTCCTTGTATTGTCTGCCCATAGTGCAAAAGCGCAGCAATATTATTACCGGATCAGGATATTCCATTATAAGACCCAAGCCCAGGAAAACAGGCTGAACAATTATTTAAAAAATGCCCTGCTGCCTGCTTTGCGCCGCGCACATATACCTAAGGTTGGGGTGTTTAAACCGGTAGAACAGGATACCGCTGACCGGAAAATATATGTTTTTATCCCGTTCAAAAATGAGGATGAGCTTAACAATACCAAAGGAAGAGTTTGGGGTGACAAGCAATATCTGGAATTGGGCAAAGATTTTATTGGTGCGGAATATAACGACCTATTATACACCAGGATCGAGGTAATAGAGCTGCGGGCATTTCCCATGTGGCCTGCGCCAACCGAACCGAAACTCACTGCAAACAAACCCGACCGGGTGTATGAATTGCGCAGTTATGAAAGCGCTTCCGAGAAGCTTAATATCAACAAGGTAAAAATGTTTAACGACGGTGGTGAGACAACCTTATTTAGGCGCCTTAATTTTAACGCCGTTTTCTACGGCGAAGTAATAGCCGGAAGCCACATGCCCAACCTGATGTACATGACAACCTTTGAAAATAAGGCCGACAGGGACAAACATTGGGATACTTTCTCCAACGATCCGGAATGGAAAGCATTGGTAGCTAAACCGGAGTATGCACACAATGTATCTAAAGCAGATATAACATTTCTGCATCCCACAGAATATTCCGACTTTTAGCAGTAAGGCTATCCTGCCGGGAAATTCATGAAACTCGAAAAGCGCGATTTTGATGCCATAATTGTTGGCTCCGGGCCGAATGGGCTGGCTGCGGCTATATTGCTGCAACAGAATGGACTTTCCGTTTTGCTGGTAGAAGGGAAAGATACCATTGGCGGTGGCATGCGCTCGGCAGAACTTACCTTGCCTGGTTTTACACATGATATTTGTTCAGCAATTCATCCTCTTGCTGCCGGCTCTCCTTATCTTGCAACGCTACCTTTAGACAGACACGGCCTGGAATACATTCAGCCTGGTATTGCCGCTGCGCACCCTTTTGACGATGGTTCTTCAGCGATATTAAAACACTCTGTTGACGAAACAGCTAAATTGCTGGGCGACGATTCAAAGGCCTACCAAAAGTTAATACAGCCCATAGTTAATAATTGGCCTGGTATGGCGGCAGATATACTCGGTCCGTTGCATTTTCCAAAGCACCCGATCGATATGGCCGCATTTGGATTGGTGGCGCTAAGATCGGCCGAAGCTGTTGCAAAGCGGTTCAAAACAGAACAGGCAAAAGCACTCTTTGCAGGTATGGCTGCCCATGCTATGTTGCCGCTTAGTAAGTTAACATCCGCCGCTGCTGCTTTAGTATTGATGACAAATGGCCATTTGAAAGGCTGGCCTTTGCCAAAATGCGGCTCGCAAAAAATTGCAGATGCTTTGGTGTCTTACTTTACATCGCTGGGAGGTAAGATCGAAACCAATACTTATATCACCTCGTTGGAACAATTACCCTCCGCACATGCCGTATTGTTCGATATTACCCCAAAGCAGCTTTTGCAGATAGCCGGACATAGGTTTTCAGACACCTATAAACGTCAATTAGAGTGTTATCGTTATGGAATGGGCGTTTTCAAGGTTGACTGGGCATTGGATGGACCAATACCTTTTACGGCTGAGGAATGTCACAGTGCAGGTACAGTACACATCGGCGGTACCCTTGCCGAAATTGCAGGTTCTGAACAGCAAAACTGGGATGGTGTCCACCCGGAAAAGCCTTTTCTTTTGTTGGCACAGCAAAGTTTATTCGATAATACCCGCGCACCGGAAGGTAAACATACAGGCTGGGCTTATTGCCATGTACCCAACGGCTCAACGGTTGATATGACAGAAGCGATAGAAAAACAAGTAGAGCGTTTTGCGCCCGGTTTCAGGGATTTGATCCTGGCGAAACATACCATGAACACCGCACAAGTAGAAGAATATAACCCCAATTATGTTGGTGGCGATATCAACGGTGGGGTGATCGACCTGGGCCAATTGTTTACCCGTCCGGCATTGCGATGGTCGCCATACCGTACATCGGCTAAAGGTTTATACTTATGTTCCGCTTCAACGCCGCCCGGCGGTGGGGTACATGGCATGTGCGGGTATCACGCCGCTAAAAGGGTGTTGAAGGATGTGTTTAGAATAAATACAGAATCTTTGAATTAATTTGCCTTTATCCTTTTACCTTTATCCTTTTACCTTTATCCTTTCACCTCCCTACTTCACTTCCATCACCTTCGTCCTCACCGAAACGCCATTCTCATTAAAGGCTTCGATCTGGAAATAGTAAGGCATACTTTTCTCCATGCCATTAAAGTAATATTCGTTTTTGCCATAAACCATAATATTGTTGTACAATTTATCGGGAACTATACCCATGTAAATCGTGTAGCCGGTAGCATTGTCAACTGCTTCCCACCGCAGCCATGAGTTGCGGCGCTCACTGTCGCCGCGCAATACCATAAAGTCTTTCACGCTATCAGGTTTGATACCGGCGCCCTTTCCAAACACCCGGAAGCCCGATAAAGCAAATTTACCCGTCGGCATGTGTATATTCACAATTTTTAAGTAACGCGCTTTTGCAGGTTTGTTGAGTTCAACATAGTCATGCGGCACATCGGTTTTGTTTTTGCTTTTGTCGACTAGTAGCTTCCATGTTTTGCCGTCTAATGAAGAATAAATGATGTATTGCGTATAAACACCCTGTGATTTACCCAAAAACTCCGCATCCTGGTCGGCATAATTCACTTGTATCGCATTTACGGTGCTTATTGCCCCCAGGTCTGATTTAAGCCATTCGCCCTTATTGGCGGTTTTGGCGCACCAATAAGTCTTAATGTCCTCATCAACCACGTTATTGGGTTCGAAGGCGCCAAGTGTCGACGAAACTTCTACCGGTTTATTGTAATTCAGCAGCATCCAACCCGTAAAATTGCCTTTGATATGATCCTCCTTTCCATTGGACAAATACTGCGGATAATCGCCATAAGCGGTGTTGCAATAAAGTACGCCATCTTTGTCAAAACCGGCCGGCCAGAAGCCAATGCGCCGTTCAAAATTGTTTTTTACGTCGATCACCATGGTCGAAGTATGCCAATAATTGCCGTACTTATCCTGCCAGGTAGCGCCATGCCCTGCGCCCCGCGCGAAGCCGCCTGGTTTATACGAGAACGGATTATGCGTTTGATAGGTGAATGGCCCAAGCGGTTTGTCACCCACCAAAACACCGTCACTATAGCCCCTGCCTTCGGTGCCCGACGCACCGAACTGCAGGTAGTATTTACCTTTGTATTTATTCATCCACGAGCCTTCCATAAAGCCCTGCAGGAAAACGTTGTCATTATTCTCGCCAAAACGTTCCCAGCCATGTTCGTCATAGTCCGTATGGGCTGTTTCTACTTTCGGGCCGATGGGTTCAAAGGTTTTTCGGTCAATTTCCTGTCCGTACAGGGGTAATGTATTGCTCGAACCATGATAGATATAAACCCGACCGTCGTCATCGGCAAACATACCTGGGTCCCAGGCACCCACTTTAAAATAATCTTTAGCTGCCTTCCAAACATTATGAACAGGATCGGTGCTCATCCAAAGCGTGAAATCCTTATTATAAGTGGAGCCGATCACCAGCAGCGTATCGCCTAAAACCAAAGTAGCGGGTGCGCACAGGTTATCGCCCTGGTTTTCATTATAAGGCCTTAAAAAGCTGCGGTAGTTAAAATGCCAGTGCAACATATCATCGCTGTACCAGTAGCCCCATTGGTTGGTTGAGAAAATGTAGTATTTGCCTTTAAAAAGCGTTACCGTCGGGTCGGCAGTTGCCCTGTGTTTGCCCCATTTGGAAAAATCCTTAAAAGGAGTATAACCATAATCCAGATTAAGCGGATTACAATAGGTAAGGCGTTTTTGCTGCGCTTCTGCCTGTAAGATAAACGCAGAGGCTATAATTAACAATAAAAAACGATGAAAGGGTCTCATATTAAGATAATTGGCTTGCGAAATACATTCGCTGATCAAGACTCCTAATATAAGCCCTTTCGTTCAAAGGAAAACTATTATAATGCTTAAAGCCTGATGGCGGCCCGAACCCCCAAACACTTTTCGTACGTTGTTTGGTCAAAGTAAACAGTGAAAATATAGGTGTGCTGCTTACTTTGCTCCCATTTATACCCAAGGTTGAATATACGGGCAAATTCGGTATCATTTTGGCCGTTAGTCGTTGCATGTCCCAAACCGAGGTCAACCCCGATGAACACATTTTGAGGCAAAGTATAGCTTCCGTCAGCAGTAATATTAAATACGCTTGCTCCATTGGCACTTGTTCCCAAAAGAGGAGTTTTACCGATAAAGTAAGAATAATTTGCGCGCGCGCCAACTGCAAAGCCACCGCTGATGGGCGTTGTTGCGGCTATATCGGCACCTATGCCTAAAGATGTAAAATAGGAAAGGTTGCGGATGGGGAGGGCTACATTCGGCCCAACATCAATACTCCAAGCGCCTGTTTTTACCTGTGCTTTTGCAGTTGTGAAAAACAGGCATGAAATAACGGGTACTATTAAAATCAGATATATCTTTTTCATGGGATTTAGTTTAAATAATCTTACAAATAGGTTGATAATGAGATAAATATAAAAACTAAAATTAAAAAATGCAAATTGTTTAATATGGTTCGGCGCTTACCGGAATCTTTTACAATTCCATCAGATCAAAATAAACACACATTCTGTCCATAATCAAAAAAAGTGTCCGGTATCGATCACTTTTTTTAGGTCAATAAATTACAAATAGCTGATTTTTAATTATTTGACTTTGGTATAGGTATTGCAAGGTACTGTATAAAAATATAATACATGGATACCGAAATAACAGCGGAAGTAACGAAGCAAAAACGCAAAAAAGGAATTATATATGGCTTAATAGCTATAGCTGTATTAGTTGTTTGTATATGGCTTATCAGGCTGTATTTAGGCTCGTCAGTAACACGCTCAGAAATAACAATTGCTAAAGTAGAAGTAGGGGACGTTGAGAATACACTTAACGCAAGCGGTGAAGTTCTGCCTGAATTTGAAGAGATCATAACCAGCCCCATAAATGCCTCCATAAAAAATGTAGTTACAGATGCCGGTGGTAAAGTAAAGGCAGGGCAGTCGATATTGACGCTTGATAAATCAGCTGCGGAGCATGATTATAATACGCTGAAGTTCCAGCTCGAAACCAAAAAGAGCGACATCGCCAAACTGAAACTTGACCTGGATAAAAGCTATTTCGATATACAATCTAATAATAACATTAAACAATTGCGTATAGGCAACCTGACCGATGCTGTTGAAAATGCAAAACGCTTATTTAAAGCCGGCGGCGGTACGCGCGAGGATATAGAACAGGCCGAATTGAACCTGAAAGTGGCACAGTTGGAGAAAAAACAACTGGAAAACGAGATCAAAAACAAGCAGAAAACCATGCAGTTGGAGGAAAAGGAGGCGGAGATAGCTGCTGCAATACAGCAAAATGACCTGGACGAGTTGCAGCGTAAACTGAACCTCGCCAATGTAGTAGCTACCCGCACCGGGGTGGTAACCTATGTAAATAAGAACATAGGCGCCAATATAAGCCAGGGCGAAACACTGGCGCGCATTGCTGATCTGAGCAGCTTTAAAGTTACCGGCAGTCTTTCTGATACGTACCTCGACCAACTGCATAACGGTATGCCGGTAATTGTCAAAGTCAATGATGTCCAGATGAAGGGCGTTGTATCCAATGTTTATCCATCAGTTCAAAATGGCATTATCACATTCGACATACAATTGGCTGAGCGCAACAACAAACAGCTTCGGCCCAATATGAAAGTGGATGTTTACCTGGTTACCGCTGTGCACAACAAAGTATTGCGTGTTGCCAATGGTCCGGCTTTTAAAGGGGCGAGCCCGATCGATGTGTTCGTGGTCAACAATGGGAAAGCGGAGAAAAGAAGTGTACATACGGGTTTGAGCAACTTCGACTTTATCGAGTTGAAAGATGCCGTAAAACCGGGTGATATAGTGATCACTTCGGATATGAGTGAATTTAAAAATTCAAAGCAGTTAACTATCAATGAATAACATGATGAAATTTTTATACGCCATATTATTTCTACTATATAGCACTACTGCTTTTTGCGCTGGTAGAGTTGACACCATCAGGCTTTCCCTGCATGATGTCGTGGAGCTAGCCAAAGGCAATTCTATCGCCTCAAAACAGGCCGTTACTACCCGCGAAACCAAATACTGGCAATGGCGCACTTTTAGATCAAACTATCAGCCGCAGCTATCTTTAAGCGGTAATTTGCCTGGCTATAGTAAAACCGAATTGCAGGTTTTACAACCTAACGGAACTATTTTGTTTCAGCCGGTGCATAACGATAATTCTCAATTGACGCTTAATTTTAGCCAAAGTATTACGGCTACAGGTGCTACCATTTACGGCGAGAGCCAGTTGCAGCGCTTTGATGATTTCGACCGCAATAATGTATTGTATAATGGCGTGCCTTATGCCATTGGTATCAGTCAGCCGATCGGGCAGTATAATAGCCTGAAATGGGACAAAAAGATACAGCCTTTGTTATATAACGAGAGTAAACAAGCTTACATTGAAGCGCAGGAACAGATATCCTATACCGCCACCGGTTATTTTTTCGATCTGCTGCTGGCACAGGTAAACTTAAAAATAGCCGAAACCAATTACAGTAATACGGCCAATATCCTGAAGATAGCCAATACCAAATTTGAGTTGGGCAAAATAACCCGGAACGAAATATTACAACTTCAATTGGAACTGCTCAATGCAAAAAAAGCAGAGGGCATTGCCAAACGTGATGTGGAAATTGCCACGCTTACCTTACGCAGTTATATCAGCCGCGAAGGGGATGACCGTATTGCGCTTGTCGAACCGGAAACCATTAGCGACATGAGTGTTTCATCTGATAAGGTATTGGCTGAGGCTTATGCAAACCGCTCGGATGCTATTGCATTTGTGCGCCGTATAGCCGAAGCAAAGCGTGATGTAGCCGTAGCACGCGGGCAAACGGGTTTTACAGCAGCATTGACTGCAAACCTGGGTTTTTCAAATAGTGCACCTAATATCCCGGCGGTTTATCGGTCACCACAAAATCAGCAATTGGTACAACTAACATTTGCTATCCCCGTGTTGGACTGGGGCCGATCAAAAGCGAAGATAAAAACAGCACAGGCCAACGAGCAATTTACCGAATATGCCGTGGAGCAGGATAAACAAACCTTTCAGCAGCAAATTGTAACACAGGTAACCCTTTTTAACCAAATGAAAGAACAGGTTGGACTTACCGCTCAAGCCGACAGCATTGCCGGTGAAAAGTATAAAATCGCGAAAGACCGCTATGTTTTAGGAAACCTGAGCATTACCGATCTGAGCATTGCTTTCCAGGAAAATGACCAGGCCAAAAGAGATTACGTGGCCGCCTTGCGCGATTTCTGGAGCGCTTACTACCAGTTGCGTTACCTGTCGCTTTATGATTTTGAAAAAAACGAAAAAATAACTTATAAATAGAATCACATAATCCTCATCAACAACATGATAAATTTACAAAACATTGAAAAGGTTTACCGTACGGATACGGTTGAAACACTGGCGCTTAACAAGGTGAGCCTTGAAGTTGCCAAAGGCGAATTTTTATCCATCATGGGCCCGTCGGGCTGTGGCAAAAGTACCCTATTGAATATTATCGGTTTGCTCGACGAACCATCAAAGGGTGAAATAAAGATTGATAACCAGAAAACGGATAAATTCTCGGATAAGCAATTGGCACAATTCCGCAATAAGAAGCTTGGTTTTATCTTCCAGAGCTATCACCTTATCAACGATCTGCAGGTTCTGGATAATGTGGAATTGCCTTTGCTATACCGCGATACAACCGCTAAAGAAAGAAAGCAACTGGCAACCGAAGCCCTGGCTAAAGTGGGGTTATCAAATCGCGTTAAGCACTTTCCGTCGCAGCTTTCAGGCGGTCAGAAACAGCGTGTGGCTATTGCCCGGGCCATCGTAGGTAATCCGGAAATAATACTGGCTGATGAGCCCACAGGTAACCTGGACAGCGCCATGGGTAATGAGATTATGGATATCCTCATCCAGCTTAATCAAAGGGATGGCACCACCATCATTATGGTTACGCACGATGAAAATATGGCCAAAAAAACGCACCGGTTGGTCCGCTTGTTTGATGGTTCACAGGTTCAATAATTAATTTTAAGAATTAGATCATGCTTAAAAATTATTTCAAAATAGCCATAGCGGTTTTAAGGCGAAGAAAGTTCTTCACCTTCATCAGCCTGTTTGGCATCAGCTTTACGCTGACCATATTACTGGTTTTAACCGCATTTATTGATAAAGTGGTGGGCGATAATTACCCGGATAAAAAACGGGATAGGTCTTTATACGTTTCGCGAATATCACAAGTAGGCAAGGACGCTACATCATCGGGTCCCGTATCTTTTTATTTTTTGCAGCATTATGCCGGCAGCTTAAAAACGCCGGTTAAGATTGCCATCTCCTCTGGCTTCAATGGTACCAATACGTATGTGAACGACAAGAAAATAGCCGTCAATTATAAATTCACCAATGCCGCTTATTGGGAAATATTGGAATACGATTTTTTAGAAGGGAAAGCCTTTAATAAACAGCAGGTGGATAACGCTGATAAAGTGGCAGTGATATCTGAAGACATGAAAAAGGAATATTTTGGTGATGTACCAACAGTTGTTGGACAATACATTGAGGCCGACAACGTAAAGTACAGGGTAATAGGTGTTGTGAAAAATGTGCCTATCACAAGTTATATGGTTTACAGCGATATTTACCTGCCTTATACGGTCGCCAAAGATGGCGACTATAAAACCAATAAAGGGTACCAGGGAGGATACTTCGGCATTTTATTAGCCAATTCTCCCGGCGACGTGGACAAAATGCATAACGAGTACGAACAAATGGTGAGCAGGCTTCACCCAACAGAAAAATGGGCCACGAATATATATAGCCACGCAGATACTTATGTAAAGGCTTATGTTGATAGTGGAGACGAAAAGCATTCAGGTACATTTATTGCCGTTACGGCAATCAGCATATTTGCTTTCATTTTGATGCTATTACCCACGTTAAACCTGGTCAATATCAATATCACACGCATCATGGAGCGCTCGTCCGAAATTGGTGTGCGTAAAGCCTTTGGAGCATCGTCCCGTACGTTAGTTTACCAGTTTATCGTAGAAAATATTATCCTCACCCTATTGGGCGGCATTATAGGTATTATTTTGTCTTTCATCGTGTTGCAGGTGATCAACAGCGCTCATCTGATCGCAAACCTCGAGCTTACTATCAATTTTACAGTGTTATTTATAGGCTTACTGGTGTGCCTTGTTTTTGGCTTGCTATCGGGCGTTTACCCTGCATGGCGAATGTCGAAACTAAATGTTGTAACGGCCCTAAAGGCACAATAAAATTGTCAAATCATTTAAATCAAAATATTATGTTCAAGCATTTATTCAAACTGATCTGGAATAAAAAGAAACAAAACTTTTTATTGATGTCCGAGATGCTGGTCTCGTTCCTGGTCATATTCGCAGTGTTTACGCTGATGGTTTATTACTATAATAACTACAAAAAACCAATCGGACTGGAATATAAAGATATGTGGGTTGTTGACTATAATAACACCTATAAAACGAAAAATACAGATTCGCTTAATACCTTTTACACAACATTGGTGCAAACCATCAAATCGATGCCGCAGGTGCAGGAAGTGAGTTTTTGTAGTGATAACGTCCCTTTTTCGCAAAATCAATGGACAGGGGATGTGCATTATAAGAATGCGACGAAGGGTGCAGACAATTATATCGCAGATGACAATTATCAAAAAGCACTTGGCATTAAAATACTGGAGGGAAGATGGTTTGATAAAGCAGATGCAGTTGCCGGTACACAACCGGTAATTATTAGTGACGAGTTAAAGGATAAGTTATTTGGCTCAGAGGATGCTATCGGCAAACTGGTTGGTATGGAAGAAAAGAAGTTTAACCTGAGAGTAATCGGCGTGATACAGGGTGTTAAAGCAAAAGGTGATTATTCGCCCGCAGGCGCTGCTATTTACAAGCGGGTTGACACGGGTTCGTTTCGCTCCCTGGGAAAAATGATGGTGAAGGTTACACCAGATGCTGATGCTGCTTTTGAAGGCAAACTATACAAAACGCTGGCTAATTACATGAAAGACTCTAATATCGAGATCGAGCACATGCCCAACAAATTAAAAAGTACAAATCTTTTTAACCTGGTACCCATGATCGTAACGCTGATCGTTGCGTGTTTCCTCATCATCAATGTTGCGCTCGGGCTTTTTGGGGTGCTTTGGTATAATATAAATAAACGCAGGGGCGAAATAGGTTTGCGCAGGGCTATTGGCGCCTCGGGGAAATCAGTATCATCACAGTTGGTTTACGAGTCGCTTATACTGGCAACATTGTCGCTAATTATAGGGACGTTCTTTGCCGTTCAATTTCCGTTGTTAAATGTGTTTAACCTAAAGGCCAGTATTTACATCATAGCCATGGTATTGTCGGTCATATTTATTTACCTGCTGGTATTTGTTTGTTCGCTTTACCCCGGCAAGCAGGCTGCTGCAATTTACCCGGCAGTGGCTTTACATGAAGAATAAGAACTAGGATTAAACAGATTAAGGGGATTTGCCGGATACAATTAAAATCTAATTGATCTGGCAAATCCGCTGAATCCCGGTTCAGACATTTGCTTATACTTGTACCCATAATATGATACTGATAATTGATGATGATATTGCCGTACGCACTTCGTTGCTCTTGCTTTTAAAAAGCGAGGGCTACGACGCAGAGGGTACAGCTTTGCCCGGCGAGGCTTTGTTGGTCATCAAAAAGAAAAGCCCGGAGCTTATTATCCTTGACCTGAACTTTTCTATTGCTACCTCTGGCGATGAAGGACTGGCCTTATTGAGCAGTATTCGGAAGATTAGTCCGCTTGTGCCGGTTATATTGATAACGGGTTGGGGTAGTATCGAACTGGCGGTAAAAGGGATGAAGCTGGGTGCGAATGACTTTATCAATAAACCCTGGAGCAATGAGCATTTACTACAGTCAGTTAAAACTTTGATCGACCTGCAGGATAAAAAAGCCGAACATCGCACCCGCAAACAACTGGATAGTAAATACAATTTCCAGCATATTATAGGCGAGGACCCTAAAATGCTGGATATACTGGAAACAATTGGTCGCGTAGCAGGTACCGATGCATCGGTCTTAGTGATGGGCGAAAGTGGGACGGGTAAAGAGTTGATCGCCGAGGCTATTCACAGTAATAGCTTACGAAGGAATAAGCCTTTTATCAAAGTTAATTTGGGGGGTATATCAACGTCATTGTTTGAGAGTGAGATGTTCGGTCACGTTCGGGGCGCCTTTACCGATGCCCGTTTTGACCGTGTGGGCCGGTTTGAAATGGCTAATAAGGGTACCATTTTTTTAGATGAGATAGGCGACCTGGATGCCAGCAGCCAGGTAAAGCTGCTGCGCGTATTGCAGGATCGTACTTATGAGGTATTAGGAAGCAGTCGTACCAAAAGTGTGGATGTAAGGATAGTTTGCGCTACGAATAAGAATCTGGATGAAATGGTGAGCCGTACCAATTTCAGGGAGGATCTCTTGTATCGTATTAACCTCATCACGGTTTATTTGCCAGCTTTGCGCGACAGGCCAAAGGATATTCCTTTGCTGGTCAATTTCTTCATCAACAATCTAAAAGAAATATATAACCGCCCGTCATTAACTGTATCTCCTGGGGCCATGAAATGGCTGCAAGCATTGCCGCTTCCGGGTAATATTCGTCAATTGAAGAATCTGGTAGAGAGGTCGATACTGGTCAGCAAAAGGGATGTACTGGATATCAACGATTTTCAGTCACAGTTGGAATTATCCCCGGTAAAAAAAGGTAATTTGCAATTGCCGGGTGTAGGCGCCATTACTTTGGAAGAGATGGAGGTCGAAATGATCAAACGTGCGCTTGAGTATCATAAAAATAAGATATCGAGAGCGGCGAAATCATTAGGACTTACCCGAAGCGCACTTTACCGGCGATTGGATAAATACCAGATTCCTTACGATGAAGCTGAGGACTAAGTACTTACTATTTGTTATCATCCTGCACCTGATAGCCCTAGTGCTTACCTGGTTTATTTTCGATAACAAAATTTTCTTTATCGTTTCTGAAGTATTCATTATCATATCGGTAATCATTTCCTGGAACCTGTATAGGCAATTGATCCAACCGCTCAAATCATTAATGCAGGGTGTGGATGCGATCAAAGACCGTGATTTCAATGTTAAATTTATTCCCACAGGCAAACACGAGGTGGATCAGTTGATCGATGTTTATAATCAAATGATAGATCATTTGCGTACCGAGCGCACCTTACAGGAGGAGCAGCATTTTTTCCTGGAGAAGCTGATCTTCACATCGCCGACGGGTATTATCATACTGGATTATGATCATAACATTCAAAAGATCAATCCAAAAGCGGCCGAGATATTGGATGTAAACGAAAAAGAACTGCTTAATCGTTCAGTTGAATATTTGCCGGATAGTTTTTTAAAACATATTAAAGCGCTGGAGCACGGTGAGTCTAAAATTATCAAACTTGATGGCGCTGCAACCTATAAATTGCAACGCGCACATTTTATCGATCGCGGGTTTTCGCGCGATTTTATTATGATCGAGGAATTGACAGCCGAAATATTAGCTGCTGAAAAAAATGTTTATGGCAAGGTGATCCGCATGATGGCGCACGAGGTAAACAATACTATCGGGCCGGTAAACTCCATCATTCAGACGTCGCTCACAGCCGACCCGTTATGGGAGGGCCACCATTCGGATGATCTGAAAGATGCTTTACAGGTGGCGCTTGATCGTAATCAGAACCTCAACCTATTTATGCGCAATTTTGCCGACCTGGTAAAACTGCCTGAAGCAAATAAAAAGCGCATCGATCTGTATCATCTGACCAATTCTGTTTCTAAGCTGATGGAGTTTAAAGCTTCAGAAAAAGATATTAAGCTGATAATCGAAACCGGATCAGAACCTTTTTATATCTCAGCTGATGAACAGCAAATGGAACAGGCGTTGATCAATATTGTAAAGAACGCTATTGAAGCAGTTGAGCAGGAGGGAACAATAAAATTCGCCATCAATACACGATCAAAGCAATTGATCATTACCGATAGCGGGAAAGGTATCAGTTCCGCGCAAAGTGAACAATTATTTACGCCATTCTACAGTACCAAAAAGGATGGCCAGGGTATAGGCCTTACTTTGGTCCGCGAAATATTGATGAATCATGGTTTTGAGTTTTCTTTAAAGACCGTGGCCGAACGCCAAACCGAATTTACCATCAACTTTAAATAAGCAGATTTTCTTAACTTGGCGGTACGCAAGAAGCCACTTGTAAACCAATCATGAAGAAAAGCCTTGTATTCCTGTTTTTTCTGTTGTGCTGCCTTAAAACAGGCTTTGCGCAAACACCAGATAATCAATTTAAGGTAAGGGGTTTTCACCTTGACATGCGCATCCAGGTGATGCCCATGCCCACCCTGAAAGCCTTTGCCAAAAAACTAAGTGATGAGGGTATGAATACGCTCATTATGGAGTGGGAGGGTACTTATCCTTTCGAAAAACACCCGCTTATACCAAACCGTTATGCTTATACCAAGGCGGAGATAGTCGATTTTATAAAGTATTGCAATGGTTTGGGCATCGATGTTATCCCATTGCAGCAAAGTTTCGGGCATGTGGAGTATATATTACGAAATGAGAAATACAAGGATTTGCGTGAAGACCAAAAAGATTATTCGCAGGTATGCCCGCTGCAAACCAAACAGGACAGCGCGCTTTTTACCGATCTGTATACCGAACTGGCGTCTACTCATACCTCAAAATACATTCACATTGGTGGTGATGAAACTTATTTATTAGGGCATGATGCCCGGTGTCAAAAGAAAGTTGCAGAAGAGGGTAAATCCAAACTGTACATCGATTACATCCGGATGCTTTGCAATATCGTGATCAAGCTGGGTAAGACACCGGTTATGTGGGCCGATATTGCGCTAAAATATCCCGAAGCCATAAACCTGCTCCCGAAAGGAACGATACTGATCGATTGGAACTATGGTTGGGATATGAACAATTTCGGGGAACATCAAAAGCTGGTGGCAAGCGGCTACGAGATTTGGGGCGCACCGGCTTTACGCTCACACCCTGATAATTATTTCCTGACGATGTGGGAAAAGCATTTTAAAAATATCCGGGACTTTATTCCAAAATGCCGCGAGTTAGGATATAAGGGTATGATCATGACGTCATGGTCAACATCAGGTGGCTATTCGCCGGTTTGGGAAACGGATGAAAATATTACCGACCTGTACGCAATCAGGCACGTATACCCGATCAGCGGATTTAATATGCTTTTGGCCGCTTATGTTGAAAGCCTGAACTCAACCAAGCCATTAGACATTGATGCATTCGCTATAAAATACGCAAACGAGCAGTATGGATTGAACGATGAGCAGGCGCATGCTTTTTGGAAAGCATTGACGACAACGCCATACCAGGTGATACAGGGTAAGGTGGTGTCGCCACAACCGCTTTCGGTAGAGCAATTATTAGACAGCACAATGCAGGCGTCACAGGTGTTAAACGCGTTAAAGCCCTCAAGAAATCAACAGGAATTTGATCACTATAAATTGATGCTTGATATCCGGGTGCAGTACCTGACGTATGAAAATATAGAAGAAAAACTCAATACGTCGTCTTTCTACCAAAACCACATGCCCGCGATGCTTACAGAATTAAAAGCGGTAATGTTTATGGGCGAAATGAATGATCGCCTTTTTAGTAAGGATAATGCCGATTACCTGTACCCGGCTGAAATAATCGAGGAAAATAAGCTGCGCGATGATAAAGCGAGATTATTATACGACCGTTTGACCCGTCAGAAATAAACCGGATGAAACTCAAAATAACAAACGGGCAGGTGATAACGCCGAAAGAAATACTGAAGGACAGCAGTATATTGATTATTGACGGCAAAATTGCTGAAATATGCTCCGGTAATATCGATGCACCGGGCGCTACGGAAATTGATGCAAAAGGTAAATACATTTCTCCCGGCTTTATTGATATCCATGTACACGGCGGCAGCGGTTATGATTTTATGGATAATACTGTCGAAGCTTTTTTGGGTGCGGCGCAATTGCACGCAAAACACGGCACGACGGCGATGTTTCCGACAACCCTAAGCTGCGAGATGGCTGATCTACTGGAAACCTTAAGAGTTTACGAAGAAGCGGATAAGCTGAACACCTCCGGTTCGCAATTTATGGGAATACATATCGAGGGCCCTTATTTTTCACTTAACCAGCGCGGTGCACAGGACCCGCGATATATCCGTGATCCCGATCCAACAGAGTATAAGGAAGTTCTATCCCGATCAAAACATATCAAACGCTGGAGTGCCGCGCCCGAGTTAAAAGGCGCCATAGATTTTGGCAGGTATATGATATCCAAAGGCGTGTTGCCCGCTATTGCGCATACCGATGCAATTTACGAAGATGTAATTGAGGCTTTTGATAATGGATATACCCTCGCAACACATTTCTACTCGGCAATGTCGGGCGTGACAAGGCGCAATGCTTACCGATATGCCGGCGTAATCGAAAGTGCTTACCTAATCGACGAAATGGATGTGGAGATCATAGCGGATGGTATACATTTACCAGCACCTTTATTGAAATTGATCTATAAAATAAAAGGGCCGGGAAGAACTGCCCTGATAACAGATGCCATGCGCGGTGCGGGTATGCCGCCAGGCGAAAGTATTTTGGGCGCTCTAAAAAACGGTACTAAAGTTGTCATTGAAGATGGTGTAGCCAAAATGCCTGATCGCAATTCATTTGCCGGTAGTGTGGCGACATTTGACAGGCTGGTACGGAACATGATCCAGATGGCAGATGTTCCGCTGATTGAAGCGGTTCGCATGGCTTCGGAAACACCGGCGAGGATCATGAATATTAATGATCGCAAAGGCTCATTAGAAGTTGGAAAGGATGCGGATATTGTAATATTCAATGAGGATATTAATATAGAAACCACAATCATCGATGGGAAAATTATCTATGAAAGGTAGTTATGACGAGCGAATTCAGGGTTGATAATTTAGATGTGCGCATATATCCCGACAGGGTAAGTATGGGCCAGTCTGCTGCTAAAATGGTGGCGGATAGGGTTAAGGAGTTATTAAAGGAACAGCAATTTGTCAATATAATTTTCGCGGCTGCGCCATCGCAAAATGAATTTCTCAGTGCCTTAATCGGAATTAAAAATATCGACTGGAAGCGTATCAATGCCTTTCACATGGATGAGTATGTCGGTTTGCCAGAAAATGCTCCGCAAAAGTTTGGTTCATTTTTAAACGGAAAAGTATTTAAACATATCCCTCTAAATACAGTGAATTACCTGGACGGGAATGCAATAAATCCGGAAGATGAGTGCCGCCGTTATACCGATTTGTTAGCTAAATACCCGGCCGATATAGTTTGCATGGGAATAGGCGAGAACGGCCATATTGCCTTTAACGACCCGCATGTGGCGGATTTTAATGATCCCTATCAAGTCAAAATAGTTGACCTTGATGAGGAGTGCAGGCAGCAGCAGGTAAATGATGGTTGTTTTGCGACACTTGATGATGTGCCTACCCATGCGCTTACTTTAACCATTCCGGCTTTAATGGCCGGGAAACATATTTATTGTATGGTTCCCGGAAAGAACAAAGCTAATGCGGTAAAGCATACCTTGTCAGGCCGCATCACAGAGGGATGTCCGGCAAGTATATTGATAAAACACTCGAACGCTGTGTTATTCCTGGCTGAGGACAGCGCTTCACTTTTAGATTGACCAAACCAACACACGATGATAAACGACAACATTCAACCCGGAAACATTACACGGCGCAAATTTATTCGCAACGCAGGCATAGCTACAGCAGGTATTGCCCTTGCCTCGCCTCTGGGAGGAAAAGCCGTACAGTTTTTGAAAACCGGTGATCCGGTCACGGTAGAACAGATCATGGATAAGTTTATTGCCGAAGTAGGCGTGGCAATATTCCCAACGGTTGACACGCTGAAATCAGGTAGCCCGGATACTGTGGTGACAGGCGTTTTAACCACGATGTTTGCTACTATCGATATGATTCGCAAGGCTATCGGCCTCGGCGCAAACTTCATTATCGCGCATGAGCCTACTTTCTACAATCACCAGGACGATACCGAATGGCTAAAGGATGACGATGTATTTCAATATAAAGCCGATTTGCTGAAGCAGCATAACATCGCAGTATGGCGTAATCATGATTATATCCACACGCATAAGCCGGACGGTGTGACCAAAGCACAATTGGAGCAACTTGAATGGATGCAATATGCTGATAAGGATATCCCAAACATTTTAACGCTTCCCGGCAGTTCGCTAAAGGGACTTGTAGGGCACCTGAAGCAAAGGCTTAATATACAAATGGTGCGCTACGTCGGTAACCCCGGGCAGGAATGTAAGCGGGTGTTATTTATGCCCGGTGCACCGGGAGGTATGCGACAGATACAGGGCATACAAAAAGTAAAGCCTGATGTGCTGGTTTGCGGTGAGCTGTCCGAATGGGAAACCGCTGAATATGTGAGGGATGCGCAAGCTAAAGGAGATAAGTTATCATTAGTGGTTTTGGGGCATATCGCCAGCGAGGAATGGGGTTCGCAGTTTATGCTCGAATGGATGGATAAGAATTTCCCTACCGTCAAAACCACACATATTTCGCCGGGGAATTCGTTGAAGTTTATGTGATGGAAATCGGATACCGAACAGCAACTCAATCCGATATTCCCGCTTTGGCCCGCCTGCGTTCTGAAGGTTGGGAGACAGAGGAGTATTGGATACCTCGCATAACCGGTTATATAAAAGGCGAGCTTCATCCGCAAAATGCTTTGATGCCACGTGTTGTATATGTTGCTATCGAAAATGATATAATTATTGGTTTTATAGCAGGCCATCTTACCAAACGCCTGGAATGTGACAGTGAGTTGGAATGGATAGATGTCACTTCTCAATTCAGAAGAAAAGGGATAGCAACCGAACTGATCCGAATGCTGGCAGCCTGGTTTATCGAACAAAAAGCGCTGAAAATATGTGTTGACCCTGGAAATGATACTGCCCGAATTTTTTATTCTTCATTAGGTGCTGAAAATTTAAATGCCCATTGGATGTATTGGAACGACATTAGTGTTTTAGTGAAAGACAAATAATCCATCTAATCCATAGTCTTTGAAGTTTTCTTGACAAAAATTACCGATTTACCTTAGTTTTTCCGATTATTGCACTCCTGTTTTAAATCATATTGCCGTGATTTAAATGTCGGTAATGTGAATATTAATTATAGAAATGCCCGGAACTAAACGTCATATCGAAATAATGGATACCACCCTGCGGGATGGTGAACAAACCAGCGGTGTATCCTTTTCTGCTTCAGAGAAACTCACTATTGCGCAGCTACTGCTTACCGAAGTAAAGGTTGATCGTATTGAGATCGCATCAGCGCGGGTATCTGAAGGGGAGTTCCAGGCGGTGAAAAAGATCACGGAGTGGGCAACAGCAAACGGCTTTATTGATAAAATTGAGGTACTGACCTTTGTCGATGGTAAAACATCTGTTGACTGGATGCTGGAAGCTGGGGCTAAAGTGATGAACCTGCTCACCAAAGGCTCATTAAATCATTTGACTTATCAGCTCAAGAAAACACCTGAGCAGCATTTTAAAGAAGTTGGCGAAACCATTGCTTACGCGAAAGAAAACGGTATCGATTGTAACGTGTACCTGGAAGACTGGAGCAATGGTATGCGCAATTCGAAAGAATACGTTTTTCAATACCTCGATTTTTTAGCGACGCAGCCTGTAAAGAGGATATTATTACCTGATACGCTGGGTGTTCTAATTCCATCAGAAACCAGGGAATATCTGGATGCGATCGTTCCGAAATATCCGCATATCCATTTTGATTTTCATGCCCATAATGATTATGACCTTAGCATAGCCAATGTGCTGGAAGCGGTAAATGCAGGTGTAAAGGGCTTGCACCTGACCATTAATGGCATGGGTGAACGTGCCGGAAATGCGCCGTTGGCAAGCACGATAGCGGTGTTGAACGACTTTGTGAAGGATGTAAAAACCTCGGTAGATGAGAAATCGCTTTACTCGGTGAGTAAACTGGTGGAAACTTTCTCTGGGTTCAGGATACCGGTTAACAAACCTGTGGTTGGCGAAAATGTATTTACACAAACCGCCGGCATTCACGCTGACGGTGATAAAAAGAATAATCTTTACTTTAACGACCTGATGCCCGAGCGCTTTGGCCGCCAACGCAAATATGCTTTGGGCAAAACCAGTGGCAAGGCCAACATTGAAAACAACCTGCTGCAATTGGGCATTCGCCTTTCGGATGCCGACCTGAAGAAAGTTACGGATAAGGTAATTGAATTAGGTGACAGAAAAGAGACCGTAACGCAATCGGATCTGCCTTACATTATTTCGGATGTGCTAGATAGTGATGCAATAGAAGAAAAAGTACATGTTGAGAATTATGTGCTTACGCATTCCAAAAACTTGCGGCCGTCGGTAACCTTAAGTATAAACGTAAACGGCGAAGTATTCGAGGAACACTCACAAGGCGATGGTCAGTACGATGCTTTTATGAACGCACTGAAGGTTATCTATCAAAAAAAGAAACTGGTACTACCTGTTTTAACTGATTACGCAGTGCGCATACCGCCTGGTGGAAAGTCGGATGCCTTATGCGAAACCATCATTACCTGGGAGTATGGAGGTAAAGAGTTCAAGACCCGCGGACTCGACAGCGACCAAACGGTTTCGGCCATAAAAGCCACCCAAAAAATGCTTAATTTGATATAATCAGCATTTTATTTCAAACATTTCATTTTTATAACCGCTTTCTTGCTGATTTGTCAAAAATTATTTGGCACGGGGTATTTTTCGTGCTGGAATTAGCAATTTTAGCCATTTTGTCACTTTGTCACGCGGTTGGCAGTTGCTTCAGTAGCTATTTTATATGACAAATTGGCGCTGATTGATTTGTATGACAAATTGTCAAAAATTTTATTTGGCGACTTTTGGAACAATGTGTTTTTGATAAGGCTATGATTTTTATCGAAAAGAGCCATAAAAGATGATTTTTTATAGCCTTAGCCAGTATTAAGCGGTATTAATACGTGTATTATCTTGTTTTACCCCTGTATTTTTACGGATCGGCTTAATTTTTCAACGATTTCGGTGATTTTTTTTCAAAAACGAATAATTGTCTTTTTTGACAGGTATTTTTTTGAGAAGATATTTTAAACGCATAAAATTTTTTTAAACGCGATTTCTTTTCAAACTGAATTTTAAAAT
>JBIOHG010000021.1:0-59800 GCA_044448765.1 Sphingobacteriales bacterium | reverse complement strand
CCTTCTCTGTGACCGGTTCCGTCAATTATCTTCATATCGTTAAATTTAACAGCATCCTCCACCCGGCGTGCAGCAGGCGGCAGCAGTTGAAAGGTCTTTTAATTCCAGTTTTGATTTTTCTGCAGGTTCACCGCATGAACCGCCACGTTCAATCGCCTTGCATTGTACCATACCCGGCCGCAGGTCAACAATTAGTTCTTCATCATTGATGATCAATTCAGCCGGGTGCAACTGGCGCGTATCAAATTCTGAGTTTCCGAATTCAATTTTTACAATTCCCTGCGGATTCAAAGGCAGTTTTTTCTCAACCAGTTCAATAATGGATAAGGCCTTTCGAACTTTCATTGGCCGTTGCTGTTGGTTTACTGCAGGCTCCATCAGTTGGATAATGATCTCCGTCCACGAATTCATCGCACCGCCGCAATCAACCGATGTTATAGGCGCTTGTTTTATTTCGGTGATATGGTAAGCGGCCGAAACCCTTTTGTTATCCGTATATTGAAATTGCAGGTCGAGCATTGTGTTCTGGAGCAAAACTTCCTTGAAATTACTCCACTTGATTTGATTTTCCATTGTAATATTGCGATTAATTGTTCTAAATTTTTTTAGCAGCATTTACCCGTGCCGGTATACGACGCGAAGAAGGTGCCTAGCTCCTCATTTAATAATTTCCAGGCATTGGGTTCAATACAATAACAAACACTCACCCCTTCGATTGTGCCTTGTATCAGGCCGGCATTTTTAAGCTCCTTTAAATGCTGGGATATTGTCGCCTGTGCCAGGCCAAGGTCATCAACAAGGTCGCCGCAAATGCAGGCATTGGCTTTTATGATCTGTTGCAGGATGGCTATACGTGCCGGATGTGCCAGTGCTTTAAGCATTACAGCCAGCCGGTTTTGTTCTTCTGTAAATATTTCGGTTTTGGTAAGCCCCATTTCAATCGCAATATTACGATTAATTTATCAATTACAAATTTTTTTTCAATAATTTAAAACAAATAATAGGAGATGCTACCTTTTTTAAGCTAGTTTTTCTTAACCGCTACTGTCTTTCTTGAAAGTAACCACATCGTGATAGCTTCCTTTATTACCAATAATATCGTAACTAAGTAGATGTTATAGATCGAGTTATCGATAGCTGGTGTATGCAGCCTGTTATTGTAAAATATCATAATGGTCATGCTTAGCTGCAATACCAGGAAATCGACTAAATAGGAGATAATCAGCTGTTTAGCCTTGCCATTCTGATAAAGGTTGAGGACAAAATTATTGGCGAAATAGCAGAACAATGAATAAATGATCAGTAAATGAATAACCTGGTCGTGAAAATTAGGTGTAGGTACATAAGGTACCCTGGTAAACTTGTTCAGCAAATAATGGATCCAGAATGATGTTGTAAAGTAAAGTGTTAATCCATAAAACAGCGCAATGCTGATGAGGTGTAATAAATATTTCAGAATGTAAGAGACTGCGGTATCAGGATTAGAGGTTTTCATGCCCAAACATAATAATTTGTTTAAAATTCAAACACTAAAGTATCAAATATTAAAAGAATGTGCCCCCTGTCGTCATATTTTAAAGTTTTATTTAATGTGTTTCAACCTTTTACTTGTGGATACGTAAAAACCAGAACAATAACCCTGATCAATTTATTACTGCTTGTGGAGTTAACAGAATCGGCCGAAATATTAAAACTTATCATAGAAGGCACCAATGCCGGTATATGGGATTGGGACTTTGAAACCGGCGAGGTTTATTGGTCCGAAAATTTTTATGGCCTGCTGGGTTATGTACAGGGCGAAATTCCCGCCAAAATTGAAACTTTTTACGACCTTCTTCATCCCGAAGATAGAGCCCTGGTCACCACGGCATTGAATGCGCACCTGAAACAAAAGGTTCCATACAGGGTAGAGGCGCGCCTGCGTACGAGGGGAAACGGCTATAAATATTTTGAATGTACCGGCAAAGCTGTATTTGAAGACGGTAAACCTGTGCGGATGGCCGGTTGTAATGCGGATATCAACGAACGTAAGCAGTTGGAGAACAAACTTTCGCAAAGCGAATATTTGCTATCTGAAGCGGGCCGGTTGGCACGCATGGGCGGATGGGAGTTTGACCTGGAGACCAGCATAAATATATGGTCGAAAACGGTGTACGATATTTACGAATTGCCTTACGACTACGATCTGAATTTTACAAACCCATACAGCTTCTTTTTGCCTCCTTATGACGAAATGCTTAAAAAAGCTGTAGAGGAAACGGTAAGCAGAGGGATTATATGGGACCTTGAGCTGCAAATGCTGACCGAAAAGGGCAAAGTGATTTGGGTACGCTCGTACGGCGAACCAGTGTTTGACGGTGCTGGAAAAGTTGCAAAGCTGCGTGGCGTATTTATGGACGTGGAGAAATACAAAAGCAGCGAAATTGCATTAAATCGCTCCATAGAGCTGATCACGCAAAATAACATGCAGCTTAAGAACTTTACGCATTTACTATCGCACAATATTCGCAACCACGCGAATAATATTGCGATGCTGACCTCATTTATTGACACGGAATCGCTGGAAGAGGAAAATGCTGATCTTTTTCAACGTATTGAAAAGGTTTCGCAAGGATTGAACTCAACTTTGGACGATCTGGCAGAAGCTATCAAAGTACAGGATATTGAGGTTATATCAGATTATGTGGTGTTTGAAGATATTATCAATGGCGTAGCAGAAGTTTTGGAACTTGACCTGGATGCCAGTAATGCCACCATAAATAAAGACCTCTGGACCGAAAAAGTGCTTTTCCCGCGTTTGTACCTGGAAAGCATTATTATGAACCTGGTTACCAATGCTATAAAATACCGTAAGCCTGACGTTGCGCCGGTAATTACTTTGCGTACCTATACCGATGGAAACGACTGTGTAGTACTGGAATGCCAGGACAATGGTTTAGGCATCGACCTGGAGATACACGGCAAAAAAATATTTGGTTTGTATAAAACCTTCCACGAAGGCAAGGATTCACATGGCGTGGGCCTTTTCCTTACCAAAACACAGATCGAATCACAGGGCGGCCATATATCTGTAGATAGCGAGCCTAATATGGGTACTACTTTTAAAGTGGTTTTTAAGGCGAAGAGCTAATCGCTATCCGGCTCTTTTATATCCCCGTTAAAATCAGTCCTGAATATCAACTGTGCCTGTCCCTTATTGTCAGAGTATGTGACCGTGTACTTTTTACCCGGCTGTAGTTTTAAAACATAATCTTTATTCAAGCCGAAGCCTTCGGATACCATAAAACCTGGATTGTGTTTATTGAAGTATATCGCCGAATTGTCTTTAGTTTTATCGTTAACCAGGTAGGTTACTTCGGTCCCGGCACCGTCAATTGTCACTTTTTGTAATGGATCGCCGTTGCGGGATACGATCGCTTTTTTTGCCCTATCGATATAAATATTTGCATTTCCGGAACAGGCAGCTATAAGTAAGACCAGGGATATGGAAATAAGCAGTTTGTATTTTTTCATAAGGTGGTTTATAAACTAACCCTAAGATACAAAAGGGGCTTAATAATCTATAATAATTTGCATTATTGGCTGATATGTATTAGTTTGCGTCAAACCGACACATTAACTCTTCTTCTCAAAATGAAAAAGCTAACCAGGATATTACTTGGCGTATTATTAGTTGTTGCGCCCGTACTTTTATATTCATTTATTATTGAAACAGGTACGATAGCGTCGCTGACTATAGCCAAAACAGATGCCGGTACAGTTTCGGGCGTGAAAAACAGTTCGGGTGATATTACCTCATTTAAAGGTATCCCATTTGCCGCTCCTCCTGTTGGCAACCTGCGCTGGAAAGCGCCGCAACCGGCTAAACATTGGGAAGGTGTTAGAAAATGTGATGCTTTTGGCCCCAGCCCTATGCAGGCAAAGCCTACACCATTTATGGTATATACTTCTGAATTTTTGATCCCCGAAAAGCTTATCAGTGAAGATTGCCTGTACCTGAATGTTTGGACGGGCGCTAAATCTAAAACCGAAAAAAGAGCGGTTTTTGTATGGATATACGGCGGCGGGTTTACCAGTGGCGGCAGTGCATGCCCCATTTACGATGGCGAGGCCTTGGCTAAAAAAGGGATCATATTTGTTTCTGTTAATTACCGGGTGGGGGTGTTTGGGTTTTTTGCACATCCGGAACTTACTAAGGAATCGCCTAACCACGCATCAGGCAACTACGGCCTGATGGACCAGATAGCTGCATTGAAGTGGGTAAAAAAGAACATAGCAGCTTTCGGGGGTGATCCAAACCAGGTAACTATTGCCGGGCAATCGGCAGGCTCGATGAGCGTAAATGCTTTGGTGGCTTCGCCATTGACAAAAGGCTTGTTTAATCGTGCTATTGCAGAAAGCGGATCGTTAACTGTAAAAAATCCTGCCATTCCTGCGAGTACGCTTCAATCTGTAGAGACAGCAGGCGAGGCTGCCGCTAAAAAAGCAGGTGCAAATTCGTTGGCCGATCTACGGGCCATGTCGGCAGAGGATGCGATGAAAAAACTGCAAGGCAGGTATTCGCCAATTGCCGACGGTTATGTGCTGCCGGAAGCAATACCAGATATTTTCGCACAGAATAAAGAAAATCATGTGCCGGTGATCACCGGCTGGAATGGCGATGAGTTTGGCTCAGGGCCGGTAACCAAGGAAAACTTTATCAAGCAGGCGCAAAAAATGTACGGTGCCGATGCAGAGATGTTTCTAAAATATTTTCCTGCTACAACTGACGCCGAGGCAACGGCTTCGCAAGGGAAATTGACCCGCGATCAGATATTTGCGCTTTCGGGCTATAACTGGGCCAATATTCAAAGCAAGAACGTCAATTCGCCGATCTATGTCTATAATTTCGACCGCAAGATCCCGGCAACTGGCGAGTATGTAAAATATGGTTCATTCCATACCGGCGAGGTATGTTATGTAATGAATAACCTGAAATTTTTGAATAACCGGCCGTTTGGAGACACCGATAAAGCGCTGGCTAACCTGATGTCGGACTACTGGGTAAATTTTGTAAAAACAGGAAATCCAAATGGGAAAGGGTTGCCCGAATGGCCGAAATATACGGCATCAGGCAACCTGGTTAAAGTATTTGACGCCCAATCCAAAGCGGAAGCATTGCCGGATAAAGGCGCGCTGGATTTTCTTTTGTCGAAGATGGGGAAATAATCCGATCATAAATAAGCTATTTTTGTGCCGGTAAATCCGCGCGTATAGCCACATGATCAAAAACATCCCGATAGAAAGTTTCGTCAGTCTTGATACCTCGATTCCAGTGATTGACGTGCGTACGCCTGCCGAATTTGAGCAGGGCCATGTGGTTGGTGCATCCAACATTCCGCTTTTTAATAATGAAGAACGTGTGCAGGTGGGCACTACTTACAAACAGCAGGGCCGCGAACAAGCTATTCTATTAGGTTTTGACCTGACCGGTGCAAAATGGTCCGGTTTTATCAAGCAGGCATTGGAGATCGCTCCTAACAAAAAAGTAGCATTACATTGCTGGCGTGGCGGCATGCGCAGCGGCGCAATGGCCTGGGCGCTTAACCTGTATGGTTTTGACGTATATCTGTTAGAAGGTGGTTACAAAAAGTATCGCCGCTGGGTTTTAGACCGGTTCGAACAAAAATATAACCTGCTCATATTAGGTGGGATGACGGGTTCGGGCAAGACGAAAATACTGAACCAGCTTAGCAAGTCAGGCCAACAAATTATCGACCTCGAAGACCTTGCACAGCACCAGGGCTCATCCTATGGCAGCATGAACAAAATGGTTCAACCCAGCCAGGAGCATTTTGAAAATGAGCTGGCTACCCAGCTTTATCAGGCAGATCAGGACAAAGTAATATGGCTGGAAGACGAAAGCATCAGTATCGGCAAAAGTTTTATACCCAATGGATTGTGGCGACAGATGCGGGAAGCGCAGTTAATCAATGTAAAAATCCCATTGGATAAACGAGTAGAATTTTTGGTTGATGAATATGGCCGGCTGGATAAGGGTTTTTTAGCAGAATGCACCCAGCGCATTTGGAAGCGACTTGGACCGGAGCAAACTAAAAACGCTTTACTGGCTATTGAGGAAAACCGCATGACTGATTTTATTCGAATCGTGCTGGTTTATTATGATAAAACCTATCGCATCGGGTTGAGCAAACGAATGCCGGATAGTACTCATAAATTGGAGTGCGATGACACCGACGCTGTAACAAATGCAGGCCGGGCACTTGAATTTTATTATAAACAGATGGGTGTAGCGCCGCATAGCTATTAAAATGATCACTGAAGAGATTAAATTGACGCAATACTCGCATGGTGCGGGATGCGGGTGCAAAATAAGCCCCGCAATACTGGATAAAATACTGCATAGCCCAGTTATTTATCAGCCTGATGCCCGTTTGCTGGTGGGCAACGATAAACGTGATGATGCAGCGGTATATGACCTTGGCAATGGCACAGCGCTGATATCCACCACTGATTTTTTTATGCCGATAGTTGACGATGCTTTTGATTTCGGTCGCATAGCATCGGCAAACGCCATAAGCGATGTTTACGCCATGGGTGGAAAGCCGGTGTTAGCCATAGCCATTTTGGGATGGCCTATTGATAAGCTGCCGGCCGACGTAGCACAAAAGGTATTGGAGGGTTCGCGCGCAGTTTGTGCAGAAGCTGGTATTAGCCTGGCCGGCGGCCATAGCATTGATTGCCCTGAACCGGTTTTTGGATTGGCTGTGAATGGCATCGTCGATATCAAAAACTTAAAACAAAATTCGACAGCGACAGCTGGCTGCCGCCTGTATCTAACCAAAGCACTGGGTGTGGGCATATTGACGACTGCCCAAAAGAAAGGGATATTAAGACCTGAACACGCTGACATCGCCCCCCAAAGTATGGCTCTGCTCAATAAAATAGGTGAGCAGCTAGGCAAATTGGATTATGTAAAGGCCATGACAGATGTAACGGGTTTTGGTTTATTGGGGCATCTGGCCGAAATGTGCGAGGGAAGCGGTTTACAAGCCGTCGTAGAGTTCGATAAAGTGCCTAAAATAAATGTGATAGACCAATACCTGGAGCAAGCAAGCATACCCGGCGGCACCCAACGGAACTGGGCAAGCTATGGACAGAAAATAGGGGACTTAACAGAACGGGAAAAACATATTCTTGCTGACCCGCAAACCAGCGGCGGGTTGTTGGTAGCGGTTGAGCGTGGACACGAGAAAGAATTTGAGGCGCTGTTGAGCGAAAACGGTATCCCGGATAAAAACATTATAGCCTGCGGTTGGTTGGAAGAACAAAGCGGGCAGCCATTGATACAGGTACAATGAAGGAGCAAGCACGTTGCCTTTGCATTAAAAATTAAGTTGCTGCAAAGTTTTACCTTTGCCGTGACATATAACAGGTTGAACCTGCAATATCTATGATCTTTTTTCGACAGTTATTCTCTAAAACGGCGGTACTTTTCGCTATCATCGCTATATTATCATCCTATCAGGGCAGTTTCGCACAACAGGTTAAAAAGAAGCATCGTCATAAACATACAACCGCGGCTAAACCGGATGTTCCCGGGTTTAAATTCAGAACAGTGATCATCGACCCCGGCCATGGCGGTAAAGATCCGGGCGCGCATGGCGCTTATTCTAAAGAGAAGAATGTAGCACTGTCCATCGGAAAAAAGCTGCGAACCGCCATTACCGAGCAGATACCATCGCTCAACGTAGTGATGACCCGCACGACAGACAATTTTGTTGAACTGCACCGCCGCGATGATATCGCCAGCGAGAACAAAGGCAACTTGTTTATTTCCATTCATTGTAATTCGACCCCGGAAAAATCAACAGCCGAGCATGGCGTGCTGCTGCTGGTATATGGTTATCACCGTAAGGGTGAACAATTAGAAGCCATCCGTGAAAATGCATCTATTTATATCGAAAAGGACTACCAGAAAAAATACAATGGTTATGGCTCGAACAACGCGATAAATGCGATCATTATGAGCGCATTTCAGCAGAAATTCCGTAAACAATGCATCATTTTCGCCGACCTGGTAAATAATGAATTCAAAAAGGAAGATGGTCGTCATAGTCATGGTGTAAAAGAACAAGGCGTACTGGTACTGCAGCAAAGCGCTATGCCCGCAGTGCTGGTTGAAACCGGGTTTATCAATAATCCGCATGATGAAGAATACTTGAATTCATCAGAAGGGCAGGCCGAAATTGTGCAAACTATCATTCGTGCTATAAAAAAATACAAAGAGCGTATTGATGCTCAAAAGTAAACGCTAACTTTAAATGCGATAGCGCAGGTAGTTATCCGCTTGTATTTAATTTAGCCATGAAAACTCAAAATCCATTCTCCCGTCGCGATTTTCTTCGCGTTAGTTCATTAGGTATCGGTGCACTTGCGTTAAGTGATACGCTCTCAGCATTCGCTCCAAACGGTGGTAAAAAAGTAGGTATAGCACTGGTTGGATTAGGGTACTACAGTTTTGGCCAACTTGGCCCAGCCTTGCTGCATACCAAAAATTGTTATCTCGCCGGCATTGTCACGGGTCACCCGGCAAAGGCGGAGGAATGGAAGAAGAAATACAACATCCCGGACAAGAACATCTACAATTACGAAACCTTCGACCAGATAAAAGATAACCCGGACATCGACGTGGTTTATGTGGTGCTGCCGGTATCCATGCATAAGGAATATACCATTCGCGCGGCTCAGGCAGGTAAGCATGTGATCTGCGAAAAGCCGATGGCGCTGAATGCACAGGAATGCCGGGATATGATTGCTGCCTGCAAAAAGGCAAACAGGCTATTGTCTATCGGTTACCGATTGCATTTCGAACCGCATAATATGGAGATCATGCGGCTTGGGCAAAAACACATTTATGGCAAGATAACTTCCATAGATACAGGTAACGGCTTCACTTATGGAGGCACGGACAATAGCGCCTGGAGGCTCAAAAAGGCTATGGCCGGCGGCGGCGGACTGATGGATATGGGCACCTATTCCATACAGGCGACGCGGTACACATTAGGGCAGGAGCCTATTGCAGTAAAAGCAACACAGGAAAAGAAAAGGCCCGATTTTTTTACTGAGGTTGACGAAACCGTTTTTTGGGAACTAGAATTTCCGGGTGGGTTTACGACCACCGGCAAATCAAGCTATAATAATGATTGGAGCTACTTGCATGTAGAAGCGGAGCATGGAAAATTTGGTTTGGGGCCTGCTTTTGGTTATGGTGAAATAGATGGATATACTTCGGCCGGGGATATGAAACTGCCACAGATCAGTCACCAGGCGGCGCAGATGGATGATTTTGCTGAATGTGTTTGGCACAACAAACAATCGCGCGTGCCAGGCGAAGAGGGGTTGAAGGACATGAAAATAGTGGATGCCATTTACCGCAGCCTCGATTCGGGAAAGAAAGAAGCGATCGTATAAGTCGACATAATTATGACGAAAATCATTTCCGGATCAAATCTTTATAAATACATTTGAATGATGAAGTTAGTGGCTTCCATATTGTGTATGTATTTTAGTTTGCTTATTGCGCAGCCGTTTGTCAATATGGGACTCAATATACCCAACAAGCCTGATAGCTGCCATCCGGGTATGTGCTGCAAGGAAATGCAGCAAAAAAACAAAACTCCTGTTAAACAGCAAAGTAGTACCTGCAACCGCGATTTCTGCAACCCATTTGTACCATGCGGCACATCGGTAGCACAACGGGTTGTTATTCATTCCTTCACCGATGTGGCACTTGATGCGCCAAAAAAATTGAAACCAGCAATTAACGAAGATATCATTTCCAACTACCTGCCTGATTGCTGGCGTCCGCCTGAGCTGTTATCCTGAACAATCGACCTCACTCTTAAACGATCAGGATAATTATTTAACATTAAAATCATAAAAAAATGAAGAAATTAAGCTTAGGCTTACTGGCTATATTATTGGCCGGCGCCACCGTATTTGCAAATGGGCCTA
This sequence comes from Sphingobacteriales bacterium, assembly GCA_044448765.1. Lineage (GTDB taxonomy): Bacteria > Bacteroidota > Bacteroidia > Sphingobacteriales > Sphingobacteriaceae > Mucilaginibacter. The sequence continues at coordinate 49,783 of JBIOHG010000021.1, read as the reverse complement.
AAACTAAAACGGCCCCGGCTCACAAAAAAGCCAAAACAGAATGTACCTGTCCTTCGGGCAAATGCATTAAGGATGGCAAAACAGTTGATTGCCCAAACCCGGCTACATGTCCGGATAAGGCGAGCTGTCACGCTATAGCATGTTCAGATAAGTGTGGCTCGTAACCTCTGCTGAATAATAGTAAAGGCTCCCGGGAAACCGGGAGCCTTTTTAGTAAACAGGGTATCTGCCTTATTTTGTTGCTTTTAATGTTTCTTTAGTCACGCCGCAATCGGCCATCTTTTTGCCTAAATATGGGTTTTTGATTGTTGATGATTCGCTTATCCAAATCTTTTTCACCATAGGGCAATACTGCTGGTAAACAACAAGTTCGTTGTTCTTGAACGCTTTTAATACCGCATACAAGTTAGGTGACAGGCTGCCAAAGTGCTCCCGCTGGTGGGCAATGGCAGTTGACTCGCTGATATGTTCACCGTCGAAGCGAAGCTTCTCTGCATATTGCTGCCAAACAGCCTTTTGCTTATTGTCCATTTGGCTGACAGGCACTGCTTTGAGTGCAACTGTAAAATTTTTAGCAGCGTCATTAGCCGCTTTACTGTTATCGGTTGCAAGGGCATTTTTAATATCAAGATAGCTTTTTAGTACAGTATTGATAGATGATTTAACATCAACCGGTCTGGCCTGGGCTTGACCTATCGCCACAAAAAGAACAATGGCAAGACAGTATTTTATCATTTTCATAAGTAAAATTTTTTAACAAAGATAAGATGTTTTGCGCTGTAGCTTTTACAAACCAGATTTCTGCTATTTTTGCGCCCATGCAAAAAGACGACACTTCTTTGAAAGACAAATTCGACAGCATAATTTTCGACCTTGACGGCACCTTATGGGATTCAACAGGCAATGTGGCCCTTGCCTGGGAAAAAGCCAGGCAACAAGTGGACTATGTTGTTGAACCGATCACACGGGAAAGAGTAAGGTCGATAACAGGCATGGCTTATGATGTTATATTTGAAGTACTGCTGCCTGATATGGATGTTAGCCAGCGGAACTATTTTAAGGCCGTTTGTGCGCAAAGTGAGATCGAAACTTTGCATGAGGTTGGGGGCGACCTTTATCCCGATTTAGAAGAAACTATTAAATATCTTGCTGGCAAATACAAACTTTACATCGTCAGCAACTGCCAAAGCGGTTATATTGAAACGTTTTTAAGCCATTGCCCCGTTGCCGGATATTTCCTGGGCCATCAGTGTTACGGCACTAAAGGGCAGCCTAAGGCCGAGAACATTAAAGATATTGTTAGAGAGCATGATCTGAAAGCGCCCGTTTATGTTGGCGACACCAATGGTGACCGCGATTCAGCTACTAAAGCTGGTGTGCCTTTTATTTTTGCCAGCTACGGTTTTGGAAAAGTAGGAGAGGGGATGGTTGCGACGATCGATGCGTTGGGTGAATTGAGGGAGTTGTTGTAAGCTGCTTTTAAGCCTTTTTCAACTCTTTATCAAAATTCTCCATCGTTAATACTGCCGCACCGATCAGTTCGGCATCGAAACCCAATTCTGATATAAGCAGTTCAGTACCCGATGCCAAACGCGGTATACAGTATTTATGCAAGGCCTGCTGTATAGGGGCCAGTAATATCCTGCCAACCCGAGCTCCCCGACCGCTTAACACGATGGTTTTCGGGTTCATGATATGGATGAGGATTGCCAATGCTTTACCGATCTTATAACCCGCATCCGAAAGCAGTTCGATAGCAAATTGGTCGCCATTATCGGCAGCTTCAAGCAAGGCGTCGCCGAATATTTTGGTAGGGTTATTATCGGTAGTTGTTAGCGTAGTTACCCGGCCGTTTCTGATGCCCTCGATAGCTTTTTCGGCCACTACCAGCATGGACGCCTCCGCCTCCAGGCATCCACGTTTACCGCATACGCATAAAGCACCGTCTTCGGACAGCGGGATGTGGCTCAATTCGCCGGCGAACCCGTTATGCCCATGGAATATCTCGCCATTGACGATCATGCCGAGGCCGATGCCCCAGCCGAGATTGATCACCATCACGTCCTTTTGTGACTTGGCGATGCCGAATTTCTGCTCGGCCAATGCGATCAAACTTGAGTCGTTATCGATATAGGTCGGCAGGCCGGTTTTTTCGGTCAAATATTGAGTCAGACTTTTACCACCTGCGTCAAGATAAGTATAGTTAATGCCCTCTATCACATTTACAAAGCCTGGCATACCGATACCAATGCCCGCGATCTTATTCTTTTTCACAGGCGCCTTAGCGATATATTGCTTTATATTGTCGATAAGCATGCCGAGTGCATCAGGGTTGTTTAGCAGTTTTAGGTCGATCTGCACCGCATCGGCAACTGGATGATTGAAAAGATCAAGCAACTGGATGCGTGTGGTCAGCTGGTCCATGGCAACAGCAAGAATGTATAACGCATCCGCCTTGATGGAATACAGTAAAGGCCTGCGACCGCCGCTGGAAGGCGCAAAACCCTGTTCAACTACAAAACCTTCGTCAATTAATTCGTTTATTGCCTTTGCTATGGATGGGATGCTTTTATCAAACAGATCGCTTAGCTCAGCACACGACATGGCCTTGTCAAAATAAAGGCGTTTGATGATCATGTTTTTTAGCTGTGAGCCTTTTATTACGCTTTTGGGTTTAGTTTCCATTCAGATAATCCAGGTTAGCCAGGCTCAGGAAAGCTTTAGGCCGTACTTTTTAAATTATTTATAAAAGTAATAAATATGAGACAAACCGCAAGAGCCGCAACTATTATCTGAAAATATTATGAAATATTATTTTCACCCGGTTTTAACAGCCAATTTAAAACATTTACATTTATGTTGAAAACCAAAACGATAGAAGTATGAAAAGAATTATTGCCGCATTAACATTAGTGCTATTTGCTTTTTGGGGATTGGATTGTCAGGCCCAAAAAACCGTAAAATTCTCAAAGATCCCATTCATGCTTTCGTGGGAAAATAAGCCATTAAGTTATTCGGTCAATGCCAATACCATCCATATCGAGGCCGGTGAAAAAACAGATATGTTCCGTGACCCGAACGTAACCTATAATACCGATAACGCACCAAAATTATTCTTCACACCCGATGCTAACTTTATTTTGACAGCACGTATCGAACATCATTTTACCAATAAATGGGATGGCGGCGCTATCGTATTGAAGGCTGATAACCTGCACTGGATAAAATTTTGCTTTGAAAAAGATTATACCGGCCAGCACCGCGTGGTGAGCGTGGTTACGGATAATATTTCGGATGATTGTAACTCTGCCGCTATCAACGGCAACAAAGTTTATTATAAAATATGCAAGGCAGATAATGTGATCACATTGTACTATGGGTCGGATGGCAAACACTGGTTCCTGATCAGGCATTTGCAGTTCAATGCCAAAGGGCCGCTGCACCTGGGCTTTATGGCGCAATCGCCCATAGGTAAGAATAATAAGGTGACTTTTTCTTATATTACTTATTCGAATAAAAAGATCAAGGATCCGTATGCGGGGGAGTAGAGTTTAAAACTTACGAAGTTTCAAAAACTTCGTAAGTTTCTATCCGACTTTCGGACTTATTTCACCTCAAACTCCTGCTTCAATTTAATATCATCCGACGAAGTCCCGATCATCACCTGGAATTTGCCCGGTTCAACGGTCCAGTTCATGTTTTTATCTAAAATGGCTAGGTCATCTGGATGCAGCGTAAACTCAACGGTTTTCTTTTCACCGGGAGCGAGATTCACGCGCTCAAATCCGCGGAGATCGTATTCGTAAACCGTTACATCGCTTACTTCCTGTTTCAGATAAAGCTCCACCACGTCATCACCTTTGAGTTTTCCAGTGTTGGTCACATCGACAGTAACATGAATATCGCCCTGCTGATTTTCCTGCTGTGGACTCACATGTAAATTGCTGTAATCAAACGTGGTATAACTTAAGCCGTAACCAAATGGATATAACGGGCCATTCACATAAGTATGCCCCCAGCCGTTTTTACCGCCCTGGTCGGCTTGTGAACCGGGTTTAAAAGGGAAGTTGAATTCTATCTGCCCCACTGTTTTTGGAAATGTTATGGACAGTTTGCCACCCGGGTTGTAGTCTCCGAAAAGTGTTTCAGCTATCACGCGCCCGCTTTCCGGCCCGGGGAACCAGGCCTCCAATATGGCAGGTACATATTTGTTTTCCCAATTGATGGTTAGCGGTTGCCCGTTGATCATCACCATTACAACCGGTTTGCCGGTAGCCTGTAAGGCCTGGATCAGTTTCAATTGTCTGCCCGGCAGGTTGAGACCGCTGCGCGAAAGGCTTTCGCCTACCTGGTTTTCGCTTTCGCCGACTACGGCTATCACTACGTCAGATCGTTTAGCCAGGGTCACTGCGGAATCAATACTGGCCTGTTCCCGCGCAGTTAAAGGTGTTTCGATAAGCTCGCTCTCAGGCCAGCCGGCATCGATCACGTCGCAGCCTTTGGCGTAGGTGACTTTGGCATCGCTGCCCATATAGTTGGTTATGCCTTCCAAAACACTGGTAGTGGGATTGTGCGATGGGCCATAGCGGCTGGTGGCATAACTTTTTGCAGCAGCCAGCGGCCCGGTTACCAATATGTTTTTAAGTCCCCCTTTTTTAAGCGGCAGCAGATTGTTTTCGTTTTTGAGCAATACCATGCTTTCGCGATTCATTTGCAAACCCATCGCAGTCGCCTCTTCATTATGCACTATTTTGTCAGCTGCTTTGGGGTCTTCAACATAAGGATGGTCGAACAGGCCTAATTCAAATTTAACGCGCAGCACGTCAGCAACCCGGCTGTCCAAAAGCTTCATCGAAACTTTACCATCCTTCACCAATTCGCGCATGGGCATAATATAAGTTTGCGGCATGCTAAAATTGGTCCGCACATTCAGCCCGGCCTCGATAGCCTGTCGTACCGCGTCCTCCTTCGAATCAGCTACATGATGCTTGCTGTATAGGTATTCCACAGCCTCGCTGTCCGAAACCACGTAGCCGGTGAAGCCGAATTTTTGACGGAGCAATTCAGTCAGGAAGTAATAACTGCCGGTAACGGGCTGACCGTTCCAATCGTTATAGCTGCTCATCACACCCATGGCATGGGCCTCTTGTATCACGCGGCGGAAAGGGTAGAGGTATAGTTCGTACAATTCACGCGGCGCAACATGCGGGTCGGTGCGGTCGGCACCGTCGCGCCCACCCTTTGGTACGCTATAAACCGCAAAATGCTTTAGGGTTGAGGCCACGCCTTGTTCCTGTACGCCCAGGCACATTTGTTTACCCAGTTCGGCTATCAGGAATGGGTTTTCGCCATAAGTTTCTTCCACCCGGCCCCAGCGCTGATCGCGGGCTACGTCTAAAATTGGCGTATAAACATTGGTATATCCCAAAGCTTTTGCCTCGCGGCCTACTACATCTCCTGCCAATCTTACTAAATTTTTATCCCATGTACTGCCAATACCTATTGGCGCAGGCAGCGAAGTTGCGCGATCGTGGTTTAAACCGTGTATGCCCTCATTCGTAAAGTCGACCGGAACGCCCATGCGGGTATTCTCCACAAACCAACGCTGTATGGTATTAATAGCAGCCGCATGTTTGCTGTAGGGGTAAGAGTATTGTGTAGGCGCAGCGTCGGTATGGGAGGTTAGGTTATTCAGTTCTTCATCAATATTGGCGATGCCATCTTTCCAAACCTCGTTATGCCACGATTCCGCTGGCATTTCTTCCTTCAAAACTCTCTTATAGCCATACAACGTAGCCAACTGGCAGGTTTTTTCCTCCACAGTCATCTGGCCGAGCAGGTCGGCGATACGCTTTTCAATGGGTTGTGAGGGATCTTCGAATACATCCATTTTACCGTTTTTGTTAAAATCGATCCAGCCTTTATGGTAAATGTTTTTTTGCTGGGCTGATGAAAATAGTGGCAGTAGCAGGAGCAGTGGCAGTAGTTTTTTCATGGGAAGAAGAAATATAGGTTTGAGTTCAAATATAAAACAAGTGAATTGTTTTTTGATTATTTTTACATAAAGCCTTATTCTATGAAATATTTTCTAATCTGTGTTTGTATATTATTCTCCATCCGGATTTATGGGCAGAAAATGATTCGTCTTATACCTCAACCAGGAAAGGTCTTCATTAGTCAAAACATGGAAGATATTGAGATTTTGAGTGACAGTACATTGAATAGTTCTATTGATGAAGGGCACATTTATCAAATTAGAAATGACACCCTTTTAATTAAATATGCCTATAATTTACTTGATACCGGGAATTCAAATGAACGTAAAATAGAATATCATCCATATGTGATAATAAGTGCGAATAATGATACAATTATATTAAAACACCATTACAAGGCTATGATTGGTTTAATGGAAGAGCATGATGAAATATTTGTATTTGTAAGTATCGAAAAGTATAAACAACCTGTAAATAATTTCAAATATTTGGAATTGCTGTATGGAAATCCATTTGGAGGTAGTGTGAAAGTTACTGTTGATAGTATAGGAGAAATTACTTACTTAAAATATCCCGAAATTAAAGATGAGAATGGAAGGAGTTTAAACTTAAAAAGAGGGCATTTGTCTAAATCAGAATTTGAAAATTTTAAAGTTATACTTTCTGAATCAATGATAACTAGATTGCCAGAATCACGTGGTTGTGGTATAGATGAGGCGCAACGAGAATTTATAATCGAAATGGATAATAAAGTATTCAAGACAAAAGGGTGTGCCATTTATTATCCTCAAAGAGTTTTGTTAAATTATTTATATAAGATAAACGAGAATAAAGAGGTAAATTAAAGATAAATAGCAAAATGCGTTTTAGTCATGTTTTTTCTTAGTTAATTAAAATCACCATGCAATCCACCGCCAAAACCCCAGATGAATACGTTGCATCACTTCCTCCCGACAGGAAAGAGGCAATAAGCAAATTAAGGGACGCTATATTAAACAACCTCCCCGAAGGCTTTGAAGAGACAATAGGATATGGCATGCTGGGCTACGTGGTGCCGCATTCGCTGTATCCCAAAGGGTATCATTGCGACCCGAAAGTGCCGCTGCCTTACATGAATTTAGGTTCGCAGAAGAACTTTGTCGCGCTTCATGCGATGTGCGTATATGGTAATAGCAATTTGCACGATTGGTTTGTTGCCGAGTATCCAAAATATAGTAAAGCCAAACTGGACATGGGTAAGGCATGCATCCGTTTTAAAAAAATGGATGATATTCCTTATGAACTCGTTGGTCAACTGGCAGCAAAAATGACCGTGCAGCAATGGATAGACATTTGCGAAAGCGTGGTAGCGAACCGTAAATAATTAACATATTGTTTTGGCATCAGGATTGTTTTACTTTGCCGACCGATCATAATTGCCGGTAAAACTATGTTTAAGTGCCTTGCTTTTGTTTTTTTACTCGTCACAGCTACTCAAAATAAAACAGCTACCATCCCCAATTCTGATCAAATATGTGGCAAATGGATGTCATCAGAAAAAAACCTTACTGTGCTGGTGTACAAAAGCGGCGACCATTTCAGGGCCAAAATAATTTGGTTTAACGACGATCCCAGCAAGCCGATGGGGGAGTGGACCGATAAAAACAATCCTGATCCAGCGTTGCGCACCCGGAAAATTCTTGGTATGGAAATATTACGCGATATGAAATATGATGCCGACGGTGACTCGTGGGAGGGCGGTATGATCTACGATGCCAAGCAAGGCAGGGAATGGAACGCGGCAGCTTATATTAATAAGCAAGGGTTACTTAAAGTGAAAGGCTACTGGCATTTTAAGTTCATCGGTCGAACGATGACTTTTCACAGGGTATAAAAAAATGCCCATGTTTACACACAGGCATTATCCATATTATTGCTTTTCGCTTTCTGCTTAATTGGCTTTGCCGAATTCGCCTGCGGCTTTGAAACTAACTTCGTCACTCAGCATTGGTGAACCAAATTTGCTGCCAAAAGCAAAATCAGAACGTTTGATAGTACCGGTAACCTGGAAACCAGCGTCAGGTGCTTTGCTCATCGGATTGGTGATGGTACCGCGATACCAAAGATCAAGCGCAACAGGCTTGGTGGTACCATGAATAGTTAAATTGCCGGTTAAAGTATAATGGCCCGAAGCAGCCGGCTTAATTGAAGTGCTTGTAAAACTTACAGTTGGGAATTTTGTGGCATCAAAAAAGTCGGGGCTTTTTAAATGCGTATCACGTTGGTCAACACCCGTATTAACTGAAGCTGTATTAGCGGTGAACGAGAAAGTTGCATCGCTAAAGTCAGGTTTAGAAGCTGTAATATTAGCATCGAAATCCTTGAATGTACCGTCAACATCCGATACTGCAAGGTGTGTGATGGTAAATGTAAGATGTGAGTGTGCCTTGTCCACCTTCCAGGTGCTCTGTGCAAATGTGCCAGCGCTAAATAATGCCGCTGCAACTAATAAAATCGTTTTTTTCATTTTTGTGTGATTGAATTTTGTTTTCTAAAAATTTAACACTACAAAGTTAGTAGTATTTAATTAAATAGATGTTTAAACATATATTAATTTGGTCTGCGAAATGTAAAATCTATTCTGCGGGTTCATATCCAAACTCATTTAGTGCTTTTTATTGATAAAACGGATAGCTTAGCATCAAAATACTGACTATGCAACAACAGAAGGAACAGATAAGCGAACAGCAAAAGCAGGCATGGAACCATGTTTCACTTGCGTGGAAAAAATGGGATCAATTTATTATGGACTTTTTGCGCCCGATGGGCGATGCAATTATTGAACGATTAGGGATAAATGAAGACGATATTGTTTTAGATATTGCCGCAGGTACCGGTGAGCCTGGTCTTACGATAGCGGCGCTCGCTAAAAAAGGGAAAGTTGTTGGCTCTGATCTATCGGAAGAAATGCTAATGTTGGCTTCTGAAAATGCCTCCACTAAAGGGCTTACGAATTATAGTACGCAGGTAGCCAATGTTTGCGAACTGCCCTTTGCCGACGATACATTTACTGCAATAAGTTGCCGGATGGGATTTATGTTTTTCCCGGATATGCAATTGGCGGCTAATGAAATATACCGTGTGTTAAAGCCAGGCGGCCGCGTAGCCATATCAGTTTGGAGCGCACCCGAGAAAAACTTTTGGTACACTGCTATGACCAGTGTCATTAAGAAACATATTGAAGTGCCGCCGGTGATACCAGGTGGCCCCGGTATGTTCCGTTGTGCTAACCCCGGACTTATGATAGGTATTTTTGAAAAGGCTGGCTTTACGCATGTTGGCGACAAGGACATTGACAGCAAAGTTGACTTTGTTGACGCAGAAAATTATTGGCTAAACCGGACAGAGTTATCCGAATCGGTGATCGTCGCACTGTCCAATGCCGACGAAACTACGGTTGCGGCTATCAAAAATGACACGTATGCACTTATTAATGCAAACAGCGTTGATGGCAGGGCTTTACTGGACTACGGTGTCAATATCGTATACGGACAAAAGCCCTGATACCCGGTTCTTACTTGTCGTTATTAACCTCTATCCAATAACCATCAGGATCCTGGAAATAGATCTGTAGTACGCCATCGGCCCTTAGCTGCGTCTTTTTGGAATTGCCCTGCCAATCGCCATATTTAATATGGTACTCGTCCAGGTGCTTCATAAAATCGGGCAGTGATACCACATGGAAGCACAGATGAGTATTGATATTGTGCACTTCAGGCGGACAATTAGCAGCTATTACATGCAACGCTATACCGTCGCCTATGCGGAACCACTGGTGGATGGTATCATGAAACGGATTAGGTATTTTTTGCAATTCCATTACGTTATTGTAGAATGCCACGCTCTTTTTTAGGTCGTGCGTACAAATAGCGACATGATTTATAGAGGGTTTATTATCCTGCGCGAAAGCAAAACAGGGTAAAGAAAATATTAGAGCGATTAGAACAAAACGAATAAGCAATTTGATTTTCATATTGAGCGGTTTTCCGCCAAATTACAAAAAATCAATCAGCATTACTTAGAGAAACAATTGCACCATTTAGGTGGAAGAAATGGTCCGTCAAACGGGTAGGGGCGATGTCAGTTTGTTGGGCGGAAGGAATATTGTGCAGGTTCCAGTCGTCAATATCGATAAGCCCGGGATAGGTTTGATAGTGGCTATCGCTGTTGGGGCATTTGACGATATATTCTCCCATTTCGGCAAGCGCAATAATTGGCTTTGCACCACAATATTTGCAGGCTGAGCAGGAAACGGTATCGGGTATAGTGATATAGCCACGCATATTAAGGATTAATACGGTTTAGCTGCTGAAGAGGTTACCCTATAAGGATTTTATAGTCAGCTGTATAAGATGAGGCGTTAAAGGAACGCTATCGCAAAACGGCTACATATCCTGATAATTGTTGCAAGCCACTCTTAGGATCGATGATATAATAATAGGTTCCGGTGGGCACGGGAGAGCCGTTATAGGTGCCATCCCATGGTTTTACGTAACCCCTTGATTGGAATACAAGGCTGCCGTTACGGGAATATACCGAAACGACGCATTGCGGAAAATCAGTTAATGATTTGATATTCCAAAGATCATTAATACCATCGCCGTTTGGTGAAAATGCGTTGGGCACTACAATGGACTGCGGAGCTGCAGAAATTGTGAGCGTGCCTGGAATATGCTGAATATCATAATTTGGTGATTTAGCGCCATCAATTGTGATCACATATTGGCCCACGGTTGAATTGGTTGTTGCTATAGTACTTAATACGGGTTGAGTAGTCAATACAGATACATCCTCGTTATAAGCAAAGGGGGTATGGCTAAATGTAAATATAGGATTAGCCTGCCCAACAGTTTTGCTCTTATTATCGGCGGTTAATGTTAATGGCGCCTTATTGACCGTTAATATTTCAGTCACCGGCGCTGCCGCGCTATAAGAATCATTACCTGCCTGCGCCGCCGTAATATTTGTAGTACCAACACTCACAATATGTATTTGGCCGTTTACTATTGTTGCCACCCCGGTATTATCACTGGCGTAGGTAACAGGGATAGTATTGTTTGAGCTTGTAGCGTCAGCGGAAAAGTCAGGGTCGCCATAAGTTTTAACCGGCAACGGCGCAAAAGTTATCGTTTGTGGGATAGGGGTATTGTCGATAACCGTGATATTTACAATAGTGGAATTGCTTCCCCCCGCGTTATAAGCGGTAACGGTATAATCTGTCGCCGGGGACGGCGCCGTAGGCGTACCGCCGATAGTACCTGTTTGGGGGTCAAAAGCTAAGCCAGGCGGCAAAGCCTTATCGATAGAATAACCGGTTAATATGATCTGGCTGATGACATTTCCCCCGAATTCAGAAACGTAAGCATTACCCGCATTGTTTAAAACAATGCCTAAGGGTTGGTGGAAATTTTTGTGAAGTGTGCCTGCGCCGGGAACGTCGCCCGCAATGGTTGTAACCTTGCCAGCCGGGGTAATTTCCCTGATCAAATCATTGCCGGTATCAGCGATATAAAGATTACCTGATGCGTCCATCGCAATGCCCTCCGGCTCAAAAAAACTTGCCTGTGTGCCGGTTCCGTCAGCTGTGCCCTTCGTGCCACTGCCTGCCAACGTGGTAACCACCCCGGCAGGGCTTATCTTTCTTATTTTATTACCACCGTAATCAGCCACAAACACATTTCCATTAGCATCCACCGCTATACCTATCGGACGATTAAATGCTGCCGATGTTCCGGTTCCGTCAGTTTCGGCCTGTGCGCCGCTTCCGGCAAAAGTGGTGACAACGCCGGCGGGGGTTATCTTTCGGATGAGATTATTAAGTTCGTCGGCCACATATAAATTGCCTGACGCATCAACGGCGATACCGATAGGCGTGTTGAAACTTGCTGCCGTGCCTGCGCCGTTTGTATTACCCTGCGTGGTGCTACCTGCAATGACAGTGAAAATGCCAAATGGGCTAATTTTTTCAATTTGGTTACCGCCTTCATCGGCTATATAAATAGTACCTGCAGCATCAACCGCCAGGCCAAATGCCCCGCCCGAATAGTTCGGTATTGTGGTTACCACACCGGCGGGTGTTATTTTACGTATTAAAAGATTGGATACATCAGCAACATAAACATTACCTCCCGCATCGATGGCAAGCCCCGCCGGTTGGTTAAAAGTTGATGCAATGCCTGTTCCGTTTGCTTTGCCTGGCACGCCGCTTCCCGCTAAGGAACTTATCTGGCCGTAAATTGTGGCAGGTACCGGGCCGCCGTTATTGGTTGGTGATAATGGGGTTATAGTTTTGCTTACGGTATAGGTCTGCGGGGTTTGGTAAGTAATGGCCGGCGGTGCAACGGTTACGGCACCTGCGGTTATGGTAATGGTTACCTGCGTACTGTTATTGCCGCCTTCGTTGTATGCGGTTATGGTATAAGTTGTTGCGGGTGTTGCCGCGGTAGGGATACCGCTGATAATACCCGTAGAACTATCAAATACCAGCCCTGCCGGTAAGGGTTTATCAATAAAATAGCCGGTTGTAACCACCTTCCTGATCTGGTTATTAAACTTATCGGCGATGTATAAATTCCCCGCAGCATCAATGGTGAGGCCTACCGGGTAGGCAAATTGTGCCAGTATACCTACGTTGTTAAAGCCTCCGGCCAGGCCGCTGCCTGCCAGGGTGATCACTTGTCCCTGTGGTGTAAGCATGCGGATAAGATTATTGCCCGAATCGGAGATAAATATATTTCCGGCCAGGTCAACAGTAATGCCTGATGGTTTATTGAAGGCTGAGTTTAATGCCGGGCCATTCGTATTGCCTTTGATACCATCGCCGGCAACGGTAGACACCACTCCGGCTGGGGTTATCATGCGGATAAGGTTATTTCCGGTGTCGGCTATATATAGGTTGCCTGCGGCGTCAAAGGCAAGGCCAACCGGTGCGCTAAAGCTCGCTGCGGTCCCTGTCCCATTGAGTTTACCGGCCACGCCCGTTCCCGCGAAGGTGGTAACTACGCCTGCAGGTGTTATTTTACGGATGTCGCTATTTCCCGCGTCCGCCACATAAACATTTCCTGCCGCATCCACAGCAACACCGAGGGGGTTATTAAATGTTGCCGCAGTACCTGTTCCATCCGCAGCACCAGGCACATTGTTGCCTGCCAGCGAAGTGACTACACCCGTTGGTGTAATTTTGCGAATGGTATTATTTCCCGCGTCCGCCACATAAACATTTCCTGCCGCGTCAACTGCAATGCCCGATGGGCTGTTAAAACTTGCGCCAGTACCAACACCGTTTGTATTGCCCTGGTTGCCGGTCCCTGCAAACGTTGTTACATCACCAGCCGAATTAACCTTGCGGATAAGGTTATTGCCATAATCGGCCACGTAGAAATTGCCGCCACCGTCTGTGGCAACCCCTAAAGGAAAATGGAATGAGGAAGCGATAGGGCCGCCGTCTGTTTTACCAAAATTGCCCGTGCCGGTAAAAGCTTCCGTAAGGCCAAGAAAGGTATTCGGTACAGCTCCGCCTGCGCCGGTATTGGGTACTAGTGGTGTGATAGGTGAATTTGCGGGGTAGGTATTTGGTGTAGTATAACTGATCTTTGGCGGTAATACCGTTGGCGTCGTACTGTTAACGGTAATACTCACAGTAAACGAGCTGCTGCCAGTTGAATTATAAGCAGTAATGGTGTAGTCAGTTGCTGGAGACGTAACAGTTGGTGTGCCTGAAACATTACCTGTCGTAAGGTCAAAGGTTAGGCCGGCGGGTAGCGGTTTATCTATGGTGTAGCCGGTAATGGAAACTTTTCTGATCAGATTGTTGAAAGAATCTGAAACGTAAATATTCCCTTTAAAATCTATAGTCACACCGTTTGGCCCATAAAAATCAGCAGAAGTTCCTATGCCATCAGCCGATCCTTTTGTACCTCCGGCAATAGTTGACACCAGCCCGGCGGGACTTATCTTTCTTATTGTATTAGTTAAGCCATCAGCTACAAATATATATCCAGCTGTATTAACAACAATACCGATCGGATCGCCAAAACTCGCCGCCGTTCCTAAACCGTCGGTCACGCCGTTGCCATTTGTGTTTCCTGCAAAAGTGGTGACATTGCCGTTTGAAGTGATCTTTCTGATCAGGCCATTTCCGCCATCGGCCACGTAGACATTTCCGGTAACATCTACCGCAACACCAGTCGGGTATCGAAAACTTGCGACCGGGCCTGCTCCATCCGTTGATCCCGGTTGACCGTTTCCAGCGAGAGTTGTAACTATTCCTGCGGGTGTTATCTTCCGGATAATATGATTACCGTAATCGGCTACATATATATTACCGGATCCATCTAACGCTACACCATTTGGCATATTAAAGGATGCTGTTGCGCCGTTTCCATCAGCAGATCCTGTAGATAAATTACCCGCGATGATAGTTACCAGCCCGGAAGGACTGATCTTTTTTATTTCGTTATTCCCGGCATCGGCTGTATATAGGTTGCCGCCTTTATCAATCGCTATACTTTTAAGTCCGTTAAAAGCAGGCCCGGTAAGCGACATAGTTGTGACCACGCCGCCAGGCGTTATTTTTCGTATTGCATTGTTGATGTCGTCTGCTACGAACAAAGTGCCGTTTCCGTCTATTGCGATGCCATACGGCTGATAAAAACTTGCCGTATTGCCAACGCCATCAGCTAACCCGGGTGTGCCACTTCCGGCGAGCATAGTTACTTGCCCATAACCATTTGGAGGTACAAGCCCGCCCTTATTCGTTGGCGACAAAGGCGTTATGGCCGAATTTTGCGTATAAACTTTTGGAGTGGGATAAGTGATGATCGGAGCCTGTGCAACGACACTATTAAAACCATTTAAAATGATCAGCGCAATAATGACAAGAAACGCCTTAAAGGGGCACTTAACGACCATAAAATGGATATAAGTTTATAAACCGGATTTTAAAAATACGAAATTAAATTTTATTAGGTTGCCTGTTTAAGCAGGGCAAACCAGGGTCCGATAGCGGGCAAGGAAGAACGGGGCATCCGGGCAGGAAAAATGGCGATGATAGTCACTGTCCCGTTTTAACGATGTGTAGCCACATCACAAACATAATAGCGACAAGCATGATGCCTGCAGCCATCAAAATTATTGTTCGCCGCCAATGAGGATCAGTTGTTTTTAAAGGCACTGGATAAGCAATTTAAGTAACATTTCTGCAGCGATAAACCTTCAGATTTTTTTGCCTAATATATTTACAAAATGCCGTAATGAAGGTATGTTTTTAAACCTGCATTGGTAAATTTTCTGATATCAAGAATATCCACTTACCCCCGCGCTTCAAAAATTAAACATTTTGGACGACAGATGGTTATATAATTATAACTAATAAAATCTATTATGAAACCATTATGAGCTACAAAGAAACTACACCTGCTCGTGATAGCTTCATTACTATTAAAAAACAATTAACACAATGAAAAAGCAAATAATAAGGCTGATAGCCTTACTGATATTTGCATCAGTGACTATCTCCGGCTGCTCGATCGAATATCGCGAGGGCCACAGGCACCACATGGATGACCACCATGATCATGACCACCATGATCATGATTATCGTAACCACTAAATAATTCAATGTTTATTAAAGAAAGTCCTGCTGGTGCGGGACTTTTTTCATTAGTAAAATATCAGTTTTTATAACGATAATAAATATGCCTGCCATCCGACTTGTTGGATAGGATCAGGGTATCGTTTCCTTTAAATTCAGACTTAAAAGTATCGGTGAAAGCCTTGTAATGGATCAAAACCGAATCGCCATATTTATCATAGGGGTACGAGGCAGCGTGGTCTGGATAATAAATATTATCCTGGTTTATTTCAAAAGCCGGGTTATCATGTCCCTGCTTGGCCCAAATACCTATTATTCCCGTAGCAACTGTCGTTTTTCCTGTTGCTGCCGTGCTTTTTGTCGTGTCGGTAGTTGTAGCAGGCGTTTTATTGAACTTGCACGCTGCAAACAAAACGCAAAAACTTAAGTATAGGATGCCTTTAGTCATGGCCAAAAATACAATTTTGAAATCTATTGTTTGTTTTTGGTTATCAATATCCAATCGACCAAAACCTTTGCTTTGCCTGCCTTTATTTTATCAACCGTAGCTTGTGATATACCGGTATAAGGTGTGCTGATCTTGTTTACCGCACTCGGATATCCGCCGCCCAGGGCAAAATTGAGGATGATGAATTTAGCATTATCAAATGCCCAGCGACCGTATTTCTCAACCATGGCACGGGTTACCGTATAAGTTACCACACCATCGGTTTTAAAAGTTAGCAGGTTGGGTGTCCAATCAACGGAGTAAACATGCCATTGGTCGACCGTTTGGTGTTTTGGCAAAAAATAGCGGAAAGCGAGAGGCGTATCGCCAAAATAATGGGGGCCATGCAATGCATTGCTAATCCAGCTCGAATCGCCAACAGTTTCCATCATATCAATTTCGCCGCAGTCGGGCCAACTGCCTTCGCCTAAGGCCCAAAAGGCCGGCCACATACCGGCGCCGGATGCTATTTTCATTCGGCAGGATGCGGTGCCATAGGTAAATTCCATTTTCTTTTCGGTGTTTATCCTTGCCGAAAGGAAATCGTACTTATTGCCTTCTTTGCTGGTGTAGCCCTTGTGATAAATTGCTTTAATAACTAAGGCGTTTTTGGCGCCTTCGGCTGCTTTGCCATGCACAAAATACAAAACCGAAGACGAATCAACATAAGCCTGCTGCTCATTATTGTTGGTATGGCCGGTTATCTCAACGTTCCATTTACTACGGTCGAGCTTAGGGCCTTTAAAATCTTCAAAAAATACGGTGTCGCTTTTAGTTTTATGCTGGGCCTGGCATACAGTCGAGCCCAAAAGTGCAAGAACACTTAAGGAAAAAAGGGTTTTCATAATGGCTTATAACATCGGTTTACAACAATGTGTAATTATAATAAATTTTTATGGTTGCTGTACCAGTATTTACGCTTGCCTGCGTAGGATATTTGTCTGCATTGTAAGTGTACGTGTAAACGTCGCCGTTCTTAACCTGTACGTTATTAATAAAAGTACTGGGATCAGTGTAAGCCACATACATAAAAAAATAATCGCCGCCCGGCATAGCCGAAAAAGGGTTTTTGCCATTGTCGTAGCCGTAACTGATATTATCAAAAAGGTTGTTTGAACCATCGGCGCCAAAGGCATCCGACGTGACAATATTGCCCTTGCCATCATAAGTAAATACCTGCTTGCCCGAATGCCCGGTTTGTATAGTGGTTAACTGTTTTTGGGCATTAAATACAAAAACCGCCGTATCCGACAAGGATAAGGAGGCCCCATGAAAATAATAACCCGTTGCCTGGGCAGTGTAATAAAAATCAAACTGGATAATGAGGGCGCCGCTGTTGCTGAATTTGCGGGCTGTACTAACACGGCCATCATCGTTGTAAGCTATTGTATAGCTTATCCGGTTAGGTGCGGAGCCGCTGTGTATGGCAGTGATGCGGTTGCTATTGTCGTAAGTGTAATTAATGGTATCGAGGGGTTTTCCTTCGCTACGGTCGTCAATTACCAGTTGTGTTAAAAGGTATACTTTAGGCTGTTTGTCTTTTTTGCAGCCTGCCGCCACACATAGTATCAAACCCAGGCTATAAATCAGGAATTTTCTCATAATTGGTTTTTACAGGTATGTCCCGGGGCGAGGAATGAAAGCGAAAAGGTACTCATTTTCACCATGTGAACGCGTATTTTACATTTTAATTACGTGTGCTTTTATAAATTGCAACACTATAACGAAATTATTTATGCATGGAGGCGGAATTTTAAAGGTATTGCTTGTTATCACGGCCATTTCGCTCCTGTTAGATTGGTACGTTTACAGTGGTTTGCGAACTTTTACCAAAAACTGGTCCAGGGGTCGCTACAGACAGTACGCGCTGCGGGCATACCTGGTTGCTTCGATAGGGGTTACTGCCCTATTCCTGTTGGGGCTAAGCAGTTTAAGAACTGCAAAAGGGATGACGCCGTATCACGAGTGGATACTCAGTTTTTTCCTGGTTTTTCTGATCACCAAAATATTCTTCGCGCTCGTGCTGCTGATCGGCGATTTGGGTCGGCTTTTTTATGGTATAGGGGATAATGTTATTAATTATGGCAAAAAAGGAGATCGGTCATTTTTTCCGGCACGGCGAAAATTCATCAGCGAATTAGCTATCCTGGTGTCTGCTGTTCCATTCAGCGGTTTGCTTTACGGCATGTTCAAGGGCAAATACGACTACCGGCTACACAAGGAAACATTTTATTTTGATGACCTGCCGGAAGCGTTTGATGGCTTTACGATAACACAAATTTCGGATATACATTCTGGCAGTTTTGATAATACCGGGGCAGTGCAGCGGGGAATCGATATGGCAAAGGCGCAAAATAGTGACCTGTTTGTGTTTACCGGCGACCTGGTAAATAACGCAGCATGGGAGATAGAGCCGTATATCGATATGTTTAAACAATTAAAATCGCCGCATGGGCAATTTTCTATTTTAGGGAATCACGATTACGGCGATTATATTGAATGGAACAGTGAGCAGGAAAAAGCTGCGAACCTGGAGGAAGTAAAAGGCCAGCACAAGAAATTGGATTACCGGTTAATGCTGGATGAAAATGTAGAGATAGAAAAGAACGGCCAAAAGATAAGCCTGATAGGTGTGCAGAACTGGGGGAGGGGTTTTATACAAATTGGGAATTTAGACAAGGCGCTACGCGGCGTTGATAAAGATTCCTTCAAGATACTTTTATCACATGACCCTACACATTGGGAAGAAAAGGTGCGGTATCACCCTACCAAAATTCATTTAACCTTAGCCGGGCACACGCATGGCGCACAGTTTGGTGTAGAAGCCGGTAAATTGAGATGGAGCCCGGTACAATACCGCTACCTCGATTGGGCCGGCGCAATAGAGCAAAACGGCAGGCATTTATATGTGAACCGGGGCTTCGGCTTTTTAGCTTTTTCAGGTCGGTTAGGCATTTGGCCGGAGATAACGGTCATCACTTTGAAGAAAAAGCTTGCATAATTGAAGTACGTTAAACAAATACGCTGATTGATGCTTTATTATTAAAAGACATCATGGCAACCAACGAGCTAAAAATTATAAAAGATAAAGACGCGAACAGGCACGAGATACGTCAACATAACTGGGAAGTGATGCGGCCATTTGTCCGGTTCTCATTTTTTGCAATGAAAATGATCGCAAAAGCTTTGATCGGCATAGTTAAAACCCTGCCTTTGTTAAAGCTGTATAAGGATCATACACCTGCAAAACGTTCCTAATAATTCCATTGAATTAATTTTTGTATCGTTGCGTCGTGTTTGATGGAGCCTTAAAGTACTGACGTTTTTGTAAAACAGCATAAAAAATGGCGATGGATCAGCGGACCCACCGCCACGCTATATACTCAATGCAACACTAAACCGCTTGCTTTTGCTACCAGCTCTTCCATGCCGTAGGGTTTGAAAAGTATATCCTCGCAACCCAATGCCGAAAAGACTGCGGCATCACATAAATAATCGGAAGAAAGTATGGTTGGGATATGTGCGAACTGCCGGCGCCATTGTATTTGACTGCAGATATCTTCGCTGTTATGGCCTGCTCGCTTATAGTCGAGTATAAACAGGTCGGGATTAAATTTTTTGGCTATTTGGATAAGGTTTTTACCATCGGAGGTGACCAGCACCTGGAATTGTTTGTAGTTAAATTCACCCTGGGTGAAACTCGGAGGCTCCCCGCCGTCTTCGAGGATAAGAATACGTGTTGACATGATAATTGGCTTGTGAGTGCTATGTGTTGTTATTTTATATATTGACTAAAAAAAATAACAATGGTTTAATTGGTATTAACTTTTTATCGCTGATTTAGTGCACGTTAAGGCGGTTATTTGAAATTACTTTAAAGAATTATTATAAAACATGTCATTTCGAACGACAGAGAGAAATCTTATACTGCTGACAGGTGACCCGGTGCATTGCGTCGAAGGTTTCTCCTCGCTGCGCTCGTTCGAAATAACATGGTTTGCAAGAGGCATTTACGCTCTCGCCGGTACCAGGTTATTCACCTTGCCTACCAGCTCATCCAGCCCGAAGGGTTTGGCAATAATATCGTCGCAGCCCATGTTGTGGTAGTCGATGTCTTTATGAAAATAAGCAGAGGAAAGTATCACAGGTAAATGCCCGAACTGCGGATGCCATTTGATTTGGCGGCAGATATCTTCGCTTTGGCGGCCACCTGCTCTATAATCTAAAATAAACAGGTCGGGACGAAATATTTTAGCGATCTCGATAATGTTGTGACTGTCAGAGGTGACCAACACCTGGAAGTTTTCATAGCTCAGGGTCTCTTCCACAATGTCCAAAACGTCCTGGTGGTCGTCTAATACTAAAATGCGGTTTAACATAATAATTGTTGTTAAGTAATTTAATACGGGGTTATTAAGTAGAGCTTTCTTCTTATGGAATCTTCTTTAGTATTTAACAACAATTACTATTTACATGACATAATAACGCACAAGTGGTTTAAAGTATTTCAAATTAGCTTGTTAAAATTTGTTAACGCCTGCAAAATTGCACTGTCATGCCTTTTGGGAAAAGTATATCTTTGCCCCTTCGTAATGACATTAAGACCCAATTTTAAAACGTACTATTTTACAGCCATCTTCATTGGTGTGGCCGTGGGTATTTACACCGAGGATAAGTATATAGGTATATTGCTTGCTGTAGCGCTGGTGCTGGCCGTAGCCGGTATGAAGCAACGGTATGAGCGGGGCCCCAACCAATAAAAAAGGGCCGCCGACTCGGCGAACCCTTCAGTTATCATTAAAATGGGGATCTTCAATTATTTAGCGCGATGAATAGGGTGTTTAATACCATCACGTTTGGCAGCTTTAACGTCTGCTTTTAAATCCTTTTTGTCGGCTTTCAGATCTTTCTGAGCTGACTGGGCGCCTGCGAGGTCGCCCTTTTTAACGTCTTTTTGTTCGGTTTTCTTATCAGCTTTAATGTCTTTCAAGTCAGCTTTAACGTCTTTTTCGTCGATATGCTTAACTTCCTTTTTAGCTAAGGCAACCGGATGCGCAACACCTTCAGATTTTAAGGCTGCCTTATCAGCCTTAATGTCTTGCTTGTCAACTTTGGCAGCAGCCAGGTCAGCTTTTGCAGCGGCAAGGTCGCCGTTGTTAATGGCTTTTTTTGCTTCGGCTTTTTTGTTGTCGTAAGCGCGTACATCCTTGCGCAAGTCTTTCATTTGTGCTTTAACTTCTGTAGTCGGTGTAGCTGGCGTGGTAGACGCAGGGGCCGATGGGGTAGTTGTTTGAGCAAATGCAGCAGCTGAGAACAATACAGCTATTACTGACAGGCTCACTTTTTTAATAGTTTTCATAACTTTTCTAATTTTGGGTTTACTGTTTTTTGTTTTGTGAGGATATGACCCTGCAAACAATAAATGGTTTAATATGATGTATAAAATATTTTTACTTCAACATATTAAACTATTACAGCGTATTACGGTCTATCGTGCGTATATTATATTAATTGATGATATGAGAAAAGTTATTTACTTACCCCTGATCGCTTTTTTATTCCTTCTTTGTGCTGATAAGGCTTTTTCGCAAACGGCAGCCGTTGATACCATCGGCGATAAATTGCTAAAAGCTGAAAAAAAGGCTTCTATTAAATTCGGCGTTAACTACCTGAGTAATTCCGTTTACCTTGGCCGTGCTGATACAGTAAAAACGCCGATTATTGAGCCATCAATCAAATACACCTTTAAAAACGGTATTTATGTTTCGGGCAACCTGGAATATATACCCAACCGTATCACCAACCGTTTGGATGCGGGCAGTGTTGCCGCAGGATATGAATTTGACATTACCGAAGACCTGAATGGCGGGGCATCGTTTACCAAAATGTTTTATAATGCTACCAGTACGCAGATCGGTTCATCTATAGGGAGCACCATCAATGTCAATTTGGATTATGATATTGCCGACATTATTACCCCGTCGGTAAGTATAGATTATAATTTACTTAAACAAGGTTTCGGCAGCGATATAATGATCAATGCCGGTATAGCACACGATTTTGCCTGGGAGGGTATTTTTGGCGACAAGGATATCCTGATCATATCTCCAACGGCAACCTTAAACGCCGGTACGCAAAACTTTTACGACGCCTATTTTACGCTCAAAAAATATAAGCTTACTAAAAAAGCACAGGCTAAAGACGCTGCTGCCGAGAAGCTGATCAGGAAACGGGATGCACAGCTATCGCAGTTTGAAATGCTTGATTATGAATTCTCGGTGCCGATAGAGTATAAGGCCGGGCCTGTTATTTTTAGCTTAACACCAACCTATGCCTTAGCCGAGAACGCGCTGCCGCCGCGTATTGCCAACGGTTTGGTAAACAGCAGCGGTCTTTTTTATGTTGAGGCCGGAGTGTCGGTAAAGTTTTAACATTCAATAGTTAAATATTGTTAAAAGGTGTTAAATCCGACCCCTTCTATATAAATACCTTATAAAAAGCATGGATATTTAGGTAATAGTAAAACCTTTACACTAAAACCTATGCGATACAACAAACTCAACAACCTGCTGGGCTGGCTTTGTTTTTTAATAGCCTCCGTAACCTACATTTTAACCCTCGAACCGTCCGTAAGCTTTTGGGATTGTGGCGAATTTATTGCCTGCGCCTATAAATTGCAGGTATCGCACCAGCCGGGTTACCCGCTTTTTGCCATGATATGCAAGGTATTTTCCCTGCTATCAATGGGAGATACCACCAAAGTAGCTTATTTTACCAATATGGGCTGTACGCTGGCAAGCGGGGCAACGGTTATGTTCCTTTTCTGGACGATAACACTTATTGCCCGCAAGATGGCGTTAAAGCATAACACTGAAATTGGCAGCCAGAAACAGGTATTGATATTAGGTGCGGGATCAGTAGGTGCGTTGGCATTTGCATTTAGTGATACGTTTTGGTTTTCGGCTGTGGAGACCATCGTATTTGCCATGTCGGCTTTGTGCACAGCAGTAGTTTTTTGGGCGATATTGAAATGGGATGCCCATGCCGATGAACGCGGTGCCGATAAATGGCTCATATTCATTGCTTATGTTATCGGTTTGTCTATCGGAATACACTTGCTCAATTTATTGACCATACCGGCCATTGTATTTGTGTATTATTTTCGTCGCAATAAAAAAATCAACCTCAAAAGTGGAACTATCGCGTTCCTGGTCAGCATAGTCCTTTTAGCCTTTGTGCAATTTGGCGTAAGAGGATATACAGTAATGCTGGCAGCCTATTTCGACCTGTTCTTTGTAAACATCCTGGGGCTGGGATTCGGGAGCGGGGCGTTTGTGTTTTTTCTACTGCTTTTAGGGGTATTAACGGGAGGAATTACTTACAGCATCCGCAAGGGTAAACCCGCTCTCAACCTGGCCTTTTTATGTGTGGCGTTCGTGTTTTTCGGCTACGGCTCGTTTATGTATGTGCCTATTCGGGCTACAGCCAATACCGATCTCAATAATTCGCACCCCGACAATGCGTTTACTTTATATGGCTATCTTAACCGCGTGCAATATCCAACAGCGCCATTGTTAAGCGGCCCATATTATGATGCACAGGTTACTGAACAAACCCAGGGCAGCCCGCTTTATCAAAAGGAAAACGGTAAATATGTGCAGGCAGGGCATGTGCTGGACGATACTTACGATCATACCACCTTTTTACCCCGCATATACAGCCAGCAACCCAGCGATCCGCAATTTTATAAGCAATGGCTGAACTTGCCGGACTCACAGGCCCCGACTTTTGCAGATAACCTGAAATACCTGTTCAGCTGGCAGATATATCAAATGTATGGCCGTTACTTTATGTGGAATTTCGCCGGGCGCTATAACGACCAGGACGGGCAGCAGCAAATGGGCGGCTATCATGGCTATGTGGATGGTGATTGGACGACGGGTATCTTCGATCATGCCAAGCATTTGCCCAAGGCGGTATTTAATGACAGAACTTATACGCCGCTGTATGCCCTGCCGCTTATTTTAGGGTTGATCGGCCTCATCTATCATTATAAAAACAGCAAACGCGATACGATGATCGTTGCTATGCTATGGTTTTTTACCGGGTTGGCTATTGTGTTTTATGTGAACCAGCCGCTACAGCCAAGGGAACGCGATTATTCGTATGTCGGTTCGTTTTATGCTTTTGCGATATGGATAGGGTTGGGTGTTATCGGTATTGCTGAGTTGATGATGAAAAAGGTAAACCTGCGTGTTGCCAGTTTTGCAACCATAGGACTTTGTTTACTGATAGCGCCTGTATTAATGGCCAGCCAGGAGTGGGGAGCGCATGACCGTTCGACCAAGATGACGCCGCATGATATGGCTTACAATTACCTCATGTCCTGCCCTAAAAATGCTATCCTGTTTACCGGTGCAGATAATGATACCTATTCGTTATGGTACGACCAGGAAGTAGAGGGCATCAGGCCAGATGTGCGTATCTGCATCATCACGCTGTTTAGTGGCGATTGGTACATTCACCAGATGACGGGCAAAATGAACCAGTCGGACCCTTTGCCGATCACTATGGCTTATGATAAGTATCGCTCGGGAACGAGGGATTTTATTCCGTTTGTCGATAAAAAACTGCCGGATTCGATAGAACTGAAGGATATTTTTGATTTTGTGACTTCAGATAACAATGAGGCCAAAGTAGAAATGCAGGACGGCGAAATGGTGAATTATCTGCCTACCAAAAGCTTTAAGATGACCATAAACCCGGATGAGATCGTAAAAAATGGCGTGGTAACAGCGGAGCAGAAAAGCAAGATCGCCGATAAAATGGAATGGAAATTCCCGGGTAGTTATTTAGGGAAAGATAACATCGCCATGATGGATATTTTGGTGCATAACAAATGGAAACGGCCGATATGCTTTACCGCTACCATGGGCAGCAACGATCTGAACGGTTTACAAAACTACCTGTACAAGGAAGGCTTTGTATATCACCTGATACCCTTTAAAACTGAGGGTGTGAATCCGCAGCAGCCAAAAATTAACCCGCTGGTGATGTACAACAACGTGGTAAACAAGTTTAAATACGGCAATTTTAAACACGCCAAATATTTAGATCAGCAGTCAACCAACCTATTTTATCCATTCATCACCGCTACTTATTTGGAATTAACGCAAAGCCTGATGAACGAGGGCCGCAACGACCTGGCGCTGAACGCCCTGCATAAGTACGACCAGGAAATGCCGGATATTTACCCGTATGCCGGTATCACCCAAAGTAAATACTGGCTGATAGATACCGCCTACCATTTGCATGATAAGGCAACTGCCAATAAATACATCGCCAGTACGGATAGCTATATTACCGATCAGCTCGATTATAATTTCAACCTGATGCAAAGTAGTCCGGGGGATGTGAATACGCAAAATGTACAGTTGCAGGTATCGGTATTGAATGGTATGGCGGGCCTTACTAAGGAAAACGGCGAGTCGGAATTATCACACAAACTGCAGGCGCAGGTAGATGATTACAGTAAAAAGTTTGCGACGATAATGCAGCGGCAGTAGGCTTGTTGGAGACAACTCCAACAAGGGCGTAAAGCATTGGATAGTGCGATTCCTTCCCTTGGGAAGGGCAGGAAGGGGTTTAGCCGAGCGCCGAAACCCCTCCCTGCCTTTACACACCAGCTACTGCACCCCTCCCCCAGGGAGGGAATTCATAAAAAATTCTAATACGTCAAATAACGATGCGGCTGTTTTCACAAACAACCTGGAAAAAAACTGGTAAAACTGTTGGGGTCCTGGTTGAATGACCGGCCGGTATGCCAGGATATATACAAAGATAAAGGGTTGAAATGAATAAAGTGGTGACACTGTTTTGTCAGTAGAAATTATAATACAAAGCTAAAACCACGAAGTTCACAGCGTATTTAATATCGCCCCGCGCCAACCGCCTTGCCCAAACCCTTTGTATTTCCCTTATTTTTTATAATTTCGATGCGCTTTGTTAAAATATGTTAAGCCAGGCTCATTTGTTAAAGAAATAATGTATAAAAAGCGGATATTTGCCCGCTTATAAAACAATTACCAAACTATCCATGCAATACAAAAAGATCAATAACCTGTTAGGCTGGGTTTGCTTCGCCATAGCCTCTATCACTTATATCCTCACTTTAGAGCCATCTGTAAGTTTTTGGGATTGCGGCGAGTTTATTTCCTGTGCTTACCGCTTACAGGTGGCACACCAGCCGGGTTACCCGCTTTTTGCCATGCTTGGTAAATTCTTCTCGCTGTTTTCCATGGGCGATAAGGCCAAAGTGTCTTATTTTACCAATATGGGTTCGGCGCTGGCAAGTGGTGCCACTATTATGTTCCTGTTCTGGACTATAACGGCATTAGCTAAAAAGATGCTGCTGACCAAAGGCGAAGACGCTGATAACAGCAAACTGATACTAATTATGGGGGGCGGCCTGGTAGGTGCATTAACCTTTACTTTTACCGATACCTTTTGGTTCTCGGCTGTTGAAACCATCGTATTTGCCTTATCTATGCTGTGTACATCGGTTGTTTTTTGGGCGATACTGAAATGGGATGCCCATGCCGACGAACAGGGCGCAGATAAATGGATCGTGTTTATAGCATACGTTATTGGCTTATCCATCGGCATACACCTGTTGAATTTGCTGACGATACCGGCCATTGTGCTGGTATATTACTTCCGCAGGTATAAAAATGTAACTACAGGCAGCGCCTTTGCGGCCTTTATCATCAGTTTGGTGATACTGGTTTTTGTGCAATATGGCATACGCGGCTATACGGTTAAGTTTGCCGCTTATTTCGACCTGTTCTTCGTTAATTCATTAGGAATGGGCTTTGGCACCGGGGCCGTCGTGTTTTTCCTAATACTCATCGGTATCATTGTATTGGGTATATGGTGGAGTATCAAAAACAACAAGCCTGCCCTTAACCTGGCGTTTCTTTGCGTGGCCTTTATTTATTTGGGCTATAGCTCATTTGCTTACATCCCTATCCGCGCTACTGCGGGTACCGACCTGGACAACTCGCACCCTGATAACGCATTTACATTATACGGCTATCTGAACCGTATCCAGTATGGCGAAACGCCGCTGCTTACCGGTCCTTATTTTGATGCCAAAGCAATCGACCAAACCGAAGGCAGTATAATTTACCGTAAGGGCAAAACCAAATACGAGAATGCAGGCAGGCGGTTAAATAACGTTTACGACCATACCACCATTTTGCCGCGTATGTACAATACCGAGAATACAGATAATAGTTACGCACAGGATGCCCAGTTTTACCGCCAATGGCTGCACATGGGCGACTCGGACGCGCCTACATTTGTTGATAATATGAAGTGGATGGGCAGTTGGCAAATGTGGCAAATGTATGGCCGTTACTTTATGTGGAATTTTGTGGGTCGTACCAATCAGCTTGACGGGCAGCAGCAGATGGGGGGCTTCCATGGCTATGTAGATGGTGACTGGACATCAGGTATTTTTGATGGTGCACGCCATTTGCCAAATACACTCACTCATAGGGACGCAAAGACGCCAATATATGCTACCAATGCTTACACACCATTGTATGCGTTGCCGTTGATTTTAGGCTTAATAGGGCTGGTATTTCATTTTGAACGCAAACAGCGCGATGCACTAATCGTAGCCCTGCTCTGGTTTTTTACCGGCCTGGCTATTGTAATATATGTTAACCAGCCAAGCGTGCAACCACGCGAACGTGATTACTCATACGTTGGCTCTTTTTACGCGTTTGCGATATGGATCGGTATAGGCGCTATGGCTTTAGGCGAAATTTTTAAAAGATGGACAACCCCTAAAAATGCCGCAATGGGTGCTACCGCGATATGCCTGTTATTGCCTTTACTGGTAGCCAGTAAGGAATGGGGCTCGCATGACCGTTCGACCAAAATGACGCCGCATGATATGGCCTATAACTACCTGATATCATGCCCGCCAAATGCGATACTGTTTACTTATGGCGATAATGATACTTACTCGTTGTGGTACGACCAGGAAGTGGAAGGCATCAGGCCGGATGTGCGCATCGTGAACCTTAGCCTTTTCAGCGGCGATTGGTATATCAGGCAGATGCAGAAAAAGATGAACGAATCGGCGCCCCTGCCTATAACGATGCCTTATGAAAAATACAAAGAGGGTGTGCGCGATGCTATCCAGTTTTATGATAAGAAGATACCGGGCTACTCGAATGTAAAAGAGGTATTCGACTTTATGTTAAATGATGATACCACCTCCAATGCCAAAGTTCAGCTGCAGAGCGGCGAGTACGTGAATTACCTGCCAACCAAAAACTTCAAAATAGCCATTAACCCTGATGAGGTGATTAAAGCCGGCGTGGTTCCCGAATCGCAAAAAGCGTTACTTACCGATACCATGAAGTGGAAATATCCATCGAATTTTGTTACCAAGGACAACCTGGCCTTTATTGATATACTGGCACATAACGACTGGAAACGCCCGATATGCTTTACCATCACCGTTGGACAGGAGAACATGCTTGGCCTGCAGCAATATTTGTATAAAGAAGGGTTTACCTATCGCCTGATACCATTTAAAGCGGATACCGCGTCGCGCGACCAGTTGGGTAAAACCAATGATATGGTGATGTATGATAACATCATGAACAAGTTTAAATGGGGTAACTATAAAACGGCTAAATACCTTGACCCGGAATCGACTACGATGTTTTACCCGGTTATCTTGTCGACAATAATTGATCTTACCCAAAACCTGGCAATGACCAATCATAATGATATGGCTTTAAAAGTGCTGCATAAGTACGACCAGGAGATGCCGGATATTTATCCGTTTATTGATGTGGCCCGCAGCAAGTATTACCTTGTCGCTAATGCGTATCACCTGGGTGATATTGGCTTTGCAAACCGGTATATCAACAGCATAGATGCTTATCTCACCGATCAGCTGGATTATAACTATGGCCAATTACAAAACAGCCCGGATAATATAGATATGCGAACCGTGCAGCTTGGCCTGAGCTTATTGAACGGCTTAGACCAACTGGCTAAGGAAAACCACCAAGCCGCGATATCCGCTAAGCTGGAAAGCCAGGTGAAGGGTTATGAAGGAAAGTTTAAATCCATAATGGGCAGTAACGGACAGTAGTTACAAGCCGGCCTCGTACAAAACCCGCTGTATTAAGTTGCAGCGGGTTTCTTTTTTTCAGGTAAGTTTGTTTATCACGATCAACGCAATAGCGATCAAAGCCGGTGCTGCCTGGATATAAAATATTTTTCGCGTTACGGTAATAGCACCGTACAACCCGGCTACCGAGACACATATCAAAAAGAATAAGGAGATATTGTTTTGCCAGTAATAGTTGTCAATGCTGAATGTCCATAATAAACCTGCGGCTAAAAATCCGTTATAAAGCCCCTGGTTAGCTGCCAATGTTTTGCTTTGCTCCAATTCGGCCAGCGGCTTATTGAAAACTTTTGGGCCGCGTGTGGTCCATGCAAACATTTCGAGCCACATGATATAGCAATGTATAAATGCAACAAGCCCGATCAATAACCTTGTGATAAGTTCCATAGGATAGTTTTTATCCAACAAGTTACAATTTATTTCTCGTTATAAGGCTTCTCAGCCCTTGTTGGGTCGTAATGCAGCTTGGGAGTTAACCAGTATAAAAGGATGACCCGGGAGTACCTGTAATTGATTGGTGAAAGGATAAGGGTAACGCCAAGCAATATGCCAATATATAGCCATGGCGATTCGGAGCCGGTTAGGGTGTAAGTTCCTACTGCGAGCGTTATCATCTCGGCCACGATCATGCCATAGCTCACAAACATGGCTACGTAAAAATAGCCCGGTTCAATTTCGAACTGGAAATTACAATAGGGACAATTAACGTATGATTTTTGGCCCAAAAAGCCCAGGGATGTATTTTTAAACATGTCGCCCTTGCGGCATTTGGGGCATTTGGCATGTAGTGCGGCTTTAAACTCGGATATTGGTTTTTCGTCTATATGGGGTTCCGTTTCCATGATGTTTATTGTTTTAATGTTATTTTTCTGAATTCTTCGGGGGTTAAAGCCTCGTATTTCTTAAAGAACTTGGTGAAGTACGAATTATCGCTAAAATTTAATTCATCTGCTATCTCTGCTATGCTGAGATTGCGGTTGATAAGCAGTCTTTTGGCCTCAAGCAGCACACGGTTCCTGATAAGCTCGCCAGCCGGCATTCCCAATATATCATTACAAACAGCATTCAGATGATTTGGTGTGATATATAATAACCCGGCGTATTGTTTTGGTAATTTCATCGTCGCGTAGTTCATGTCAACGAGTTTCTCAAAACTTTTTAGCAAGGTATAATTGTATGGAGAGGCCTGCTTTTGCTTGCTGTCGGTATTCATTCGGGCAAGCAGAATAAAAACCTGTATCAGCAGTGTGCGGATAAGGTCGTTACCCATGCGCCCCGGGTGTTCACTTTCGGCAATAATATTCTCGAAAAGCCCGAATATTCTTTGATAAAGATCCGGCGCGATATTAATAACCGCCTCATCCAGGTTTCCGCTGAAAAAAGGGAATTGCGTTATGTAATCGTTCATCAATAAGAACGACTGGAAAAATTCTGTGGAAAAATGGATCACGTAACCATCAACCTCGCCGCTAAAATCCCAGGAATGTACCTGGCCGGGTATCATAAAATAGATCTGGCGGGGCTCAACCGGGAAGGTTTTAAAATCGATAGAATGTGTGCCGCTGCCTTTGGTAAATAAAACCAGGTGATAGAAGCTATGTTTATGCGGAAAGAACAGGTCGCGATGCTTTTGAAGATAAAGGCCAAAACGGCTGATGAGCATATCATCCTGCTGATAATCTGAGAGCTTGCATATATCATATACCGGGATGGATGTTTTCATATCGGCAGTAAAGGTAGATGTTAAATACAATTATGCACGGTACAAACTGTAGTATTAATGGTATTTTTTACTGATTAATGTAGAAATAAGATGGAATGGTTATAAAAAAATAATCCCCCGCCGGGAGGCGGGGGATATTAGTGGCCCGTCTTACTCGCTAATTCGGACCAAACCTAAACCTTATCGTTGCAAATTTGTGAATTTATTATGAAGAAACGATAAAATATTAAAAAAAAAAGCGGGTGTAATTAATTCTCATCTTTGCAAAAAAGTTATGAACCTTTATGAAGAAACCAGATAGCATCATTTTTGACATGGATGGCACCCTTTGGGACGCCGTAGACACGTATGCGGGTTCGTGGAATATTGTTTTTAAGGAATTCAATATCGACAGAACGGTGCCCCGCGATGAGCTTGCAAAAATGGTGGGCTGGGAAGGGAAAAAAGTGCTGGAGGCCATTATGCCGGAATATGAGGACGAAAAGCGACAGGCTATTTATGCCAGGGTAAATGAAGTGCGCCGCGAGCTTTTGCCAAAGAATGGCGGGATGCTATACGAGGGTGTAAAGGATGGGCTGGAACAATTAGCAGGCAAATACCAGCTTTATATCGTTAGCAATTGCGCAGTTGGGATCATCAGGTTGTTTATGGATTGGGCCGGGATAAACGAACACATTATAGATGAGATAGCCTATGGTACTAACTATATGCCCAAAAACCATAACATAAAGGTGCTTATCGGGCGGCATAACCTGCAGGCGCCGGTATATGTAGGCGATACTGACGGGGATGCCGAACAAAGCAGGCTTGCAGGTATTCCATTTGTGTTTGTTAGCTATGGATTTGGCGAAACGGATAACCACGACTTGCGGTTTGATAGTTTTATCGATTTCACAAAGTTTTTTATGAACCTATAACTGGGTGTTAAGCTACAATCGGTAAGCTAAAATAAAAAGCGGAGCCTTTTCCAGCAGTGCTTTGTACCCAAATTTTTCCTTTGTGGCGTTGTATGATCTCGCTTGAAAGATATAACCCGATGCCAAAGCCCGATATATGTTTTTTATCATCATCATCAACACGGTAAAAGCGCTGAAATATCTTCTCCTGGTCCTTAGGTTTAATGCCGATGCCTTTGTCCGCTACGGATACATTAACGCAGTCGTCGTCTGCAACTTCGGCACTAAGGACGACCCGGCTGCCTTTGGGCGAATACTTGATAGCATTGCTTATAAAATTGTTGATCACCTGGCCTATTTTTTCCCTGTCAGCGTTCACCTTAATAATCGCTTGCGATTCAAAATGCAGCGCGTGTGACCCGGTTATGATGCGACTGTCGTTAATACAATCCTCAATCAATTTGTTGATATCAAAAACAGCGCGTTTGAGTTGAAGCTTTCCGGGTTCCAATCTCGAAAGGTCGAGAAAACCATGTATTAACGCTGTCATTTTGTTTATTTGATTGCCAGCCTTAAAAAGGGCAGTTTTTACAAACGGGTCCTGGGCGTCCGCTAATTTGGTTTCGAGCAGTTGTATATAAGCTTTGAGTGAGGTCAGCGGTGTTTTTAATTCATGGCTGGCCATGGCTATAAAATCATTTTTCCTTATATCGTCGCGTTTATTCTCGGTGATATCTACTATAGTGCCCAGCATCCTGCAAGGTTCTTTTTTATCATTGAACAGCACTATACCCTTTACCCGTATCCAGTGCAGTGATCCATCAGGCCAGGATATGCGGGCCTCATAAGCATAGTTACCGGTTACTAATGCTTCTTCGTATGATTTGATCACGTTATTTTGCATATCATCTGCATTAACCTGGTTACGGATGGAACTAAGGGTGACATTTGTTTCAGGGGGATGACCAAATATAGTCGCCAATTGAGGCGAAAAGTTGAAATCGATTTGAGGGATACTCAGGTCCCATACGGCCAGGCCCGTAGCTTCCGCAGCCAGCAGCAAACGGTTTTCGCTTTCAATAGCGGCCTCTTTTGCTTTTACCTCGCCCGATATGTCCACTACAGTGTTCAGGATATAAGCGATCTTATAAGCGGGGCCGGGTATCGGTATGTTGGAGCACGACCAATAATGTTCTTCGCGCTGCCGGCTTACAGGATTTACAGTATCAAAACGGTAAACAGGCACGTCAATCTTTTCACAGGTTTCTATTACTTTGGTAAAAACCCGGCGCGCTGTGGTCTCATCTAAAGGATCATTATGGTCATCCGGAAACACTTCAAAAAAACCTTTTCCCAGTATATCCTCCCGCTTTACCGATGTTACCTGTAGATATGCGTCGCTGGCAGCTACTATAGTAAAATGCGGGGCGTCCGCCTTTACTAAAAGCGAGCCGGGCGATTTTTCAAAGAGTATCTTAAATAGGCCTTCAGTCAAAATATCCGCAGTAGGATCGATCATTGTTGGGGCTAAAATTGGAGTTCAAGATAGAGGTTTTAATTGGCAATGAAAAAGGTATCAAGCCTAAGTATTCATACAAAAAACAGAAAGAATGGTTTTACAAAAGAGATAATCGTTTATATTTTAGTAAATATGTACTATATATTCATCCTATGGCACAAAATCTGAAAAGCATTATCCAGGCTGTAGTGACCGGCTTAATTCTCTGCTCGTCTTCATTCGCCCAAACCTATAAACCGGCTGTTTTTACCGATCCGGAAAGGCTAAAAAAAATAGAGACGACCTATGATGTCATCGACAAGATATATAAGGAATACGTGGAGCAAAACCATTTTCCCGGCCTGGTTTATGGTATTGTAGTGGATGGCAAACTCGTACATGCCGGAGGCGTTGGATACACCGACCTTGCCAACAAAACAGAAGCAAATTCGCGATCCGACTTCCGTATTGCCTCGATGAGCAAAAGCTTTACGGCAATGGCGATATTGAAACTTCGTGATGAGGGTAAACTGAAATTGGATGACCCGGTATACCTCTATATCCAGGAAGCCAGGAACATGAAACGCCTCACCAAAGATGCGCCAACATTAACTATCCGCCATTTATTAACTCATTCGGCAGGTTTCCCTGAGGATAACCCCTGGGGCGACAGGCAATTAGCTAACACCGACCAACAATTGATCGACCTGTATAAAAAAGGTATATCCTTTTCCAACGATCCAGGTTTAGGTTATGAATACAGCAACCTGGGTTTTGCCACGCTGGGTTATATTATCAAAAAAGTAACAGGATTATCTTATCAGCAATATATTACAGCAAATATTTTGAAGCCTTTGGGCATGACGCATACTTATTACGAATACGCCAAAGTGCCCAAAGGCGAGTTAGCCTATGGCTACCGCTGGCTGGATGGCCAATGGGTGAAACAGCCTATGCTGCATGATGGCTCGTACGGCGCCATGGGTGGTATGATAACCACCATCGAAGATTTTGCCAAATACATGAGCTTCCATCTGTCGGCGTGGCCGCCGCGCGATGATGCCGAAACCGGGCCGATAAAACGCAGTTCTGTGCGCGAAATGCAATATCCCTGGGACTTTAATGGGTTTAATACCTATTACCACCTGCCAACGGGAAGAAACAATCCTTTTGCATCGGCGTATTGCTATGGGCTGCGGTACAGGAAATATGCTGATGGCACTATTGCGGTTGGCCACACGGGTGGTTTACCCGGCTTTGGCAGCGAATGGACGATATATCCGGAATATGGCATCGGGGTAGTTTCGTTTGCCAATTTAACCTATGCTAATGCAGGTTCTGTAAATGTGCAGGTGGCCGATACGCTGCTACGCTTATCGGGTATCAAGCCGAGGCAATTACCTGCATCTGACATCCTGACCAAAAGGAAAAATGACCTGTTAAAACTGCTGCCAGATTGGAATAATGCCAAAGCCAGCGGCATATTTGCACAAAACTTTTTTATGGATTATTTCCCGGATAAGTTGAAGGCAGATGCAACTGAAGTTTATACCAAGGCAGGTAAAATAACTTCGGTGGGTGAGGTAGTTCCGGAGAACCAGATGCGGGGATATTTTATACTGACAGGGGAGCAGGCAAATATCAAAGTTAGTTTTACACTAACGCCTGAGAACCCCGGATTGATACAGGAGTATCATATTGCGCTGGTGCCGAAGTGATGCCGGTATAAACTTACATTCAACTTTTTTTATCCAAAAGATAAAAATATTAAATTTGCGTCTATAATTAACTTAATCCGATACCCTGTTTAAGAACAACTTATGAAAAGAACTTTACTTTTATTTGCATTATTAGCCGCAGTATCTTCAGCATTTGCTCAAACCCCGGCTGCCCCTAAGGACACAACCAAAAAAGACACCCTTTGGAAAATACACGGCGTAAACACAATCCTGATCAATGAAAGCTCATTTACCCACTGGGCGGCGGGCGGTGCTAACGCGTTTGCTGCAAACGTGGTTTTTGATTATGATTTTGATTACAAAAAGGACAAATGGAGCTGGGACAACAAGGTAATTGTAGGCTACGGCCTGAGCAAACAAGCCGGTACCGACTGGCGCAAGAATGACGACCGCATTATCCTGAACAGTTTGCTGGGATATAAGGCTGCTCCGTTCTGGCTATACACGTTCTATGCCAACTTCCAAACCCAGTTTACCAATGGTTATAATTACAATGCAGATAATACCAGGACACTGATCTCGGCCCCGTTCGCACCGGCTTACCTTACTTTTGGTCCGGGCTTTGCTTACAAGCGATCGGATAATTTCAGGATCAACTTTTCACCTGTAGCCGCAAAATTTACGATGGTTCAGAACGATTCGCTGGCTAAAGCGGGCGCCTTTGGGGTAACACCTGGCGAAAATCATCTTTTTGAATTTGGTGCTTCGTTGGATGGTTACTTTAAGTTTAATATCGCACCAAACATCGCTTTCGAAAACATCCTGAAATTATACGAGAACTACCTGAAAAATCCGGGTAATATTTACGCCGATTATGCAGGTAATATTTTTATGAAGGTAAATAAGGTAGTTACTGTGAATTTCGGCATAGAGCTGATCAACGACCCGAACGCGATGATCCCGGTAACGGAAAATGGCGTAACAGGAAATCACTCGGTGCTACAGGTAAAACAAATATTCGGCGCGGGACTGACGTATAAATTCTAAAAGGGGCGAAAATTGTTAGTCCGATTTTTTTAAGACAAATTAACAAACCATGTCATTGCGAGCGGACTAAGGGCAGCCTGCGCAGCGAAGCAACCCCGTAGCTATGCATGGCGAATATGCACTGGCGAGAGGTTGCTTCACCGCCCCAGTACACAGTCCCTGCCGTGGTTCGCAATGACATTGGTTTTAATTTGAGGGCAGCATCACCGTAAACTCCGACCCTTCACCCTCCTTACTTTCTACATTGATCTTTCCCCCATGCCCCTTCACCACAATATCATAGCTTAATGATAAACCCAACCCGGTTCCCTCGCCCGTAGGTTTGGTGGTAAAGTACGGTTGCATGATCTTCTCGCGAATGTTTTCAGGAATGCCGGTGCCATTGTCCTTTACCGAAATAATAATAGAGCCATTTTGCTGGGTAGTACTTACCTCGACGGTTGGCTTATAATCCGCCCCAGCAGTTTTCGACTTTTGATTCACCGCGTAAAACGCATTGCCGAATAAATTGATCAGTACCCGGCCGATGTCCTGTTGTACGATATTCATCCTTGGTATCGAGTTGTCGAAATTGGTTACCAGTTCGGCGTTGAAGCTTTTGTCTTTCGCCCGCAGGCCGTGATAGGAGAGTTTCAGAAACTCTTCCGCCAGTACATTGATATTAGTGGCCTGTTTTTCGCCGGTACTGGTGCGGCTATGCTCCAGCATACCTTTCACGATGAAGTCGGCTCGCTTGCCATGGTGGTTTATTTTTATTTCGTTTTGCTTGATATCGGCTGCTATGGCTTTGGCTTCGCCGATTGCCCCTTTATCTAACTCTTGTTCCAATTCCTCTAACATTTCACGGTTCACTTCCGAAAAATTATTCACGAAGTTCAACGGGTTCTGTATCTCATGGGCGATACCGGCGGTCAGTTCACCCAACGAGGCCATCTTGGCCGATTGCACCAATTGTGCCTGTGTGGTTTTCAGCTCATCAAGTGTATTTTGTATTTGTATTTTGGCTTTTTTGTTCTGCCTGTTGTTCCGCCAGAAAATAATGGACATCACAACGAAAAGTACAATTACGCCTATCAGCAGGTAATAGCGCACGCTGGTTTTATAGGCTATTTCCGCTTCCTGTATTTCCTGCTGGCGCTGGCGGTCGGCAAAGCTTAAGTTTTGAAATTCCCTGGTCTTTTCCTGGCTGAACAGGCTGTCCTTGGCCGCTATCAAAACTTTCTGGTAACGGAACGCGCTGTCCAGCAGGCCCTGTTTTTCAAAATATCCGGTTAAAAACGTACTTGCATCTAATACCCTGTCCTTGAAACCACCGTGCCACCCCCCGGCTATCGACTGGCGGGCATAATACAAAGCGGAATCCGGCCGCCCTTTTTGCTGGAATACTTTGGCTATGCCGATAGTAGTTTCGCACCAGGCGTCATCATCAGCGGCTTGTTTCAGGAGGGGCATGCCTTTGCGGTAATAATAAAGCGCGGTATCCAACTGCTTCATTTTTGAATAGATATTTCCCAGGTTGTTGTAAACGCCGCCAATAAGATCAGGATCTTTATAATCAAGGGCAAGTGGCATATCCAAGCGGGTGTACCATAGCGCCGAATCAAGCATGTTCAGTTTCTCGTAGGCATCACCGGCATTCCCCGTCTCTACTACAATTACTCTTTTGTAGTGTGCGTTTTTGCCTGCTGCCAGGCTTTGCAGGAAATAGGTAACCGCTTTCCTGTAATCGTTTTCATAAGCATAAACAAGCCCCATGTTCCCTAACGTTCCTGCTATTCTCTGGCGGTCGTTCATTTGTTCGCCGAGTTTCAACGCTGATAGATAGTAGGCTAATGCTTTTGAATAATTGCCGGTTGTGCTATATACATTGCCTAAACAATTCAGGCTTATCGCCTCGCCCTTTTTGTATTGCACCGCTTTTGAGATACGTAACATTTCATTCGCTATAGCTAAAGCGCTATCGGGTTTTGAGTTGTTATAAAATAGCTGAAGCGGTCCCATTGCCAGTACCCGGCTGGTGTCGTCTTTGGCGGCAGCGATGAGCTTTTTAAGGCTGTCAATGGTTTTTTGCTGTGCAAAGCAATTCAGGCACAGAACGGCTAACAGGAGGGTAACGGCTAATTTTCTCATGGTGGGGGTTAAAGGCAGGGGTAAGGTACGGAAAAATAGTCCGGAAGTCCGCAAGTCAGAAAGCCAAAAAAAATCTAACAAACTATGTCATTTCGAACGAGCAGCTCGGGATAAGAAGTGGGGCGAGGAGAAACCTTATACTACCTGCATAGCGGATTACCGTACTGGTGTATAAGGTTTCTCCTCGTACCTCGTTGAAATGACATGGTTTTATAGGAGCAGCATCACCGCAGACCCAAACACTCACTTACTGTCCGACGCCTGTTTGATAACAGCATAAACTGGTATCAGCGCCCTTTTATTGATGATGAGTTGCGCAATAATGAGGTTGGGCACCCAGCATAACCATGATATAACGCGGTAAGCCGTTAAAAATTCAATATGCAGGCCGGCCTGCGAAACAGGCAGGTAAATACGCAGGGTTACCGCAGCAAAAGTGAGCGCGTAGTTGCGTATCATCCAATTCTCGTGCTGTTTGAACTGCTTTTTTAGTATAGCGGAGTACGCTTTAACGACGGTGAAGAACCATGACAATGCCAGGAAGCCAAAACCAAGCATGCTGGTGATACCGCCTGAAGCAAACATGGCGATGTAAAAGCCTGCGAGGCTGCTGAGCATTACTGAGAACACATAGACCTTACCCAGTGTGCGGTGCAAATTGAGGTGCCTGTTGCGGATATTAGGGCTAAATTGTGTCCACCCCGTCAGCAAGGCAATACCGCCGAACGTGATGTGTATATAAAATGCGGTGTGCCATACCTGGTTGGCCAGTAGTTCGGGCGTTTTGCCTGCCCACAGGCCTTTGCCATGCATATCAACCACGTAATAGATCAAGGGGTAAAAACCTACCCCGAGGGCAAACAGGCCGAATACAGCCCACAGCAAGTATTTGATTTTCATACGCTTTAAGATTTAGCGGTTCAATATTTAAAATTGGACGACTAAATTTAAAGAAAAGTTACGTAAGTGCGCCGGGGTTTTTTATTGCGCCGATTCTACAATATCCCCGCCGTCAACACGGCCCTTTTTTACCAGGATAAACGTGCTGCCCTTGTACAATTTGTAATTATCAAAATAAGAGGGTACGCCCCAAGAACTTAATGCCTTTTGACCGTTCATTACCCGGTAATGCAAATGCGGGAATGTAATATTTCCGGAGAATCCAATTTTTGCAATTTGCTGCCCGCCTTGTATCAATTGCCCGGTACGCACCATTATGCTGCCCTGCTCCAAATGCTGCAACATGCTGAAGTCGCCATTCCCGTGGTCGATGATGATGTAGTTGCCCAGGTGGTCGGGGTCGGCATCGGGCGCTATCCGCGGTGACTTTACTACTTTGCCGCTAAACTCATTGTCGGGGATAGAGTTTTGCATATCCACTACGATACCTCCGGCTGGTGCATAAACAGGCTTGCCAAAAACAAACCAATTTTCTTTTTTAAAGGGATCGGTTTTATACATATTGCCGTTCTCGTCAACGCTGGCAAAGTCAAAAGCATAGCGGTCTGATTTTAGGATAATGCCTTTGTCGGCCCTGCCGATCATACTTGCGGCGCCGCTGCTTAAGTTATGGCCGTCCACAACGGTAACTTTTCCTTTAAGGGGCAAATTGAAAGCGGTTTTTGGTGTGTAAGCCCGTGGTGTAATGATCTTTTTGATCGATACATCGAAATCTACAGGCAAGCGTTTTTTATTATTTTCTCTTTGCTGTGGCGAATCGGCATAATCAAAGAAGAACTGATATTGCAAAAATGTAATTTTTACATCCGGAGCATAAGTAAAAAACGGATTAAAAATACTGATGGTCTCGCCGGGCCTCAGTAAGGTATTACCGACGGATTTGATACCGGCGGCCTGGCCATTAACATTGATGGATTGCCTGAATACCGGTTTAACCGAGGCATCCATTACCGAGGCTTCTATAGTAGCCAAATACAACGTATGCGTACCGGTATTTTTAACCAGGATATCAAAATTGAGGTATTGCCCGTACTGATCTTTTTCGATAAGCGGGTTAGTTGGTGATATGCTTATGGACGCAGCTTCCGCTACCGTAACTTCCTTGTCCTTATCCGGTTTAACCGTATTAGATTTAATGCTTGTGAAGACCGAAAGCATACAAATCAATGTGATGGTTTTCAGCATAAGATGTGTGTATTAGTAATAATTTGCAAAGTTGATATTATTTATCAGTAGTGTGTACGGAGAATAGATTTAATTGTTCGGTTTTTTTACAGTGATAAACAGGGCATTATCCATTGGTCAACAAAAGCTGCCCGGTGGTCAAAAATGTTTTATCAGCCTGTGTAATAGCGGTTTCTTTAGGTAAAAATCGACAACAATGGAAACCACACAACGACAAACATACCTGGATTGGCTGAGGATACTGTCTATACTGGGTATATTATTCTTTCACTCTGCCATGCCTTATGACCAGGGCGACTGGTGGCATATCAAAAACAAGGAAACCAGCGACCTGATGATGGAGGTTGTTTTTTTTATGCACCAGGTGCGTATGCCGCTGCTTTTTTTTATATCGGGCACGGTGAGTTATTACATGATGCAGCATCGCTCCGGCCTTAGCTTTGTGGGCCTGCGCTTCCGCCGGCTTTTTATCCCGCTTTTAGTGGGTATGTTCATTATCGTTCCGCCTCAGATCTATATGGAACGCCTGACACAGGGCTTCAAAGGTAATTTCTGGGATTTTTACCCCAGTGTATTCAAGTTTGTGCCTTATCCAAAAGGCAGTTTTAGCTGGCACCACCTGTGGTTCATCTTTTACCTTTTTATCTACGACCTGCTATTCGCACCGGTATTTGCCTGGTTAGTATCGCCAAAAAGCGAAGGATTCAGGATAAAGCTTAGTGTTTTGGCTAAAGGGAAATGGGTTTACCTGCTGACTGTTCCTGGCATCGTATGGTATGCCTTGCTGGCCTGGAAACTGCCCGAAACCAACGACCTGGTACACGACGGTTGCTACTTAGTTTACTGGCTGTTGTTTGTACTGGCTGGTTTTGTTTGCATTCTTCAGCCCAAATTGATGGATAGCCTGGAGCGTAACAGGCGCTTTGCCTTGATGATCGGTTTTACGAGCCTGTTAGTAATGAATTATATGCGCTGGAACAAAATAGAACCAGATAATGTCAATTGGCACTTTCAAGGCGAATTCTTTTACGCAGCTTTCAGGGGTATCCGCGCCATGATAGGCTGGGGCTGGGTGCTGGCATTGGTAGGCTATGGCAAGCATTATCTGAATTATAAGCACAAAGTACTGAACTACCTGAACCAGGCGGTTTACCCGTTCTACATCCTGCATCAAACGGTTATTGTGGTACTCACTTATTACGTAGTGCAGGCACAGGAAACTATCCTGATGAAGTATATCTTTACCGTATGTGCGACGTTCTTTATCTCGGTGCTCATCTATCATTTATTCATCCAACCGTATGACGTGATGCGTTTCCTATTCGGCATGAAGCCAAAAAACCAGGTGAAAAAGATTGCAACCGAACCTGTTGCTGAGAAGCCTGAAATGGTCGTGCTTTCTGCGTAAATTAGCACGGCGCAAGGCGCCTTGCGCAAGGCGAAACAATTTATGACCGCCATGCGCCTCGCAATTGACAATTTGATCGAAATGAAATTCTTCAAAAAATACATATTCCCCGCCGTGTACGGCCTGCTGGTGTACTTCACCATCAGGCTGCTGCACGATACGGATGTTAACCAGCATTTTTGGGAAAGACGGTTCTACATCAATGCAGTAGAGATTGCCTGCACTATATTAGTTGGTTATATTGCGGTCTGGCTTTTCAGGAGCCTGTTCAGGCATTATGATAAACGCTGGCCGGTACAATTGAACTACCAGGGGTTGGCGCGGGAGCTTTCAATATTGGTAGGCTTGAATCTTGTCCTGGTGAATATCATTTTTGTGCCCATGGACATGTTGCTGCATTCGGATTGGCAGCCCTGGTGGATATCGTCCGCCGATTTGGTTGACATCAGCATGATACCTACGTTGTATGCTATCGTATATTACGGTATAGCCCGTACCAGCATCTGGCTCAAGGCTTATGTTGAAAATAAGGTTCAGCTGGAAAAACTAACCAATGAACATTTGGAAACCGAATTGAAATTTTTGAAGGCGCAATATCATCCGCATTTTCTGTTCAATGCATTGAATACCATTTATTTCCAGATGGATGAGGATCATGACGGCGCGAAGCGGAGTATTGAAAAGTTTTCGGAATTATTGCGTTACCAATTGTACGACCAGCAAGCGCAGGTACCCGTAAAGCAGGAGGTGGAATACCTGCAAACCTTCATCGACTTGCAAAAGATACGCAGCACCGATAAACTGAACCTGAAAGTTGATTTTGATAAAAAACTGAACGGGCAAATGGTTTATCCATTGTTGTTTCTACCCCTGGTGGAGAATGCTTTTAAGTTTGTGGGAGGTGATTACCAGATGGAAATAGAAGCAAGGGTGGAGGATGGTAATATTGAGTTTAAAGTCCAAAATTCCGTACCCGTAACAAAGCAATCGACGGCAAAAGAAGGTGGCATAGGTTTAGAGAATTTGAAACGTAGGCTGAACCTGCTTTACCCGGGCAAACACTCGTTAAATCTTGAAAAAAAGGACGATACCTTTTTAGCTGAACTTAAGATTCAATATGAGCACTAAGATAAGCTGTATCATTACGGACGATGAGCCTTTTGCCCGGAAGGGTTTGCAGGGGTATATTGAAAAGATAGACTTTTTTGATCTGAAAGGCTCGTGCGAAGATGCCATGCAACTAAGCGATATGCTGCAAAAACAGCCTGTGGACCTGCTTTTCCTGGATATCCAGATGCCGCATATTACCGGGGTCGAATTTTTGCGCGCTATTCGCAATCCGCCCAAGGTGATATTTACTACGGCTTACCAGCAATACGCCATTGATGGCTTTGAACTGGATGTGATGGATTATTTGTTGAAGCCGATCCCTTATGAACGTTTCCTGAAAGCAGCGTGGAAAGCAAGGGATTATTTCGCACTAAAAGAACAGCCTGAAAGCATAGCGCCTTATATTTTTGTAAAAGCCGCAGGCAAACTGGAAAAGATAACCTTTAGCGAGATACTGTTTATTGAAGGCATGGAAAACTATGTGGCTATTTATACCGATAGCAAAAAGATAGTAACCCACACCACAATCAAATCGCTGCTTGAAAAACTACCCACAAAGCAGTTTATTCAAACGCATAAATCCTACGTGGTAGCTATCGACAAGATCAATACTATTGAAGGCAATACGCTGCATGTGCAAAGTTACCAGGTGCCGGTTAGCAAGTATTTGAGAGAGGAAGTTTTAGGGCAAATCGTAAAATAAAAAAGGGTGTCACCCTGAGGGACTCGAAGGGTGAGCGCAGAGGCCTTTGCCCACATGTTTCGAGTGCCTTATAATGACACCCTAATATTGTAATGTAGTATATTAGTTTTCCTGTAAGAGCGATGGCAAGGGTTTATAAATAAGTTTGATTATCATGTAATTAATGTTGTTATATGTATCGTTTTGCCTGCTTTCATCGTAACTATAGTATGAAACCGATCATGGCCTTTTTCTGCATAGTACTGCTATGTATATCGTGTAAGAAAAATCATGTAACTCCATTAATTGGTTATCGAACTAATGCAGGTGAGTTAGTAGGCTATAATATGAGGATGTGCCCCGAGCCAGATTGTGGCGGAATGATCGTTCATATTGACGACGATACATCCAAAAACGCACCGGATCATTACCTGTATAGTGGCACATTGCCTGATTTTGGAATAAGCAATGCCACTAAATTTCCGGTTAATGTTACGCTAACCTGGAAGCGCGATACAGGCGTCTACGGATCGTATAACTTTATCGTTATTTCGAAAATTAAGCTTCGGTGAGCCTGTAATTAATTGGTGTTAATCCTCTGTAATTCCTCCACACCCTTCTCAACCTGCCCCTTTACATTGTGTATATCCAAACCTTT
The DNA here is from genome assembly GCA_044448765.1 of Sphingobacteriales bacterium. Classification (GTDB taxonomy): domain Bacteria; phylum Bacteroidota; class Bacteroidia; order Sphingobacteriales; family Sphingobacteriaceae; genus Mucilaginibacter. The sequence goes on along the minus strand of JBIOHG010000021.1, from coordinate 5,474 downwards.
CACATCATCAAAGATAAAAGCAGACCGTGCGTCAGCGTTTAGATAACTAACTTCAACATCGCGCAATTTAAGCCCGTCCACATGGCGGATGTAAAAACCATAAGCCGGCATACTGCCAAACATGGACGGCTCAGGGTAATTCTTTTCGTTTTCGGGTACCTCTTTTTTGGCTTGTTCGGCTGTGCCGCCGCCCGTAAAGTATATGCGGATATTGTTTAATTCCAGGTCCTGTATAGCATGACCGGGTATGCCGCTGATAATACAGGCATACTTCGGGTTCGAATTATACACGCGCACATTACTGATAGAAACGCGGCGCAATTCGCCAACGGGTGTGCCTTGCGGGCCGCGCATACGTGCGCCCAGGCGAAGAAAGATAGGGGCAGAGACAATGTTCCGCATCGTAATATTGCTGATGGTCACGTCCTGCAGCAAAGCGCCGTCCTCGGTTTCCAGCGCAAGGCCCTGGCAATGATCGAATGTGCAGTTACTGATAGCGATATTGATAAAGCCGCCGTTTGATTCGGTACCAAACTTAATACGCCCGGTGCGGTAGGCATTGCTGTCGGTTGTGGTATAAGTGCCTGCCAGGAACGAGCCTTCATCATAGCCGCTCACCTGGCAGTTAGTGATGGTAACATTCTCTGTAGCCCTGGCAAAGCCCAGCGCAAAGGAACTTTTTAAACAAATACCATCGTCCCAGGGCGAATTGACGCTGCAATTGGATATATGTACGTTGCGGCAGCAATCAATGTCCATACCATCACGGTTGGTGTCCATTTTTACATTATCGATGGTGAGGTTATCAACCCCCGTAGCGAGTATGGCAAACCACCCGGCGTGTTTAAAGGTCACATCCTTAATGATCACATTGCGGCATTTGTACAAAACGAGGCTTTTATTGGCGACAGGACTATCCTTCTTATAATCGCGGAGCAGACCCTTGCCCCATATCATGCCCGGACCAAGGATAGAAACATCGTGCAGGTTTTCGCCCCAGATAAAAGCGTCGTGAAAATGGCTATGCCCGTAATCCTGGTAGGTAGTGTTCACGGTTTGTTCGGCTGCATCGTATTCGGATGCGGGATATTGGTCCGTGGCAATTAAAGTCGCACCCTGTTCGAGATAAAGCGAAATATTGCTTTTCAAATGGATAGAACCGGATAAATAATTACCGGCGGGGAAATATACCTGGCCACCGCCCTCAGCGGCTGCCGAATCAATAGCCCGGTTAATGGCTTTGGTATCAGAGGCATTGCCGTCGGCCTTAGCGCCGAATGACAGCACATTGTAAATGCTTTTTTGCGCAAATGCAGCGCAATTTAAAAGTAACAAGACAAAGACTGATGTATATTTCATATCATCAAACTTAGTCAACTTAATCCAACTCAGTCAACTAATCACTTAAAATTTGCCGTTTCCCAGGCGGTATGGATGGCATCTTCCAGCATATCCGGCCTTACTTTAGCCAACTCGACAAATGTAGCGCCTTTAAGGCCCCACTTATTGGGTACCGGGTAGAAAATGGTTGGATCAAAAGAGTTGAAAACGGATTAATCTATCAGCGAAAACTTGACCATCATCCTGTTTTCAACGGGCCACAACGTCGCAAATACGGTTTTCTTTTTGATGCGGAATGCCGGCCTGCCAAAATGATCAAACTCTTCTGCTTCGGGTTGCGCAAGTGCAATTTGACGGGCGATTTCCAGGTCGGGCATGGTTATTTGTTAGCGTATTTTCTTTATAAAAATAACTATCCAAACAATATAACGAGCTTTTTATGAAAGTCTTTTGATAATATCGGTCAGGTTATCAATATTGAAAGGCTTTTCGAGGAAAGCATCAGCGCCGCATTTGGCTGCAATATCCTGCAGGTTTGGCATTGCTGATATTAATACAACGGGAATCGGGCTTTTATCCTGGTCTGCTTTGAGATTTTTGATGAGAGCGCTTCCGCGAGCGCCCCCTAAAACCTCGTATATCAAAATAATATCAGGTTTTAGCTGGTCAAGATTAGTCAATGAAGAACCGTCAGAGCAGGCAATCACATCATGCCCTTCATCATTCAAAATATAATCCAGTACTTCTTTAATGTCGGGGTTATCCTCTATAACTAAAACTTTCAATGGTTTATCCTTAGGTTAATTTTTTATATTAGTACAATAATATAGAAACTTTATTAATATTAAAAATAAAAACTGGTAACAATTCTGTATTAATCTCAAAGATGCCAATTGCGTATAAACAAGGCATAAAAAAAGATAATTATATCAGTACCTGTTGACTGTGTTATAAAAAAATCTGTCGATATTGTCAGCATATTCACCATATCCAATTAGGTCATGCCTGAAACACCCGATGGTAATGTCACTACCAATATTGCTGATGGCATTGCTACTATTTCCTTTTTTCATCCTGCACAAAACTCACTGCCCGCGAAGCTTTTGGATAAACTGACATCCGAAATAAATGAAGCCGGTAAAAGTCGGTTGGTGCATGTTATAATACTTAAAAGTGAAGGCGACCGCACCTTTTGCGCCGGCGCCAGTTTTGACGAACTATTACAGATAAAGGATAAAGAGGCAGGGGCTGAGTTTTTCTCAGGTTTTGCAAAAGTTATCAATGCCTGCCGTAAATCATCCAAAATAATTATCGCCAGGATACAAGGCAAGTCAGTAGGCGGGGGAGTAGGGCTGGCAGCAGCGGCAGATTATTGCCTGGCAACCGAAGCTGCATCCATTAAATTAAGCGAACTGGCTATAGGTATCGGCCCGTTTGTGATATCGCCTGCCGTGATCCGTAAAATTGGGCTGCCCGCTTTTTCGCAATTAACTATCCGGGCAGTCGATTTCCAAACGGCGGCCTGGGCTAAAGAAAAAGGACTTTATAATGAGGTTTATCCTGACATCAAAAGCATGGATGAGGCATTAGATGCACTGGCAACTAAGCTGGCTTCATACCATCCGGATGCCCTAAGCGGTTTAAAACAAATATTATGGGAAGGCACAGAAAACTGGGATGAACTGCTTACAGAACGTGCCGCCATTAGCGGCGAACTGGTGTTATCGGAATTTACGCAACATGCCCTGCAGGGTTTTTTAGGCGGAAAAAGATAATTCAGTAAATTGCATAAAAAAATAGAAGATGCCAGCACTTGCTGAAACAATAGCCCAAATAGATCAACAGGTAAAAGTTTTGCAAAAACTACAGCCTCTTAAACCTGAAGATCAGCAACGGTTAGACAAAAAATTCAGGCTTGAATTTAATTATAATTCTAACCACCTGGAAGGTAATACACTTACCTACGGCGAAACAGAGCTGTTGTTAATTTTTGATAAAACAACAGGTGACCATGACAAGCGCGAGTATGATGAAATGGAAGCTCACGATGTGGCGTTGCGCATGATACAAGAAGAAGCTGCTGATATAGAAAGGCCTCTTACCGAGCAATTTGTGCGACAATTAAATACCCGATTGTTGGTAAAGCCGTTTTGGAAAGAGGCAGAAACGCCCGGCGGGCAAAAAACAAGTAAAGAAATTATTCCGGGTCAATATAAATCTTTACCAAATTCAGTAAGATTATCAAATGGCGAAATATTCCATTATGCATTGCCGCAGGAAACCCCTGCAAAAATGCAAGAACTAATTACATGGTATAATAATAGCAAAGAACATCCATTGCTAGCAGCAGCAATGCTGCATTACAACTTCGTTCGCATACACCCCTTTGATGACGGTAACGGTCGCGTGTCGAGACTGTTAATGAATTATGTTTTGCTCAAAAATAATCTCCCATTGATAGTTATAAAAAGTAGTGATAAGAAAAATTATTTAACCGCTTTGAATAAGGCTGATGTAGGTGATACTGCCGCATTTATAAACTACATAGGCGAACAATTGCTTTGGAGTTTGGATTTGATTATAAAAGCCGCCAAAGGAGAGGATATTGAGGAACCGGATGATTTGGACAAAAAAATTGCAGTCTTGTCAAAAAAAATAAACAAAAAAGAGGAGTCGAAGAAAAAAAGCTCGGAATTACTGCAAATACTTCTGCAAAAGTCAATTCACCCATTTTTAGATGAGTTAACTAACTATCTTGAAAAATTCAAAGAGTTTTATGATAATATTAACTATTCATTTACAATGAATGGTAGTGCACATTATGGAAATGATTATAAGCAATTTAAAGATTCTTCTCTTTCAATATTAAGATCGGAAAGGCAAAATCTTAATAATTTATCTATTCAATTTACGCTTAGCGGCTTTAAACATGACATGTATAGTGGTTACCAATCAAACGGTAATCTTCAGATTATATTCGACGTTTATAGGTATGGATTTGAAAGCGAAAATATATTTCATAAATATTGGTCGTATGACCACCAACTAAACGAAAAGGATAGGAAATTCATCTTAAATTATATTGGTAGTAGGCTTTATGAAGATATTGAACATAAAGTTAATCACGTAAATAGTAAGTCCTAACATAAGTTTCTCCTTTCTGAAAATTGCCTAATAAGCACTTCGGTTTTTTGGGCGGGGAGAAGTAGTTATTATTTCTATTCGGAAGCTTATTATTTTCTTTTAAAGCCGCTTTTATATTTTATGATGATTTAATATTAACTTTATTGATACCTACAGCGTACTGATGCATAGCTTCCCCTGGCTATAATTATAATCTTATTACAAATCTATTTTGAATGGACCATCCGCAGAAAAATAGAACTATCATAATAATAAGCCTCATCGCGATAGCTTTGAGCATTATTGTATTAATGGGTTGGACCCTAAATATCTCAGCGCTTCAAACAGTTCTTCCTGCCTTTGAAGCGATGAAATTTAATACCGCTTTATGCTTTGTATTATCAGGCGGCGCTTTATTAACTACACAATATAATAGCCATAAATATACCCCGCTTTTTTACATCTTATCGTCACTGGTAACGCTCATTGCTTTAGTTACTTCTATTGAATATATCTTCAATTTTAACGCCAGGCTGGATCAATTATTCGTAAGAGAAAGCAAGGCGGCATATAAAATGTATCCTTTTCCAGGGCGCATGTCAGTTAATTCAGATATGTGTTTTTTGTTTATGGGGGTGGGCTTTTTAATGCTCACGGCGAAAAAACGAGTGCTCGATATAGTAGCTCAATATCTATTTCATATCGTTACTATTCTTTCTTCTATAGCCATCATTGGATATCTGTACAGGGCGTCATTCTTTTATGAACTCTCCAGTGTTAATGCAATGGCCGTTCAGACCGTTTTGTCGTTTTTCTTTATATCGATCAGCGCGTCATTGCTAAATCCTACACTCGGAATAACTAATTTATTTGCCGGCGACCTGGTGGGTAATAAAACGGCCAGGCGGCTTTTTATCCTTTTAATACTTGTCGTTATTATTTTGGGCACTTTAAGAATACGAAGCGAGCGTTACTATCAATTTTCGATAGAGCTATGGGTTGCGATAGTT